>NZ_JZDQ02000017.1 GCF_000960475.2 Nocardioides luteus | reverse complement strand
GCGGCAGTTCCTGAACGCTCAGACGATCGGCCCGATCGGGATGTCGGAGGAGAAGGACGCCGACGAGCTGGCTGCGGAGAAGGACATGGGTCTGCCGCCGTTGCCGCCGATCCCGATGCAGCTCGAGCCGTCCAACGGCATTCCTCGTAAGTACCAGCGTCCGCCGGGTGCGTGGTGCCGTGAGAACGGTGTCACCCCGCCGCCCGGATCGTTCCGGCCGGATGCGGTGCGCGCCACATCTGGCGTTGGTGCCTGAGAACTGGAACCGCCGTGACCGAGGGCCAGACCCGCCGGCCTGGGGCTTCTCGTTGGCCGCGGGATCGTCGGCCTCGTTGTGATGAGCAGCGATCAGCATGGCGTCATCGGAAACTTCCGTTACGGAACCTCGCCGAGAACTCCATTGCCCGTCGCCCGTCGTCTGGGTGCATCGCCCATGCGAAGTGACGCTACGTCCTTGCCGCGCCAGGCCGGGCTTTTCGGTCGACCCATCCCCAGGCGTTCCGCGACCCACGGCTCTATCATCGACGCGCCCGCATAGAGAGGTTCGAGAGTCTCGCCAGGAGCGCTCCTGAACCGAGCGTCGCGACCCCGATGCCAGCCTCTCGGGCGCCGCGGTGAGCGTCCCAGTGCCGTCGCCGGTGGCGAAGAGGCGGCGTGCCGCCTCCACTATCCGTGCGACGTTCGACACGGCGCTCGAACGCATGGACGCCAGCTTCGGGGTGGGTGCACGCAACCCTTCTTCGCAGCCAAGGACGCCCTATCCGAGATCACATTCTGACTTGTGTTCGACTAGGTTGCCCGTTGGGTCATTTTGCCGTTTGGGCAACAATCTGCCACGCTTGGTGCGTGTCACGACCCGGACTGCGTGAGATGAAGCGTGAGGCGACAGCACAGGCGCTCGCCGAGGCCGCCTTTGACCTGGCAAAGGCGCGTGGTCTGGACGGCTTCGTGATCGACGACGTGGTGGAGCGGGCGGGGTACTCACGCCGCACGTTCGCCAACCACTACTCCTGCAAGGAGGCAGCGGTCGCCTCGGTGGCGTACTCGGGCATCGATGCGGCGGTGAGCGCCCTTGAGGACGTTTCGAGTGACGTCCCGTTGCTCGACGCGATCCACGCCGTACTGCGGCTGCAGCTGACCACGGAAACCCTTTCACGGATGCGGGAGGTCATCCGGCTCTCCCGAGAGTTCCCGTCACTCGAACCGTACGTCCACCACGTCCAGCACCGGATGCGGCTAGAGGCTGAGCAGCGGCTGCGCTTGGTGGCGGCCGATCGGTACCCGCCGACCTACGTCTCGCTGCTCTTCGGGGCGCTCTACGGCATGGTCTCGTCGGCGCTCGAGGGGTTGGTCGACGTCCGCCTGCCAGGGGACACGTCATCGGGCCCCGGGTCGCTGGAGTTCGACCAGTTCCTCGACGTCGCCTTCAAGCATCTTCGTTCCGGCTTCTGACCCGCGCAGCCTTTACCGTCTGAGGAGAACCGCATGTCCACGTTCCTGTACCGCCTCGGCCGAGGGGCCTACGGCAGGCCCTGGCCGTTCATCCTCGGGTGGGTGCTGGTGCTCGCCGCGGTGGTGAGCGCCCTGGTGGTCAACGGGGTCAAGGTCACCTCGGAGATGAAGATCGACAACACCGAGGCCCAGCAGGTCCTGGACCGGGTCATCGACGAGTTGCCGGAGGCCTCGGGCGGTCAGGCCAGCGTGGTCTTCACTGTGCCCGACGGCCAGCGGTTGGACACACCGGAGCGGATGGCCGCCATCGCCGAAACGGTGCAGGAGGTCTACGCCCTGGAGCAGGTCGTCAACCCCGCCGACCTGGTCAATGCGCTGGGGCAGCCGGGTGCTCCTGGCCCGGACCAGCCCGCCGCCGAGCCAGCCGCCCCAGGTGCGGATGCCCAGCAGAGGCCTACCCGGCCGGGTGCGGAGCAGCCGCAGTACCAGCCGCTGGTCGTCGACGGCACCCCGGTCCCGGGTGTGCTGGTCTCCACGCAGGCTCCGGTGGCGCTGTTCCAGTTCCAGTTCACCGTCCCCTCGACGTCGCTGACCGACGAGGAGGTCTCCGCCGTTCTCGAGGTGGTCAAGGACGCCGAGGAGGATGGCACTGGTCTGCGGGTGCTGCCCAGTGAGTCGCTGAAGGCTATCGAGATCCCGGTCGGCCCGGCGGAGGTCGTCGGCCTCGCGGTCGCTGCGGTGGTGCTGGTGCTGACACTCGGGTCGCTGGTTGCCGCGGGACTACCGTTGGTCACGGCACTCGTAGGCGTTGGCATCGGCGTCGGTACGGCCTTCGTGCTGTCGACGTCGGTGGAGATGAACAGTGCCACCCCGGTGCTGGCGTTGATGATCGGCCTGGCCGTGGGCATCGACTACGCACTGTTCGTGGTCAACCGGCAACGGCGGCTGATCATCGACCGCGGCTTGGCGGCCCGTGAGGCCGCCGGCCGAGCGGTCGGGACCGCCGGCAGCGCGGTGTTCTTCGCCGGCCTGACCGTGATCGTGGCGCTGGTCGCGCTCACCGTCATCGGGATCTCGCTGCTCACCACGATGGCACTGGTGGCGGCGAGCACGGTGCTGCTCGCCGTCCTCATCGCACTGACCCTGCTGCCGGCCCTGCTGGGACTCATCGGCGAGCGGATCGTCTCGGCCAAGGCCCGCCAGAAGGGGCTCACCAAGCGCGAGGAAGAGACCCACAGCGTCGCCGACCACTGGGTCAAGGCCGTGGTGCGGTTCCGCTGGCCGGTGATCGTTGGCATCGTCGCCGTCCTCGGCCTGGGTGCGATCCCCGCGGCGAGCATGGACCTGGGCCTGCCGACCGGTGCGACCGCCAACACCGACACCGCCGCCCGGCAGAGCTACGAGGCCGTCACCCGAGGCTTCGGCGAGGGCTTCAACGGCCCGCTGCTGGTGACCGTCGAATCCGCCGAGGGCACTGCCGTCGACCCACAGACCCTCGGCGCGGTCACCCAGCAGCTGCAGCAACGCGACGACATCGTGGCCGCGATGCCGGTCGGCACCAGCAAGGACGGCGCGATGGCCGTGCTCAGCGTCATCCCCACCTCCGGCCCCGACGACGACGCCACCGCCGACCTAGTTCAGGCGCTGCGGGCTCCGACCTCGTCCATGGCGCAGGAGTACGACGTCGTGGTCGGTGTCACGGGCTTCACCGCGATCGGCATCGACATGTCCGACCGGCTCGCCGAGGTCGTGCCGGTCTACCTGGCCGTCATCGTCGGCCTGTCGCTGCTGATCCTGCTGGTGGTCTTCCGGTCCATCGTCGTGCCCATCCAGGCGACCGTCGGGTTCCTGCTCAGCATCCTGGCCACCTTCGGGGTGACCACCGCGGTGTTCTCCTGGGGCTGGCTCGGCTGGCTAGTGGGCATCGACACCGGTGGACCGTTGATGAGCTTCATCCCGGTCATCGTCACCGGCATCCTGTACGGACTGGCGATGGACTACCAGGTGTTCCTGGTCTCCTCGATGCGGGAGTCCTACGTTCACGGCTACCACGGCAAGGCGAGCGTGGTGCACGGCTTCGACCAGGCCAGCCGGGTGGTCGTCGCGGCCGCGGTGATCATGGTGTCGGTCTTCGCCGGCTTCATCTTCACCCACGACGTGATGATCAAGCAGATCGGCTTCGCGCTCGCGACCGGCATCCTCATCGACGCGTTCCTGGTGCGGATCACGCTGACCCCGGCGCTGATGGCGCTGTTCGGCGACAAGGCCTGGTGGATGCCTCGCTGGCTGGACCGGATCCTGCCCGACCTCGACGTCGAGGGCGACCGTCTCCTCCAGATGCTCGCCCGGCGTCAGGACAGCGAGGAGCCGCCGCGTCCGGACGCGGTTGGGACGCGGTAGGCGGTTACCCGCGGCCCCGGCGCGACGCCTTCTGGCCGACGCCTGGCTGGGGTGAGGATGCGGTTCCTTCGGCGACCTGCGGAGGCACCGGCCTCGATCGCCTCGACCTTCAGATAGCGCGGCAGCGCGGCGTGCAGGCTGAAGTCCGGCGCCGGATGCAGGGCGTGCGAACTTGCGGCCGACCATGAACATCGGCGATCGCGGGCCCGGCTCGCGGAGGGCCAGCGCCCGTGACCCCGTACGGAGATCGCGCTGGGGCGTTCCGCGACGCCAGGGAGGGTAAACAGCCTGGCCGCCAGCCGCTCCTGGATGCTCAGGTCGGAGGGCTGCTGGTCGAGCCGGGTGTGCGGATTGGACGTGGTGGTGCGCGGGTCTGGCCCCGACCGCGTCTGCAGCGGCGTGCTGAGGTTCATTCGAACAGGCCGTCCAACAGCGGGTCGGTGAGGGTCAGCCCGAGGTCTGGAGTGGTGGCGAAGAAGGCGAACAGCATCAGCGCCGCACCGGCCAAGGCGAGGTCCTTGAGGAACTGCGTCTGTTCCATCTGCCTGTTCTGCGGATCGGCGACGTTCCAGAACCCATGCATCAGGACTGCGGTCGGAATCAGAAAGGCCACCAGCAGAAGTGCGCCGAGGTCTGCCCAGACACCCAATAGCACCATCAGCGCACCGACCACGATCAGCACGCCGGTGCCGAGGACCGACGCGCGGGCCCAGGGCACGCCCTTGCTCTGGGCGTATCCGGCCATCATCTGGGACTTGGTGAGGTGACCCACCCCGCTACCCACGAACAGAACGGCGAACAGCAGCCGCCCCACCAGCACCAGCCACTCCATCACGACACCCTCCATGATTACTGAGCGCAGTTACAATAGATAACCTACGCCGGTCCCGGTGCCGGTGCAATCCTGTGATGGTGGTGGGGGAAGAGTTGGATACCGCGCACTGCCCGCGGTTCCAGGAGTCGATCGAGTTCCTGGGGCGTCGCTGGACGGCCTCGATCCTGCGGCCGATGTTCGACGGTCCGGTCCGCTTCACCGACCTGCTCGATGCGGTTCCGCACCTGTCCTCGCGTCTGCTCAGCCAGCGGCTCGAGGAGTTGTGCCGCGCAGGGGTGGTCACCCACCGGCGGGAAGAGGGCTGTCCGCGCTATGAATTGACCGACATGGGGCGCGACCTCGAGCATGTCTTCCTTGCCATCGACCGCTGGAACTGCCGTTGGACCGACACCGAACCCGGGGAGTCGCCAGCCTGACACAATCGTCTCGGTCGGGCGGCGATCGGCCGAGGCCGGGTACACGCTATCCGCGTGACGGGCGTCGGCGGTGCCTTCGAGGTGCCCGGGACGGCTTGGCGCCGTCGAGGCCCTCCGTCCGTGCCGGTGTCTGGTGCTGCAGGAAGGCCTCGACCTGGCGCAAGCCGCGGGTGACTTCTCGGTCAATCCGACGTTCCTCGTTTTGCCGGAGCCAGTCACGATTCCATTCCTGCCAGGCGCGGTAACCGTCGCACCCGAGGCACCAGCAGCTTCCGAAAGCGACGAGACTGCCGTAAAGGTACCGCATCGCGTACCAGGCCGCGTCGGCGAGAAGGTCCGCCAGTGCCTGCCAGGCGTGTCCCGAATACATGGGCTACCTCCGTCGGACGCGGTCAGCCCGCTAGGTGACGTCCGACACGCCCAGACTATATGCCGTCATGCACGTATGTAACCCATTGGTATGCACATGCTGAGGCAGCCCAGGGCGCGGTGAGCTGGGGCTGGGACGATGCCGGGCCGAGGGCGTGGACGAGCAGGGAGGGCGAAGTGCGAGAGCGCACACCGCCGTGAGAAACGCCCCCAATAGGGACAAGAGCAGAGCGTCGGTGTCACACCGAACCGCCCAGGGATGTCTGGAGACTTGTCCGGAAGCACCGGGCGGTTCAGGTGGCAGTTCGGGTGAGCCCGGGGATGTGCGGCAGAAGCAGTGCGACTCCGATTGGTCACGACGAGCAGGGGCGAGCGCGAGCAGGGCCACCAATGCGCGCACTGCCCATGGCAGGGGAGTGTTCGCAGGCGTGTCGAGGAATCGTCCTTCGGGTCAGGGGCGATGGGTTGGTGGACCGATGGCGCCTTATCCGTGCTTCTGGCAGGGCTGGCGTCAGCGGGGGCGAAGGCCGTCGAGGAGCGTTGTGATCACGGCGCCCCCGATACGCTCCTCGTCCAGGGGCTGGTCGGTGACGAGGTAGGACAGTGCGCTGATGGTGACCGCGCCGAACAGGGCCATGGCGACCGACCCAGGGTCCGGGACCTGCCGCAGCGAACCGTCAGCCACCCCCTCGGCGAGCAGGTCCTGTACCGGCTGGTAGTAGGCCGCGTGGATCATGGCAGCGATCTCCGGGATGCGGCCGGCCCGACCCAGTTCGCCTACCAGGGCGCGGCAGACGGCCGGTTGCTCGGCCATCACCCGCAGCTGGGCCCTGATCACCTCTGCGAGTCGGACTGCTCCTGGCCGGTCGGACTGCACCGCGATGTCCACCTCGTCCGCGACACGGTCCAAGACGTCTCGGAACAGGAAGGCGAGGATCTCCTCCTTGCCCGTGAAGTAGTAGTACAGCGTCGCCTTGGGGATTCCCGTCGCGGCAGCGATGTCCTCGATCTTCGTCTGGTCGACGCCGTTCTCGGCGAACAGTTCGGCGGCGGCGCCCAACTTGGCGGCGGTCTGAGTGGGGACGGTACGCATTGCATCTCCTGCCCAACGGGTACAGACTCAGAGTCTAGACACTTAGCCCAGCCGCGTCAGCGTTAGGGAGAGCCATGACCCACCCAACCGTCCCGGAAAGCAGCCTTTACGACCCGTTCGACACCGTGGTCCAAGACAACCCCTACCCCGCCTACGCGAGATTGCGCGCCGAACATCCGGTGTACTGGACGGCGGCTAGCAACACCTGGGTGCTCAGCCGCCACGCCGATGTCGAGGCGGCACTGCTGGACCCGGGCACCTACTCCTCCGCCTCGGGGATCTTTCCCACACCGGCCGGCATGGAGATGACCGAGCTGTTCTTGCCGATGATGATCATGACCGATCCGCCCCGGCATTCGCAGTTGCGCGCGCTGGTCAGCAAAGGTTTCACAGCGCGACGGATCGCCAGCATGGAACCCGTGGTTACGGCGATCGCCACCGAGCTGGTGCAGGGATTCGTCCAGGCAGGTGCCTGCGATCTGGTCGCGGAGTTGGCCGGCCCGCTGCCGGCGATGGTGATCGCCGACCTGCTCGGCGTACCCAGGGAGGACCGGGCGCAGTTCCGGCAGTGGTCAAGCCTGCTCGTGCAGGCAGACCCGGTGCGCGATCAAGCCAGCGCCGGTCTTGCCGCCGCGGCCTCCTTGTACGATTACTTCAAAGGCTTCATCGCCCAACGACACAAAGAACCGCGCAACGATCTCATCTCCGCGCTGGTGGAAGCCAAGGTGGATGGGCAGCGGCTGACTGAGGAGGAGCTCCTCGGGTTCTGCTTGCTGTTGCTGGTCGCCGGGCACGAGACGACGACCAACCTGCTCGCCAACAGCGCGGTCATCCTGGCTCAGCACCCCGCTGCCCGCGAGCGCCTCGCGCGACACCCCGAACTTCTTCCGGGGGCCGTCGAAGAACTCCTTCGCTTCGACTCCCCGGTTCAGGGCCTCTCCCGAGCCCTCACCCGCGACGTGACCATCCATGGCACCACGATGCCCGCTGGGGACACCGTCCTGCTGCTGTTTGGATCGGCGAACCGGGACGAGCGCATCTTCTGGGCCGCGGATCGGTTCGACATCGACCGGGAGCCAGAGCACCACCTCGCCTTCGGGCGAGGTATCCATTTCTGCCTCGGCGCAGCCCTGGCTCGCCTCGAGACGCGGGTCGCCCTCGAGGTCCTCCTCCGAACCTGCCCGGAGTGGGAGGTCGACGAAGGCCGGTCCCGGCGGCTGAGGTCCGGTCCGATCCGTGGCTACCTCGCACTCCCGATGCACTGGTCCCCACGATGCTGACCATGGTCCCGTCGGCTATCGCCACTTGTCTGGACTCAACCATCGAGGGGCGGGCACGGCACATTCTCGTGACGGCCATTTCGATGGTCGTCGACGGGCGATGACGGATTCGAAACTCAGCGCTTGAACTAGGGGTATGCCACTCTGAAACAGTCGGCACGCATGCTTTGGTGGTCAGTGAGTCCTCAATATCGGCCGGTGGACAAAGGGCGGGCACCCCCTGTGGGCGGCGCCCGGACCGGACTGGTCTCGAATCGGGTGCCGCCGGTGGCCAACTCATCGTCCAGCGAGTTTGTTGACCGAGTCGCGAAGCGCGTCTTCGCCTGCGCGGACATAGTGATTCAGGACGGTGGTGAGTTTGTCGCCGAGGTATTGAGCGACGATCTCCCAGGATTCGCCGAGTTCCTCGTGGAACCATTTGGTAGCCGCGTGGTGACGGAGGTTGCGGTAGACGATGGTGCGGGGCCAGGCGTTATCGGGGTCGTTCTGGTCGACCCAGATGCGGACGCGGTGCCAGCGGTTGTTGTGGAGTTCGGGCTTCACCGGAAGGCCTGTGGTCGTGTCGACGAAGAGCCATTGCTCCTCTTCAGGGGGGATCGGGTAGTTCCACCAGGCGAGGCTTTTGTCGGGTTCGCGGGCTGCGAGGTCGGCTCGGCGCTGGCGTTCGGTTTCTTGAGCGTTGATGACTTGCTGGAGGGTCGCGGTTGCGGGCAGCCCGAGGAGTTCCTTGACGCGGGGAAGGAGTTCGTCGCGCAATAGCGTTCCTGGGAGAGGAACTTCGTGCAGGACGTGGTTCTTGACCGGACCGCGGAACCCGGGCTGGTGCCGGGGTGTGGTCCAGGACCCGTTGATGTGGACGTAGCCGCCGTCGAAGAAGACGTCGATCGCTCGCAGGGCGTTCTGTTCGCCGAGGCGCAGGCCGCCGAAGCCGGCGACGCGGATCTTCGTGCCGAGGAGAGGGAGCCTGGTCATCAATGGGTCGGTCCCGTCGGGGCCGCAGAGCTTGTCGGCGGCGTCGGCCATCGCGCGCACCTGGCGGGTCTCGGGGCGAAGGCGCGGGTCGACGTAGTGGGTGGTGGCTCCGTGGAGGACGGTCGTGCGTCCGATCTCGAGCCCGTCGAGCGGGTCCACCGAGCGGTCGAGCCACCCCAGGCGCCAGGCGAGTTTGCGCATGGCGGCGAGCTGTCCGCGCAGGTCTTCTCGGCCGCGCGTGGAGAAGATGGTCTGAGAGCCCTTCTCCATCACCTTCCGGCTGTGCTCCACTCGCCACTTCGCGACCGTCACGTCGCCGATCGTGGGGAGGATGTGCGCGTTCAGCCGCGACTCGCGGCCCTGGATCGTGCGCGGGTGCTTGTCTCGCTCGTGGCTGTCCTTGATGTATTCCTCGCCGAGCATTCGGATCGTGCGCGCGGCGCGTACGTCGGCTCGAGGTGGTGCCTCCGTTGCCGTGTCGAGCGCGGCCTCGGCTCGGGCGAAGATGTCGCGGGCCTCGGTCTCGGTGCTGGCCCGTCGGAGCACCCGCTCCCAGGGTTGGCCGTCGCCGGTCGGTGACCGGAACATCACCTGGTAGCTCGTGCTGCCTTCGCCGGGGGCGTAGAGGCGTACTCGCCAGGCTCTCTTGGTCCCGCCGAGCATGCGTGGCTTGCCCTGGGCGAGCAGAGTCGGCTTCTTGCGAGGTGGCATCCGCATGCCTCCTAGGGTGGGGGTGGGTCCAGTGCGGGCCTACCAAGATCTGCTTCGTGTATCACTCTCGTGTATCACGGACCCGACTATGATACACGTGCCACTCGTTAGGAGTGATGGTAATGGTCAACCGTCTGGCCGGTGCGACGAGCCCGTATCTCCTCCAACATGCAGGTAATCCCGTGGATTGGCGGGAGTGGGGGACCGATGCGTTCGCCGAGGCGAAGCGTCGTGATACACCAATTCTGCTGTCGGTCGGCTACGCCGCCTGCCACTGGTGCCACGTGATGGCGCACGAGTCGTTCGAGGACGAGACGACCGCGGCGTACATGAACGAGCACTTCGTCAACATCAAGGTCGACCGGGAGGAGCGGCCGGATGTGGACGCGGTCTACATGGCGGCGACGACGGCGATGACCGGGTCGGGCGGGTGGCCGATGACGGTGGTGCTCGACCACGACGGCAACCCGTTCTTCGCGGGCACCTACTTCCCGGACATGCCGCGGCACGGGCAGCCGGCGTTCACGCAGGTGCTGCAGGCGCTCTCGGAGGCGTGGACGCAGCGGCGCTCGGAGATCGGGGCGGTCGCGGACAACGTACGTCAGCACCTGGCCACCATCTCCGGGGCGGCCGGGGCCGCGGGCGACTGGCAGGTCGACGTCGACGCCGCGGTCGAGACGCTGGCGGGGGAGTTCGACCCGATGGCCGGTGGGTTCGGGGGCGCTCCGAAGTTCCCGCCGTCGATGGTGCTGGAGTTCCTGCGGCGGGCGGGCGGGTCCCCGGGGGCGGACTCGCGGGTCTCGCACATGCTCTCGCGGACCGTCGCCGCGATGGCCGGCGGCGGGATCTACGACCAGATCGGGGGCGGGTTCGCCCGCTATGCCGTCGACCGCGGCTGGGTCGTGCCCCACTTCGAGAAGATGCTCTACGACAACGCCCAGCTGATCGGGCTCTACGCCCGGCTCGGCACCGAGCTCGGCGACCGGGTCGCGCGGGAGAGCGCCGACTGGATGATCCGCGAGCTCGGCACCGCCGAGGGTGGGTTCGCCTCAGCGCTGGATGCCGACAGCGAGGGGGTCGAGGGGAAGTTCTACGTCTGGACGCCGGCCGAGCTCGTCGAGATCCTCGGCGCCGACGACGGCGCCTGGGCCGCGGCGGTCTTCGAGGTGACCCAGGCGGGCACTTTCGAGGAGGGCGCCTCGACCCTGCAGCTGCGCCACCGGCCCGACGACGTCGAGCGGCTCGAGTCGGTCAAGGCACGGCTCCTGGCCGCGCGCGGGGAGCGGGTGCGTCCCGCGCGCGACGACAAGGTCGTCGCCGCCTGGAACGGGCTGGCGATCAGTGGGCTGGTCGATGCCGGGCTGCTGCTGGGGGAGCCGAAGTACGTCGACGCCGCCCTCGCCGCGGCGGAGCTCCTGTGGCGGGTGCACGTGCAGGGCGTACGTCTCCTCCGTGTCAGCCGCGACGGCACCGCAGGCGCGCACGCGGGGGTCCTGGAGGACTACGGCTGCGTCGCATCGGGATTCCTGAGCCTGACCCAGGCGACCGGCGACGCCACCTGGCTCGACCGGGCGACGAGCCTGCTCGACACCGCGCTGACCCACTTCCGCGCCGAGGACGGCGGCTTCTACGACACCGCCGACGACGCGGAGGCGCTGGTCACCCGGCCCCGGGACTCCTCTGACAACGCCAGCCCCAGCGGCACCAGCGCCATGGTCCACGCGCTCGTCACCGCGCACGCGCTCACCGGCGAGGGCCGCTACCGCACGGCCGCCGAGGAGGCGCTCGCCGCCACGAGCACCCTGATGACGAAGGCACCGCGGTTCGCAGGCTGGTCCCTGGCGGCCGCCGTCACGATGGCGGACGGCCCGCTCGAGATCGCGGTCGTCGGACCGTCCGGGCCGGACCGCGACGCTCTCGAGGGCGCCGCCCGGCGCAAACCGGGCGCGGTGGTGGTCGTCGCCGACGAGGCCCGCGACGACATCCCGCTGCTCAGCAGCCGGACTCCGGTGGACGGGAAGGCGGCGGCGTACGTCTGTCGGGGGTTCGTCTGCGAGCGGCCCGTGACGTCGGCAGAAGACCTGGCGACAACCCCTACCTGATCCCGGGGAACTATGTGGTGATCCCCTATGTCGGCCGGCGCGTAGAAGTGTAACTTCGGTCACATGACGGTCGATGTGGTCGCGTTCCTGGAGCTGCTGGCCGGGGATGCCGCAGAGGCCGACTTCGAGGGGCCGTCGCGGGCCGCACGAGCGGCGGGTGCGACCGCCGAGGAGCGCGAGCGAATCGACTACGCCAGGAGCCTCGCGCTGCAGGTCAGGGACACCCTCGAGGCACGCCGTCGGCGCGAGGGAGAGCTGGCGGCGCTGTTCGAGTCGGCCAACGACCTGGCGATGCTGACCAACCTGGAAGCCGTGCTGCAGGCGATCGTCACCCGGGCGAAGCAGCTGCTGAACAGCGACGTCGCCTACCTGACGCTCAACGACGAGCGCCGTGGTGAGTACATGCGGGTGACCGAGGGGATCCTGACCGCGGCCTTCCGCACGACCCGGATCCCCTACGGCATCGGGCTCGGCGGCCTCGTCGCCCAGACCATGAAGCCCTACTCGACCGCTGACTACATCCCCGACGAGCGGTTCCGGCATGCCCCCGACATCGACGGCGCGGTCAGCGGCGAGGGCATCCGCGCGATCATCGGGGTGCCGCTCCTGCTCGGCACCCAGGTCATCGGCGTCCTGTTCGCCGCGAACCGCACCGTACGTCCCTTCGGCACCGAGGCCAGCGCCCTGCTCGTCTCGCTCGCGGCCCACGCCGCGATCGCCGTCGACAAGGCCCGGCTGCTGGAGGAGACCCGCGCCGCGGTCGCCGAGCTCGAGGTCACCACCCGTCAGCTGCAGGCGCGCAACGAGGTGGTCGAGCGCGCCGCCGACGCCCACGACCGGCTCACCCGGATCGTCGTCGAGGGTGGCGGCGTCGACGATGTCGTACGCAGCGTCGCCGAGGTCCTCGGTGCCCGGGTCGTCGTGCTCGACCTCGACGGCGAGACCATCGCGAGCAGCGCCCCGGACCAGCCCGTCTCCGACTACGAGGCGGCCGTGACCCGGCGCAGCCTCGACCTCAGCCGCACCGCCGGCAGCGGCGACGTCTACGCCACCCCGGTGCTCGCCGGCGCCGAGCAGCTCGGCTCGATGCTGCTGGGTCCGCGCGAGGTCGACCGCGACGACGGCGACCTGGACGACGGCGACCAGCGGATCCTGGAGCGTGCCGCGCTGGTGACGGCGCTGCTGCTGCTCTTCCGCCGCAGCGTCGCCGAGGCCGAGGGGCGGGTGCGTGGCGAGCTCCTCGACGAGCTCCTCTCCGGCACCACCCCGGACCCGGAGACGCTGCGCGAGCGCGGCCGGCTGCTGCAGGCCGACCTGTCCAGGCCCTATGCCGTGGTCGTCGCGAACGTCCCCGGCGACCGGGCCCGGGTCGGCCAGGCGGCGACGTTCGTCGCGGCCACCCACGACGGCTTCGCGGCGGTGCGGCAGGGGCAGGTCGTGCTGATCTTCCCCGACTGCGACGCCCGGGCCGCCGGTGAGCTGGTCGTCGAGGGCCTGCGGCTGTCGGCGGGAGCGCCGGTGACGGTCGGCGCGGCCGGCCCGGTGCCGGGTCCGCTGAGCAGTCCGGGTGCCGTGGTGAAGGGCTACGACGAGGCCCGTCGCTGTCTCGCGGCGGCGATGACCCTGGGCCGGGAGGGTGAGGTGGTCACCGCCGACGACCTCGGCTTCGTGGGGCTGCTGCTCGGTTCCGACGGCCACCCGGCGGCGTACGTCACCTCGCGGCTGGGCCCGGTGATCGACTACGACGCCGCGAAGGGGTCGAAGCTGGTGGAGACGCTGCGGGCCTACTTCGCCGCCGACCGCAACCTCACCCGCACCGCCGCCGCGCTGCACGTCCACGTCAACACCGTCACCCAGCGCCTCGAGCGGGTCACCCGTCTGCTGGGCAAGGGCTGGCAGGAGCCGGAGCGCCAGCTCGAGGTGCAGCTGGCGCTCCGGCTCCATCAGCTCGTCGCCTAGGAGCTTCTAGGACCTCTAGGAACGGCGGCGACTCAGCCAGAGGTGGCGGGCGGTGCCCCAGATCCCGCGACGGAACAGCAGCACCACGGTCACGAACACGGCCCCGGTGACGATCCCGATCCCGTCGAACCCGGACGAGGCCAGGTAGTCGGCGAGCATCACGATCAGCGCGGCGCCGATGACCCCGCCCCACAGGGTGCCGATCCCGCCGAGCACGGTCATCAGGACGACCTCGCCGGAGGTGGCCCAGTGCAGCTCGGGGAGCGCGACGAACCCGTGCGAGACGGCGAAGACGCCGCCGGCGAGGCCGGAGAGCCCGGCCGAGAGCACGAAGACGATCAGCTTGTAGCGCTCCACGTCGTAGCCCAGCGCCCGGGCCCGCGGCGCGTTGTCGCGGATCGCGACCAGCACCCGCCCGAAGGGGGAGTGGACGATCCGCCAGGCGGCCCACATCCCGAGCAGGATGATCGGCAGCGCGGCGTAGTAGAAGAAGAACGAGTCGGTCTCGACCGCCTCGATCCCGAAGAACGACCGCGGCACCCCCTGGAGCCCGTTCTCCCCGCCGGTCAGCGAGGAGGCCTGGTTGGCGATGAAGAAGAGCATCTGCGCGAAGGCGAGGGTGACCATCGCGAAGTAGATCCCGGACCGCTTCACCGACAGGTAGCCGATCGGCACCGCGAGCACCATCGCGAAGAGCGCCCCGCCGAGCACCGCGACCGGGAACGGGACACCGAGGTGGATGGCGATCAACCCCGTCACGTACGCCGAGCCACCCCAGAACGCCGCATGACCGAACGAGAGCAGCCCGCAGTAGCCCAGCAACAGGTCGAGGGCCACCGCGAAGAGCGCCCACGCGGCGATGTCCATCGCCACCGGCGGGTAGACGAACCACGGCAGGCCGAGCGCCACCACCAGGCCGACCGCCAGCAGGACCAGCCGCTGCCAGGGTCGTGCCCCGGCGATCGTCGCGTGCTGCTCGCTGACGCTCGCGCCCGCTGTCGCGATGGAGGTCATGCGGTCGCCTCCTCTCGGCCGAAGAGCCCGGCCGGTCGCGCCAGCACGACCACGGCCATGAGCACGAAGATCAGCACCTGCGCGAACGTCGGTGCGTACGCCTGCCCGAACGCCTCCACGAGCCCGACCAGGAACCCGCCGACGACGGCGCCGACGATCGAGCCGAGCCCGCCGATCACCACCACCGCGAACAGGATGATGATGAAGTCGCTGCCCATCTCGGCGGTGATCGCCCGGAACGGCGCGGCCAGGACCCCGGCCAGCCCGGCGAGCGCGACCCCGAATCCGAAGACCGGGGTCACCCAGCGTCCGACGTTGATCCCGAGCGCGCCGGCGAGCTCCGGACGTTCGGTCGCGGCGCGGACGATCATCCCCACCCGCGTACGCGTCATCAGCAGCCACACGCCGAGGCAGACGAGCAGCGCCACACCGATCACGAAGAGCTGGTAGACCGGCAGCCCGACGCCACCCACCTCCACCCGACCGGAGAGCGCCGAGGGGCGTTCATAGGGCAGACCCGAGACCCCGTAGCGGCGCTTGACCAGGTCGACCAGCAGCAGCGTCAGCCCGAAGGTGAGCAGCAGGTTGTAGAGCGGGTCGAGCGGCAGCAGCCACTGCACCAGCAGCCGCTCGACCAGCATCCCGAAGACCAGCATGAGCAGCGGCACCACGATCAGCGCGCCCCACAGGCTCAGCCCGAGCGTGTCCAGGAGCACCGCGGCGGCCACCGCGCCCAGCATGTAGAAGGCGCCGTGGGCGAAGTTGACCACGCCGAGGACACCGAAGATCACCGCCAGGCCGAGCGCGGCCAGCGCGTAGAAGCTGCCGGCCGCGAGCCCTTGGACGGTGTATTGCAGGACCGCGCTCACAGCGACCTCACATCGAGCAGCCGGACTCGGAGGCCGGCCGGAAGGCCTCCTCCGCCGGGATGGTCTTGATGATCTCCTCGTAGTCCCAGTCCTCCTTGACGTCGGCCGGCCCCTTGACCCGGGCCAGGTAGACGTCGTGGATCACCTGGTGGTCCTCGGCGCGGATCTCACCGTTGCGCAGGAACATGTCGTCGATCTTCTTGCCCTCGAGCTCCTCGACGACCTTGTCGGCGTCGTCGGTGCCGGCCGCCTGGACGGCCTCGAGATACTGCAGAGCCGCCGAGTAGTTGCCGGCATGCGCGTACGTCGGCCGGTCGCCGGTCTCCTCCATGAAGCGGTCGGCCCACTCGCGGGACTTCTCGTCGAGGTTCCAGTACCAGGCGTCGGTGAAGATCGTGCCCTCGAACGCCTCGACGCCGAGCGAGTGGATGTCGGAGATGAACATCAGCCCGACGGCCAGGTCGATGCCCTGGTCCTTGAGCCCGGACTCGTTGTACTGCTTGACCAGGTTGATCAGGTCGCCGCCGGCGTGCATGGTGCCGATGACCTGCGGCTTCGCGGCTCCCGCCTTGGTGATGTACGTCGCGAAGTTGTCGTTCGGGAACGGCGTCGCGATCGTCCCCGCGACCTTGCCGCCGCCGGCCTCGATGGCACCGGTGAACGACTTCACCATGTCCTGGCCGAAGGCGTAGTCGGGGTAGATCAGCTGCCAGTTCTTGTCGCCCTCCTCGGTGACGACGGTGCCGGTGCCGTTGGCCAGCATCCAGGTGTCGTAGGCGTAGTGGAAGGTGTACTTGTTGCACTGCGCGCCGGTCAGCTCGGTCGTCCCGGCGCCGATGTTGATGTAGACCTTCTTCTTGTTCTTCGCCTGCGTCGCGACGGCCAGCGCCGCCGAGGACGTCGGCACGTCCAGGATCACGTCGGCGCCCTCGCGGTCGTAGAGCTCCTGGGCCTTGGTGTTGGCGATGTCGGGCTCGTTCTGGTGGTCGGCCGAGATCACCTCGATGTCGTCGACGACGGCGTCGTCGCCGTACTTCTCCTGGTAGTCGTCGATCGCCATCTGGATCGCGATCTTCGAGTTGGGCCCGGAGACGTCCTTGTAGACACCGGAGGCGTCGTTGAGCAGGGCGAGGACCACCTTGTCGTCGGTGAAGTCGCCTCCGCCCGCACTCGGGCCGCCGGCGCCGCAGCCTGCGGTGACCAGGACACCTGCCATCACCATCGAGGCCGTGGCAGCTGTGCGTCGCTTCTTCATCGTGTCTCTCCTCGTGGGGGTTGGGACTGCGCTGTGCTGGGGCGGTACGTCAGATCCCGAGGTGTTCGAGCAGCTCGTCCTGACGTTCGACGAACTCGTCGTTGTCGAGGCTCTCGACCAGGCGGCCCTGGGCGAGGAGGTAGTGGCGGTCGGCGACGGTCGCGGCGAAACGTACGTTCTGCTCGATCAGCAGCACGCCGATCCCGGACTGCTTCGCGGTCCGCACGATCTCCCCGATCTGGGCGACGATGACCGGGGCGAGCCCCTCGGAGGGCTCGTCGAGCAGGAGCACGCGGGCGCCGGTGCGGAGCACCCGGGCCACGGCGAGCATCTGCTGCTCACCGCCCGAGAGCGTCGTCCCGCCCGCGCGCCGGCGGATGCCGAGGGCGGGGAAGGCGTCGTAGACCTGCTCCAGCGTCCACGCCGACTCCGAGACGCGAGGCGGGAGCAGGAGGTTCTCCTCCACGCTCAGGTTGGCGAAGATGCCGCGGTCGTCCTGCACCCAGCCGAGCCCGGCGCGGGCGCGCCGGTGCGCGGGCAGCGAGGTGATGTCGCGACCGTCGAGCCAGACCGATCCGGTCAGGTGCCTGTGGAGCCCCATCAGGCAGCGGACCAGGGTGGTCTTGCCGGCGCCGTTGCGGCCGACGAGGGTCACGACCTCGCCGGCCCCGACGCTCAGGGTGGCCTCGCGCAGCGCCTGCGCCTCGCCGTACCAGGCGCTCAGGTTCTCGATCTCAAGCACAGGGACCTCCGTCAAGCACTGTGGGCCTCCCCGAGATAGGCGGTGATGACGCGCGCGTCCGCGCGGACCTCGTCGTAGGGGCCCTCGGCGAGCACCGCGCCCTGCTGCAGGACGGTGACCCGGTCGGCCAGCTGGCCGACCACGTGCATGTTGTGGTCGACGAAGACGACCGTCCGTCCGGCCGCGATGCGCCGGACGAGCTCGATGGTGCGGTCGACGTCCTCGATGCCCATCCCCGCGGTCGGCTCGTCGAGCAGCAGCAGCTTCGGCTCGACGGCGAGCACGAGGGCGAGCTCGAGCGCCCGCTTCTGGCCGTACGCCATCAGGCCGGTCGGCCGGTCGGCCAGCTCGGTCAGGCCGACCTCGGCCAGCAGCCGGTCGACCTCCTCGCGCCGCCGCCCGAGCAGCTTCTCCGAGCGCCAGAACCTCAGGCCCTGGTTGGTCAGCCCCTGGAGCGCGATCTCGACGTGCTCGCGCGGGGTGAGGTTCTCGAAGAGGCTGGTGATCTGGAAGGAGCGGGCCACCCCGTGCCGGGTGATCCGCTCCGGTGCCATCCCGGTGACGTCGTCACCGAAGACCCTGATCCGTCCGCTGCTGGGTCTCAGGAACCCGGTCAGCAGGTTGAACAGGGTCGTCTTGCCGGCTCCGTTCGGGCCGACGAGCGCGTGGACGGTGCCCTCGGCGACCTCGAGGTCGACGGAGCTGACCGCGCGGAAGCCACGGAAGTCCTTGGTGAGACCCTCGGTCCGGAGTGCGCACCTCGGGGTCGATGTGGTGCTCGTCACATGGGCGACGCTAGGGAAGTGGTGAGACGTACGCCATAGGGGTTCGCGACACAGTGAGCGCGTTGGCTGTGTGGATCAGAGCCACTCCGGCCTTCCATGGGTTGGCCCGTGGCCGACCACATCTCGGGCGCTGGAGTTGTGTGCGGCAGCCACATGGCGCACGTCACACCGCGTCGCGATCCTAAGGGGCATGCCCCACACCCGACTCGTACGCAGCTCCCTGACCGTCGGCTCCGCCCTCGCCCTCGCCGCCGCGGCCCTGGTCGCCGGCCAGGCGCCCGCCACCGCCGCGCCGACCACGGTCGCGCCGACCACCGCCGCGCTCGCCGCCGCGCCAGCAGCCACCGTCGCCTGCTCCTCGCTGGTCGGGCTGAAGATCCCGGCGCACCGGATCGGCCTGCCCACCACGGGCGCCGAGGTCACCGCGGCGACGTCGATGCCCGCCTCCGGGACCGGCCCGACCGCGATCCCGGCCTACTGCCGCGCCGACATCGCGATCCACCCGGTCGACCCGGCTGCCCCGGACATCCGGATGGGCCTGGCGCTGCCGGAGGGGTGGAACGGGCGGACGATGATGTTCGGCGGCGGTGGCTACAACGGCACCGTCCCCAACCTCGCCCAGAACGTGCCCTTCGGGCCGGTCGACCAGCGCACGCCGCTCGGCCGCGGCTACGCGACCTATGCCAGCGACTCCGGTCACCAGGCCGACACCACCCGCCACCCGATCGCCAGCCTGGACGGCTGGTTCGGCCAGAACGACGAGGCGCTGCGCAACTTCTCCGGGGACGCGCTCAAGAAGGTGCACGACACCGCGCGGTTCGTCATCACGAAGGCGTTCGGCCGTGGGCCCGCCACCACCTACTTCGCCGGCGGATCGACCGGTGGCCGTGAGGCCCTCGCCGTCGCACAGCGCTGGCCGCGCGACTTCGACGGCGTGATCTCCGCCTACCCCGCCTGGAACGCCGCGACCCTCGACCTCTTCTTCGGCCGGATCACCCACGAGTTCGCCAAGCCCGGCGCGTTCCCGTCGAAGGTCCAGCAGGACCTCGTCGCCCAGCGGGTGCTGGCCGCCTGCGACGGCGACGACGGGCTCGAGGACGGGGTGATCTCCGACGAGGCCGGCTGCGACTTCGACCCGGAGACGCTGCTGTGCGGCGAGGGGGAGACCCCGGGCGCCACCTGCCTCGCCCGCGAGCAGGTCGACGCGATCGTCGCCGCCGACGGCAGCTGGCGGCTGCCCTACCGGGTGGCGAGCGGGGAGCGGGGCTACCCCGGGTTCCCGCTGCTCTCCGGCGCGCGGATGTCGACGCCGATCCTCGGGTTCGGCACCACCGCACCGGCCGACCCGATGCCGGTGACCGCCGGCTACGGCATGCAGTTCTGGAACCAGTGGGTGAAGTACTTCATCACCCGCGACCCGCAGATCAGCCCGTTCGCGATCGACCCGGCCGACCCGGGGGAGTGGCAGCGCCGGATCAGCGAGCTCACCGCGCTCCAGGACGTCAACGACGCCGACCTGCGCCCCTTCGCCCGTGCCGGCGGCCGGCTGATCCTGATCCACGGTGCCGCCGACGAGCTGGTCAGCCACCGCTCCACGATCGACTACTACCAGCGGGTCCAGCGCGTGATGGGCAAGCGTGCGACCGAGGAGTTCTCGCGGTTCTACCTCGTCCCCGGCGCCAACCACGCCAACTTCGCCCCGGTCGCCTACTCCGCCTCGTACGACTCCCTCACCGCGCTGGAGGGCTGGGCCGAGCGCGGCGTCGCGCCCGAGAACCAGGTGGTCGCCGACGGCAACGCCGGAGCCGGCCGCACGCGGCCGCTGTGCGCATGGCCGACCTGGCCGGCGTACGTCGCGGGGCCCGCCTCGGAGGCGAGCAGCTTCCGGTGCGAGATGTGACGGGTGACACCCCCGACCTTTCCGGTCGACCGGTCGGGATGGTTTCCTATCCCTCATGTCTGTTTGGCGCACCAAGTCCATCGAGCAATCACTTGCCGATGCCGAAACCCCGGAGTTCCAGCTCAAAAGGCGGCTCACCGCGGTTGACCTGACGGTCTTCGGGATCGGCGTCATCATCGGCGCGGGTATCTTCACCCTGACGGGCCGGGCCGCGGCCCAGTACGCAGGCCCCGGCGTCGTCTTCTCCTTCGTCATCGCCGCGATCTGTTGCGGCCTGGCGGCGCTGTGCTACGCCGAGTTCGCCTCGACCGTGCCGGTGTCGGGGTCGGCGTACACCTTCTCCTACGCCACGCTGGGCGAGATGCTCGCCTGGATCATCGGCTGGGACCTGAACCTGGAGATGGTGCTCGGTGCGTCCGTGGTCGCGCAGGGCTGGAGCAGCTACCTGGTGACGTTCCTCGAGGAGATCGGGCTCGGTTGGCCCAAGGGGTACGGCCCGGACGCCAACGCCGACTTCGGTCAGCCCAACCTGGCCGCGCTGCTGCTCGTGGTCGTCCTGGTCGGCCTGATCGCGATCGGCATCAAGGAGTCGCTGCGGGTCAACCTCGCGCTCGTCGCGGTCAAGCTGTTCATCGTCCTGTTCGTCATCGTCGCCGGCATGTTCTACGTCTCCGGCTCCAACTACGACCCGTTCGTCCCCGCGCGCGCCGGCTCCGTCAGCGGCGAGGGCATCCACCAGCCGCTGATCCAGTGGGCCTTCGGCCTCGAGCCGCAGACCTTCGGTGTCCTCGGCATCATCTCGGCCGCCTCGGTCGTCTTCTTCGCCTACATCGGCTTCGACGTGGTCGCCACGACCGCCGAGGAGGCCAAGAACCCCCAGCGTGACCTGCCCCGCGGCATCATCGGCTCGCTGGTGATCTGCACGATCCTCTACGTCGCCGTCGCGCTGGTCATCACCGGCATGGTGAAGTACGACGAGATCGACCCCGACGCCGCGCTCGCCACCGCGTTCCGCGACGTCGGCCGTGGCGGCTTCGCCACCCTGATCTCGGCGGGCGCCGTCGCCGGTCTGACCACCGTCGTGATGACGCTGATGATCGGCGCCATCCGGGTCGTCTTCGCGATGAGCCGCGACGGCCTGTTCCCGGTGAAGTTCGCCCACGTCAACCCGAAGACCGGCACCCCGGTCCGGATCACCCTCACCGTCGGCGTCTTCGTCGCGATCGTGGCCACCTTCACCCCGATCGGCAAGCTCGAGGAGATGGTCAACATCGGCACCCTGACCGCGTTCGCGCTGGTCTCGATCGCCGTGCCGATCCTGCGCAAGCGTCGCCCCGACCTGCCGCGCTCCTTCTCGGTGCCGCTCAACCCGGTGCTGCCGATCGTGGCCGCGCTGATCTGCATCTACCTGACGCTCAACCTGAGCGTCGAGACCTGGCTGCGGTTCCTGATCTGGATGGCGATCGGCTTCGCGATCTATTTCGTCTACGGCTACCGCAACTCGCGGGTCGGCAAGGGCGGAGACGACAAGGTCGTCGAGCCGCTCCACATGTGACACGTTGACCACCAGCAAGGGGCGCGCGGCCGTTGGCCGCGCGCCCCTTGTCAGTTCACCGCGTCCGGGTTCACCGCGTCCAGCAGGCGATCACCCAGGTCGGAGCGGAGGTAGAGGACCGATCGGCCGTGGCGGGCCGAGGTCAGCAGGCCGGCCGCGCGCATCGCCCGCAGGTGCTGGTTGACCGCCGTGGGGGTCACCCCGAGACGTACGGCCAGCTCGGTCGAGGAGGCCGGAGCCTCCAGCAGGGTGAGCAGCCCGGAGCGGGTCTCGCCGATGAGGTCGCGCAGGGCGTGCGGCGCCCGAGGCCGGTCGGTGGTCCACAGGGTCCCGAGGCCTCGCGCCGGGTAGAATATGACCGGCGGCTCCTCGGGCGAGATCGGGGTCGACGGGTTGCGGCTGAACAGGGTCGGCACCAGGGTGAGCCCGACCCCCGCGGTCGTACGCCGATAGTCGACCTTCGAGGTGGTGAGCCGGATCGCGAGGACGTCGTCGGCGAAGGTGACCCGCGGCGAGATGTCGCCGAACATCGCCGCCATGCCCGCGTGCACGATCGTGCGGCCGCGATGGACGATGTCGGCCTCCAGCACCGCGCGCATCCGCTGCCAGTGAGGCTCGAAGCACGCGTCCCAGTAGTCGCGGAGAGCGGTGAGGACGCGGCGCAGCACCACCCGCGGGGACCCGCTCAGCGCCACCGGCGGATCGGTTTCGAAGTGGACCGCGGCGAGGTCGGCGCGGACCCGGTCCGGTGGGGTGGCCGCGACGACCTCGAGCTCGTCGTCGAGCCGGGCGAGCGGGTTCCGGGGTCGGGGGTTGAGGAAGTCCGGCGTCCAGAGCCGGTCGTTGGTCAGCGCGAGCAGGGTCTCGCGGTCCAGCTCCGCGGCGGCGACGGTGCGCAGCCAAGGAAGGTGGAGCGGGAACCGGCCCGGGTCGCGCAGCGCACGCAGGGAGAGGGTGAGCTCGTTGAGCGGCGAGATGGCGAACCGGACCTCGCTCAGGTCGGGGCCGGCCAGCTCGTACCTGATCATGAAGCAATACGCTACATCGTTAACGTTCCATGGACGCGAGGTGCGACAACTGGGACCCGTGATCCGACTCCCCAATGACCCGGTCGAGCGCCCGCTCGTCGGCGCCGTCGCCGCCCTCTCCCTCGCCCGTGGCATGTTCTTCGCGGTCAGCGCGCTCTACTTCACCCGCACGATCGGCCTCTCGGCGGTCACCGTCGGCATCGGCCTGACCGTCGCCGGCGGAGTCGGCGTCGTGGCGACGTACGCAGGTGGGCGGCTCAGCGACCGGTGGGGCGCCGACCGGGTGCAGCTGGGGGCGATGGCCAGCTACGGCATCGCCCTGCTCGCCTACGCCCTGGCCCGGGACGTGGTCGCGTTCGTGCTGGTCGCGACCTGGGTCTCGGCCTCGCGTGGCTTCCAGTCGAGCGCCCAGTCGACGCTGGTCGCGCGCTGGTTCGACGGTCCCGACCGGGTGGCCGTGCGCGCCCGGTTGCGGGTGGTGATGAACGTGATGATCGGCGCCGGGACGCTGCTCGCGGCGGTGGCGCTGGCGGTGGACACCGGGACGGCCTACCGCACCACGATGGTGCTCGTCGGTGTGCTCACCACGCTCGCGGCGGTGCCGCTCGTCGGGCTGCGGCGCCGGGTCGCGGGGCTGGGCGAGTCGATGGACGCCGGCTCCGGGCCTTCGACGACCCGAGGGCCCTCACCGCTGCGCGACCGCACCTATGTGACCGCGACCGTCCTCAGCGGCGTGATGGCGATCCACTTCGGGGTGACCTCGATCGGGGTGCCGCTCTGGGTGGCCGACCACACCGACGCCCCGACCGTTCTGGTCTCCGTGCTGCTGGTGGTGAACACCGTCTACGTCGCGCTCTTCCAGGTGCGTGCCTCGCGCGGGACCCACGACATCGCCACCGCAGGGCGGGCCGTGCGAGGGGCCGGGTTCCTGCTGCTGACGGCCTGCGTCCTCTTCGCCGCGGCGGCCTACGCCGGTCCGGTGGTCGCCACCGCGTTGCTGCTGTCGGCCGCGCTCGCCTCCTCAGCCGCCGAGACCCGCGGCGAGGCGGGCAGCTGGGGGCTGGCCTTCGAGCTGGCCGACCAGAACCGGGCCGGCGCCTACCAGGGGGTCAGCCAGATGGGCTACGCGCTCGCCCAGATGCTCGCGCCGCTGGTCGTGACCGCCACCGCGATCGACCACGGCACCGGCGGCTGGATGGCGCTGGGCGCGCTCTTCGCGGTCACCGGGATCCTCACCGCGGTGCTCGCCCGGCACGCGGCCGCGGCGCGCGCCCGCGACGAGGCTCAGCGCAGCGCGTACGTCGCCAGCGAGACGCCGGTGTAGTGGACGATGAAGGCAAGGATCGTGAAGGTGTGGAAGACCTCGTGGAAGCCGAACCACTTCGGCCACGGGTTGGGCCGCTTGAAGCCGTAGATCACACCGCCGGCGGTGTAGAGCGCGCCGCCGACGCAGATCAGCGTGAAGGTGGCGATCCCGATGCCGACGCCCAGCGCCACGGCGCCGTCGAAGAAGGACGGGATGAAGAAGATCGCCGCCCAGCCGAGGGCGATGTAGTTCGGGACGTACAGCCAACGCGGGGCCTCGGGCCAGAACACCCGGAAGAAGACGCCCAGGATCGCGCCGGTCCAGACCACCGAGAGCAGCACCACCTGGGTGACGCCGTCGAGGAGCAGCAGCGAGAAGGGGGTGTAGGAGCCCGCGATCATCAGCATGATGTTGGCGTGGTCCCAGCGCTTCAGGATCGTGTGGGCGCGGGCGCTCCACTTACCCATCGCGTTGCCGCGGTGGTAGACCGCGGAGACCGTGAAGAGGAGCAGCGCGGCCATCGTGAACACCGTCGCGCCGAGGCGTGGCGCGCCCGAGGGGGCGAGCACGATCAGGACGATACCGGCGGCGAGGGTGAGCGGGGCGCTGGCCAGATGGATCCAGCCGCGCAGCTTCGGGAGGGCCTCGTGGACGGTCGAGGAGACCGAGTCGGTGATCGTGCCGACCTTGAGGCGCATCGCGTCCGTCATCTCACTCATGAAGCGTAAGAGTATCCGCCCACCCTGAAGATCAGGTGAATCCCGTCCCGCTGGGTGATGTCGCCGCGCCGCCGATACCCTTCTCCTCGTGGCAGACTGGAAGGACGGCGTACGTCGAATTCTGTATCCCGCCTACGAGGCGCGGATGCTCCGCAAGCTCGACGTCTCCAAGCTTCCCAAGCACGTCGGGGTGATGCTCGACGGCAACCGCCGCTGGGCCAAGGCGGTCGGCCAGTCGACCGCCCACGGCCACCGTGCCGGCGCCGCCAACATCGAGCCGCTGCTCACCTGGTGCGACGAGATCGGCATCGAGGTGGTCACCCTGTGGCTGCTCTCCACCGACAACCTCAACCGGCCCGCCGAGGAGCTGGCACCCCTCCTCGAGATCATCGCCGACGCGGTCGACTCCCTGGCAGACGTACGCCGCTGGCGGCTGCACCCGGTCGGCGCGCTCGACCTGCTCCCGCCGTGGCTGGCCCAGCGGCTCAAGGCCGCCGAGGAGGCGACCCGGGACGTCGACGGGATGCTGGTCAACGTCGCCGTCGGCTACGGCGGCCGTCGCGAGATCGCCGACGCCGTCCGCGCCCTGCTCAACGAGCACGCCACCCGCGGCACCTCGCTGGAGGAGCTCGCCCAGATCATCGACGTCGAGCACATCGCCGACCACCTCTACACCAAGGGCCAGCCCGACCCCGACCTGGTGATCCGTACGTCGGGGGAGCAGCGCCTCGGTGGCTTCCTGCTGTGGCAGAGCGCGAAGTCGGAGTTCTACTTCTGCGAGGCCTACTGGCCCGACTTCCGGCGCACGGACTTCCTGCGCGCCCTGCGGGCCTACGCCCAGCGCGAGCGTCGCCTCGGAAGGTGACCGCTGGCCGGAACAAATCGGTGGTGTCACCAGGAGTTCACAAAGAAAAATCGTTCGTGTTGCCACGGACCGTTGGTGCGGCGTCGTAGCGTTGTACCAACGGCGGGGAACAAATTCCCGTCGCACCTGGAGGCCCGTTACGTGAGTAGTCACGAACCGAACCTGCGTCAGGATCTCATCGATCCCGACGGGTGTGAGGCGGTCGGCACCCCGACTGACGGTCCACCGTCCGGTCCATCTGATTGACGATGAAATGGCCGGACTCATGGGTGTATGAGCCGGTCGCGAGAGGTGATCCGCGTGGCCAACCGAACCACGAACGAGCATGTCACCGAGGCCGACACGTCGGCCGCTCCGACACCGGCGTCGGAGCCTTCTCCGGAGAGCGAGTCGCCTGCTGCGCGAACGTTCGTTCTCGACACCAGCGTCCTGCTCTCGGATCCGAAGGCCATGACGCGCTTCGCCGAGCACCAGGTCGTGCTCCCGGTGGTGGTGATCACCGAGCTGGAGGGGAAGCGGCACCACCCGGAGCTGGGCTACTTCGCCCGCTCCGCGCTCCGGCAGCTCGATGAGCTGCGGGTCACCCACGGCCGCCTCGACACGGCGGTTCCGGTCGGTGAGGAGGGCGGCACCATCCGTGTCGAGCTCAACCACACCGACCCGTCCTCGCTGCCGAGCGGCTTCCGGCTCGGGGACAACGACACCCGGATCCTCGCGGTCGCGCGCAACCTGCAGGGCGACGGGCTCGACGTCACCCTGGTCTCCAAGGACCTGCCGATGCGGATCAAGGCGTCCGCGGTCGGGCTCAAGGCCGAGGACTACCGCGGCGAGCGGATCAACGACTCCGACCCGGGCTACTCCGGGATGGCCGAGCTCGACGTCGCCTCCGCCGACCTCGACGAGCTCTACGACGACGGCGTCCTCGACCTCGACGTCGCCCGCGACCTCCCCTGCCACACCGGCCTGGTGCTGATGTCGGACCGGGGCACCGCGCTGGGCCGGGTCGGCTCGGACAAGCAGGTCCACCTCGTCCGCGGCGACCGGGAGGTCTTCGGCATCCACGGCCGCTCCGCGGAGCAGCGGATCGCGCTCGAGATGCTGCTCGACCCCGAGGTCGGCATCGTCTCCCTCGGCGGCCGGGCCGGCACCGGGAAGTCGGCGCTGGCACTGTGCGCTGGCCTGGAGGCGGTCATGGAGCGCAACCAGCACAAGAAGGTGGTCATCTTCCGCCCGCTCTTCGCCGTCGGTGGCCAGGAGCTCGGCTACCTGCCCGGCACCGAGAACGAGAAGATGTCGCCGTGGGGCCAGGCGGTCTTCGACACCCTCTCCGCGGTGACCACCCAGGACGTGATCGACGAGATCATCGACCGCGGCATGCTGGAGGTGCTGCCGCTGACCCACATCCGTGGCCGGTCGCTGCACGACTCGTTCGTGATCGTCGACGAGGCGCAGTCGCTGGAGCGCAATGTGCTCCTCACGGTGCTCTCCCGCATCGGGTCCAACTCGAAGGTCGTGCTCACCCACGACGTCGCGCAGCGCGACAACCTCCGGGTCGGGCGTCACGACGGTGTCGTCGCGGTGATCGAGAAGCTGAAGGGCCACCCGCTCTTCTCGCACGTCACCCTGACCCGCTCCGAGCGTTCGCCGATCGCGGCCCTGGTCACCGAGATGCTGGAGAACGTCGTCCCGTGACGCCGTAATCATTGTCACGTCAACGGCCCCAGACCGGTGAGGTCTGGGGCCGTTGTGGTTTCTGTGACTCATGTTACGGAAGTGATGCTCAGGACGGTCATTTCTGACCTACAAACGGTGCGTCCGGTTTGATACAGGGCGGGTGCTCATGCATTGTTTGCGGGTCTGTAATGCCTCAGCCCCCGAATGAGAGCCCGTGACCAAGCCTGTTCATCGTGCCCCGCGACATCGCGGTGCGCCAGCGAATCCGCTTGTCGACGTTCCGCACAAGGCTGCGCGTACGACCGCCAAGACAACCCTCCTCCTCTCCGTCCTCGCCCTCGGCGGGACCGGTGCCGCCGTCGCCGGCGGGGTGGCCTACACCGGGCCGGCCCAAGACGACGCCACGCTCAGCGCGGGGTCGGCAGCCGACCTCCCCGAGCTCACCGACGCCCAGCGCGCCGCGATCGAGGCCGAGTCCGCCGCCCGCGGCAGCGAGACCACCCTCTCGCGTTCCGCCGGTGACCGCCGTGAGGTCGCCGACCCCGGCAAGCAGGCGGCCCTGTCCGACTCCGGCGACGTCCGGGCGATCGCCGGCGTCGAGGAGATCGAGCTCGACCTGCGCGACCCCAAGGACATCGCCCGGTCGATGCTCGCCGACTTCGGCTGGGGCCTCGACCAGTTCTCCTGCCTCGAGCCGCTGTGGGAGAAGGAGTCGGGCTGGAACGTCAGCGCCTCCAACCCCTCCTCCAGCGCCTACGGCATCCCGCAGGCCCTCCCCGGCTCCAAGATGGCCTCCGCCGGCGACGACTGGCAGACCAACGCCGCCACCCAGATCGAGTGGGGCCTCGGCTACATCAACGACCGCTACGGCTCCCCCTGCGGCGCCTGGAGCCACTCCCAGTCCTCCGGCTGGTACTGAGCCCCCGCCGAGAAGGTGGTTCTGGCGGCCGAATCGTCAGCTGTGGGCGACCAAACTCTCGTTTCGTCGCCCACAGCTACATTCTCGGCGGTGCCTGATCAGGGGTGGGTCATCGACTCGACGTCGAGGGCCTTGTCGAGGTCTTCCTCGGTGATCGTGCCGTCGGCGACGTAGCCGAGCTTGATGACGGTGTCCTTGATGGTGGCGCCCTCGGCGAGGGCCTGCTTGGCGACCTTGGCGGCGGCCTCGTAGCCGATGTACTTGTTGAGCGGCGTGACGATCGAGGGAGACGACTCGGCGTAGGCGCGGAGACGCTCGGGGATCGGCACGATCCCGTCGACCGTACGTCCGGCCAGGACCGTCATCGAGGTCGAGAGCAGGCGGATCGACTCCAGGATGTTGCGGGCCATCACCGGCATCGCGACGTTGAGCTCGAAGGCCCCCGAGGCTCCGGCGGCGGTCACGGCGGCGTCGTTGCCGATCACCTGGAACGCGACCATCAAGGTGGCCTCGGGGACGACCGGGTTGACCTTGCCGGGCATGATCGAGGAGCCCGGCTGGAGGTCGGGCAGGTGGATCTCGGCCAGGCCGGTGGTCGGGCCCGACGACATCCAGCGCAGGTCGTTGTTGATCTTGATCAGGCCGACCGCGATCGTCTTCAGCACGCCGGAGAGCTCGACCAGCGAGTCGCGGGTGCCCTGGGCCTCGAAGTGGTTGCGGGCCTCGGTGAACGGCTGCCCGGTGCGGTCGGAGAGCTCGGCGATCACGGCCTGCGGGAACCCGGCGGGCGTGTTGATGCCGGTCCCGACCGCGGTGCCGCCGAGCGCCAGCTCGCGCACTCGCGGGAGCACCGCCTCCAGCCGCTCGGCCGCGTAGCGGATCGTGGCTGCGTACCCTCCGAACTCCTGGCCGAGGGTGACCGGGGTCGCGTCCATCAGGTGCGTACGTCCCGACTTCACCAGGCCGGCGAACTCGGTGGCCTTCGCCTCGAGGGAGGTGGCCAGCACGTCGATCGCGGGCAGCAGCTGCTCGCTGACGGCGACCGCGGCCGCGACGTGGATCGCGGTCGGGAAGGTGTCGTTGGAGGACTGGGAGGCGTTGACGTGGTCGTTGGGATGTACGTCGCCGCCGGCGCTCGCCACCAGCGACGCGATCACCTCGTTGGCGTTCATGTTGGAGGACGTGCCGGACCCGGTCTGGAAGACGTCGATCGGGAACGCGTCGTCGTGCCTGCCCTCGGAGACGGCGCCCGCGGCCGCGAAGATCGCCTCGGCCTTGTCGGCGGGCAGGACGCCGAGGTCGAGGTTGGCCTTGGCGGCGGCAGCCTTCACATGGCCGATCGCATGGATCAGCGCCGGCTCGATCGGCGTGCCCGAGATGGGGAAGTTCTCCACGGCCCGCTGGGTCTGGGCGCGCCACAGCGCGTCCTTCGGGACCCGGACCTCTCCCATGGAGTCGTGCTCGATGCGAAAGCTCATGTCGTCCATGTCTGGTTCAACCTTTGACTAGTTCGTGCCATTCCTCGGTGAGACCCCGCCGGAGGAGAGCCAGCCCACATAGAGCCAGTACGTCTCCGAGTGTCCCTGCAGGTCGACGGGGTAGGAGAGCGCCTCGGCGCCGTCGAAGACCTGCGCCATCACCTCCAGCAGCGCCGGAGCCTCCGCTGCCGACCACACCACCACCGTGCCACCCGGGGCGGTGGCCCGCCGCGCATCGGCCAGCGCCGGCGCCTCGTAGAGCGCCCCGTTGGCGTCGTGGACCAGGTAGCCGGGGCCGTTGTCGACGTCGAGCAGCACGACGTCGTACGCCTCCGCCGGGCTCTCCCGCAGGACCACGGCCACGTCGGCGACCTCGATGTGGATGCGCTCGTCCTCCAGGAGCTCCGGGCCGTGGGGGATCCGGCCGGTGCGCATCCACTCGACCAGGCGCGGCTCGATCTCGACGACCGTGACCGCCTCGACCCGCGGATCGGTCAGCGCCGCCTCGAGGGTGAACCCGAGGCCCAGACCACCGATGAGTACGTTCCTCGGCTCCGGATGCAGCTCGAGCGCCCGTGTCGCGAGCGCCTTCTCGGTCGAGGTCTCCCGGGTGTCCATCACGAAGATCCCGTTGGCCCGCAGCTCCAGATGGCCGTCGGCCCGGTGCTTCAGGACCAGGCCCCCGTGCGCGCTGCGCGCGCTTACTCCCTCGCTCGGCGCGAATGGACGAGCAAGCTCGCCATCCGACCTCGCTCCGGTCGTCTCTGCGATCACCGATTCCGTCACGGTTCCATTGTGTCCGATGTGGGTACCGGTTCGTTCATGAGCGATGACAACACCCAGTTCCCCGCCCAGCAGCAGGAGCCTCCCGGGCTCACCGGCGAGATGGACCCGCTGCCCGACCACGGCGAGTCCAGCTACCAGGGCCACGGCCGCCTCGATGGCAAGGTCGCGCTCATCACCGGTGCCGACTCCGGCATCGGCCGCGCGGTCGCCATCGCGTACGCCCGCGAGGGGGCCGACGTGGCCTTCACCTATCTTCCCGAGGAGGAGCCGGATGCCCAGGAGACCTCGAAGCTGGTCGAGGATGCCGGCCGGACGGTCCTGGCGATCCCGATCGACCTGCGTGAGCGCGAGGCCTGCGACGAGGTGGTCGAGCGCACCGTGCAGGAGCTCGGCGGCCTGGACATCCTGGTCAACAACGCCGGCTACCAGTTCGCCCGCGACAAGGGCCTGACGGACATGGACGACGAGCGGATCGACCGGACCTTCAAGACCAACCTGTACGCCCTGCTCTGGCTGACCCGGGCGGCCGTGCCGCACCTGAAGAAGAGCAACGGCTGCGTCATCAACAACGCCTCCATCCAGGCGTACGAGCCCTCGACCAGCCTGCTGGACTACGCCGCGACCAAGGCGGCGATCAACAACTTCACCGTGAACCTCGCCGCCGAGCTCGGACCCGATGGCATCCGGGTGAACGCGGTGGCGCCCGGCCCGATCTGGACACCGCTGCAGCCGGCCACGCAGGCGCCGGAGAAGGTGCAGAAGTTCGGTGCCAACACGCCCCTGGGGCGCGCCGGTCAGCCGGCCGAGGTCGCGCCGGCGTTCGTCTTCCTCGCCTCGCCGGCCGAGGCCTCCTACGTCTCCGGAACCGTCCTCGGTGTGACGGGGGGACGGCCGGTGTTCTGATGGGCGCCAGCAGGTTCGACGGCGACGAGATCGACGACGACGAGACGATCGACGGCGGTGGTCCGGACGAGGGGCCGGAGCAGCGGATCACCCGCAACTGGAACGAGCTCCTCCAGGAGCTGCGGGTGCTGCAGACCGGCGTCCAGATCCTCACCGGCTTTCTGCTGACGGTGCCCTTCTCGCCCCGATTCCCTGACCTGTCCGAACACCAGCAGTCCCTCTACCTCGTCGTGCTGGTCGGCTCGGTCATCACCACGAGCCTCATCATCGCTCCCGTCTCCTTCCACCGGATGCTGTTCCGTCGTCGGCAGCGCCGGTGGCTGGTCACGGCCTCACACATCTGTGCGCGGGCCGGGCTGGTGGGCTTCGCGATCGTCTCGGCGCTCGTGGTGCTGCTGGTCTTCGACGTCGTCCTCTCGCTCGGCGCCGCCATCATCGCCGCCATCGGCGTCCTGGTCCTGTTCGTCTCGCTGTGGGCGGGACTGCCGCTGGCGAACGGGCGAAACAACTCCCACTGACCCCATGTGATGACCGCCACACCCGGAGTACGCTGGTGGGGAACCGAGTCGGGTGGGCTTATGTGGTCGATCTTCTGGATCCTGGTCGCGGTGCTCCTCGGAGTCGCCGAGGCGTTCACGATGACGCTGGCGTTCGCTTTCGTCGCCGGCGGGGCGCTCCTTGCCGCAGGGAGCGCGGCCCTCGGCGCGCCCGTGCTGGTGCAGCTGCTCGTCTTCGCGCTGGCCGGTGGCGGGAGCGTCGCCCTCGTCCGCCCGGTGGCACGCCGGCACATGTCGGTGCCACCGCCGTCGCTCGACGGCACCGACGCACTCGTCGGCCGGCAGGCGGTCGTCACCTCGGAGGTGAGCTTCTCGCACGGGCTCGTGCGGCTCGCCGGCGAGGAGTGGACCGCACGCCCCTACGACGAAGACCTGGTCATCCCGGTCGGGGTTCGCGTCGACGTGCTGCAGATCGAAGGTGCGACCGCGCTCGTGCACCCGCGGGACCCGCTGTCGCTGTCGCCATAGGAGGACGTACGTCATGGAGCTTTTGCTGATTGTGCTGGTGCTCGTCGCTCTGGTGGTCGGGGGAGTCGCCTCGACGGTCCGGATCGTGCCACAGGCCCGGCGCTACAACATCGAGCGGTTCGGGCGTTACCGGATCACGCTGCAGCCGGGGCTCAACTTCGTCATCCCGCTGGTGGACCGGGTCAACACCAAGCTGGACGTGCGCGAGACGGTCTACTCCTCCAACCCGCGGCCGGTGATCACCGAGGACAACCTGGTGGTCAACATCGACACGGTGCTCTACTACCAGATCACCGACCCGCGAGCGGCCGCCTACGAGGTGGCGAACTACCTGCAGGCGATCGACCAGCTCACCGTCACGACGCTGCGCAACCTGATCGGCTCGATGGACCTGGAGCGCACCCTGACCTCGCGCGAGACGATCAACGCGCGGCTGCGCGAGGTGCTCGACGACGCCACCGGGAAGTGGGGGATCCGGGTGAACCGGGTCGAGATCAAGGCGATCGACCCGCCCGCCTCGATCAAGGAGGCGATGGAGAAGCAGATGCGCGCCGAGCGGGACAAGCGCGCCGCGATCCTGCACGCCGAGGGCAAGCGGGCCTCGCTGATCCTCGAGGCCGAGGGCACCCGGCAGAAGTCGATCCTGGAGGCGGAGGGTCACCAGCAGGCCCGGGTGCTCGAGGCCGACGGTGAGGCCAAGGCGCTCGAACGGGTCTTCCAGGCGGTCCACGCCAACGACGCCGACGCCAAGGTCCTGGCCTACAAGTACCTCGAGATGCTGCCCTCGCTGGCCGCGCACGGCAACTCGTTCTGGGTCATCCCCGGCGAGCTCACCGAGGCGATGCGCACCGTCACCGGCGCCTTCGCCGACAACGCCTCGAAGGCGGCCGGGAACGGCAACGCCGACGAGCGACGTACGCCACCGGTGCCCACCCCGCGCAACGCCATCGAGCAGGCCCAGCGCGAGGCCCACGACGAGGCCGTCAAGGCCGTCGAGGAGGCCAAGGAGGAGTCCGCGCGCGCTGATCGCATCGTCGGGTGAGGCGGGGATGCGGCCACAAGGAGAGCCGATTCAGCCGCGACACGCCGTCCACCGGCGTGTCGCACGGCCTTGTGAGGGCTCTTGTGGCCGGGCGACCGCGCTCACGCTGCAGCAGCCGGCTGTGAAAGTGCCATCTCGATGCACCTCACCACGTACTCGGGCTGGAACATGACCTGGTCGTAGGTGAACCGCAGCACGATCCAGTCGTCGGCGGCGAGCATCGTGTAGCGCTGACAGTCGCGGTCGTGCGCCTCTCTGTCGGCGTGGAAGCCCCCGGAGTCGGCCTCGAGGATGATGCCGTGGATCGGGTCGACGAGATCGGGATGCACCGTCAGCGCGCCGACGCGCACCTCGAACTGCGGGATGAACTCGTAGCCCGCCGAAGCGGTGATCGCGCGCAGTCCGGACTCGAAGGCGTTGACGGCCGAGCCGTTGGCGTGGGCGGCGACCTTCTCGACCTGCGCCCTGTGGCCGCCACGCCAGGTATGGCTGGCCGTGACGAGCTGCTCATGCGTCACAGAGCCGTGGCGCAGTGCCGAGTCGGCGACGGTCAGTGCAGAGGCGAACGGCAGATCACGTGCGCACAGCATCACGGTCAGCAACGGCCCGGTGGCCCAGCCGTCCAGCTCCTCGCGCCGGGCGTCGTACGTCCAGAACCGAGCCTTGCTCGTGGGTCGCTCCTGTCCGCTCGGTAGGAGGAGGTGCGGGACGCTGGGAGACGTACGGACCTCCCAGCCGTGATGGAGCGCCGCGCTGAGATGGGTGAGATGGAGGTTGTGCGCCACCGCGAGGCGGCGACCGAGGTCGGTCACGGGCAGGGCGTAGCGGTCGCGATCGACGTGGATGATCGCCCTGCTCGACACAGCGGTGCGGAGACGTCGGCGGCTGGAGAGCGTGACGATGTCCGCAGCGCAGGCGATCCCGCCCAGCTGCTCCAGCGCCTCGACCGCGTCCATGCCGGCCAGTATGGGCGCGACCACCGACAGTCTCCGGTGCGCCGAAAACGTGGTGCCCCGGGCAGCGACGGACTGACACGATGGTGCGCATGCCGTTGCCCACGCCGACCCTGGTCACGACGCGGCTGAGGTTGCGTCCGTTCGCCGACTCCGATGCCGACGAGCTCTTCGCGTTGCAGAGCGACGCCGACGTACTGCGCTACTGGGACTCACCGCCGTGGACCGAGCGCAGCCGCGCGGACCAGTTCATCGCGAGGTGTCGTGAGATGGCGGAGGAGGGCAGCGGGGCTCGGGTGGCCATCGAGCGCGACTCCGTCTTCCTGGGCTGGTGCACGCTGAACTCGTGGAACCCCGAGTTCCGCAGCGCGTCTCTCGGCTACTGCCTCGGCAAGCCCGCCTGGGGTCAGGGCTATGCGACCGAGGCCGCCGGCGCGCTGCTGGGGTGGGCCTTCGACACGCTGGACCTCAACCGGGTGCAGGCGGAGGCCGACACCCGCAACGCCGCGTCCGGACGCGTGCTGGAGAAGCTCGGCTTCAGACTGGAGGGGACGCTGCGCGAGGACTGCATCGTGAACGGCGACGTCTCGGACTCGTGGGTCTTCGGGCTGCTCAGACGGGAGTGGCAACCCGGCGGCCACAGCTGACAGGTGCCGTGGAGGCCGTTGCTGGGTACCGCAGCAGACATGAGCCACGAGCAACTGCCAGCAGAGGGGCCCGACGACCCCGAATACACCGGTGAGGAAGGTCAGGTCTCCGAGACCGAGCGCCTCGACGAGGACGACAGCGACACCCCGATCGCGCCCTCGGACGCCACCGCCGGCTACCCGGACTCCGAGTCCGGCAGCCCGGACACGGGCGGCTCCGGTCCCGGCGAGGCGCCGCCGGAGAACCGTCGCGACAACGAGGTCTGAGCCCGCCCCCGCCGGGCCTCAGCGCTCCTTCGACCGCACCCTGATCCCGGTGAGGGGGATGGTGGTGGTGCCGGAGGGGTCGGTGAAGAAGTCGTTGCCCTCGCCGTCGACGACGATGAAGGCGGGGAAGTTCTCGACCTCGATCTTCCACACCGCCTCCATGCCGAGCTCGGGGTACTCGAGCACCTCGACGGACTTGATGCAGTCCTGGGCCAGCCGGGCGGCGGGGCCGCCGATGGAGCCGAGGTAGAAGCCGCCGTAGGTCCCGCAGGCCTCGGCCACCACCTTGGATCGGTTGCCCTTGGCGAGCATGACCATGGAGCCGCCGGCGGCCTGGAACTGCTCCACGTAGGAGTCCATCCGTCCCGCCGTCGTCGGGCCGAAGGAGCCCGACGCCATGCCCTCGGGCGTCTTGGCGGGCCCGGCGTAGTAGACCGGGTGATCCTTCATGTAGGAGGGCATCTCCTCGCCGGCGTCGAGGCGCTCCTTGATCTTGGCGTGCGCGATGTCGCGGGCCACGACCATCGGGCCGGACAGCGAGAGGCGGGTCTTGACCGGGTGCTGCGAGAGCGTCTCCAGGATCTTGTCCATGGGCTGGTTCAGATCGATCGAGACGACCTCGCCGGCCGAGATCTCCTCGGCCATCCCGGCGTCGGGCATGTACTGCGCCGGGTCGGTCTCGAGCTGCTCGAGGAACACGCCGTCGCGGGTGATCTTGCCCAGCGCCTGACGGTCGGCGGAGCAGGAGACCGCGATCGCCACGGGACAGCTCGCGCCATGGCGAGGCAGGCGGACGACGCGTACGTCATGGCAGAAGTACTTGCCGCCGAACTGCGCCCCGATCCCGAAGGACTGGGTCAGCTCGAAGACCTTCTCCTCCAGCTCGGTGTCGCGGAAGCCGTGGGCGCTCATCGAGCCCTCGGTCGGGAGGTTGTCGAGGTAGTGGGCCGAGGCGTACTTCGCGGTCTTCAGCGCGAACTCCGCGGACGTCCCGCCGATGACGACGGCGAGGTGGTACGGCGGGCAGGCGGCGGTGCCGAGCGAGCGGATCTTCTCGTCGAGGAAGGTCAGGATCCGGTCGGGGTTGAGGATCGCCTTGGTCTCCTGGAACAGGAACGACTTGTTGGCGCTGCCGCCGCCCTTGGCCATGAAGAGGAACTTGTACTCCGGGCCGTTCTCACCCTCGGTGGTCGAGTAGATCTCGACCTGCGCGGGCAGGTTGGAGCCGGTGTTCTTCTCCTCGTACGTGGTCAGCGGGGCCAGCTGGGAGTAGCGGAGGTTGAGCTTGGTGTAGGCGTCGAAGACACCCCGCGAGACCGTCTCGGCGTCGTCGGAGCCGGTCAGCACGCCCTCGGACTTCTTGCCCATCACGATCGCGGTGCCGGTGTCCTGGCACATCGGCAGGATCCCGCCGGCGGAGATGTTGACGTTCTTGAGCAGGTCGAGCGCGACGAAGCGGTCGTTGCCGGACGCCTCGGGGTCGTCGATGATCTTCCGGAGCTGGCGCAGGTGAGCCGGGCGCAGGTACTGGTTGATGTCCTTCATCGCCTCGGCGGTCAGCAGGCGGATCGCCTCGGGGTCGACCTTGAGGAACTTGCGCCCGTCGACCTCGATCTCTTCCACCCCCTCGCTGGTGATCAGCCGGTAAGGAGTGTCGTCCTTACCGGTCGGGAGGAGGTCGGAGTACCGGAACTCAACGTCAGCCACGGAAGAGAATCGTACGCCGCCACGGCCCCGGTCCCGGCGTCGGCTCCGGCGCCGAGACCGAGGGCCACGACATCCTCAGGAGTGGTCGTGGACGACCACGCCGCGGATGTTGGCGCCGTTGAGAAGGTCGTCGTAGCCCTCGTTGACCTGCTCGAGCGTGTAGGTGCGGGTGATCAGCTCGTCGAGCTTGATGTCGCCCTTCTGGTAGAGGCCGAGGATCCGCGGGATGTCGTACGTCGGGTTGCAGTCGCCGAACAGGCTGCCCTTGATCGTCTTGCGGAACAGCGTGGTCACCGCACCGGAGAGCTGGATCGTCGGCTCGGTGAGCTTGTTGAGACCGGTCAGGACCAGCACGCCGCCCTTGCCGATCACGTCGAAGCCGTCGGTGACGTTCTCGGCCGTGACCAGGCCCTGGGTGAGGATGGCGGAGTCGGCGAGCTGGCCGCGGGTCAGGTTGGTGACCTCGGCCAGCGCGGAGCCGGCGTCGGCGAAGGCGTGCGTGGCGCCGAGCTGGAGCGCGGCCTCGCGCTTGTTCTCCAGCGGGTCGACGGCGACGACGTACTTGGCGCCGGCGAGCCGCGCGCCCTGGACCGCGTTGATGCCGATCCCGCCGATGCCGTAGACGACGACGGTGTCGCCCGCCTTGACCGCGGCGGTGTTGACCGCGGAGCCGAAGCCGGTGGGAACACCGCAGCCGACCAGCACGGCCGACTCGAGCGAGAGGTCGTCGTCGACCTTGACCACCGAGTTCTGGTGGATGACGCCGTACTGGCTGAAGGTGCCGAGCATGCACATCGCGCCGTACTGGCCGGCGGGACCGGTGATCGGGAACCGCTCACCCGGCAGGTAGCCCTCCAGGATGGTCGCGCCCATGTCGCAGATCGACTGCCGGCCGGTGGAGCAGTAGCGGCAGGTGCCGCAGTTGGGGATGAAGGAGCACACCACCCGGTCACCCGGCTTGACCCGCGTGACGCCGGGACCGACCTCCTCGATGACGCCGGCGCCCTCGTGGCCGAGCACCATCGGGAGCCGGGCCTCGAGGTCGCCGTGGGCGATGTGCACGTCGGAGTGGCACAGCCCGGCATGCGTGTAGCGGATCAGCACCTCGCCCGCCTGGGGCTTGTCGAGGTCGAGCTCCTCGATGACGATCGGCTTGCCGGTTTCGTAGACGACTGCGGCCTTGGTCTTCATGGCTGACTCCTTGTGTCGCGGGGATGGGAGCGGGGGATCCTTGCCACGGTCGCAGCGCAGCGCGCGGTCGGGTGTTCAGAACCTGAACAGTTCCCTTTCGGGGCCCACACCACCGGGCTAATGTGACGTGAGCCACATTCGATGGGGGGATGCTGTGCCGACCTCGACGTCATCACCGGAACCGTCAGCGCCGGATCGGATCGCCGCGTCGTGGCATCGCTCCCGGCTCGCCGGGGTCGACCCGGTGCGCGCCCATGGCTCGCTCGCGCCGGTCGACATCGACCCCCACGGATCCCTGTACGAGGCGGCCGGCCCGGTCCTGAAGGACCTGGCCGAGAACCTCGACGGCACGACGTACGCCACGCTGCTGGTCGACCGGGACTGCCGGATCGTGCACCGCTGGTGCGGCCAGGCGCAGGTGGCGAGGGCGTTCGACGGCCTCGGGGTGGACCTGGGCGCCAGCCTGCTCGAGGAGCGCGTCGGCACGAACGCGCCCGGCACCGCCCTGGAGACCCGGCTCCCGGTGCAGGTGCACGGCGCCGAGCACTTCGCCGAGATGCTGCGTGACTTCAGCTGTTTCGGGATGCCGATCCGGCATCCGGTGACCCACCGGATCGAGGGGGTCCTCGACATCTCCTCCCTGGCCAGCGACGCCAACCCGCTCCTGCGGCCGGTGGTGCAGCGTGCGGTGACAGACATCCAGCGGCGGCTCCAGGACGGCAGCCGCACCACCGACAAGCAGCTGCTGCTGGCCTTCCACGAGTCCGTGGTGGCCTGCCGGGGTGCGCTGGTCGCGGTCGGGGAGAACCTGACCGTGGCCAACCAGACGGCCCAGGACACCCTGACCGCGGCGGACATCGCGGTGCTGCGGATCCTGCTCCAGGACGTACACCTGCCGGGGGAGACGGTCATGGACATGAGCCTGGAGTCGGGGGAGTCCGTGCACGTGCACGCCGAGGTGCTCGACACCCGTCGGCTGGCCGCGCTGGTACGCATCGAGCCCCGCGAGCCACGTCGCGGACTCTCGGTCAGCGCGCTCTCCGAGTCTGTGCGCGAGCCGGGGACGATCCTGGTGGCGGGGCCACCGGGGTCGGGGCGTACGTCGCTGGCCCGGGAGCTCGCGCCCTCGGCGCCGATCACCCTGCTCACCGGCGCCACCACCGTGCTCGAGGGCGACGGCAACTGGGCCAAGCAGTTCCGCCGGCGGATGGCCGCCGGGGTGGGCACGGTCGTCATCGACGGCCTCGAGCTGCTCTCCGACGCGCTGCTCGGGGTCGTCGCGGAGGCACTGGATCGCCCGGACCGGGCCCACGTGGTGATGGTCTCGGCGCCGTTGACCGAGCTCTCCGAGCACACCGCAGCGGTGGCCGCGCTGGCCTCCCGCGTCGAGGAGAAGCTGCCGCTGGCGGCGCGGCGCGACGAGATCCCCGGGCTGGCCCGCGAGCTGCTCTCCGCGATCAACCCGGATGTCTTCCTCACCCCGGGCGTCGAGCGGATGCTGGTCGAGCACCGCTGGCCGGGCAACGTACGCGAGCTGCGGGCGGTGCTCGGCCATGCTGCCGCGCGGCGCCGGTTCGGCGCCATCGTCGCCGCCGACCTGCCGCCGAAGCTGGGATCGGTGCCGGGGCCGCGGGTGGTCGTACGACCGCTCGACCAGGCCGAGCGCGACGTCATCCTGCACGGGCTGATCAAGCACGACGGCAACAAGGCCGCGGTCGCCCGCGAGCTCGGCATCTCCCGCACGACGCTGTACGCCAAGATGCGGGCGCTGCGGATCTCGACCTACTAGCGGTATCCCGTTGTGCGGGCCCTCGGGCTGCGCGCTCTCGGGGGTGCGCGCTATGGTCGGAGACGTCCACACGGGAGTCCGCGGCAGCGGGCTGAGAGGGAGCTGGAGCCGCTCCGACCGTTACACCTGATCCGGATCATGCCGGCGAAGGAAGTGATTGGTTGTGCTTCTTCCACGTATTTTCTGCCTGGTCTCCGCACGCGACGACCTCGCGCTGCTGCCCGCCTTCGCGGAGCTCGGTGTCACCGGCTTCCAGGTGCGCGACAAGACCGCGACCACCCGTGAGCTGCTCGCGCTGACGGCGACCGTGATCGAGCAGGTCGGGACGTACGACGCGTGCGTGGTCGTCGACGACCGGCTCGACGTGGCGCTCGCGGCCGGGGCGCACGGGGTCCACCTGGGTGCCTCCGACCTGCCGGTGGCCGAGGCCAGGAGGATCGCCGACGCGGTCGCTCCGGGGCTGGTCATCGGCGCGACCTGCCGGGACCGGGCCGCGGTCGAGGCGGCCGCCGGCGCGGGTGCGGACTACGCCGGGTTCGGCCCGGTCTTCGCGACCACGTCCAAGGCCGGGCTTCCCTCTCCGCTGGGCGTCGCCGCCGTCGCGGACGCCGCCGGGGTGCTCCCGCTGATCGCGATCGGCGGGATCTCGGCGCAGTCTGCCGGGCCGGTGCGTACCGCCGGCGCCCACGGGGTCGCCGTGATCGGCGGGCTCTGGCGACAACCCGATCCACTTCAAGCCGCGAAGGAGCTCGTGAAAGCGGTCGGCTGATGCGGGCGCGGATCCTCGGTGCCGGGATCGTCGGGCTGTCCGTGGCCGACGAGCTGATCCGTCGCGGACACGACGTCACGGTGGTCGATCCGGCCCCGGGCTCGGGGGCGTCGTACGCCGCGGCCGGCATGCTCAGCCCGGCTGGCGAGGCCTGGTACGGCGAGGAGGACCTGACCCGGCTGTGCCTGTCGTCGCTGGCGCTGTGGCCGGAGTTCGCGGGGCGACTCGGGGTGCCCGTGCACACCCGCGGGACCCTGCTCGTCGGCGCCGACGCCGGCGACGTCCAGCAGGTCGAGCGCCAGCTCGCGGTGCTCGACCTCGCCGGGGTCTCCTACGAACGGCTGGGGCGGAGGGAGCTGCTCGGCTACGAACCCGGACTCGGTCGCGTCGCCGGTGGGGCCTTCCTCGCCGAGGACCACTCGGTCGACCCGCGCGCGGTCGTCGCGGCGCTGCTCGCGCGGGTGCCCACGGTGGCCGAGGCCGACGCGGTCGCCGACGTGACCGTCGTCGCCACGGGGGCGCACCTCCCCGCTCCGTACTCCTCCCTCATCCGCCCGGTCCGCGGCGACGTGGTGCGGGTGCGGACGCAGGAGCGGGTGGAGCGGACCGTGCGGGCGTGGGTGCACGGCGAGCAGGTCTACGTGGTGCCGCGGACCGACAGCGACGAGGTGGTCATCGGGGCAACCTCGGAGGAGCGCGACGGCCCCCTGCTGCCGACCGTCGAGGGCGCCTGGCGGCTGCTCGACGCCGCCCGGCGAGTGGTGCCGGCGCTCGACCGGGCCGGCGTGGTGGAGGTGACCTCGCGGGACCGGCCCGGCACCGCCGACAACCTCCCGCTGGTCGGGCCGACCGACGAGCCGGGGGTCGTGCTGGCCGCCGGCGCCTACCGCAACGGGGTCCTGCTCGCGCCGCTCATCGCGCGGCTGGTCGCCGATCACATCGAGACCGGGGCGGTGGAGGCCGTGGTGGATCCGCGCCGGTTCCTGGGATCCCCGGTCGACCGGGGATTCCAGGGCTTGACGGGCACTGAAACACCCGACAAGCCCACGAAGTGCCCGTCAAGCAACACCGAGGAGACCGACAGATGAGACTGATGATCAACGGCGAACCGGCCGAGGTCGCCGACGGTGCAGGCATCGTCGACCTGCTGAACGAGCGCGCGGGAAGCGCGATCGCGGTCAACGGTGAGGTCGTGCCGCGTGCCGAGCATGCGACCACCAGCCTCCGGGACGGCGACGTCGTCGAGATCGTGACGGCGGTGCAGGGCGGATGAGCCTGAAGATCGCCGACCGTGAGCTGTCCTCGCGCCTCTTCCTCGGCACCGGCGGCCTGCCCAACCTGGCGTTGCTCCCCGACGTCATCGACGCGGCCGAGCCGGGTCTGGTGACGGTGTCGATGCGGCGTACGTCCTCAACGGCGACGGGTGGGCTGCTCGAGACGCTGCGCGCGGCGGAGGTGCCGATCCTGCCCAACACCGCCGGTTGTCTCTCGGCGCGCGAGGCGGTGCTGACCGCCGAGCTGGCCCGCGAGGCGCTGGAGACCGACTGGGTGAAGCTGGAGGTGATCGGCGACGAGACCTCGCTCATGCCCGACGCCGTCGAGCTCGTCGAGGCGGCCGAGCAGCTGGTGCGCAAGGGCTTCACGGTCCTGCCGTACGCCACCGACGACCCGGTCCTCGCCCGCCGGCTCGCGGACGCCGGGTGCGCGGCGGTGATGCCGCTCGGCTCCCCGATCGGGTCGGGGCTCGGCATCCTCAACCCGCATGCCATCGAGGCCGTCGTGGCCGCGGTCGACGTTCCGGTCGTGCTCGACGCCGGTGTCGGCACCGCCTCGGACGCCGCCCTGGCCATGGAGCTCGGCTGCTCCGCGGTGCTCGCCGCCACCGCGGTCACCCGCGCCGACGACCCGGTCGGGATGGCCCGGGCGCTGCGGCTGGCCGTCGAGGCCGGCCACGCCGCCCGCGGCGCCGGCCGGATCCCGCGCCAGGCGGTCGCCCGGGCCTCCTCGCCGATGGAGGGCCGGATCGCATGACGGCGCTCCCGCGACTGCTCGTCCTCACCGACCGCTCCCAGCTCCGCCTCGGCCGCGGCCTGCTCCCGACCCTGGCCGAGTGCGCGGAGGCGGGGCTGACCCATGTGGTGCTCCGCGAGCTCGACGAGCCCCTCGAGCAGCGGGCACAGCTGGCCGAGCAGCTCGCTGGGCTCGGGCTGAACGTCATCGCCGCCCACACCCATCTGCCTGCTGCGGTGGGTGTGCAACTGCCGGCTTCCGCGAGCTGTAACACGTCGTTCGTAGGACTACTCGCCCCATCAGAACGACCGGATAGTCGGTGTAACAGCGTGTTACACCTCGGCCGCAGCTGCCACAGCCCCGCCGACGTCGCCCGAGCGGCCGAGGAGGGGTTCGACTACGTGATGCTCAGTCCCTACGCGTTGACCGAGTCCAAGCCCGGCTACGGGCCGCCGCTGGGGCCGGGCGCGTTCGCGGACCTGGCGCTCCCGACGTACGCGCTCGGCGGGATCACCCCGGACAACGCCGCCGAAGCCATCGAAGCCGGTGCCCACGGGGTCGCGGTGATGGGGGCGGTGATGCGTGCCGAGGAGCCGGCGCAGGTGGTGGGCGACCTTCTGACCGCACTTCCCGCTGAGAAGGCGGTCCCGTGAACCCGCCGGTCGCGCTCACCATCGCCGGCACCGACTCCGGGGGAGCGGCGGGTACGGCGGCCGACCTGGCCACCTTCGCCGCGCTCGGGGTCCACGGGGCCTGCGTGATCACCGCCGTCACCGCCCAGGACACGACCGGCGTCAGCGACATCCACCCGGTTCCGCACTCCGCCATCGAGGCTCAGCTGGACGCGGTGCTCGACGACCTGCCCGTCGCCGCGATCAAGACCGGGATGCTCGGAACCGTCGCGGCCGTGGAAGCGATCGCGCAGCGGGTTGTGAAGCTGAGCGTGGCCCATGGGTCACTCTCGGCTTCACAACCTCCGGTTGTCGTCGACCCCGTCCTTGTCGCCACCTCTGGAGCGGTGCTCGGTGGGGAGGACGTGCGCCGCGCCTACGTCGACCACCTCCTTCCGGTCGCCACCGTCGTCACGCCCAATCTCGACGAGGCCCGCGCCCTGGCGGGGCACGACGGGTCACCCGAGGAGCTGGCGACGCAGCTGGCCGGTCTGGGGCCGGCGGTCGTCGTCACCGGCGGCGACCCGGCGGCCACGGGGGAGTGCACCGACTGGCTCGCGGAGCCGGGACAACCGCCGATCCCGCTGCGACACCCCGCCGTCCCCACGAGCAACGACCACGGCACCGGCTGCACCTACAGCTCGGCCCTGGCAGCACATCTCGCCCACGGCGCACCGCTGCGAGAGGCGGCCGAGCACGCCGCTGCGTACGTCGCCCGGCAGCTCGCCACCAGCCGGCACTGGACCCTCGGCCGCGGCCGGGGCCCGATCGCCCACCTCTTCACGGATCAGCCCAGCCCGACAAGCACGAAGGAGACAGCATGACCGTCCACCCCGCCCACACTCGCCTCGAGCTCGGCGACCTGAAGGTCCCGGTGACCCGGGTCGCGCTCACCAACGGCGAGACCTTCGACCGCTACTGCACCGAGGGCCCCGGGTCCCAGCCGGAGCAGGGCCTCCCGCCGCGTCGCGACGAATGGATCGAGGAGCGCGGAGACACCGAGGCCTACGAGGGTCGCCGGACCGAGCTGCTCGACAACGGCAAGGCAGCCGTACGCCGCGGCGCGGCCCGCCAGGAGTGGCAGGGCGAGCGCCGCCTGCCGCGCAAGGGCGAGAACATCACCCAGATGCACTACGCGAGAAAGGGCATCATCACCAAGGAGATGGCCTACGTCGCGGTGCGGGAGAGCTGCGACCCCGAGCTGGTCCGCGAGGAGGTGGCCGCCGGTCGCGCGATCATCCCCAACAACGTCAACCACCCCGAGTCCGAGCCGATGATCATCGGCAAGCGGTTCCTGGTGAAGATCAACGCCAACATCGGCAACTCCGCGGTTACCTCCTCCATCGCGGAGGAGGTCGACAAGCTCACCCACGCGATCACCTGGGGCGCGGACACGGTGATGGACCTGAGCACCGGCGACGACATCCACACCACCCGCGAGTGGATCCTGCGCAACAGCCCCGTCCCGATCGGCACCGTCCCGATCTACCAGGCCCTGGAGAAGGTCAACGGCGAGGCCGACAAGCTGACCTGGGAAGTCTTCCGCGACACCGTCATCGAGCAGGCCGAGCAGGGCGTCGACTACATGACGATCCACGCCGGCGTCCTGCTCCGCTACGTCCCGCTCACCGCCAACCGCGTCACCGGCATCGTGTCCCGCGGCGGCTCGATCATGGCCGGCTGGTGCCTGGCCCACCACCAGGAGAACTTCCTCTACACCCACTACGACGAGCTGTGCGAGATCTTCAAGCAGTACGACGTCGCCTTCTCCCTCGGTGACGGCCTGCGTCCCGGCAGCACCGCCGACGCCAACGACGAGGCCCAGCTCTCCGAGCTGCGCACCCTCGCCGAGCTCACGACCCGGGCCTGGGAGCACGACGTCCAGGTCATGGTCGAGGGCCCCGGCCACGTACCGCTCAACCTGGTCAAGGAGAACGTCGACCTCCAGCAGGAGTGGTGCCACGGCGCGCCCTTCTACACGCTGGGCCCGCTCGCGACCGACATCGCACCCGGCTACGACCACATCACCTCCGCCATCGGCGCGGCCACGATCGCCATGCACGGCACCGCGATGCTCTGCTACGTCACCCCGAAGGAGCACCTCGGCCTGCCGGACAAGGACGACGTGAAGACCGGCGTGATCACCTACAAGCTCGCCGCCCACGCCGCCGACATCGCCAAGGGCCACCCCGGCGCCCGCGACCACGACGACGCCCTCTCCCGGGCCCGCTTCGAGTTCCGCTGGCGCGACCAGTTCGCGCTCTCGCTGGACCCGGTCACCGCAGAGGCGTTCCACGACGAGACCCTGCCGGCCGAGGGCGCCAAGACCGCCCACTTCTGCTCGATGTGCGGCCCGAAGTTCTGCTCGATGAAGATCAGCCAGGACGTACGCGACCGCTTCGGCGGCAACGACGGCGCCTCCCCCGAGGAGGTCGAGGCCGGGATGATGGAGAAGTCGAAGGAGTTCGCGGCGGCCGGAGGCCGGGTCTACCTCCCGCTCGCCGACTGACCTGAGGGACCGGCGATGCCCTGGCGCCATCGGTGGCGTCAGGGCACGTTCGGCTCGGTGCCCGGGCAAAGGATCAGGGTTGAACCCGAGAGACGGATACGGCGCGCGCCGATAGCATCAACGCCCATGGGACTCCCCGAACCGCACCCCGGCCAGCCCCGCCGCGCCGACCTGCGCGTCAGCGATGCCGACCGCCACGCGGTGGCCGACATCCTCCGCGAGGCGGCGGGGGAGGGCCGCCTCGACATCGACGAGCTCGAGGAGCGGCTCGAGGAGACCTACCGGGCCAAGACGTACGCCGACCTGGAGCCGATCACCCAGGACCTCCCGGTCGCGGGGCAGCTGCCGGCGGCGCCCCCGGCACCCGCCACCTCGGCGGTGCCGGTCGTCTACGGCCAGGGCGAAGCCTCCGACAGCGCGAGCGCGTTCCTGAGCAGCGTCGAGCGCAAGGGCGTGTGGATGGTCCCGCAGCACCTCTCGGTCAACGCGGTGCTGGGCGATGCGACCATCGACCTGCGCGAGGCGCACTACGCAGCGCGCGAGGTGGTCATCAACGCCACCTCGATCCTGGGCAGCGTGAAGGTCACCGTGCCGCCCCACGTGCACGTGATCGTCGAGGGCAACGGTGTCCTCGGCGACTTCAAGGAACCCTCCGCCAAGGTGCCCGAGGTGCTCTCCGCGGACTCGCCGGTGGTGCGGGTGCGTGGCGTCGCGGTGCTGGGCGACGTGACCGTCAAGCGCCGGGGTCCGCGCGGACCGAAGCGCACCCTGAAGCAGCATCTCGGCCTGGAGTGACCGGACTTATGGAAATGGGGTGGGGGGATTGTTGAGGCACGGTCTCGATGCCCCCACTACCATTCGCCCCATGGGAACGACCCCCGAGCCATTTCACGGCCAGAATCCTGATCCGAATCTGCGGATCAGCGATGCCGACCGTCACAAGGTGGCCGACATCCTGCGCGAGGCCGCAGGCGAGGGACGCCTGGAGATCGACGAGCTCGACGACCGCCTCGAGGCGACCTTCAAGGCCAAGACGTACGCCGACCTGATCCCGATCACCGTCGACCTGCCCGTGGCGGGGACCCCGGCACCGCCGGTCCCGCAGACCAGGCCCGCCACCGGAGGCAACCCCGCGGTCTTCGCGGACAACCCGATCGAGAGCCAGCTCTACGTCGCGATCATGAGCGGCGTCGACCGACGCGGGGTCTGGACGGTGCCAGCGACCGGCAACGTGATCGCCCTGATGGGTGGCGCCGATCTCGACATGCGTCAGGCGCAGTTCTCCGCCCAGGAGACCGTGATCTACGCCAACGCGATCATGGGCGGGGTCAACATCACAGTCGGCCCCGACGTCCAGGTCGTCATGCAGGGCGTCGGGATCATGGGCGGCTACGTCGGTCCGCGCGGCGTCGAGCCGACCGGAGGCCCGCTGCTGCGGGTGAAGGGCCTGGCGTTGATGGGCGGCGTCACCGTCGTCCGCAAGCCGTTGAAGGGGGCCAAGGGCCCCAAGCAGCTGCGGACGCCACCGCCGCACGAGCTGCACTGAGCAACACCTCTCGGGATGGTCCGCTCCGCGGACCGATTTTGTCGTGCCTGGAAATCAGGCACTAACCTCACCTGAACCAGTTATTGTGTAGTTACATAATAGACAAAGGAGTCTCGGGATGAAGCCGAAGTGGAGCGCACTGCTGGGTGCCGCACTCCTGGCCGTCGTGGCCCTGGTCGCCGGACTCCTCGTCCTCGGCCCGAAGACCATCGCCGCCGGCTCCGCGGCCGCCGACCCGTCCGCCGCTCCGGTCGAGGACCCCGCCGCCGAGCTCGCCGCCACGACCGACGAGCGCCGCAACATGGTCCTGATCCTGATGGACGACTTCTCGCTGGAGCTTCTCCGCACGATGCCCGAGGCGACTAAGATGGCCGCCGAGGGCGCGACCTACCAGAACTCCTTCGTCATCGACTCGCTGTGCTGCCCCTCGCGGGCGGCGCTGCTGACCGGGCAGACGCCGCACCACACCAAGGTCCTGACCAACACCCAGAACGACCCGGAGCACCCGGTCGGCGGCTGGTCGGCGTTCCAGCGCTACGGCAACCTCGAGAAGCAGTTCAGCATCGGCCTCCAGAAGGCCGGCTACACGACCGGGTTCGTGGGGAAGTACATCAACGCCTACGAAGCGACTCTCGACGCCGACGGCAAGCGGGTCCCGCCGCCCAAGGTGCCCGGCTGGGACACCTGGAACGCGCTCCTCGGCGGTGCTTACGGCGGGTGGGGCTACCAGAGCACCTACCTCGACAGCGACGGCAACGTGCAGCTCCACAACCACCCACAGCCCGCACGCAACGCCTCCGTGCAGGAGAAGGACGCTGCGTACGCCACGAACGTCACGCGCGACTACGCACTCGACTTCATCAACGCGCACCGCGACGACGAGGACCCCTACTTCCTCGAGATCGCCGCCTACGGACCGCACTCCCGCCTCGGCCACCACTACCCGGGCCTGGACACCTGGTTCCCGCCCGCCGTCGCCGACCAGGCGCCGGCCGGTGACCCGTCGGGCGGCAACTGCGGGCGCGTGGCGTGCGCCGACCTGACCCTGAAGGACCTGGTCGGCTACGGCGACGACCGTTCGGACAACGTGCCGACCTACCTCGGCCGCGGCGGGCGTACGTCCCAGGCTCCTGCCTGGCGCACCAACAAGGTGTCGCTGAGCGACGAGACGGCACTGAGCCAGTACCGCGACCGCGCCCGCATGGTGCAGTCGATCGACCGGATGATCGCCCAGGTGCGGGAGGCCGCCGGCGAGGACACCTACATCGTGCTGACCTCCGACAACGGCTTCCACCTGGGGCAGCACCAGCTCAACGGCGGCAAGGGCGCTCCCTACGACTCCGACACCCGGGTCCCGCTGGTCGTCGTCGGACCCGACGTGGTGCCCGGCAAGCGCAGCCAGTTCGTCAACAACATCGACCTCGCGCCGACCTTCCTCGACCTCGCGGGCGCTCCCACCCCGGCGTACGTCTCCGGCACCTCGTTCGCGGAGACCCTGAGCCGGCCGCGGCTGCCGGGTGGGAGATACGCCTTCTTCGAGCACACCTATGCGAAGTCGCATCCCGGTGAGGTCGACCTCGACAGCGGTTCCGGCGGCACCATCGACATCATCCCGTCCTACATCGCGGTGCGCGGCTCGCAGGGGCTGCTGGTCCGCTTCGACCTGGACAAGTCCTGGAAGGGCACCGACTACGCCTACGAGCTCTATCGCTACGACCGGCCGTGGGAGGACCGCAACGTCTTCGCCGAGGACCACGCGAAGCCCTACGCCCGCGACCTGATGCGCCGGCTCGACGCCTACGAGGGCTGTACCCCGGCTGTGTGCCGGGCTTTGACCCGCTGATTCCGAATCTGGGCTATGGTGTCCCCGCCGAGGAAATGTGTCCTCGGTCACTTCACAACGGATCGTCCGGCACGTACCTGCCGGTGAAGGAGACAACGGAATCATGGCAACAGTTACGTTCGACAAGGCGCAGCGGTGGTATGCCGGCGCCGCCGAGCCCGCGGTCAAGGGCATCGACCTCGAGATCAAGGACGGCGAGTTCATGGTGCTCGTCGGCCCGTCCGGATGCGGTAAGACCACCACCCTGCGCATGCTCGCCGGGCTGGAGGAGGTCAACTCCGGTTCCATCAGGATCGGCGACCGCGACGTCACCAACGTGGCGCCCAAGGACCGCGACATCGCGATGGTCTTCCAGAACTACGCGCTCTACCCGCACATGAGCGTCGCCGAGAACATGGCGTTCTCGCTGAAGATGGCCAAGGTCCCGAAGGCCGAGCGTGACAAGCTCGTCGCCGAGGCCGCCAAGACCCTGGGCCTGACCGACTACCTCGACCGCAAGCCGAAGGCGCTCTCCGGCGGTCAGCGCCAGCGCGTCGCCATGGGCCGCGCGATCGTCCGTCAGCCGCAGGTCTTCTGCATGGACGAGCCGCTGTCGAACCTCGACGCCAAGATGCGCGTGCAGACCCGCACCGACATCGCCAAGCTCCAGGCCGAGCTCGGCATCACCACCGTCTACGTCACCCACGACCAGGTCGAGGCGATGACGATGGGCGACCGCGTCGCGGTGATGAGCAACGGTGAGCTGCAGCAGGTCGACACCCCGCTCAACCTCTACCGCAAGCCGGTCAACCTCTTCGTCGCCGGCTTCATCGGCTCGCCGCAGATGAACCTCATCAAGGCCACCGCGGCCGACGGCGGCGCCAAGATCGGGGAGTACGTCGTTCCCGTCGGTGCCTCCGACCTGCCGAAGAACATCACCATCGGCGTGCGCCCGGAGAGCTTCCGGGTCATCGGCGAGGGCCAGGGCGGGCTGCCGGTCCAGGTGACCGTCGTCGAGGAGCTCGGTTCCGACTCCTACGTCTACGGCACCAGCGACGTCGAGGGCGTCCCGTCGACCCTGATCGTCCGGGTCTCCTCCAAGGACCAGGTCAGCAAGGGTGACACCATCTACGTCACCACCGACCCCGAGGACGTCCACGTCTTCGACACCGAGTCGGGCCTGCGCGTCAACGACTGACCGACGACCTAGTGCTGCTGGTTCATCCGAGCCAGCATCGCGTTGTAGGCATCGAGGGCCTCGTCGCTGTCGGGATCCACGGATCCCGGCTCGGCGGGGCCCTCCGTCGTGCCCCGGGCGCTCTCCTCGGCGAGCCGGGCGCTGCGTACGCCGTCGAGGAAGCGGCCGGTCATCTTGGTGCGGCGCTCGGGTGAGGAGACGACGGCGATGACCAGGCCGATGGCGAGCAGCATCATGCCGCCGTCGCCGCCGGCCCACATCAGGCCGCCGGCGGTCTGGATGTCGCGCACCGCGTCCAGCGCCCACTCGGGCCGGGCGCCGGAGTAGACGGGGTAGAGGTCGCGCTCGGTCTGCAGCATCACGATCCCGACGATCGTGTCGGGCACCATGCCGACGACGAGGAGCGCGATCCGGCCCAGGTAGGGCAGGTCGGGGCGTACCTTCTCCTCGCCGATCGTGCCGGTCAGGAAGAGGAAGCCGGAGACGACGTACGCCACCTGCTCGCCGACCATCAGCGGCGTGCTCTGCGCCATCGAGTCCATGAACCCGGACAGGTGGGTGCCGATGATGACCAGCGAGTAGAGCAGGGTGCCGGTGGCGGGGTGGACCAGGATCGTGACCGGGAGCGACCGCATCGCCCGTTCGGCGCGCGGGCCGGTCTCGGCGATGACGGTGAGCGGGTGACCGAGCACCAGGAGCGCGGGCACGACCATGATCAGGGTCAGGTGGAGCACCATGTGCATCCAGGCCAGCGCCATCGCGTAGCCGTTGATGGCCGAGGCGACCACGACGTACATCAGGCCGAGCCCGGTGAGAAACGACGCGACCCGCCAGCCCTTGACCGTCGAGGCGGGTCCGGCGGCGTTGCGGAGCGTCAGATAGCCCGCGCCGAGGATGACCACGGCGAGCAACCAGCCGGGCTGGAGACTCCAGGTGGTGAGGAACTCGGACCAGCCGAGCGCGGGCAGGGAGCCGTGGTCGTGCATGGTCTCACGGTATCTCCGGGGCGCGACCGGAGGTTATTTCGGGCGGCTGCCGGGGCTGATCAGCGGCACCAGGAACAGCCGGGCGAGGGCACGCAGCTGGGCCTCGTCGTCGATGTCGACGACCTCGCTCGGGGTGACCAGGAACGAGGTCGAGGTGCGGACCATCAGCTCGGCGACGAGGTCGACCTCGACCTCCTCGGGTACGTTGCCGGCCCGCTGCTCGCGCCGCAGCTGGCCCGCGACGAAGCGCGCGATCGTGGCCACGGTGCGGCCGCCGTCGCCGACGATCGAGTGCACCAGCGAGTCGGTCTCGACGGCGAGGAGGCCACCGATCAGCGGGTTGCCGCGGATCGCCCGCATCGCGCTGGCGAAGCCGATCTCGACGCGCTCGGCCGCGTCGGCGGCATCGGCGATGTCGAGCACGAACTGCTCGAAGTAGCGGCGGAACTCGCGGCGTACGACCTGCTCGACCAGCGCCTCCTTGTTGGCGAAGCGCCGGTAGACGGTGATCCGGGCGACCCCCGCCCGCTTGGCGACCTCCTCCATGGTGGTGCGCCTGATCCCGATGCGGCGGAACTGCTCCGCGGCGGCGTCGAGGAGCTTCGCGGTCACCGCCTCGTCCTCGATCGGCTCGGCGACGTCCGCGAGCGCCCTCGCGAGCAGCGACCCCGACTCGTCCTCGGGGACCGTGGTGCGCATCGTCCTAGGCGGTGACGGCGCGGTCGGCGGTGCGGCGGACGACCTTGATGAAGGCGGGCCACAGCTGCCGGGGCAGGTCGTGGCCCATGCCCTTGATCAGGGTGATCTCGGAGCCGGGGACGGCCGCAGCCGTCGCACGGCCACCGGAGACGTGGACCATCTTGTCGGCCAGGCCGTGGATCACGCTGAACGGGACCTTGATCCGGCCGAGGTCCTCGGTGCGGTCGGGCTGGGTGAGGATGGCGAGCATCTGCCGGGCCACGGCCGGCCCGCTGACGCCGCGGTTCCAGGTGTCGATCGCGCGCCGGCGTACCTCGTCCTCGGGCTCGGGGTAGGCGGGCGAGCCGATCTGGATGCCGCCCTTGATCTGACGCTCGATGTAGCCCTCCAGACCGGGCTTCTTGATGACCAGCGCGGGTAGCAGGGTCGGGTGCTGGAAGCCGACACCGCGACGGCCGGTCGTGGACATCGTCGAGCAGACCGAGCGCACCCGGTCCGGGTGCCGGATGGCCAGGGTCTGGGCGATCATCCCGCCCATCGACACACCCCATACGTGCGCGGAGTCGATGTCGAGATGGGTCAGCAGCGCGGCCGCGTCGTCGGCGAGATCGGTCAGCGCGTACGGCGACGTGGTCGGCAGCCCCACGAACGCGCGGGCCAGCCGCGCCAGCGTGATCCGCTCGTCGCTCGGGTGGGGCGAGGAGTGGCCGACGTCGCGGTTGTCGTAGCGGACCACGTAGAACCCGGCCGCGGCCAGCTGCTCGCACAGCTGGACGTCCCACCAGGTCATCGGGCCGCCCAGCCCCATGATCAGCAGCAGCGGGTCAGCGCTGGGGTCGCCGAACGTGTCGTACGCGATCTCTACTCCTCCGGGGAGGAAGGCGGTGGACTCGGTCGGCTCGGCGGCGGTGGTCATGTATCGACTTTACCGGGTCAGGCCAGGTCGACCGGTTCGCCGACGACGAAGCCGTCCCAGTCGCTCATGTCTTCCTGGTCGATCTCGATCGCAGGCCCCTCGACGAACATGCCGACCTTTCCGGGACCTTTCGGATAGATCTGGAAGAACGCCGTCAGATCGCCGTGCGAGAGCCGCAGCGAGTTGCTGCTGAACGTCGGACTGAACTCCTCGAGCTCGTCGTGCAGCGCGTCGAGCGGCTCCTGGTGCTCCGTGACGAAGTCTGCCTGGACGTCGTACTTGTACGACTTGTAGTTGTCCGAGGTCCCCTTCTGGGCCACGCCGTCGTAGGCCTCCGTCGCGTCCTCCGGGGACGTGGCAAGTGTCGTGGAGGCGACGGCCGACAGCTCACGTGCCCACGCGAGCACGTCGTCTCGCTGGTGCTCCAGTTCGGTGTAGGTCTGGTCGCTCACTCCACCACATCCTCCGGCGAGCATGATCGTCAGTGCCGCAGCCGTCGCGGCCAGGATCCGGGCGGTCATGAGCCGTCCGTGTCGGGGCTGGTCGGGGTGCGGTCGCTCTCGGGGTCGACCGGACCGCGGTACCACGGGTCATGCACCTGCCCGGCGCGTACGACGTCGTCGTACTGGCCGTTGACGATGTGGGCCATGTTGGCGAGTGACTCCGTGTCGTGGTCGTAGTACTTGACGTGGTCGTCGATGTTGGGGATCGACCCTCTGCTGGTGCTCTCGGCCTGGAAGCGTACGGCACCGAAGTCGTCCTCCGCCGGGTTGTGGCCGAGGCCGGCGCCGGCCATCTGGGCGACGACCCCGCCTAGGGGACCGGTGAGCACACCCGCACCGATGGCCGCAGGACTGACCCATCCGGTCTGCCCCAGTCGGCCGACGAGGTCCTCGCTGTTCGTACCGACGAAGACATGTCCCGAGCCGACACCGAGGTCGTCGGCGGAGTCGGCGTCGTCGCCGGCGCCAGGACTGCCCAGCAGGACGACGTCGTCGGCACCGGGGTGGTGGTCGGTCATGGCATGGGCGACGGTGGTGGACCCGTAGCTGTGGCCGATGGCGGTCAGGTGGAAGTCGTCGGAACGCATGGCGTTGAGCCCGTCGAGGGTGTCGGCGAGCCGCTCTCCGCCGGCGGCGGCCATGCCCTCGGTCGCGACGCCGGCCGAGTCGGCTCCGCTGGGTGCGTCGTAGCCGATCCAGAACATGGTGGCGGTGCTGGTGCCGCCCTCGAAGGACGCTGCCTGATGGAGATTGATCACGTTCTCGGCATTCGACTGGGCCGACTCCATGTCGGTGGTCAGGCCCGGCACGCTGACCGACACGTTGCGCGCCGTGTCGAGGTCGCCGACCGCCATCGCGACCCGTCCGTCGCCGCCGAACGCCATCGGGTCATAGATGTAGACCTGGGCCTCGTAGTGCTCGTTCGTCATCGGGTCCTTGGATCTCTCGATCTTGTCACGCGCGACGTCCGCGGCCTTCGCGTTGTCGTAGCGGGTCTGCTCGTCGTCGGTGCGCTGGTCCTCGGGGATGGCGCCGAGCTCGGCGAGGTCACGGTCGAGCGAGACGGTGTTCGCCGCGCTGCGGTCGGCCGCCGGGATGCCGTCGGTGTTGCCCACGATCTCGGGGTCGGCAGCGATCAGGGCAGCGCGCTGTTCCTCGGTGAGCCCGTCCCACCACGCCTTGACCGCCTTGGGGTCCTTGCCCGACGGCATCGAGTCCCTGGCGGCGTCCGCGGGGTCGGCGACCCCGGCGTACGTCTGGTCGATCTGTGTCTCCGTCATCGCGCCGCGGAGCGCGGCGGTGACCTTGTCCTCGCTGGCCTTGAGGTCCTCGGTCCACCTCACCAGGTCGGACTCGTACGCCTCGATCTGGCTGGTGCAGCGGTCGCAGTCCGCCTTGAGGCGCTGGAGCTCGGCCTCGTCGGTGGGCAGCGGATTCGCCCGGGAGGCGAGCGCGGCGGCCTCGCGGGCCAGGTGCTCCCGGTCGCTCCGGAGCTGTTGATGACGCTTCGCGAGATCGACCAGCTCGTCGCCATGGCCCAGGACGGCGTTGGCCGCGGCGCGCAGCGCCAGCGAGCAGGCGTCCGCGTGCCTGCCGATGGGGCTCAGCGCCTGGACGTACGCGGCGGCCGCCTGGCCGTCGAGGAGGCCGGAGTCCTTGGCCTTCCCGCCGACGAACGAGCCGTGGTCGTCGAAGATCGACGAGGAGGTGCGCAGGGTGGTCCCGGCGTCCTGGACCTTCTCCCCGTCGGCGTCGAACTCAGGTGTCTCGTTCGGTGTCGGCGGCAGGGAGATGGTGATGGTCACCGGATCTCCTTGATGCTGCTCAGCGCCAAGGATGCGTTGATGTCGGTCTTCGCGTCGGTCTGGAGGATGTCGATCGCCGTGCTCCGCAGCCCGTCGGCCTGGGACTCGGAGGCGCTCGCGGACCTGGTGGCGATCGCCTCCCACGCCTCGACGAACCGTCCGACCAGACTCGCCACGGTCGGCGTGAAGCCACCGGTGCCGACCGCCTTGATCTGCTTCGCCGCGGCGGTGAGATGGAGGTTCTCCGTGTCCCAGGCGGCGGCCGTGGACCGGACCTTGGCCGGTTCGACGTGCAGCGTCATGTCAACACCTCCCGCGCGCCCGGCGCGGGATGGAGGACCCGGCCGGTCACGGTCACCACGAGAGCGTGATGGCTCGCGGACCAGGTGCCGACGATCTGGACCTCGGGCTGCGAAGCGGTCCATCGGTGGAACGCCTTCACCGCGAGGCTGGAGCGCCACCTCGCGTCCCGGAACGCCTGGTCGAGGCCCTCCAGGGTCGTGCCGCCGTCGGTCGTGCGCGCCTCGAGCTGGGCCCAGCGGCGTACGTTGTCGTGGTCGTACGTCTCCCACCTGGGGCCGTCTCCGGTCGGCTCCGGGAGGCGGGCGGCGATGGCTGCGACGGTCGCGTCCACCGCTTCCGCCGACCGGCTCAGCTCGTCAGCCGTCGCCTCGGGGGAGGGCTCGGGAGGGTCCGCCGGCGGCAGGATCACGAGGTCGACGTCCGGGCGGCGTGCCCGCAGCGCAGCGAAGAATGGGTCCGTCACGTCGATGCCTCCCGGAACGACATACACCTGAGACGCTCATCAATGCTCGTGTCGCACCACAAGATAGCAACAAAACGGCACCGCGGGCGGTCGCTCGGGAGGACTACGAGCGCAACGAGAAGCGCCGCAAGGACCGGGAGGTCCTTGCCGCGCATCTGGTCCGGCGCAATGCTTCGGGACGCGTAGATCTCGACCCGCTTCGCGGGTTCGCAAGCTCACCCGCTGCGCTCGCTCGATCTCTTCGCGCTGTGACCCGGCGACGTCGTCGCGGGGTCACCGGCTCAGAAGTCGATCGCGCTGTAGGCCTTGAGCTTGGCGAGCTGGTGCTCGGAGGTGACCTTGCGGATCGTGCCCGAGCGGCTGCGCATGACCAGCGAGTCGGTGACGACGGCGCCGTGGGGGAGGTACTGCACGCCCCGCATCAGGTCACCGTCCGTGATGCCGGTGGCGACGAAGAAGCAGTCGTCGCCGGTGACCAGGTCGTTGGTGTGGAGCACGAAGTCGGGGTCGAGGTTGTGGCCGGCGTCGAGGGCGCGCTGGCGCTCCTCGTCGTCCTTGGGCCACAGCCGGCCCTGGATGGTGCCGCCCAGGGCCTTCATCGCGCAGGCGGCGACGATGCCCTCCGGGGTGCCGCCGATGCCCATCAGCAGGTCGGCGCCGGAGCCGGCACGCGCGGCCGAGATCGCGCCGGCGACGTCACCGTCGACGATGAACTTGATCCGGGCGCCGGTCTCGCGGATCTCCTCGACCAGCTTGTCGTGGCGCGGGCGGTCGAGCACGATCACGGTGATGTCGGAGGTCGTGGTGGCCTTCGCCTTGGCCACGGCGGCGATGTTCTCGGCGACCGGCAGACGGATGTCGACGACGTCGGCGGCCTCCGGGCCGGTGACCAGCTTCTCCATGTAGAAGACGGCGCTGGGGTCGTACATGCTGCCGCGCGGGGCGACCGCCATCACCGCGACGGCGTTGCTCATGCCCTTGGCGGTCAGGGTGGTGCCGTCGATCGGGTCGACCGCGACGTCGCACTCGGGTCCGGTGCCGTCGCCGACCTGCTCGCCGTTGAAGAGCATCGGGGCGTTGTCCTTCTCGCCCTCGCCGATCACGACGGTGCCGTTCATGGCGACCGTGGAGATCATCGTGCGCATCGCGTTGACCGCGACACCGTCGGCGCCGTTCTTGTCGCCACGGCCGACCCAGCGGGCGGCGGCCATCGCTGCTGCCTCGGTCACGCGCACCAGCTCCAGGGCCAGGTTGCGGTCAGGGGCGGTGGGGGCGACGCCGAGCGGCTGGGTGTCGTTCATAGGGTTCAATCTATCGGCCGGGCGCGGGGTAGCGCCCGCCGCGTCACTTGATCGATCCAGAGACGAGCCTGACGGCGAACGGTGTTTGCGGTTCGTTCAGCACCCGTTCGGTCGGGCCGTCCTCGACGACGTGACCGTGCTCGATCACCACCACCCGATCGGCGAGCGCGCGGGCGTCGGCGGCGTCGTGGGTGACGATGATGGCGGTCCTGTCCTCGAGGGCGGTGCGCAGCGTCTGCCGCAGGGCGGGGCGTACGTCGACGTCGAGCGAGGCCATCGGCTCGTCGAGCAGGAGCAGCTCGGGGTCGGCGGCGAGTGCCCGGGCCACCGCCACCCGCTGGGCCTGGCCGCCGGAGATGTGGGACGGCTTGCGCCCGGCGAGCGTCTCGGCGCCGACCTCGGTGAGGTGGCGGAGGGCGAGCTCGTTGGCCTGGTGGCGGCGTACGCCTCTCGCCCGCGGAGGGAAGGCGACGTTGGCGAGCACCGACAGGTGCGGGAAGAGGAGCGGGTCCTGGGCGAGGAGAGCGACCCCGCGGGCGTGCGGGGGAGTGGTGTCGACGATGCGGTCGCCGAGGCGTACCTCTCCTTCGTCGGGGCGAAGGAGGCCGGCGATCACGCCGAGGATGCTCGACTTGCCGGCGCCGTTGGGGCCGGTGAGCGCGACGGTCTCGCCGGCGGCCACGTCGAGGGTGACGTCGATGCCGCGCTGGGCGATCACCGCGCGGACGTGGAGCGAGCTCATAGGGCCCTCCCGTGCCGGGCGAAGCCGATCACGGCGACCGCGACGACCACCAGCACCAGCGAGAGCGCGACCGCCGCGTCGGGGTCGTCGACGCGGAGCAGGTAGACCTGCAGCGGCATCGTGCTGGTGACGCCGGGGAGGTTGCCGGCGAAGGTGATCGTGGCGCCGAACTCGCCCAGGCAGCGGGCGAAGGCGAGGACGGAGCCGGAGAGCAGGCCGGGCGCCACGAGGGGGAGGGTGACGCGGCGGTAGACGGTGGTCGGGCGGGCGCCGAGCGTGGCCGCGACCGCCTCGTAGCGCGTGCCGCTGGTGCGCAGCGCACCCTCGAGGCTGATCACCAGGAACGGCAGCGCCACGAACGTCTGCGCCATGACCACGGCGAGGGTGGTGAACGGGATCTGGATGCCGACCAGGTCCAGCGACTGCCCCAGCAGCCCGCGGCGGCCGAACGTGTAGAGCAGCGCCAGGCCGCTGACCACCGGCGGCAGCACGAGCGGGAGGAGCACCAGCGAGCGCACCAGTCCCTGGCCGCGGAAGCCGGTGCGGGCCAGGACGGTGGAGAGAGGTACGCCGAGGACGATGCACAGCAGTGTGCTGGCCCCGGCGGTGCGCAGACTGAGCCAGAGCGCCTCCAGCGCGGAGGGCGAGGTGATCAGCGCCGGGAAGCTCGCCAGGTCGACGCGGAGGATGATCGCGGCGAGCGGGACGATGATGAACGCCGCCGCCAGGCCCGCCGGGAGCCACAACCAGCGTGGCATCCCGACGGACGGACCGGCCCCCCGCTGCCGGTCCGTCCGTCCGGACCTCCCGAGAAGATCAGGGCTGGCCGAAGCCGGCATCGCTGAGCACCTTCTGCCCGGACTCGCTGCGCACCAGGTCGACGAACTCCTGGGCGAGGTCGGCGTCGTCGGCGCCGTCGAGGGCGCTGATCGGGTAGGTGTTCACGACCTCGTCGGACTCCGCGAACTCGACGCCCGTCACGGTGCCGCCGGCGGCGGTCACGTCGGTGACGTACACGAGCCCGGCGTCGGCGTCACCGGAGGTGACCTTGGCGAGTACGTCGCTGACCGACTGCTCCTCGCTGACCGGCTCGATGTCGACGCCGGTCTTCTTCTCCATCTCGGCGGTCGCGCTGCCGCAGGGGACCTCGGCCGCGCAGACGACGACCTTGGTGCCGGCCTTGGCCAGATCCTGGAAGCCGCCGATCTCGGCCGGGTTGCCTGGAGGTGTGGCGATCTCGAGCGTGTTGGAGGCGAAGTCCTGAGGGTCGGTGGCCAGGTCGCCGAGCTTGTCCATGTTCTTGGTGTCGGCCGAGGCGAAGACGTCCGCCGGGGCGCCGTCCTCGATCTGGGCGACCAGGTCCGAGGAGCCGCCGAAGCTGGTCGTCACCTTCACGCCGGGATGTTCCTTCTCGAACTGCTCGGCCAGCTCCGTGAACGTGTCGGTCAGCGAGGCGGCCGCGAAGACGGTCAGCTCCCGCTTCTCCGTCCCCTCGCTCGAGCTCCCGCATCCGGCGAGCGCGAGCAGGGCGGTCACGGCGACGACGGCGGAGATACTGGTCCTCGTGATCATGGGCGCTCCACTACGACGTTGGTTGACTTGATCGACGCCACGGCACTGACGCCGGGCTCGAGCCCGAGCTCGACGGCAGCCTCGGCACTCATCAGCGAGACGATCCGATAGGGGCCGCAGACCATCTCCACCTGGGCCATCACGGTGTCCAGGGTGGTCTTGGTGACGATCCCGAGCATCCGGTTGCGGGCGCTGACCGCCTTCGTCCGGTCCGGGTTGGGGGCGTCGGCCAGCTCCGAGGCCAGGGCGGCCAGGACGATGCCGTCGATGACCGCACGGCCGTTCTCGGTGCTCGCCTCGATCCGCCCCGCGTCGACCCAGCGGCGCACGGTGTCGTCGCTGACGCCGAGGAGCTCGGCGGCTTCGGCGATACGGTACGAGGTCACCGGAGGAGTATCGCATCTGCGGAGCGATTGCGCGGAAAGTCTCCTCATCTGCGGAACACGTGGCCCCGGTGCTCGAGCTTGTCGAGACCACGATTCGAGCGAACATCGCCCGAGTGGGACCATGGAGGACGTGAGCGAGACCGATCAGCAGCAGCCGGCCCAGCCGTCGAGTGAGTCGACGAGCGAGCAGCCGGAGACCCCGGCGCGCAGCTATCCGCGTACGTTCGGTGCTCTCATCGGATCGATGATCTTCCTGCTCGTCCTGGTCGTCCCGATCGTGCTCGTCGTGCAGTGGCGCGGCAACCTCGAGCGCGAGGTCAGCGGTGCCAACCAGACCTACAAGGCCGACTGGGCCGAGGCCGTACGCAGCGCCCAGGTCGCCGATCTCGACGTCGTCTACCCCCGCGAGCTGCCCTCGGGCTGGTACGCCAACACCGACCCCTCCTACAAGGGCGGTGAGGAGCCGGCCTGGACCATGTCGTTCGTCAAGGGCGAGACCTCCTACGTCGGCCTGGAGTTCTCCACCCGCTCCGCGCAGGCGCTGGCCCAGAAGAACGTCGACCCCCAGGCCAAGAAGGGCGACCAGGTCGACATCCCGACCGATGTCGCCACCACCTGGACCGAGTGGTCCGACTCCGACGGCGACACCGGCTACTCCACCGAGGTCGACGGCCAGACCCTCATGCTCTGGGGTCCCAAGGACGGCGACGTCCGCGACTACCTCGCGCTCCTCACCACCGAGCCGCTGAAGTAGCGAGAAGTCACCCCCGTCGGGCGAGGCGTCAGGTAGGTCGGGCGAGACGTCAGGTAGGTCGGGCGAGGTGGCACCCTCGTGACAACTCGGCCAGCGAGAGTGACGCCTCGACCGACGTACGCGACGCCTCGACCGACGGGGTGACGCCTCGGCCGACGTACGCGACGGCTCGACCGGCCGGGGCGACGGCTCGGCTGACGTACGCGACGGCTCGGCCGACGCAGCTGACGGCTCGGCGGTCAGTCGTCGGCGATGGCGGCGTCGATCTTCTTGCGGGCGCCGTCGAGCCACTCCTGGCACAGGGTGGCGAGCTTCTCGCCGCGCTCCCACAGGGCCAGGGACTCCTCGAGGGTGATGCCGCCGGCCTCGAGCTTGCGGACGACCTCGACCAGCTCCTCGCGCGCCTGCTCGTAGGACAGGTCCTTGTCGGTGTCGCGGTCAGTCATCGGTTGGGTCCTTCTCGGTCGAGGTGATGGTGGCGGCCAGGCGGCCGTCGGCGAGGCGGATGCTGACGGCGGCGCCCTCGGCGGTGTCGGCGACGCTGGTGAGTACGTGTCCGTCGGCATCCTGGGCGACGGCGTACCCCCGCCTCAGCGTCTCCAGAGGCGAGAGGGCGCGGGCGCGGGCGCGGTGGTGGCCGATGTCGTCGGCGGCCCGGTCGAGGGCGTGCCCGACGGTGCGGCGGGCACGGTCGCGCAGCGAGGTGACCTCGTCGCGCCGGGCGTCGATCAGCGAGCGTGGGTCGGCCAGCACCGGACGCGAGCGCAGGGCGTCCAGGAGCGTCTGCTCGCGGTGGATCAGCGCGGCGATCCCGCCGCGGAGGCGGTCGCGACCGGTCGCGACGATCCGCTGCTCCTCGACCACGTCGGGTACGACGAGCTTGGCGGCGTCGGTCGGCGTCGAGGCACGTACGTCAGCGGCGAGGTCCAGCAGCGGTGAGTCGGGCTCGTGGCCGATGGCGGAGACGATCGGGGTGCGGGCCGCGTGCACCGCGCGGATCAGGTGCTCGTCGGAGAAGGGCAGCAGGTCCTCGACGGAGCCGCCGCCGCGGGCGACGACGATGACGTCCACCTCGGGGTCGCGGTCGAGCCGCTGCAGCTTCTCGACGACGTCGGCGGCGCTGCGCGAGCCCTGCATCGCGGCGTACGCCACCTCGAACTGCACCTGCGGCCACCGTCGCCGCGCGTTCTCGAGCACGTCGCGCTCGGCCGCGGAGTTGGCCGCGGTGACCAGCCCGACCTTGGTCGGCAGGAAGGGGAGCGGCCGCTTGAGCTCGGCCGCGAAGAGTCCCTCGGCGGCGAGGAGCTGGCGGCGCTGCTCGAGCCGGGCGAGCAGCTCGCCGAGCCCGACCGGCCGGATGTCGCGGGCCTGGAGCGACAGGGTGCCGCGGTTGGCGTAGTAGGACGGCTTGGCGTGGATGATCACCGAGGCGCCCTCGACCAGCGGCGGGTTGAGGCTGTCGAGCAGGAACCGCGTGCACGTCACCGGCACCGAGATGTCGGCCACCGAGTCGCGCAGGGTCAGGAAGACCGTCTGCATCCCCGGCCGCCGGCTCAGCTGCGCCACCTGCCCCTCCACCCAGACCGCACCGAGCCGGTCGATCCAGTTGCCGATCGCGTTCGCGATCTGCCGCACCGGAGCGGGCGACTCGGGGGAGGTGTCCAGGGCCATGCCGCCAACCCTAGTGCCGCCGAGTCGGCTCATCCTGACCCAGATCCCCGCCGAGTCGGCGCGTCATGACGAGCCGACTCGGCGAGAAACTCGGTCAGGATGCGCCGACTCGGCGGGTTTCAGGAGGGATCTCTAGACTGATCCCATGAGCATCGACCTCGGCACCCCACGCCTGATCTCCGACGACGAGAAGGCTGTCCTCCTCGCGGAGCCGCGCGGTTACTGCGCCGGGGTGGACCGGGCCGTGATCACGGTGGAGCAGGCGCTGGACCTCTACGGCGCGCCGGTCTACGTGCGCAAGGAGATCGTGCACAACAAGCACGTCGTCGACGACCTCCGCAACCGCGGCGCGGTCTTCGTCAACGAGCTCGACGAGGTGCCTTCCGGTGCGACCGTCGTCTTCTCCGCCCACGGCGTCTCCCCGGCGGTCCACGCCGACGCCGCCGTGCGCGAGCTGAAGACCATCGACGCGACCTGCCCGCTGGTCACCAAGGTCCACCTGGAGGCCAAGCGGTTCGCGCGCGAGGGCTACAGCATCCTGCTGATCGGCCACGCCGGTCACGAGGAGGTCGAGGGCACCATGGGCGAGGCGCCGGAGGCGACCACGCTCGTCGAGGGGCCCGATGACGTACCGGGTGTCGAGGTTCCCGACCCCTCCAAGGTCGTCTGGCTCTCCCAGACCACGCTCTCGGTCGACGAGACCATGGAGACCGTCGCCGCGCTCCGAGAGAAGTTCCCCGAGCTGCTCGACCCGCCCAGCGACGACATCTGCTACGCCACCCAGAATCGTCAGCTGGCGGTTAAGGAGATCGGCGCGGCCAGCGACCTGGTCATCGTGGTGGGCTCCGGCAACTCCTCCAACTCGGTCCGTCTGGTCGAGGTCGCGCTCGAGGCCGGCGCCAAGGCCGCCTACCGCGTCGACGACGCCAGCGAGATCGACGAGTCCTGGCTCGATGGCGTACGCAGCGTCTCGGTCACCTCCGGAGCCAGCGTCCCGGAGAAGCTGGTCGAGGGTGTCGTCGAGTTCCTCAAGGAGCGAGGCTTCCCCGACGCCCTGGCGCACAAGAGCGCCGAGGAGTCGCTGATCTTCGCGCTCCCCAAGGAGCTGCGCAAGGATCTGAAGGCGGCTTCGGCAAGGGGTTGATCCCTGCCTGCCCGGGGGCGTTAGGGTCGAGGGGTGGCCCGATTTCTCGACGTACACCCTGACAACCCGCAGCCCCGTCTGATCAGCCAGGTCGTCGATGCCCTGCGTGACGACCAGCTGATCGCGTACCCGACCGACTCCGGCTACGCGCTCGGCTCGCGGATCGGCAACAAGGACGGACGCGACCGGATCCTGCGGATCCGCGGTCTCGACGACCGCCACCACTTCACGCTGATCTGCAAGGACTTCGCGCAGCTCGGCACGATGGTCCACGTCGACAACAGCGCGTTCCGGGCGATCAAGCACGCGACCCCGGGGCCCTACACGTTCATCCTTCCGGCGACCCCTGAGGTGCCGCGGCGGCTGATGCACCCGAAGAAGAAGACCGTCGGCGTACGCATCCCCGAGCATGCGGTCGTGCAGGCGCTGCTCGAGGAGCTCGGCGAGCCGCTGCTCTCCTCCACGCTGATCCTGCCCGGCGAGACCGAGCCGGAGGTCTTCGGCTGGAACGTCAAGGAGGCGCTCGACCACCAGGTCGACATCGTCATCGAGGCCGGTGAGACCCCGGCCGAGCCGACCACGGTCATCGACTGGTCCGACGGTCAGCCCGAGATCATCCGTGAGGGTGCCGGCGACGTGTCCGGCTTCCTGGCCCTGGACTGAGGAGCTCAGGACCTTTCGCTCAGGAGGCGAGCGCGCTCTCGTGCTCGACCTCGTCGCTCTGCTCGATGCGCTGCCTGAGGACCCGGCGGCGCATCGCCAGGCTGCCCAGACAGCCGGCGTAGCCGATGAAGAGGCTGATCGCATGATGGCCCAGACCGCTGAACACGGCTTGGACGAAACCGTCGTCGGCATCGGCGATCGACCCGGGCTGGGTCGCGGCGAGCAGGATGAAGATGCCGAGCATGATCAGCGGTGGCAGCACGCCGACCACGAAGAAGTCGCTGGGCCGGACGATGAGCGCAAGCGTCAGCGCGATCACCACGAAGGTGAGGTCGAAGAGCAGGCCGATCCTGTCGTCGATGAGCAGATCGACGAAGGTCACGGTCAGCGAGGTGGCGGATCCGAGCGCGACGACGTGGCGGCCGGACTCGCGTCCTTCCTCCCAGATGGTGCGCTGACTCATGGGGTCACGATCTCTCGTATGCAGCCTGTGTATCAGAACCCACGGTAGGGCCCGGCACACCGTCATTCTCGGCGGCGCGCCGATCATCTTCCCGCACGCTGCTGAGCCGCTCCACAGCGCGGATCTCGACGGGACGAGGCGTCTCGAGATCGTCGTCGGTTACCGATAATTCATTGAAACGACGGGCGGCCACCAGGACCCGGTTGTCGAGGGATCCGATCGCCTGGTTGTAGCGTGTCACGGCCGTGTTGAGCGAGCGCCCGATCCCGTCCAGATGGGCGGACATCGTGGAGAGGCGCTGGTGCAGATCACGGCCGAGCCGGTGGATCTCCCGGGCCTGCTCGGCGAGCGCCTCGTGGGACCACCCGTGGGCGACCGTGCGCAGCAGCGCGATCAGCGTGGTCGGCGAGGCCAGCACGACCCGGCGCTCCGCGGCGTACTCGATCAGGCCGGGCTCCGTCTCCAGCGCCGCCGAGAGGAACGACTCGGCCGGAACGAAGAGCACGACGAACTCCGGGGACTCCTCCAGGAAGCGCCAGTAGGCCTTCGAGGCCAGCTGGTCCACATGCGTACGCAGCTGGGCGGTGTGTCGGCGCAGGTGGGCGCGGTAGTCGTCCTCGTTGTCCGCGGCCGCGGCGTCGAGATAGGCGTCGAGCGGGACCTTGGAGTCGACGACCAGCTCCTTGTTGCCGGACAGGTGCACCACCAGGTCGGGGCGCAGCCGTCCGTCCTCGAGGTGGACCTGCTCGGAGAAGTCGCACTTGTCCACCAGGCCGGCCAGCTCGACCGCGCGGCGCAGGTGCATCTCGCCCCAGCGGCCCCTGACCTGAGGCTTGCGCAGCGCTGTCGACAGCGACCGGGTCTCGGTCTGCAGCCGCCCGACCTCGGTCTCGAACTGTCCCTGCCAGCGCGCCCGCTCGCGGTCGAGATGCTGCATCTGGTCGCTGAGCCGGTCGAGCCCCTGCATCACCTCGGCCTGGTCCACCATCCCGGCCGCGACCGTCTCCACGCTCCGCGCCCGCACCCAGAGCACGCCGAGGAGCGCACCCAGGACGAGACCGATCGCCAGCCCGAGCACAAGGATCCAGATCTCCATACCTGCGATCCTCCCAGGGACCACCGACACTTTTGTTCGATGGGCTCAGCGCGGCTGAACGTGGTTGCATGGAGACATGGCTTACGACGCCGAGCTCGCCGCACGTGTCCGTGACCTGATGCCTGCCGGGGCCACCGAGGTGAAGATGTTCGGTGGGCTGGCGTTCATGGTGAACGGCAACATGGCCTGCGCGGTCGGCGCCGACGACCTGCTCGTACGCACCGGCAGGTCGGCCTACGAGGCCGCCATCGCGGCGGGCGCCGAGCCGATGGTCATGGGTGCCCGGACGATGTCCGGCTACGTCAACGTCGCCGCCGACCTGCTGCGCGGCGATGCGCTCGCCGACTGGGTCAGCCGCGGCCTCGCCACCGCCGAGTCGCTGCCGCCCAAGCCACCGAAGTAGGCGGCCCTAGTCGGCCAGGTCGACGATCACCGGAGCGTGGTCGGAGGGCGAACCCGTGCCGATCGCGGGGTTGCGCTCGTCGAGATCGACGAAGGCCCCGGTGACCCGCGACGCGAACGACGGCGAGCCGAGGACGAAGTCGATGCGCAGGCCGCGGTTGCGCTCGAAGCGCTGCCGGTAGTAGTCGAAGTAGGTGTAGGCCTCGGGGCCGGGCACGAAGGGGCGTACGACGTCCTTGAAGTCCTTCTCGATGGCGAAGAAGGCGTCGCGCTCGGCAGGGGTGAGGTGGGTCTTGCCGACGAACTGCTTGGGGTCGAAGCAGTCTTCGTCGTAGGGGCAGACGTTCCAGTCGCCGACCATCGCCGAGGGGCCGTCGTACCAGGCGGTCGCGGCCTTCTGCAGGGCGGCGAGCCACTCCAGCTTGTAGGCGTAGTGCGGGTCGTCGGGCTTGCGGCCGTTCGGGACGTAGACCGAGGTGACGCGTACGCCACCGCAGGTCGCGGTCAGCGCCCGCGCCTCCGCGACGTCCTTGAACGACGGCATCCCCTCGAACCCGATCTGGATGTCGGACAGACCGACGCGGGAGATCAGCGCGACGCCGTTCCACTGGTCATAGCCCACCGAGGCGACCTCGTAGCCGCGGGCCTCCAGGCCCATCGTCGGGATCTGGTCGGGCTTGGCCTTGGTCTCCTGCAGGGCGAGCACGTCGATCGAGTGTCGCTCGACGAAGGCCTCGACGCGGTCGATGCGGGAGCGGATGGAGTTGATGTTCCAGGTGGCGATACGCACGCCCGTCAGACTATCGAGAAGCCGTCGTGGACTAACGTTTGAGGCGTGGGCAGCGCGACGATCGAGATGCACGGGGTCCGTCGTCTCTATGAGCAGGCCGACCTCTCCGAGCTGACCGCCCTCGACGACATCGAGCTGACCATCGAGCCCGGTACGTTCGTGAGCATCATCGGACCCTCGGGCTGCGGCAAGTCGACCCTGTTGCGGCTGATCAGCGGCCAGGAGAAGCCGGACGCGGGCACGATCACCGTGTGCGGCCTGACCCCGAAGGAGGCCGCCGAGGCGAAGGCCTTCGGCTTCGTGCCGCAGAGCCCCGCGCTGCTGCCCTGGCTGAGCGTGCTCGGCAACGTGACGCTGCCCCACAAGGTCAACCGGCGTGGGGCCGCCCGCCGGCGCTCACGAGGCGAGGACGACCGCGGCCGCCCCGACCTCGAGGCGATGCTGCGCGAGGTCGGCCTGGGGGAGTCGCTCCACAAGCTCCCCGCCGAGCTGTCCGGCGGCATGAAGCAGAGGACCGCGATCGTACGCGCCTTCGGGCTGCGCCCCGACGTGCTCCTGCTCGACGAGCCGTTCGGTGCGCTCGACGAGTTCACCCGCGAGGCGCTCCAGGAGCAGCTGCTGGAGCTGTGGGAGCAGACCCGGGCGACGGTCGTCTTCGTCACCCACTCGATCTCGGAGGCCGTCAGGCTCTCGGACAAGGTCGTGGTGATGGCTCCGCGACCGGGCCGGATCACCGACGTGATCGACATCGACCTGCCGCGCCCGCGGCACCAGGAGATCATCACCTCGCCGGAGTTCCACGCCTACGAGCTCGCCCTCCGCGAGAGCCTGCGGGACGCCTTCAGCCACAGCGGGGTCGTCCGGTGAGGGAGGTGCTCGGTGAGGTGGTCGCTCCGGCCGCCGAGACGGCCGCCGGGACAGCCGGCGCGCGACGTCTCCGTCACCGCGCCCGGATGCTCCGGCCGGCGTACTGGCTTCCGTTCGTCCTCCTCCTCGTCGTGCTCGGGTTCGGGTGGGAGCTGGGCGCGCGGCGGATGCCCTACCTGTTCGCCCCGCTGGGCGACATCGGCGGCGTGCTGACCGACGACCCCGGCTACTTCCTGACGAACACCCTGGTCACGCTGCGCGAGGCGCTGGTGGGGCTCGGGATCGGCTTCGTCGCCGCCTTCGCGCTCGCCGTCGTGGTGAGCGAGATAGGGGTGGTGCGGCGGGCGGTGATGCCGGTGGCCGTGGTGCTCTCGGTGACGCCGCTGGTGGCGATCGCGCCGCTGCTCGTGGTCGCGCTCGGGTTCGGGATGGGCCCGAAGGTCGTGCTGACCGCGCTGGTCTGCTTCTTTCCGATCCTGATCAACGTGGCGACCGGGCTCCGGGCGGTGCCGGCGCCGGTGCTTCAGGTCTACCGCACGGTGGCCGCGAGCCGGCTGGAGGTGCTGCGGCACCTGCGGGTCCCGGCCTCGCTGCCCTACGTCTTCGCGTCCCTGCGGATCGTCTTCCCGCTGTCGATGATCGGCGCCGTCGTCGCGGAGCTCTCCGCCGCGGGCTCGGCCGCCGGGCTCGGCAGCGTGATACAGGTGGCCAGCTCGCAGAACAGACTGGCTACGGTGTGGGCAGCGATCTTCGTCCTCGCGGCGCTCGGATCGCTGCTGTTCTGGGTCGTGACCCTCGCCGAACGGCGAGTGCTCCACTGGCACCAGTCCTGACCTGACTCGAAGGAGCCCTTGATGTCTCGCGTACGTCCGATCGCCGCTGCCCTCACGTCGGCGGTCGTCCTGCTGGGTGCCCTGTCCGCCTGCGGGTCCTCCCAGGGCTCCGACTCCGCTGGTGAGAAGGGGAGCGCGGTCTCCGCCGAGCGCTGCAAGGAGAACGAGAAGGCCGGCAAGATCACCTACATGTCGGGCTACTACTGGCAGGCGTCAGCCTCGATCATGGAGGCCATCGCCGCGGACCGGCTCGGCTACTTCGACGATCTCTGTCTCGACGTCGAGCTCCAGCCGGGCTCGGGCGACGTCTCCCAGAACGCCAAGCTGATCGCCGCCGGGAAGGTCCAGGTCGGACCGCTCTCGGAGCAGGACATCATGACCTCCAACGCCAGCGGCCTGAAGGTTCTCGGCGTCTCGTCCTACTCCAACGCGGGTCTCGACGTGCTGATGACCGGCACCTCGATCACCGACCTGAAGCAGCTCGAGGGCAAGACCCTCGGCCACAAGGGTTGGGTGCCGGTCGGTGTGCAGGCGATGCTGGCCGAGGCCGGGGTGGACATGTCGAAGGTGAAGCAGGTCAAGGTCGGCTACGACCCCGGCATCCTGCCCCGCGGCCAGGTCGACGCGCTGGTCGGCTTCGTCTCCAACGAACCCAACCAGCTCGAGGACGCCGGCGAGAAGGTCACCGTCTGGGAGCCGACCGACTTCAAGGTGCCCGGTTCCCTCGGCGCCTACTCGGTCAACCCCGCCTGGGCCCAGAAGCACCCCACCGCGGTCCAGGACTTCCTGCGCGCCGTCTTCAAGGCCTACGCCTACTGTGCCGCCGACGAGCACGTCGAGGAGTGCATCGGCTACCAGCACGACCTGGCCGGCGCCGAGTCCGACGAGAAGCACGAGACCGCGATCTGGCGCACCGAGGTCGAGGTCGCCGCCGACAACCCGCTCCCGGGCAGGTTCGGCTCGGTCGACCCCGACAACGTCGCCGCGCTGGCCGAGGTCGTGACGAAGTACGCAGGGCAGAAGGTCACCCCCGAGCAGGCCGCCTCCTGGTTCGACACGTCCTTCGCCGAGGCCGTGGTGGGCGACGACGACAAGGTGATCTGGCCGGCCCCCTAGCCCAGAGGTTGTGAAGCCGAGAGTGACCCATAGGCCACTCTCGGCTTCACAACTCTCTCCGTCAGTACGTCAGCCCGTGCCCGAGCGGGAAGAGGCCCGGGATCTCCACCGGGAGCCTGCCGCTCGGGTTGACCTCGCCGTAGAGCACCCGCACCAGCGACTCGAGCTGGTGGGAGGTGTAGCCATAGGTGTCGAGAACCGTCGTCGCGTCCGGGAAGGACTTGATGTCGTAGGGGTTGCGCATCGCGGCCACGATCACCGGGGTGTCGGTGGCGAGCAGGGCCTTGACCAGCTTGGTCTGGGCGACGGCCGCCGGGGTCGGCTCGCCCGTCGCCGGGTTGATCTGCCAGGCGTTGTTGGTCGGCACGACCACCAGATCCTTGCCCTGGGCGGCCTGGACAGCGGCGTCGATCTGCGCGTCGGTCGGCGTGGTGCCCGACTGCAGCACCTGGGTCGTCGCTCCGCGTTTCTGCAACCCGGCCGCGATGCCTGCGGTCGTGTCGACACCCCAGCCCGCGACCAGGACGTTCTTCGGCCCGGGCGTCAGCGGCAGCAGGCCGTCGTCGTTCTTCACCAGCGTGGTGGTGCGGTCGGAGATCGCCTGGGCGTCGGCCTTGTGCACGGGGTTGCTGAAGACGGCCGGTGCGGCGGTCGGGTCGACGTACGGGCTCTCGAAGATGTCGTTGTCCAGCTTGTGCCTCAGGATCCGGTAGACCGACTCGTCGAGCCGCTGTCGCGAGATCCGGCCGTCCTTCACGGCACCGAGGACCGCGGCGTACGCCGTGTCCATCTTCGGCGGGATGAGCAGCTGGTCCGCGCCGGCGAGGAACGCCTCGACCGGAGCGACGTCGGGCGGATAGGTTGCGCTCGCGCCCTGCATGTCGAGGGCGTCGGTCACGATCAGGCCGTCGAAGCCGAGCTCCTCGCGGAGCAGGCCGGTGAGGATCGGCTCCGACATGGTGGCCGGCTCGCCGCTCGGGTCGATCGCGGGCACGGTCACGTGGGCGGTCATGATCGCGTCGATCCCGGCGTCGATAGCGGCCTCGAACGGCGGCAGGTCGATCTGCTCGAGCTGCTCGCGGCTGTGGGTCACCTCGGGCAGGCCGTAGTGGCTGTCGGTGCCGGTGTCGCCGTGTCCGGGGAAGTGCTTGGCGATCGAGGAGAGGCCGCCCGCGTCGAAGCCACCGACCTCGGCGGCGACGATGTCGGCGACCGCGGCGGAGTCGGCTCCGGCGCTGCGGATGCCGATGACCGGGTTGTTGGGGTTGAGGTTGACGTCGGCGACGGGCGCGTAGTCCTGGGTGACCCCGACCGCGGCCAGCTCGGTGCCGATCACCTCGGCGGACCGGGCCGCGTCGGCGGTCGAGCCGTCGGCGCCCAGCGCCATCTGGCCCGGCATCTGGGTCGCGCCGCTGGCCGGCCCGAAGCGGGCCACCAGGGCGCCGCCCTCCTGGTCGACGGCGATGTTGAGCGGGATCTTGGGCCGCTGCTGCAGCGCGGCGTTCTGGAGACCGTTGGAGAGCGTCGCCACCTGGGCGGGGTCACCGATGTTGTCGGGCCCGCGGGTGGTGAAGTAGATGACGCCACCGGGCTGGTACTTCGCGATCGCCTGCGCCGGGGTGTCCACGCCGTAGAGCTTCTGGTTGCCGGCCTTCGCGGTGTCGCTGACGTTGGTGGCGTCGCGCCCGTAGACCTCGATCACGAAGAGCTGGCCGACCTTCTGCTGGAGCGACATGTGACGCATCAGCGAGACGATCTGGCGGTGCTGGGCGGAGGCCATGTCGGCGTCGGACTGCCCGGCGGTCGCCGTGGGGCGGTCCGGTTCGGCGGCGTGGGTTGCTGCGTACGGCATCGCAACCGCCACCGCGGCGGCGAGTCCCGCAGCCGCCAGCCTTCCACGTCTGGTCAGTGTCGTTCCGCTCATGACAACCTCCCCGTCTGCACCGCTGCTGTGCGGCACGGCGATTCACTTTAGGGGCTACCAACGGGTCACGGAAGAAAATTGGCGACTCCACGCAAGCGGACACGCCGAATCGGTCGTTGTGGCGGACGAAACTCGACTTTCGTCGCCCACGTCTACAGATTCGCCTGCCACAACTACCGATTCGGCGGACGAATTTTCTGGATCGGTGGACAGAACGACTCCGCAGGGCCAGGGTGAACCTTCGTGCGCATCGTTGTCGGAGCCGCAGCGGCGGCCACTCTCGCCCTCACCACCCTCACCCTCGCGCCGGCGGCGGAGGCTGTGCCGCCAGGGGGTGCGTACGACTGGACGTCGGTGAACGTCGACACGACCCAGGGATTCCGGGCGCTCGATGCGGTCGACGCGGAGACCGCGTGGGTCGGCGGCGACGGCGGGGGAGTGTTCCGTACGACGGACGGTGGCGACACCTGGGACGAGGTCTCGCCTCCCGGATCCGAGGGGCTGCTCTTCCGTGACGTCGAGGCGCGCTCGGCGAGCGAGGCGGTGGTGCTCTCCATCGGCGAGGGCGAGGCGAGCCGGATCTACAAGACCGTCGACGGTGGCGCGACCTGGACCGAGACGTTCCGCTCCGCGGAGCCGACCTCGTTCTATAACTGCCTCGACTTCTGGCCCGGCGGCAGGCGGGGCATCGCGATGAGCGACCCGGTCGGCGGCGAGTGGCGGATCATCACCACCGCCGACGGCGGCGACACCTGGCAGATCGCGGACACGCAGGGCCTCGAGGCACCGGGCGAGTACGGCTACTCGGCCAGCGGGACCTGCCTGGTCACCGCGGGCGCCCACGACGCCTGGATCGGCGGCGGCGGTGCCGCGGCGAAGATCTACGCCACCCATGACGGCGGCCGCTCCTGGTCCTCGGCCGACTCCACCATCGCGACCGGCGAGGCCGCCGGGGTCTTCGGGCTCGGCTTCCGCAACCCTCGCCAGGGGATCGCGGTCGGCGGCGACTTCGGCCTCGAGGACGACGGGGTGGACCGCGCTGCCTACTCCACCGACGGCGGCCGCACCTGGACCAACTCCGCCTCCGACCTGGGTGGATACCGCGAGGCGGTGGCGTGGGTCGGCGGTCGCACCGCGATCGCCGTCGGCCCCGACGGCAGCGACGTCAGCCACGACAACGGCCGCTCCTGGAAGCCGTTCGGCGCCGCCCAGACCCGCTTCCACACCGTCGACTGCGCCGACGGCACCTGCTGGGCCGCCGGCGCGGGTGGACGGGTCGGCGTGCTCAGCCGCTGACCGTCAGATGGTGAGCCCGATCGTCATCGGGCCGCTCGGCGCCATCTCGTGCTCGCCGCGCTCGATGCAGAACTCGTTGCCCTCGGGGTCGCGGAGCGCGACGAAGCCGGACCCGTCCTCCTTGCGGTGGTCGCCGAAGACGGTGGCGCCGAGCGAGAGCGCGCGCTCGACCAGCTCGTCGCGGGTGGTGTCCTCGGGCTTGATGTCGATGTGGACCCGGTTCTTCGCCGTCTTCGCCTCGGGCACCGGGACGAAGAGGAACATCAGCTCCTTCGACGGGAAGCTCCGGGCGACGATCACCTCGGGGTCCTCGTCGTAGAAGAGGTGCCAGCCGGTCACCGCCGACCAGAACTCGGCGAGCCTGCGGGGTTCGGCGCTGTCGAAGGTGAGATGGCGGATCTGGATCGTCATGGGCGGATCATCCTCCGAAGCCGGCCGGTGGGAAACGGGTTATTCGACGAACCCCGAGACCGTACGCGGCGTGGCCGCTGCCGCGAGCGCGACGGCGGTCTCGAGCGGCACGTCGGGGATGGCGACGTACTCCTGTCCGGCCGCGGTCATCGCGATGACCTGGGCCAGGCCGATCCGGCGGTCGAAGAAGGTCTGCCGGACCCGCCAGCCGATGACGCCGTCGGTCTGCAGGGCGGTGCGTACGGCGGTGTAGGAGCCGGAGCGGACCACCAGGTAGCGGTCGGTGAGGGTGTGGCCGAGGTGGCGGTGGCGAAGCTCGGCGCCGACCAGGCCGATGACGAGGGCGACCACCATCACCACGACCGGGATCCACCAGAGCCAGGCGTCGCCGAAGACGCCGATCAGCACGGTCGGGACGAGCGCGACCAGCGTCCAGACCAGGGTGGCCACGGCCGCGCGGAACCAGTAGCGCCGGCGGGGCTTCGGGCCGTGGCCGGTGAGCGCCGCCGAGAACGCGTCCTCGCCGAGGATGTCGGTGCCGACGGCCGACACGACCGACTCGGGCGCCGTCGGCAGGACCGCGGGAGAGTTGTCGTCGAGGCCGGTCGTGAGGAGGTTGAGGTCGGCACCGCCGGCCAGGCCGATCAGCGGGCCGACGGTGGAGGTGGCGCCGCGTACCTTCGCCTCTTCCACCGTCGTGGCCCGGGTGCTGGTCAGGCCGAAGCTACGCCGCAGGGTGGTGCCTTCGCGGCCCTGCTCGCGCACGACCTGGAGGTCCCACCAGCGCACCGCGTAGCCCACGCACGAGCCGACCGCCCACACCACGGCCGCGGCGATCAGCGCGAGCGGGATGGCGAGGACCAGCATGTGCAGCAGCGAGTCGATCGGGCGTCCGTTGATCTCGCCGTCGTCGACCCGGATCCCGATCAGCCGCTCCCACGGGATGACGTCGGAGAAGGCGCCGAAGAAGGCGGCCAGACCGCCGAGCGCGATCGCGAGGTTCTTGAGGTTGAGCGGGGCGTACTTGATCCAGGACCAGTCGAGCCTGGCGACGACCTCACCGGCTGCCGGCGGCGCTTCCTCGACCGAGGTCGCGGCGGCGGTCTCCCCGGAGGCGGCGGGCGTCGAGGGCGCCGCGTGGAGCAGCTCGCGCCGCAGCCGCGCGGCCGCGTCCTTGGTCAGTGAGTCGAGGGTGATCTGGCCCTCGTCGACACCGGTGCCGACGTTGACCTTGGTGACCCCGAGCGCACGGTGGATGAGCGTCGAGCTGAGGTCGACGCTGCGCACCCGGTCGAGGCGCGCGGTCAGGGTGGTGCGGTTGAGCAGCCCCTTGCGTACCTCCAGGTGGGTCGGGGTCACCCGGTAGGTCGTGGTCAGCCAGGGGACCAGGCCGGCCAGGGCCGCGACGGCCGCGATGCCGAGCGCGACGAGCAGACCGATGAGCACGTTCGCCTGCCCGGCGCCGAAGGCACCGACCGCGGCCGGGATGATCGCCTGGCGCAGCGTCGAGAGCGGGCTGACGATCGCGGTCCAGCCGGCCAGCCGCTGCCAGTCCGCGTCCGGGATCCGGGGGACCTCGGGGACCTCGGGTGTGCTCACGTCGCGTCCTCGGGCGTCGCGGCGGTGATGGCGACCAGCTTCGCGACCACCTCGAGCGCGAGCGCTTCGTCGAGGCAGGCGATCTCGACGATGCCGGCCGAGGAGGCGGTGGAGACCTTGACCGTACGCAGCCCGAACTGCCGCATCAGTGGCCCTTGGGTCGAGTCGACCGTCTGCACCCGGGAGAGCGGCACGATCTCGTCGACGACGGTGATCCATCCGTGGCGTACGTGGACGGCGATGTCGGTCACCTCCCACCGGTGGATCCGGAACCGGATCGACGGCACGAAGGTCAGCCCGGGCACCGGTGCCAGGACGAAGACCAGCGCGGCCAGCCAGAGGATCCAGGTCCAGAAGCCGTCCGGCACCAAGAGGGCCGCCACGGCCGCACCGATGGCCAGGACCAGCCAGATCACGGCCCCGATCGCCTCCGCGGTGCGCCAGTAGGCGGGTGCTCGCTCGGAGACCTGATGGGCGGGTTCGCGCAGTCGCTGTGGTGCGTCGGCAGTCACGGCGCGAGCCTATTGGGTCGGCTCCCTTTACCGTCTGGATTTGTGGTCGGCGATTACGGAGGCGTACCAGTCGAAGGAGTCGCGCGGCGTGCGCACGAGGGTGTCGTAGTCGACGTGCACCAGCCCGAACCGCTGGGTGTAGCCCTCGGCCCACTCGAAGTTGTCCATCAGCGACCAGCAGTAGTAGCCGGCGACGTCGATGCCGTCGGCGACCGCGCGCTCGACCTGGCGCAGGTGCAGGTCGAGGTAGGCGATCCGGTCGGCGTCGCCGTCACCGGGAGCGGTGTTGTAGGAGGCGCCGTTCTCGGTGATCACGAACGGCGGGTGCTCCGGGTAGCGCTGGTGCAGCGAGGTGAGCAGCTCGTGGAGCCCGTCGGGGACGACCGGCCAGCCGAAGTCGGTGGTCGGGTAGCCGGTGATCGGCGGCTGCTCGATCGGGTTGGCGGATCCTGCCGGGGCGGCCGCTGCCGCCGTGGGGTTGTAGTAGTTGAGCCCGTAGAAGTCGACCGGCGTGCTGATCACCTCGAGGTCGCCGTCCTGGACCGGGAAGAGCGCGGCGAGATCCTCGGGGTAGCTGCCCAGCAGCACCGGGTCGGCGAAGGAGTGGTTCCACAGCGTGTCCAGCAGCCCCGCGGTCGCGACGTCCCCCTCGGAGTCGGTCGCGGGCCAGACCGGCATGTGGTTGGTCGCGGTGCCGATGCTCGTGGCGCCCGCGGCGCGCAGCGCCTGCACCGCCAGCCCGTGGCCGAGCAGCAGATGGTGGCCGGCCGGCAGCGCGTCGAAGACCAGCGCCTCGCCAGGGGCGTGCATGCCCAGCGCGTGGCCGAGGACGGTCACCACGTTCGGCTCGTTCACCGGGCACCAGTGGGCGACGCGATCGGCGAGGCGCTCGCCCATCACCGCTGCGTACTCTCCGAACCGCTGCGCCGTCTTCCGGCTCAGCCAGCCGCCGTGGGCATCCTGCAGCACCTGCGGGGTGTCCCAGTGGAACAGCGTCGCCATCGGCGCGATGCCGCGCTCGAGCAGCCCGTCGACGAGGCGGTCGTAGAAGTCGAGGCCCTTCTGGTTGATGTCGCCCGAGCCGGTCGGCAGGACGCGCGACCAGGAGATCGAGAAGCGGTACGCATCCAGCCCGAGCCGCGCCATCAGCTCCAGGTCCTCGTCGAGCCGGTGATAGTGGTCGCAGGCCACCTCGCCGCTGCTGTCGTCGACGATCCGTCCGGGCTCGGCGCAGAAGGTGTCCCACACCGAGGGGCCTCGGCCGTCCTCGGCGGCCGCCCCCTCGATCTGATAGGCGGCGGTGCTGGCGCCGAAGCGGAAGCCGGTCGGAAGGCTGGTGCCGGGAAGCTCGCTCACGCAACCACAGTGTGCCCCTTGCCCTGGGGTGCCGTCCGCGGTTTCGGGGGAAGGCGGCGTACGACTCTAGGATTGTCGATCGTGGCACTCACCATCGGCATCGTGGGACTTCCCAACGCGGGCAAGTCGACCCTCTTCAACGCTCTGACCAAGAACGACGTACTCGCGGCGAACTACCCCTTCGCCACCATCGAGCCCAACGTCGGCGTCGTCGGAGTCCCCGACGAGCGCCTGGCCGAGCTGGCGAAGATCTACGGGTCCCAGAAGCTGCTGCCGGCCACGGTGCAGTTCGTCGACATCGCCGGCATCGTGCGCGGCGCCTCGCAGGGTGAGGGCCTGGGCAACAAGTTCCTCTCCCACATCCGTGAGTCCGACGCGATCTGCCAGGTCACCCGGGTCTTCCGCGACGACGACGTGACCCACGTCGACGGCAAGGTCGAGCCCGCCAACGACATCTCCACCATCCAGACCGAGCTGATCCTCGCCGACCTGGAGACGGTCGAGAAGGCGATCCCGCGGCTGGAGAAGGAGTCGCGCAAGCAGCCTGACCTGAAGGCCAACCTGGCCGCCGTGGTCGAGGCCAAGGAGGCCCTCGAGGCCGGCACCCCGATCATCGCCACGAAGATCGACCGCGCCCTGATCCGCGACCTGATGCTGCTCACCGCGAAGCCCTACATCTTCGTCTTCAACTGCGACTCCGACGAGCTCGCCGACGAGTCCTTGAAGGACTCGATGCGGGAGCTGGTCGCCCCCGCCGAGGCCATCTTCCTGGACGCGAAGTTCGAGTCCGAGCTCGTCGAGCTCGACGAGGACGAGGCCCGCGAGTTCCTGGCCGACGCCGGCGTCGAGGAGCCCGGCCTGGACGTCCTCGCCCGGGTCGGCTTCGACACCCTCGGCCTGCAGACCTACCTCACCGCCGGCCCCAAGGAGGTCCGCGCGTGGGAGATCCCCAAGGGCGCCACCGCCCCCGAGGCCGCCGGTGTCATCCACACCGACTTCCAGAAGGGCTTCATCAAGGCCGAGATCGTCTCCTACGACGACCTCATCGCCGCCGGCTCCGTCGCCAAGGCCCGTGACCTCGGCAAGGTCCGTATGGAGGGCAAGGACTACGTCATGGCCGACGGCGACGTGGTGGAGTTCCGCTTCAACGTCTGAGCGACGGCCGACATCGGTCGTCCCCGCACTCACGCCAACACTGGAGGTTCCATGCCCAAGGGCTACTGGGTCAGCGTCTACCGCACCATCTCGGACCCCGAGAAGCTGGCTGCCTACGGCAAGCTCGCCCCGGCGGCCGTCGAGGCGGGCGGCGGTCGGGTCCTCACCCGCGGCAGTCGGGTCGTGGCGCACGAGGCCGGGATCGCCGAGCGCACCGTGCTGATCGAGTTCGACAGCTTCGAGCAGGCCGTCGCGACGCACGAGAGCGCCGCCTACCAGGAGGCGCTGGCGGCCCTCTCGGACGGTGTCGAGCGCGACTTCCGCATCGTCGAAGGCCTCGACTGATCCAGGTCCGGGTGCAGTCTCGGGCGCCTAGGATCACCGGGTGCCACGCATCGAGCTCACGACGCAGATCCCGGCGACCCCGGAGCAGTGCTTCGAGCTGAGCCTGTCCGTGGACGCGCATCGGTCGTCGATGTCGGACTCGGGGGAGCGCGCCGTCGCCGGCGTCACGTCCGGGGTGATGCGTCTGGGAGACACGGTGACCTGGAAGGCCCGTCACTTCGGACTGCCGGTCACGATGACCTCGGTGATCAGCGAGTACGACGCTCCACACCGGTTCGTGGACGAGCAGCGGTCGGGGCCGTTCCGGCGGTGGTGGCACGAGCACCGGTTCGAGCCGGCCGCCGGTGGCACGTCGATGACGGATGTCGTGGAGTTCGAGGCGCCTGCGGGGGCCGTCGGGCGGTTGGTGAACGTCCTCGTGCTGACGCGGTACATGACGACGCTGTTGGAGCGACGGAACGTATGGCTGAAGGAAGCCCTCTCCGGTCCTGAGTCCTGACGGCTCTGGGGCGCTGGGACCGTTTGCCGCATTCGTCGTCGACAGCTGACCAACCGCGGCTACTCTCGGCCGAGGTCTCGGCTGACGAAGTGGAGCTGCGATGGATGGCCAGTTCGAGGCGATGTGGATCGCCGAGCTCCTCGTGCTCATGGCGCTGTGGTGGGTGCCGACGATTGTCGCGCTCGTCCTGATCGGTCGCAGCATCGCCGCCCGGGGACGGTTCGTCGGGCTGGACGTCCTCGACATCATGATGGTGCTGGTCTTCAGCTGGGCCGGTGCCCTCGTCTACTTCCTCATCGCGTTCCTGCGCCGCCGAGCGGAGAACCCGACCGAGGTCGTCATGTCGCCTCCGATCGTGGAGACCGAGGCGACCTTGAACCGGGTCGACGAGGCGTACGCCCGGGCCTGGGAAGAAGCGCGGACAGCGGCCGACGACGACCTGATCATCGCCCTCCACCAGGCAGGACTCGGACCGAGCTGGACCGAGCCGGGCCGGCCGCGGGCGGACCTCCTGCTCGCCATCTGGCAGGCGGGCGCCACGCCGCGGTCGGCCTCGAAGCAGCTTCGCGACGCGCTCGGCGCACGGTCCGGGCGCTGACGCGCTTGACCCGAGCGAGGGTCAGGAGAACTCTGGAGGAATGACTAGCCGTGCGGTCGATGGTTCGCGTTCGCTGCTGACGCTCGGCCGGGTGGACTCGGTGCGGGTCCAGGTCGGCTATCGAGCCAGCCCGGAGGCGCCGGTGGATCGGCACTACCTGCTTGACCTGTCGGTCCCGGAGCCGGACGGTGGGGGCGGCGAGGATGTCCTCGACGAGCGGAGGGTCCTCGCCGCACTGGAGCCGGTCCTGTACGCGGGGGCCGACGCGCGGCGGCACTACTCGCTGCACCAGCACCGATGGCACACCAGCTGGGGTGCCAGCCCGGGCGCTCTCGAGATCGGGCTGCTGGTGGACACCGGGCCTCGGACCACGGTCCTCTCGGAGGCTTCGTACGACGGAGTGACCGACGCCTTCCGTGACGTGATGGAGCTGGTCGGCAGGCCGGAGCGGACGCCGACCTCGCGGACGGCGGCGGTCCACCGCGCCCGGGGCGCGGCCGCGACGGCGTACGCCCAAGACCCGGACGCCCTCTCGCTCCGCGCCGAGGAGCACCACCCGTCCGACAACTCTTGGACGCTCACCCTGCGTTCGACCGCGGGGGAGGAGTACGACGTGGTGGTCGGCTTCGTGGAGGGGTACGCGGGTTCGGTGTCGGTGCGGCACCTACCGCCGATCGAGGCGTCCGACTCGATCGGCCCCGAGTGACCCGGCTCAGTCGTCCAGCGGGAAGCGTACGCCGGTGAGCTCTTCGGACACGGTCCACAGCCGCTGCTGGGTCGAGAGGTCGTAGGAGGCCGGGCTGGAGGTGACCAGCTTCGGGTAGCCACGGGTCTCGCCGAGGCCGTTGGGGCCGTAGTACTGACCGCCGAGGACGGCGGGGTCGGTGGCGGCGCGCAGGGTGGGCAGAGCACCCATCGCGGCCGACTGGGCGAGCAGCGGCCCGACCACGGCGAAGGGCACCCGCAGCGCGGCGGGGGAGTTGCGGGCGAGCTCGGTGTTGGAGCCGCCGGGGTGCGCGGCGACGGCAACGGTGGTGCCGTGAGCGGCGAGCCGGCGCTGGAGCTCGTAGGTGAACATCAGGTTGGCGAGCTTGGCCTGGCCGTACGCCGCGACGCGGCTGTAGGACCGCTCCCACTGCAGGTCGTCGAAGTGGATGTCGGCCCGGATGCGGTGGCCGATGCTGCTGACGGTGACGATCCGCGAGCCGGGGACGGGAAGAAGCCGGTCCAGGAGCAGGCCGGTGAGGGCGAAGTGGCCGAGGTGGTTGGTGCCGAACTGCAGCTCGAAGCCATCGGCGGTGGTCTGCTTCGGCGTGTACATCACGCCGGCGTTGTTGATCAGCAGGTCGATCCGCGGGTGGGCGGCGCGCAGATCGGCCGCCGCGGACCGGATCGACTCCAGGGAGGCCAGGTCGAGGACCTGAACGGTGACGTCGCCGTCGATGCGTGCCGCTGCCTGCTTGCCCTTCTCGACGTCGCGTACGGCCATCACCACCTGGGCGCCGTGCTCGGCGAGCATGCGCGCCGTCTCGAAGCCGAGGCCGGTGTTGGCGCCGGTCACGACCGCCACGCGGCCACGCTGGTCGGGGATGTGCTGCTCGGTCCAGGTCTCGCTCATCGTGCACTCCTAAGGAACCATCGGTCTGTTATGCCCACGAACTTAAGAGACCGCTGGTCTAATGTCAAGGGACCGGCGGTCTTTAAGTTAGTCTGGGGCGATGACGTTCCAACGGGCGCGAAGCGACGAGCAGCGGGAGATCCGCCGCCGGGCGATCCTCGACACCGCCGCGGCGATGCTCGACGAGATGCCGGTGGCCGAGCTGAGCCTCAACGAGCTCAGTCGCCGGGTGGGTCTGGCCAAGTCGAACGTGCTGCGCTACTTCGAGTCGCGCGAGGCGGTGCTGCTCGAGCTGCTCGACGACTTCCTGGGCGGCTGGCTCGACGAGCTGACGGACGAGCTCGCCGCCGGCATCGATGCGGACGCCTCACCGGAGGTGCGCGCCGGCCAGCTCGCCGAGGTCCTCAGTCGGTCCTTGTCGGAGCGGCCGGTGCTGTGCGACCTCTTCGGCGCGCAGGGTGGCGTGCTCGAGCACAACGTCTCCGTCGAGGTCGTCAAGCGTCACAAGCGCTCGTCCCACGCGAAGCTCGAGGCCATGGTCGGGCTCGTCCGCCGCCACCTGCCCGAGGTCGGCGACGGCGCTCAGACCTTCTGCATGATGGGCATGATCTCGGCAGGTGGGCTGGCGGCGTACGACCCGCCGCCACCCAGCCTCCTGGCCGCCTATGAGGACGAGCCCGAGCTCGGCGTGCTCCACCTGAACCTGCGCGACGCCCTCCGGGCCTCGCTCGCCGCGTCGCTCGTGGGTGTGCTGCCGCGCTCCTGATCAGGTCCGGTGGGCTGAGACGGGGAGACGCGAGGCGGCCCACTCCGGATAGCCGTCCTCCAGCCTGACGGCGTCGCGCCCGGCGGACCGAAGAGTCCGGACGGCGTCGTCGGCGTAGACGCAGTAGGGCCCTCGGCAGTAGGCCACCACGGTGGTGCCGTCGGGCAGCTCGGCCAGGCGGCTGCGGAGCTCGGCGTTCGGGATGGAGAGGGCGCCGCGGATGTGGCCGGCGTCGTACTCGGGGCGAGGGCGGACGTCGAGGACGACCACGTCGCCCGCGCGAAGGCGCTTGCGCAGCTCGTCGCGGGTGATCGTGCTGAGCTCGTCGCGGTTGCCGAGATAGGCGCCCGCGACGCGGTCGAGCTCCTCGACGTGCTGGGCGGCGGTCTCGCGCAGGGTCTGCCACAGCGTGAGGACGGTGGGGCCGGCGAGGGAATAGAAGATCCGGTTGCCGTCGCGTCGTGAGGTCACGAGCCCGGCTCGCAGCAGTCGTTGCAGGTGTTGTGAGGTGTTGGCGATGGACTGCCCGATCTCGCCGGCCAGGTCCTCGACCGGGCGCTCGCCCTGGGCCAGGACGTCGACGAGCTCGGCGCGACGCCCGTTGGCGAGGGCCTTGGCTGCTTCGGCGAGCGTGTCGTAGAGCGCGTCCTTGGCCTTGCGGTCGCCCACGATCGCCTCCTTGTTCGGCGCACGCCGGTCGCCGTGCGTCGACAAGTATTCAAGACTTTTCTTGACAAGACAAGGCTGCAGGCGTTCCATCTATTCAAGAAGCATCTTGAATAGGAGGTGATCGACATGGCCGTCGACACCGAAGAGCTGGAGGCGAAGGTCCAGCAGATGTACCGGGAGGTCGCGCTGCATCCCGACGCGGGTTTCCACTTCGAGCTCGGACGAGGCCTGGCCGAGTCCGTCGGTTACGACCCGGCCAGGCTCGACCTCGTGCCCGCCGACGCAGTGGCGTCCTTCGCCGGCGTCGGACACTTCTTCGACTTCGCCGACCCGCGACCCGGCGAGACTCTCCTCGACCTCGGCAGCGGCTCCGGCATGGACGTCTTCTACGCCGCGACGCTGGTCGGGGCGACCGGACACGTGATCGGTGTGGACTTCACCCGCGAGCAGTTGGCCAAGGCACGTCGACTCGCCGCCGGTGACGCCGATGACGCCGCGACCGTGGAGTTCCGGGAAGGGCGGCTCAACGACCTTCCGGTGGACGACGCCTCGGTCGACTGCGTGATCTCCAACGGCGTGATCAACCTCTGCCCCGACAAGGCCGTGGTCTTCGCCGAGGCCGCCCGGGTGCTCCGGCCGGGAGGGCGGCTGGCGCTGGCCGACATCGTGACCGACCTGCCCCTCGCGGACGGCATCGTGTGCAACGCCGATCTCTGGGCGGCGTGCATCGGTGGCGCCGCCCAGGTCGACGACTACGTCGCCGCGATCGAGAAGGCGGGGCTCGCGGTCGAGGTGATGCGCCGCAACCGCTACGGCTTCCTGTCGGCCGGGGCCCGGGGAGCCACGAAGACGTACGGCGTCAAGAGCATCTCGCTGCTGGCCCGCAAGCCGGTGGAGCCGTGAACAACCTGATGGGTCGGTGCGAGGTCTCCGCCGTCCTCGTGGCGCGCGGCGCGCCGCAGAGAGATGATCGACGACGGAGCGTCCATTCAGGAGGTCGGTCATGATCCATGACCTGGTGACTGCCGTGCCTGATCGCGGGCTCGGCAACAACGCCTATCTGGTGGACCTCGGCGAAGGCGCCGCACTCGCCGTCGATGCCAGTCGGGACCTCCGGGCGCTGCGCGCCGAGGCCGACCGGCGTGGGCTGCGGGTCACCCACGCCGCCGACACCCACCTGCACGCCGACTTCCTCTCCGGAGCCGTCCAGCTCGCCGCCGACGAGGGAGCGCAGGTGCTCGCCTCGAAGGCCGGCGGACGCACGTTCGAGCACACCGCGCTCGAGGACGAGCAGGAGATCGCCTTGAACGGCGGGCTGGTCCTGCGGGCCCTCGCCACGCCGGGACACACCGACGAGCACCTGTCCTTCGCCCTGCTCGACGGTGATCGGGCGCTCGGCGTGTTCAGCGGTGGCTCCCTGATCGTGGGCTCTGCGGCCCGCGTCGACCTGGTCGACCCCGCCCGCACGGAGAGCCTGGCCAGGGCGCAGTTCCGTTCCGTACGTCGCATCGCCGCCCTCGGCGACGACACGGCGCTGTGGCCGACCCATGGCGGGGGCTCGTTCTGCTCGACCGCAGCGACGGCCACCTCGACCAGCACCATCGGGAAGGAACGGGCCACCAATGCCTTGCTCGACCTCGACGAGGAAGGATTCGTGCGAGCGCTGCTCGACTCCCACGGCACCTACCCGACCTACTTCCGGCGCCTGGGGGAGCGCAACCGCCGCGGGCCAGCCGTCGTCGGTGCGCGCCCCGTGCTCGAGGCGATTCCTGCGCAGGTCGCGGCGGAAGGGCAGCGGCATGGTGTCGTCCTCGTCGACGTACGCCCGATTGCGGCGTTCGCCGCTGCGCATCCCCGGGATGCGTTGTCGATCCCGCTGCGGGGCGCCTTCGCGAGCTGGCTGGGGTGGGTCGCACCGCACGACCGGCCGATCATCGTGCTGCGGGACGAGGACCAGGACCCCGACGAGATCCTCTGGCAGGCGCTGAAGATCGGCTACGAGAACCTCACCGGTGAGATCTCCGGCGGCCTGGCGGCCTGGGAAGAAGCGGGACTCCCGATCGCGTCGCTCCCGATGACCGACGTGGCCACGGCGGGCGAGAAGCGGGTGATCGACGTGCGGCAGGGGCGCGAGTACGAGGCCGGGCACGTTCCCGGAGCTCTTCATCTGGAGCTCGGCTCCCTCGAGAACGCGGCGCCCGGTCTCGCCGATGTGCCCACGCTCGTCATGTGTGGGCACGGCGAGCGCGCGATGAGCGCGGCGAGCATCCTGCAGCGCCACGGGTTCACCCGGCTGACCGTGCTGAACGGCGGCCCCGAGTCCGTCGTCCTGGAGGCCGCCGAGTGAGCCACGACCTCGGCACCGCGCCCCTGCTCGGACTGCGTGCCAACGTGGCGCAGTTCTCGCTGCTCGTCGTCGTCAACGCGCTCGTCGGCGGGATGCTCGGCCAGGAACGTACGGTCCTCCCGCTCCTGGCCGAGTACGTGTTCGGACTCTCCTCCTACACCGCGGCACTCACCTACATCCTCGCCTTCGGGCTGGCGAAGGCCGCGACCAACTACCTCGCCGGCATCTGGTCCGAGCGCCACGGCCGTAAGCCGGTCCTCGTCGCGGGATGGGTGGTCGCGCTGCCGGTGCCGCTCCTGCTGATCTGGGCGACGGACTGGTGGATGGTCGTGGCCGCGAACGTGCTGCTCGGCATCAGCCAGGGCCTCACCTGGTCCACCACCGTGATCATGAAGATCGACCTCGTCGGCCCCCGTCGGCGCGGCCTCGCACTGGGCATCAACGAGTCCGCCGGCTACCTCGCGGTCGCGGTCACCGCACTGTTGACGGGCAGGATCGCCGCTGAGGCCGGGCTGCGTCCCGAGCCGTTCCTGGTCGGCATCGCGTACGCCGCGCTCGGGCTCGGACTCTCGACACTGCTGGTGCGCGAGACCCGTGGGCACGCCGACCACGAGGCCGTCCAGGCGGAAGGTCCCGCGAGCCGGGTGAGCGACCGCGAGGTGTTCGTCCGTACGTCGCTGCGCGACCCCGCCCTGTCCTCGGCCAGCCAGGCAGGGCTGGTCAACAATCTCAACGACGGTCTCGCCTGGGGTCTGTTCGCGGTGCTGTTCGCTTCGGTCGGCCTCGACATCGGCCACGTCGGCCTGCTCGTGGCGGCCTATCCGGCGGTGTGGGGCATCGGCCAGCTCGCGACCGGCGCCCTCTCGGACCGCTGGGGTCGCAAGCCGCTGATCGTCGGCGGGATGCTCCTCCAAAGCGTGGCCCTGGGACTGGTCGCGGCGGTCGGCTCGGCCGGGTGGTGGCTGCTCGCGGCCGTGCTGCTGGGCGTCGGCACGGCCATGGTCTACCCGACGCTCCTCGCGGTCATCGGCGACGTCGCGCATCCCTCCTGGCGTGCCCGGGCCGTCGGGGTCTACCGGCTCTGGCGCGATCTCGGGTTCGCGGTCGGGGCCCTGATGGCCGGAGTCCTCGCCGACCTGTGGGGTGTGCGAGGTGCGGTCTGGGCGGTGGCGGCGGTCACGGCCGCGTCGGGGCTGGTGGTCGTGCTGCGGATGCCGGAGACGCACCGGCGCGCCGGCCCCAGCTAGCGCGTGCCGGCTACCGCCAGGGCTGCCACCCCGGTCCGGTCGGATGGGTGCCGGTGACGCCCATGACGACGGAGTAGAGGCTGGTCTCCGCGGTGATGAAGAGGCGGTTGCGCTTGGCGCCGCCCCAGGAGATGTTGGCGACCGCCTCGGGGACGTTCAGTCGGCCGATGAGGGTGCCGTCGGGGTCGTAGCAGTGCACACCGTCGTTCATCGCGGCGACCCAGAGGCGGCCGCCGTCGTCGAAGCGGATGTTGTCGAAGCGGGCGCCCTCGCGGGCTCCGGCCTCGGCGAAGACCTGCTCCTCGGAGAGGGTGCCGTCCTCGCGTACGTCGAAGACCCAGATCTTGCCGGCGCGGGTGTCGGAGACGAAGAGCCGGCGCTCGTCGGGGGAGAAGACCAGGCCGTTCGGCGCGCCGAAGCAGTCCGCCACCAGGCGGACCTCGCCGGTGGCGGGGTCGATGCGGTAGACGTTGTTGGCGCCGATCTCGCTCTCGGCGCGATATCCCTCGTAGTCGCTGGTGATGCCGAAGTCGGGGTCGGAGAACCAGATCGAGCCGTCGGAGCGCACGGTCGCGTCGTTGGGGCTGTTGAGCCGCTTGCCCTGCCAGCGGTCGGCCAGCACCGTGATGGTGCCGTCGTGCTCGGTTCGGGTGACCCGCCGGTTGCCCTGCTCGCAGGTGATCAGCCGGCCCTCGCGGTCGAGGGTGTTGCCGTTGGTGTGCCCGGCCGTGCGACGGAAGACCGCCACGTCCCCCGTCTCCTCGTCCCAGCGCAGCATCCGGTCGTTCGGGATGTCGCTCCAGACCAGCTGGCGCCAGGCGGGAACGTAGATCGGCCCCTCGGCCCAGCGGCAGCCGGTGAACAGGACCTCCAGCGCCTCGTCGCCGTTCATGCACCGTCCGGTGCGGAAGCGGTCGTCGAGCATCTCGTACAGCCCAGGTCGCTCATCGCTCATGGAATCCACTCCTCGTCCTTCGGTGTTGCCGAATCTGGATCGGCTTCATGCGAAGAATGCAAGATGAGATACGGTGACGGCAAGACATTTCCGAACGGAGCATGCCGTGGATCAGACCGATCGTGAGCTGCTGGCCGAGCTCCAGCGCGACGCGACCCAGTCCTACGCCGCACTCGGCCGGGCCGTCGGCCTCTCCGCCGGCGCCGCCCACGAGCGCGTACGCAAGCTGCGCGAGTCCGGAGTCATCCGGCGCACCAGCGCCGAGGTGGATCCGGCTGCCGTGGGCAGCGGCGTCCTGGCGTACGTCATGGTCGACTCGACGTCCTGGATGGGGGACTCGGCGGAGGCCTTCGCCGCGCTCCCGGAGATCGTGGAGGCCCATGTCATCGCCGGCAGCGCCTCGGTGCTGGTCAAGGTCAGGACGGCGACCACCGAGCAGCTGCAGGACGTGCTGCGCCGGATCTTCGCCATCGAGGGAGTCAGCGGAACGCAGGCGACGGTGGTCCTGGAGACCTTCTTCGAGCGACCGCTCTCGCCGCTGGCCCCGCCGACGACCTGACGCCAGGTGGTCAGCCCTTGACCAGCCGCATCGTCTGGTGCGACAGCACCCTGCTGACCGCGGGCAGCCGGGAGATCGTCTTGAGGATGAGCGTCTCGTACGCCTCGGGGTCGGCGACTTGGACGCGGAGGTAGTAGTCGGGCTGGCCGAGCATGCGGCGCATCTCGGTGACCTCGGGGATGGCGACGGCGGCGGTCTCGAAGTCCTCGATGGTCTTGCCGTCGTTGACCGCGATGTCGATGGCGACGATGACCTCGAACCCGCGTCCGCCGCTCTTCGGGTCGATGCGGGCGTGGTAGCCCTTGATCACGCCTTCGCGCTCCAGCCGCTGCACCCGGCGCAGGCACGGCGCCGGGGTGAGACCGACCCGTCGGGCCAGCTCGGCGTTGCTCAGCCGAGCGTCGTCCTCGAGCTCGGCAATGATTGCTCGATCCAGGTCGTCGATCGAATGATCATTGCGCATAAGGGCACTCTAGCAGCGGCATTGGGCAACCCAAGGACGGCGAAACTTTCCTACGCTTGCTGGCATGCAGGTGATGGAGATGGAGACCGCGTCACGGGAGCCCCAGGGCACCCGTGAGGAGCTCGTCGCCGGGTGGCGGACCGTGCTTCCCGCGTGCGTCGCGGTGGTGCCGTTGGGGCTCGCGCTCGGCGTGCTCGTGGTTCACTCCGGGCTCGCCTGGTGGTGGGCTCCGATCCTCGGTGCGATCGTGTTCGCGGGCACGATGGAGTTCCTGCTGGTCGGGCTGCTGGCCGCCGCTGCACCCCTGGCACAGATCGCGGTCAGCACCCTGCTGGTCAACTTCCGGCACGTCTTCTACGCGATCTCGTTCCCGCTGCACCGGGTGAACGGCGCCGGGTGGAAGGCCTACAGCACCTTCGCGCTCACCGACGAGGCCTACGCGCTCACCGTGACCCCGGAGTCGGCCGGCTGGTCGCGGGCCCGGATCATCGGCATCCAGGCGTTCTTCCATGTGGCCTGGGTGGCCTGCGTGGCCGCCGGCGCGGGGCTCGGCTCGCTGATCCCGCCGCAGGTCGTCGGGCTCGAGTTCGCCGTGACCGCGCTGTTCGTGGTGCTCGGGCTCGAGGCGTACAAGGTCCGTCGGTCGCTGCCGGTCCCGGCGCTGGCGCTGGGCTGCGCGCTCGTCGCCGCCCTGATCTCGCGCGAGAACATGCTGCTGATCGGGATGGGCATGTTCGTCGCCGCGATCGTCGGGTCGTACGTCCTCGCCGTCCGGAGGAGCCGCGATGACTGATCCCTGGTACGTCCTGTCCGCCATCGCCGTCTCCGCGGCCGTGACCTGGGCGCTCCGTGCGGCCCCGTTCGCGATGCTGGCGCCGTTGCGGCACAGCGCGCTGATGGCTCACATCGGTGAGCGGATGCCCGTCGGGATGATGGTCATCCTCGCCGTCTACACCCTCCGCGACACCGACCCTGCCGCCCTCGCCTCCGCAGGCCCGGCCGTCCTGGCCCTCGCGCTCACCGTCGGTCTGCACCTGTGGCGCGGCAGCATGACGCTGAGCATCTTCGCCGGCACCGCCGCGTACGTCCTGGTCACCTCGGTCCTCGCCGCCTGAGCCGAGGCACGGAACGTAGGCTTCCTGGTGTCCGAGATGTCCATGGAGGAGTTCAGCACATGACAGAGCAGACGATCCCCGAGCCGGTCGCGACGTTCATCGAGGCCGTCAACCGGCACGACGAGCCCGCCGTGCTCGACGCCTTCACCGAGAGCGGGGCGGTCGACGACTGGGGCCGCATCTTCACCGGGCGCGAGCAGATCAAGGGGTGGAGCGACAAGGAGTTCATCGGCGCCCACGGCACCCTCGCGGTCGAGGAGGTCGAGGCCACCGACGGCACGGTGACCGTCATCGGCGACTGGCGCTCCAGCCACGCCAACGGCCGATCGAGGTTCGTCTTCGACGTCGACGGCGACCAGGTCACCAGGATGACCATTCGCGAAGGCTGAGATCTCGCAGTCGGGTCGCGGCTACGGTGACCGCATGACCGTGGAGAACGAAGCCAGGAAATCACGCCAGCGAGGCGACGGGCGCAACGGGTTCGAACGCTTCGTGGAAGTGGTCAACTCCGTGGTCAGCCGCGCCCCCTTCTTCTATGTGATCGTGGGCGTCCTGCTGCTGTGGACGATGAGCTTCCCGCTCTGGTCCTCGAGCACGAAGTGGGAGCTGGCCATCCACACCGGCTCCTCGATCCTCTCGTTGCTGTTGCTGGTGCTGCTCCAGAACGCCGGCCGGCGCTCGGAGGAGGCGTCCCACGAGAAGCTCAACGTCATCGCCTCGGCCCTCTCCGACCTGATGGAGTCGCGGGCTCACGAGGACGAGAAGCTCGCCGAGTCGGTGCGCATCCTGCGCGAGGCCGTCGGGCTCGAGGAGCGGCACTGAGCCGAGCTAGTTGATGATCTCGGCCTTGTCGCCCATGGCGGCGAGGCGGTCGCGCCAGCCCTGGAGAGCCTCGGGTGTCAGCCGGGTCCAGTCGGCGACCTCGGCGACGATCCGGATCGGCTCGCGACTGCGGTAGGAGCGGGTCGGGTTGCCGGGGAACTTCTTGTCCGTCACGTTGGGGTCGTTCTCGAACTCCCCGGTGGGCTCGACGAGATAGACCCGGGGCTCCTGGTCGCCGGCGGCGAGCTCGGCGGCGAGGCCCGCGCCGTCGCGCAGCGCGGTGAAGTAGATGTGGTTCATCACGACCTCGGGCCGGTAGTTCGACCGGAACCCGGCGGTGAGGAGATCTCCGACCCGCAGGTCGGCCTTCGTGCCGTGGTAGAACGGCCCCTCGTCCAGCTCTTTACCCATGCCCGCAGGCTAGCAATCGCTGCGCTACCCGTACGCCGTATCCGGTTCGAAGGTGCCCTCGTCGATGCGCTGCACGAACTCGCCGACCGAGAGGCCGAGGGGATCGGCCTCGTCCCACCCTGCTGCGGCGATGTCGGTGACCATGACGCCGAGGTCGGGGTCGCGGAGGTCGACGCAGAAGATCAGGCGCGATCCGTCGGTGCCCAGCCAGTAGAAGCCGGGATGGCGGTCGAGGGCGTCGGCCCAGGACTCCATCAGCGACCGTGCTTCACGAGGTGGTTCCAGGGTCACGTACGCCCCCGATCGCAACCAGCCGCGCCGGAGCCACCGGTCGCGCCGGAGATAGTCCCTCCAGGGGGACGGGATCGGCGCGGACAGCCAGGTCTCGACCGACGCGATCTCGTCGTCGGGGACCGGATCACCCCAGATCGCTGGTTCGATCGTCTCGTCGATGCCGGCTGGTGTCATCGCTGTCTCCGGGTTCCGTCGGGCGGTCGCTAGGACAGTGAGCCCGACTTACGGGTGAAGGTGAGGTGGGTGACGCCGCTGGGGGAGGAGACGGCCTCGATGTCGTAGTCGTTCTCGGCGCCCTCCAGACCGTCCCAGACGCGTACGCCACGACCCAGCACGATCGGTACCTGGACGAGGTGCATCAGGTCGACGAGCCCGGCCGCGACGAAGTCCCGCACCACCGTGGCGCCGCCGCCGATGCGTACGTCCTGGCCACCGGCCGCCTCGAGCGCGGCCGCCAGCGCCTCGGCCGGGGTCGCGTCGAGGAAGTGGAAGGTGGTCCCGCCCTCCATCTCCAGGGACGGCCGCGGCCGATGGGTGAGGACGAAGGTCGGCGAGTGGAAGGGCGGGTTCTCGCCCCACCAGCCCTTCCAGTCGGGGTCGTCCTGCCATCCGGGTGGCCCGAACTTGTTCGCTCCCATGATCTCGGCCCCGATGCCGTGGCTGTGCCGCTGCGCGAAGGCATCATCCATGCCGGCGGTGCCCGACGCATCCCAGAAGCGCGTGGCGAACATCCACTCGTGCAGGCGCTCGCCGGCATGGCCGAACGGGGCCTCGGCCGACTGCGGCTCGCCGGTCGCGAAACCGTCGAGCGAGATCGAAAGATTGTGGACTCTGGTGAGTGGCATGGGTTCCTCCGTGGACCATGGCGCCGAGGTCGGCTCGTCGAGACTACTGCTGACGGGCCGGTGGCGGGCTCGGTCAGTCGTGGAACCTGGCGCCCTTGACGATCCGGTCGACGGCGTTGCGGGGGCCGCGCAGGGCGATGCCGACGAGGTCGAGGTCGGCCGCAGGGACCGCGGCGACGGCGGCGCGGTTGGCCTCGTCGTGGCCGGTGTCGAACAGCTCGCGGGTGTAGACGGCGAGGGAGACGTCGTCGCGAGCGGCGGCCTTCTCGCGAGCCCTGCCCAACAGGACGGAGTCCGCGCTCATCACCATCACCGGCTGGCGGAGCATGGGCAGATACTCGGTGTCGTCGCCGTCGCGGTAGGCCTCACCGACGAGACCGGGGGCGCTGGTCGCGATCCCGGACATCAGGAACGCGGTCACGTTGAGCTCCTGCCAGGGAGCGAGATCCTCGTTGAGCACGACCACGACCTTGGTGTCGAAGCGGGGTGCGGTCGTGGGTCCCTCGGAGGTCGTCTGAGCCGTAGTCATGCCTGAAGTCTCCGGGGTCGCCGCAGCGAGGTCTTGTACGTTTCTTGCATGGTCGATCACGTCCGCGCCTGGCACCCCGCAGTGCCATCGCTGCGCGAGGTCTATCACGCACGGTTCGACCACTGCTATCCGATGCACACCCACGACGACTGGGCGGTGATGCTGGTCGACGACGGGGCGGTGGCGTACGGCCTGGACCGGGGCGACCACCATGCCGTGCCCGGTGCGCTGACGCTGCTGCCGCCCGGGGTGCCGCACGACGGGCACTCGGCGATCGAGGGGAAGGGCTACCGCAAGCGGGTGCTCTACCTCGAGCCGGACTGGCTGCCGTCGGGCGCCCAGGGCCTTGCCGTACGCCGGCCGACCCTCGCGGCTCCGGGACCGATCGTGGCCGCCCGGCGGGTCCATGCGGCGCTGCGCGACCCGGGTGACCTGATGGCGGCCGAGCACTGGCTGCTCGCCGTCCGCGACCACGTGCTCGACCATCTCGGCAGTCCGGCGCCGACGCTTCGCGACACACCGCTGGCTCGTCGCCTGCGGGAGCTCCTCGACGACCGTCTGACCGAGTCGTTCACGATCGCCGCGGCCGCTGCCGATCTCGGCAGCCATCCCAGCCATCTGGTCCGGGTGTTCTCCCAGACCTACGGCATCGCCCCGCACCAGTACCTCGTCGGTCGCCGCGTCGATCTCGCCCGCCGTCTGCTCGTGGACGGCCACCGGCCCGCAGAGACCGCCGCGCTGGCCGGGTTCCACGACCAAGCCCACCTCACCCGCCACTTCCGCCGCATCCTCGGGGTGACCCCTGCGGCCTTCGCCTCGGCGCGGCCCGCGCAAAGCGGGTGCGTCGCTCCGGTCGTTGGTGCTGAATAGCCGTATGCCTTCCTCTCCTCGGGTCGTGGTGTGCGGCCCCGCGTCCTGGAACCACCTGATCGTCCTGGACCACCTGCCCGAACCGGTGCCCCACATGCAGTTCGCTCAGCGGTCGTGGCACACGATCGGTGGCACGTCCGCAGGCAAGGCGCTGCACCTGGTCGGGCTCGGCGTCGACGTACGTCTGTGGGCTGCGGTCGGCGACGACGAGGACGGCGCGCGGCTGCGGGAGCGGCTCGCCGGGGCGGGTGTGGTCGTGGAGGCGATCGCGAGCGAGCAGACCGAGCGGCACGTCAACCTCATGGCCGGCGGCGGCCGGGTCTCGCTCTACGTCTCCACCCCGTCGACCCCGTCCGCCGACGCGGTCGAGGCGGCGGTGAGCGCGGTGGCCGCGGCGGATCTCGCGGTGATCGACCTGAGCGAGCTCGGCCGGCTGGTGCTCGAGGCCATGCCCTCGTCGAGGACGCCGCTGTGGATGGATCTGCACGACTACGACGGGTCGTCGTCGTTCCACGAGCCCTTCCTACGTGCCGCCGCAGGCGTGTTCATGAACGACGACGGCACCGAGGACCCCTGGGGACTGATGGCCTCGTGTCTCGACCGTGGTCCCGGCCTCGCGGTGTGCACCCTCGGCGCGAAGGGCGCGATCGCGCTGGAGGCAGACGGGACCAGGCACGAGGTGGCGGCGACACCGGCCACCGTCGTCGACACGAACGGTGCCGGCGACGCCTTCATGGCGGGCTTCCTGGCCGCCCGCCTGCGCGAGGAGCCGATCGCTGTCGCGCTCCGGGCTGCCGCGGAGCAGGCCCGGAGCGCGATCGAGACCGAGCACCTCCACCCGGTGCTCGGCCGGGGAGGACCGATTCGGGCTCAGAACGGGTAGCGCGCCGGCTCACCCCGCATCGTGATCCACCGGGTCTCGGTGAACGCCTCGATGTTCGCCTCGGCGCCACCGAACCGGGACCCGGTGCCGGACGCGCGTACGCCACCGAACGGTGCGTTGGCCTCGTCGTTGACGGTCTGGTCGTTGATGTGGACGATGCCGGTCGGGATCTGCTCCGCGACCGCGAGGCCACGCATGACGTCCTTGGTGACGATGCCCAGGGACAGGCCGTACTCGCTGGCCCCCGCGAGCTCGATCGCTTCCTCGACGGACTCGACCTTGGTCACCGGTGCGACGGGGCCGAAGACCTCCTCCGCGTACGCCGGCGCGGTCAGCGGGACGTTCGCGAGGACGGTGGGCCGGTAGAAGAGATCCTCGTACGTCCCGCCGGCCGCGATCTTGGCGCCGGCATCCGCCGAGGCCGTGACCAGGCCGTGGATCTTGTCGCGCTGGCCGGCGTCGATGACCGGGCCGAGAGCGACCTGGTCGGTGGCGGGGTTGCCGACCGGCAGGTGGCTGGCCTTCTCCGCGAGGGCCTCGACGAAGTCGTCGTAGATGCCGGCGGCGACCAGGTGCCGGCCGGTCGTCATGCAGATCTGGCCCTGGTGGAAGAACGAGCCCCACGCCGCCAGGTTGACGGCGGCCTCGACGTCGGCGTCGTCGAGGACCAGCAGCGCGGAGTTGCCGCCGAGCTCGAGGTGGGCGCGCTTGAGGTGCCTGCCGGCCAGCTCGCCGATGCGGCGGCCGACCCCGGTGGAGCCGGTGAACGAGATGACCCGGATGTGGGGATCCGTGACCAGCGCTTCGCCCACGTCGGCGCCGCCGGGCAGCATCTGGAGCACCCCCGGGGGCAGGCCGGCCTCCTCGAAGATGCGGGCCATCAGCGTGCCGCCCGTCACGGCGGTGCGCGGGTCCGGCTTGAGGATGACGGCGTTGCCCAGGGCGAGGGCCGGGGCGACCGAGCGGATGCCGAGGATGATCGGCACGTTGAAGGGCGCGATGACCGTGACGACACCGGCGGGCATGCGTCGTGCCAACGACAGCCGCGGCTGCTCGGAGGGGATGACCTCGCCGATCGGACGGCTCGGGAGGCCGGCGGCCTCGTAGCACTCCTCGGCCGCGACGTGGAGTGCGAACCCGGCCATCCCGGGCACGGCACCGACCTCACGGACGTTCCATCCGGTGATCTCCTCGGCATGCTGCTGCCACAGGTCGCCGGCGCGACGCAGGACGGCGGCGCGTTCCGGGTGCGGAAGGGCGGCCCACTCGAGCTGGGCGTCGGCGGCCGCTGCGGCGGCCTCCGCCACGTCGGCCGCGGTGGCCAGACCCATCCTGCCCAGCTCGGCGCCGGTGGCGGGTTCGACGACGGCGTAGTCGCCTCCCTGTCCGGGTTGCCAGGCGCCGGCCTTGAGGATGTTTCCGGACCAGTCGACGGAATCGAGAACTGACATGGTGTGTGCTCCTGGATGTCGTCGGGTGGCTAGTTGTCAGGGTGTGCCGGCACGGTCAACAGGGCCAGCAGAGCGATCACGGCAGCCCCTGCGAAGGCGTAGAACCCCCACGGGTAGGCGATGCCGGCGGTGAGGAGCGCGCCGCCGAGGAACGGCCCGACGATGGCGCCGACCCGGCCGATGCCGGCGGACATGCCGAGCGCGGTGCCGCGGATCCGGGCGGGGTAGAGGTGGCTGACGAAGGCGTAGACCAGCACCTGCGCGCTGAAGACGAAGATCCCGGCGGCCAGCACCGCCCCGTAGACCAGGAGGCTGCTCTCCATCTTGATCGACAGCAGCGCCAGCATCACCGCGGCGACCCCGAACCAGATCAGGACCGTCGGCTTGTTGCCCTTGGCGTCGGAGATCAGGCCGGCCAGGACGAGTCCGATCACTGCCCCGACGTTGAGCGTGAGGAGCAGGCCGAGACCGGCGTCGAGGGAGTACCCGGCCTCGCCCATGATCGTCGGCAGCCAGGTGTTGAGGCCGTAGACCAGCAGCAGTCCGCAGAACGAGGCCGCCCACAGGCCCAGGCTGACCCACAGCAGGCGGCCGCGGACGACCTCGGAGGGACGTACCTTCTCGGTCTCGACGGTCTCCAGGTAGGCCTTCGACTCCGGCAGCTTCGCCCACATCACCGGGACCGTCAGCAGGCCCGCGATGCCGCCGATCACGAACATCGCCTCCCAGCCCAGGTTCGGGATCACCCACAGGGCCAGCAGGGCGGTGAGCACGGCTCCCACGTGGTAGCCGGTCATCATCCGGGTCATGGCGGTGCCCGAGCGGCCCTGGCGAGCGTGTTCGCTCATGAACGCCAGCGCCGTCGGCAGACAGGCGCCCAGGCCCAGGCCCGCCAGGAAGCGCAGCGCGATGAACACGGTCGCGTTCGGCGCGAAGGCGACCGCCAGCGTCAGCAGCGAGAACAGTGCGATGCTGCTGATCAGCGTCCGGCGCCGGCCGAACCGGTCGGCGAGGGGGCCGATGGCCACGGCGCCGATGCCGACGCCGACGAGACCGACGGTGGCCGCCGTGGTCAAGGAGGCCTTGGTGAAGCCGAGGTCGCCGGTTCCGGCCAAGGTGGGGATGACCGCGCCGAGCACGACGAGGTCGTAGCCGTCGAGAGCCACGGCGAGCCAGCAGAGTACGACCGGCCAGAGGCTTCGGGTGCCGCCGGCGACGGTGGGGGATGTGGTTGCGGACACATTCATGGGGCGAACCTACGAGCGGCCATCCGTGTGAGCCTCGACACAGCTTCCACTCACCGGAAGCGCGGCAGAGATTTTGCTTAGAGCCGGCGGCCGATCGACTCCGCGGCGACACGGAGCGCGCCGTAGAGCCGCTGTTCGCTCCCCTTGAGCGTCGCGACCACCAGGCCCAGGGAGGCGATCACCTCGTCGCGTCGGTGGATCGGGACGGCGATCGAGCAGGCGCCGAGACTCATCTCCTCGCGCGTGGTCGCATAGCCCCTGTCGAGCACCTGCCGCAGCTGTCGCCGGAGCACGCCGGGCTGGGTGATGGTGTAGGGCGTGATCCGCGGGAGGCTGCTCAGCACGGCCTCCTGGACCTCCTCGGGGGCGTGGGCGAGGAGGACCTTGCCGACCCCGGTGGCGTGCAGCGGCAGGCGTCCGCCGACCTTGCTCACGACCGGGACGGACTGGTTGCCGCGCAGCCGGTCGAGGTAGACGACCTCGGTGCCCTCACGGACGGCGAGGTGCACGGTGGCCAGGGTCGCGCCGTAGAGATCGTGGAGGAACGGCTCGGCCACCTGGCGCAACCCGGTCTCGGCCGGGGCCAGGTGGCCGATGTCCCAGATCTTGCGGCCGATGACGTAGTCACCGGACGGCAGCCGCTCCAGCGCGCCCCAGCGGAAGAGCTCGCCCAGCAGCCGGTGGGTCGTGGCGAGCGGAAGGTCCGCTCGGGTGGCGATCTGGCTGAGCGACATCGCCCGGTGCTGCTCGTCGAACGCGCTCAGGATCGCCAGCGCCCGGCTCGTCACGCTCGCGCCCGCCTGTCGGCTGTTGCCCGCCATCGTCGTCCGTCCTCACCCCTTCGGATCCGACGCCATCATCCTCCGTCAGCGGACGAGCGCGGGCGCCGCCCCGACGGCGGTGAGGTGGCTCAGCCGCCGAAGGCGGGGTGGAGCGGCTTGCCGGTGCCCTGGGATCGCGTGGTCGCGCGGGTCTCGATCGGGTCAAAGGTCCACAGTGCGTACGCCCCCGGCCCGACGTGCAGCGTCGAGTTGCCGATGGTCTCGGTGGCGGGCTCCTCGGCCGGCTCGTTGAGCGCGAAGATGACGTGGCGCAGGCCCGCCTCCTCGGCCGGAACGGGGAGCAGGCGGATCGTGGTCATGCCGTCGAAGGCGAGGACGCCGCCGTCCTTCAGGACCCGGATCGTGATCCCGGCGGCGCGCCACAGCGGCACCATCTTCTCGATGTCGTCGGCGGTCGTCGCGATCTGGATGCCGATCACGTCGCGCATCTGGTGGTCGAGATAGCGGTCGCGGTTGTAGCGGTCGCGGCTGACGTCGCCCTCGTAGGCGGCCGGCGGGAAGGAGAGCCGCGGGTCGTCGAGGAACTCCTCGCGGTACTCCATCGCCCAGGAGAAGAAGGTGTCGTAGGTCGCGGTCGTGTAGGTGACGTCGAACCACGGGATCGGGGTGCCGTCGCCGAGGTCGGTCACCTGGGTGAACTCGACCGGGTCGTCGACGAGCTTGCGCAGGTTGTCCGTGGCGATGGCCAGGTCGCCGTCCTGGTCGGCCGAGACGGCGAGCCCGGTGTCGCCGGCGACCGCGTCGGGGGCGTCGCCGGGCCCGAAGAACTCCAGGTAGGTCTCCCTGCCGAGCAGGTAGCGGCCGGTCCAGGTCGAGGTGCCGTCGTTGCCGGTGTTGATCCGGCGGTCGGCGAACCGTCCCAGATACTCGGAGTGCTCGATCGCGTCGGCGGTCTCCCGGTCGAGCATCGCCCACGAGTGGTTGAAGGCCAGGAGCGGGTCCGGACGCTCCTCCTCGGCAGCATGGGCGGGGGCCGCCGAGGCCCCGGTGGAGATGACGAGTGAGGCGATCGCAGCCGCGACCAGGCCCGAGAGTGGAGTCCGCATGGGTCCAAGTCTCGGCGACCGAGGCGTTCCTGTCCTCGGAATTCGGCGGCCGGTTCGTCCGTCCGGTTCAGGCGCCGTGGGAGGCGGTCGCCATGGTCGCGCCGAGGCCGATCATGAGCACGCCACCGCCGGCGCCGAGGCTGTCCAGGCGCGTGGGCTTGCGGGCGAACCAGGCCTTGGCGCGGCTGGCGGCCAGGACCCAGCCGGAGTCGCAGGCGAAGGCCATCGCCGAGAAGATCGCGCCGAGCAGGAGGATCTGCGGCACCGCCGGGGCGGAGGTGTCGATGAACTGGGGCAGGAAGGCCAGGTGGAAGACGATCGTCTTCGGGTTGGTCGCTCCGACGACCATCCCGGTGCGGATCGCACCCCACGCGGTCGTCCGCCGCGCCACGTCCTCACCGTGCAGGGCGGCCCGGGCGTCGCCACGGTGGCGGATCGCCTGGATGCCGAGATAGACGACGTACGCCGCACCGACCAGCTTCACGACGGTGAACGCGGTCGCGGAGGCCGCCACGAGCGCGCCGAGACCGACGGCCACCGCCAGGACCTGGCCGAACTGACCCAGCGCGTTGCCGCCGACGGCGAGCACCGCCTCGCGGCGGCCCGCGGTCAGGGCCCGCCCGAGGGCGAAGAGCACGCTCGGACCGGGGATCAGGATGAAGACGATGGACGCGAGCGCGAAGGCTGCGAACTGGCTCAGGGTCGGCACGCTCACCATTGTCCGGCATCGGCGGGGCCGAGCGCCAAGGGTTTCAGGTGGCGTACGTCGCGTGCGGTCCTGGGCTAGGCGGTGCGGGCGGCCTGGACCTGCTCGACGAGGATGTCCCCGTGCCCGGCGTGACGGGCCAGCTCCTGGATCATGTGCACATAGATGAAGCGCAGCGTCACCTGGTTGCCGTGCCAGTCGAACTCCTCGTCGAGCTCGTGGGTGGCGGCGACCTCGCGGGAGTGCTCGCAGGCCGCCTCGTAGGCGGCCCGGATCGAGGCGACCGTGTCCTCCGGGTCGAGGACGAAGCTCTCGTCGACGGTGTCGGGCAGCCCGATCTCCTGGCGGGACACACCCGCGACCCGGGCGTGGAACCACACCTTCTCCACGAAGGTCGCGTGCTTCACCAGCCCGAGCGGCGTGGTCAGCGACGGGACCAGCTTTCGCCGCGCCTCCTCGTCGTCGAGGTGCTCGAGGATGCCGCCGATCTCCTCCCGCTGGATGTCGACCATTCCCTCGAGAAGTGCGCGCTCGTCCGCCTGTCCGATCTTCATGCGCGCAGGCTAGCGGCCCACGTCGAGGCGGCCGCGGTCAGCATCGCTCCAGGACGTACGCCTCGGCCCGGTGCCGGTCCCACCCGCGAGCCTCGTAGAGCCCGCGGGCCAGCATCGCGACGTACGCCTCCGACGGCCGGGTGTGCTCGACCGCGTCGAAGCCGTGCGGCGCGGTGAAGGTGAGCATCGGGAGGCCGTCGCGACGGCCGAGCTCGATCAGGGTCTCGTAGTGGCCCGGGCCGGCCTCGTGCCGGCCGTTCTCCAGACCGTCGATGACGACCTTCTCGATCGGGTCGCCGGGCGCCGGCAGCCGGTCCATCTCCTGGGCGGCGATGTCGGCGAACTGCTCGACGCTCATCCGGTAGGCGCGGGCCGCGGTCCAGGAGCCGGGCGCGTCGTGGTCGTAGAACGCCACCCCGCCCGTCCAGGTGCGCGACTCACCCGCGAAGTAGAGCCGTCCGGGGAGATCGACGGGGACGTCCTCGAGCGGCATCGACGGCGTACGAGCCCCGACATAGGACTGTCGGGCGCCCACCGGTCGGCCGCCCAGGAGGTAGGCGCCGAGGCGGTCACGGCACATGTTCGAGCCGTAGCTGACGTACCAGACCTCTGTGTGCATCGCGGGGAGCCTACCGACGTGACGAAGGCCACCCGCAGGGAACCCGGCTCGGACGTACGTCGCCGGGGGCATCTAGCGTCGTATGACTGTGAACCGATCTCGGAGGCTCATATCGGTGTCAGCGTTGGGTGGCGCGCTGGTGCTCCTCACCGTCCTCGCCGCCGGGCCGCTGCAGGATCTCGACATCCACGGTCACGAGTACTGGGCCCGGATGCTACCGCCCGAGGTGTACGACGTCCTCCAGCACGTGCTCGACCCGATCGCCGGTCAGACGGTCTGTCTGCCGGTGCTGATCACGGTCGCGGTCGTGATCGCCTGCCGGCGCCGCAGCTGGCGGCCGGTCATCTGCGCCGCTGCCGCCGAGGCGGCCTTCTACCTGGGTGTGGGCGGTTCCAAGGTGCTGCTCGCGCGCCCGGGACCGACGGAGCGCGACGCCGAGTTCTTCGCCGGCGGGATCCTGAAGGACGGCTGGCACGGGATCAGCTACCCGTCCGGGCATGCCGCCGAGGCGGTCCTGGTCTACGGCACCGCCGTCTACCTGGTCGCGCGCTACACCGCGGTGTCGCGGACCACGGTGTGGGCCCTCGCCGCCGGCGTCGGGGTGATCGCGCTGAACGCGGTCGCGGTCTCCTACACCCTCGGCTGGCACTGGGCCAGCGACCTCTTCGCCGGCCTGCTCATGGGTGGGCTGCTGCTGCGGCTGCTGGTCTGGTGGGACACCGAGGCCATCGCGAGAGAACGCGCCGAGCGGGAGCTGGCTGCGGAGCGGCCGCCGGTGCCCGCCAGCTACGAGCGCACCGAGAAGCTGGCTGCCTGAGATGGTCAGAGGACCGCGAGCACACCCTCGGCGTACTTCTCCAGCTTCGCCTCGCCGATCCCGCTGATCGTGCCGAGCTCGTCGCGACTGGCCGGCAGCCGGGTGGCGATCTCGCGCAGGGTCGCGTCGTGGAAGACGACGTACGCCGGCACCCCCTGCTCCTTGGCGACCTCGCCGCGCCACGCCCGCAGGCGCTCGAAGACCTCGGCGGCCTCCGGCGAGAGGTCGGCGGCGGCCACCTTCGCCTTCCGCTCCCCGGAGCCGCTGCGACGAGGCTGTCGCGGCGGCTCCTTGCGGAGCATCAGCTGCTGCTCGCCGCGGAGCACCGGGCCGGCGGCCTCAGCCACCGAGAAGACGCCGTAGCGGGTGTCGACCGCGAGCATCTCGCGGGCCAGCAGCTGCCGGATGACCGAGTGCCAGTCGCTCTCGGCGAGGTCGGTGCCGATCCCGAAGACGGAGAGCTCGTCGTGGCGGAACTGGCGGACCTTCTCGGTCTCCTTGCCGCGCAGGATGTCGACGATCTGCCCGGCTCCGAAGCGCTGGCCGTTGCGCTCGCGGTCGAGCCGGATGACGGTGGACAGGACCTTCTGCGCGGGCACGGTGCCGTCCCAGGACTCCGGCGCCGACAGACAGGTGTCGCAGTTGCCGCACGGCTCCGAGGCCTGTCCGAAGTAGCGCAGCAGCTGCACCCGCCGGCAGTCGACGGTCTCGCACAGCGCCAGCATCGCGTTGAGATGCTGCCCGAGCCGGTGCTTGTGGGCCCGGTCGCCCTCGGAGGTCTCGATCATCTGCCGCTGCTGGACGACGTCGGCCAGCCCGTAGGCCAGCCACGCGGTCGAGGGCTGCCCGTCACGCCCGGCCCGGCCGGTCTCCTGGTAGTAGCCCTCGACCGACTTGGGCAGGTCGAGATGGGCCACGAAGCGTACGTCCGGCTTGTCGATCCCCATCCCGAAGGCGATGGTGGCGACCATGACGATGCCGTCCTCGCGCAGGAACCGGGACTGGTTCTGCGCGCGGGTCCGGGCGTCGAGGCCGGCGTGGTAGGGGAGGGCGTCGATCCCGGCGCCGACCAGGGAGGCGGCGGTGCGCTCGACCGAGGCGCGGGAGAGGCAGTAGACGATGCCGGCCTCGCCGGGGTGCTCGGTGCGGATCAGGTCGAGGAGCTGCTTGCCCGGCTTGTCCTTGGGCGCGATCCGGTACTGGATGTTGGGCCGGTCGAAGGAGGCCACGAAGTGGCGGGCGTCCTCGAGGTCGAGCCGGGAGGCGATCTCGCGGCGGGTCTCCGCGGTGGCGGTCGCGGTCAGCGCGATCCGCGGCACCTCCGGCCAGCGCTCGTGCAGATGGGAGAGCTGCAGGTAGTCCGGCCGGAAGTCGTGGCCCCACTGCGAGACGCAGTGGGCCTCGTCGATCGCGAACAGCGAGATCTTGGCCTGGTCGAGCAGCCGGCCGGTCTCGGGCACCCTCAGCCGCTCGGGGGCGAGATAGAGCAGGTCGAGCTCGCCGGCGAGCAGCGCCTGCTCCACCTGCTGCCGCTCGTGGGGCATCTGGGTCGAGTTGAGGAACCCGGCGCGCACGCCGAGCGCGGAGAGCGCGTCGACCTGGTCCTGCATCAGCGCGATCAGCGGCGAGATGACCACGCCGGTGCCCGGCCGCACCAGGGCCGGGATCTGGTAGCACAGCGACTTCCCGCCACCGGTCGGCATCAGCACCAGGGCGTCACCGCCCGTGGCCACGTGCGCGACGATCTCGGCCTGGTCGCCGCGGAACTCGTCGTAGCCGAAGACGCGGCGCAGGACATCCAGCTCCGGAGTCAGCTCATTCACGCGAGTGACCCTACCGGCGACCACCGACGGTCCGGAGGTCGTGAAGCCGAGAGTGGCCCATAGGTCACTCTCGGCTTCACAACCTCCTCAGACCGCGACCTTCTCGCGCTTGACCGTGGCCTCGTCGGGGGCGGTGCCGGCGTGGGCGCGCTCGAGGGCGGCACCCTCGACGTCCACGTTCGGGAGGATGCGGTCGAGCCACGCCGGCAGCCACCACGCCGAGCGCCCGAGCAGGTGCATCAGTGCCGGCATCAGCAGCATCCGGACGATGAAGGCGTCCAGCAGCACCCCGAGTGCGAGCCCGAAGCCCATCGAGCGGATCATCACCGACTCGGCGAAGATGAACCCGCCGAAGACCGAGACCATGATCAGGCCGGCCGCGATCACGACCGAACGCCCGGCACGGAAGCCCTGGGCGACGGCGACGCGTGCGGGTGCGCCGTGGACGTACGCCTCCCGCATGCCGGAGGCCAGGAACAGCTGGTAGTCCATCGCCAGGCCGAACAGGATCCCGACCAGCAGGATCGGCAGGAAGCTCAGGATCGGGCCGGTGCTGTCGATGCCGATCCACTCGGCGCCGATGCCCTTCTGGAAGACCGCCACCACGACGCCGTACGTCGCCAGCAGCGAGAGCACGAAGCCACCGGTCGCGATGAGCGGGACCAGGATCGAGCGGAAGACCAGGATCAGGATCAGCAGGGAGAGGCCGACGACGACGCCGAGGTAGGGGAGGAGTACGTCGTTGAGCCCCTGCGACACGTCGATCGCGACCGCGGTGGCGCCGGCGACGCCGAGCGTGATGTCGCCGTTGACCGGCGGCATGTCCCGGATCGCGTTGACCAGCTCGTTGGTCGAGACGCTGTTGGGGCCCTCCTCGGGGACGACCTGGAAGGCCGCCGTGCGACCGTCCTCAGAGACCGCGGCCGGCGCCACGGCGCGTACGTCGTCGAGGTCTGCCAGCGCCTTGGCGACGGTCACCTGGGCCTGCTGGATGCCGGCCTCGCTGAGTCCCTCGGGCAGCTCGGCGGCGACCAGCAGCGGGCCGTTGGCGCCGGCGCCGAAGCTGTCCTCGGTGATCGTGTAGGCGGTCTTGGCCAGCGAACCCTCGGGCTCCGAGCCGCCGTCGGGCAGGCCGAGGCGCATGTCGAGGGCGGGGACCGCGAGGGCGAGCAGGGCCACCACGGAGGCGACGACCGTGACCACGGCGCGCCAGGTCGGCATCGGCTTGGCGTGGGCCTCGGCGGCGTCCTGCTGCGCGACCTTCTTCCGGGCGCGCTTGGAGACGATGCGGCCCCCGACCAGGCCGAGGATGGCCGGCGTCAGGGTGATCGCGACCAGGACGGCGATCGCGACGCAGGCGGCGCCGACCGAGCCCATCAGGCCGAGGAACGGGATGCCGGTCATGTTGAGCGCGACCAGCGCGACGATCACGGTGGAACCGGCGAAGACGACGGCGGTGCCGGCGGTGCCGTTGGCGAGCCCGATCGACTCGTGGACGTCGGTGCCGTGGAGCAGCTGCTTGCGGTGCCGGTTGAGGATGAACAGCGAGTAGTCGATGCCGACGGCCAGGCCGAGCATCAGCCCGAGGATCGGGGTCATCGCGGCCATCTGGACGACGCCGGAGAGGGAGAGCGCGCCGAGGGCGCCGATGCCGACGCCGGTCAGCGCGGTGACCAGCGGGACGCCGGCGCCGATGATGGTGCCGAGCATGATGAGCAGGACGACCGCGGCGACGCCGACGCCGACGATCTCACCCGGCCCCATCGGGTTGGGGGACTCCTGGGAGATGTCGGAGGAGACGCCGACCTCGACGCCGGCGATCGGGTGCTCGGTGAAGTGGTCGACCGTGGCCTTCTTGGTCTCCTCGGACATCTCCAGGCGGCCCACGGAGTAGGCGACGTTGACCAGGGCGGCCGATCCGTCGGCGGAGACCATCCGGATCTCCTCGGAGAGCTCGAGCAGCTCGGCGCCGTTCTCGGCCTTCGCGGTGTTGACCTCGAGGTCGGCGGCGCTGTCGTCGACCTTCGCCTGCTGCTTGTCGAGGGCGGCCTGCTGGGTGTCGATCTGGGTGGTCGGCATCCCGGCGGCCTTCAGCTGGGCGCGGGCCTTGTCGAGGTCGGACTGTGCCTTGTCGAGCCTGGCCTGGACGCCCTCGAGCCGGGTCCGGCCGGCCTCGAGCTGGGCCTGGCCCTGGGCGACCTTCTCGGCCTGCGCCGCGCGATGGGCCTCGGTCTGGAAGGGGTCGGTGACGACGGCGACGTCGGGGAGGTCCTCGGCGCTGGTGATCAGCGCCCGGATCTCCTTCTTCTGGGTCGCGGTGAGCGGGCTGCCGTCCTTCGTCCGGAATGCGATCGTGCCGGAGCCGCCGGCGAGGTCGGGCAGCCCCTTCTGGAGCTCGTCGACGACCTTCGACGAGGGCAGCCCCGGGATGTCGAAGCTGGTGGTGAGCTCGCCGGACCAGGCGACGTACGCCCCGGCAGCGCCGGACAGCGCCAGCACCCAGGCAAGGATCACAAGCCAGGCGCGGCGCGCGGCCGTCTTGCCCCATCGATACAACAGCTCCGCCATGGCGGCATCCCTCCGGTAATTCGCAACGGTGCGTCCAGTTAATCACCTGATCGCCGCTGGACAAGGGTCGCTGTGCGAGTGATGGGTCACACCTGTGCCTTGGCCATGAGATGGCGCGGGATCCTAGGATGCCCTTCATGCCAGCGTCAGCAGGAGTGCGCCGTCGAGGTGCCGTACGCAGCGAAGAGGCTCGCATCGCGGTCCTCGGCGCGACCGGGCGGCTCTTCGCGACCCAAGGCTATGACCACCTCACCATCGAGGGCATCGCGGCCGAGGCAGGTGTCTCCAAGCAGACGATCTACCGCTGGTGGTCCTCGAAGAGTGCGGTCGTGGCCGATGCGCTGATCGAGGACAAGCTGCTGCCGGACCACCCCGTGGTGCCCGACACCGGTGACATCCGCGCCGACCTGATCGCGTGGATGCAGAGCCTCATCGATCTCGTGGCCCAGCCCGGCAACGACGGCCTCGTCCGCTCGCTCGTGGCCGCCGCCTGCGAGAGCCCCGACATCGGCACCCGCCTCAACGACGCGCTCGGTATCACCGCCACCGTCTCCACCCGCATCGAGGCCGCGGTCGCGGCCGGCCAGCTGCCCGCCGACCTGCCGGTCATGGAGTTCGTACGCGCCCTGGTCGGTGGGTTCGTGCTCCACTCCCTCGAGCGCAGCGAGCCCGCCCCGGACATCGCCGAGCGGCTGGTGCGCGCGCTGCTGCACTGACCCCTTTTCTTTACCCAAGAAAGAGGGGGTGCGGGCCCTCCGGTCAGGGCTACGGTGGAGGGCATGCCGAAGGTGCCGCCGCCCGTCTATGTCGCCGTGGGGCTGGTTGCCCAGCATCTGCTGGCCCCGGCTCGCCGGCCGACGGTGGTGCGGTCGGTCGCGGCCGCTCTCGTGGCTGGTGGGTCGGTGTATGTCGCGGGAAGTGCGGCTCGGGCGTTCAAGCACAAGGGCACCAGCTTCGACCCGCTCGAGCCCGAGCGTGCGACCGCGGTCGTGACGGACGGTCCGTTCCGCTACACCCGCAACCCGATGTACGTTGGCATGACCGGCCTCCTGCTCGCCCACGCCGTGCTCCGGGGTGGCCTGTTGCCGCTCGTCCCCGTCGCAGCGTTCGTCGCGATCATCGACCGCACCCAGATCCCCGCGGAGGAGCACGCCCTGTCGTGGAGCTTCGGCAAGACGTACGACTCCTACCGCGCCGCCACGCCCCGCTGGCTCGGTCGGCCGTCGGGTCTGCCTCGGGGTGCCGCGCGTGGCTAGGCTTCTCCACACGGTCCTCGACACGACCGACGTACGCGGCCTCGCCGAGTTCTACCGCCAGTTCCTCGGTCTCGTCTATCGGCCGGGAGACGAGGTGCCGGGGGACGATGACGACTGGCTGGTCCTCACCTGGCCCGACGGGCGTCGGGCGCTCGCGTTCAACCGGGTCGACTCCTCCGAGATGGCACCGTCGGACTGGCCCGCACCTGGGGCCGTCAAGCACATGCATCTGGACACCGTCGTCAGGTCCGTCGCGGAGCTCGATGCCGAGCATGATCGTGTGCTGGGGTTGGGGGCTTCCCTCCGTCTCGATCGGTCTGACGATCCTGAGGAGCCGCTCCGGGCTTATGCGGATCCTTCGGGGCACATCTTCTGCATCTTTGTGGTGTGAGGGTCCCCGGTGGTCGAGCCTGTCGAGACCACCCTGCGCGGGGCTGTTTTTCGGGGCTGGTGTGGGCCGCCGCCGAAGGGTCACTCCCGTCGGCTGAAGGTCACCTCCGCCGAGGCGTCACTTACGTCGGGCGAGACGTCACGTACGTCGGTCGAGTTGGCAGTCCAGTGCCCACTCGGCCGACGCGGGTGACGTCTCGGCGGGGGCGGGTGAGCTTCGTGCAAGCTCACCGGCCCTGGATCCCAAGCACCTACGCCCCGATAGCCAACACCCTCCGTAACGGGGCGGCGGCCACCGGCGACAAGAACGACCGCCTGGCGAGCCCACGGGTCGAGCAGTGGAGCCGAGCAGTGAGAATGAGGGCGTGAGCGATATCGAGTACGTGGACAACCCGGCCAGGCACCGCTACGAGATCCGGGACGGGGAGACCGTTGCGGGGCTGGCGGTCTACCGGCTGCCCGACGACGAGCACGTGGACTTCGTGCACACCGAGGTGGGGGAGGACTACAACGGGCAGGGGCTGGCGTCGAAGCTGGTGGCGTTCGCGCTGGCGGATGTGAAGGCGAAGGGGAAGCGGATCATCCCGCATTGCCCGTACGTCGCCGGGTGGCTGAAGCGGCACGGCGAGGAGTACGCCGACATCACCGACTGGCCGGCCTGATCACGAGGGCCTGATCACGACGTCCGATCAGACCTCGGACGGCTTCCGCGGCTCCAGGCCGAGCTTGGCCAGCGGCGTGCGGGTCATGTGGGCCGAGGGCCAGGCCTGACCCCGGGTCGAGGAGCCGCGGGAGTAGGGCCTGGCGCCCGACTGATAGGTCACGAAGAACTCGTCGCCGACCTCGGCCACGCCCTCGGCCAGGTTGGGCAGCCACTGCAGGGCGCGGGGCCGGATCGTGACCCGGTCCTGGACGATCAGCTGGCTGCGCCTGGTCGGTCCGCGGGAGACGCTGAAGACGTACTCCTCCTCCCGGACCACGACGCCCTGGGTGCCGACCGGGGTGCGTACGCCGATCGGGGTCTTGATCTGCCAGGAGCCGTCCTTGCGGATGTACTTGTAGAGGCGGTTGTTGGCGTGCGACCCGACGTAGAGCAGGTCCTTGGTGGCGGCGAGGTAGGAGCCGGCGGCGACCGCGACCAACGGCCCGACCGTGGAGACGGTCGAGAGCGGTTCGGCGTGGACGATCTGGGTCAGTGAGTAGCAGTAGAGGCGCGGCGGGTTCCCCTCGCGGCACACGTAGACCTCGTCGCCGATGACCGCGACCCCGCCGGCGTTGACCGGGCCGCTGACACTGCCCTTCGGCCCGCCCAGATAGACCGCGTTGATGAGCTCGCCCGAGGGCTTGTCGACCAGGGCGAGCGCCGAGCCGAGCTTGTCGCCGTAGTAGCCCTGCAGGAGCAGATCGGCCTCGGGGGAGTAGGCCAGGCCCTGCGGGATCCAGCCGTGGTCCTCGTCCCCGGTGAGCACCATCGAGGTGGCGATGTGCGGGATCAGCGGGCCGAGGCTGCTGCCACTACGGCTCAGCCAGGCCTGGGTGCGGTCGATGCCGCGTTGGACCCATTTCTGCTGCCTTCGCGCGGTCACCTTGGGGTCGATCACGAGCAAAAAACCTATCCGCTCGGACACTGTTCGGCGGCCGCTTCGGGGTGCGAGTCCGACAACTGTCCACCAGACGGAACGGTCGGGCGACAGGTTCCATGTACCCGCCGGTATAGGAGGTGGCAGGATCTGCGGACATGACTGCGGACATTCAACGGCACGCCGACGTGATCGTGGTGGGAGCCGGCCTCGCCGGCCTGGCGGCAGCGGCCGAGGTGGCCGACGCGGGAAAGAGTGTTCTCCTGGTCGACCAGGAGCCGGAGCAGTCCCTGGGCGGCCAGGCGTTCTGGAGCCTCGGTGGACTCTTCCTCGTCGACAGCCCCGAGCAGCGCCGGATGGGGATCAAGGACTCACCCGAGCTGGCGCTCCAGGACTGGATGGGATCCGCCCAGTTCGACCGTGACGAGGACCTGTGGCCGCGGCGCTGGGCCGAGGCGTACCTCGACTTCGCGGCCGGCGAGAAGCGGTCCTGGCTGCGCCAGATGGGCCACCGGATCTTCCCGGTCGTCGGCTGGGCCGAGCGCGGCGACGGCCGTGCCGACGGCCACGGCAACTCGGTGCCGCGCTTCCACATCACCTGGGGGACCGGTCCGGGCGTGGTCGAGCCGTTCGAGCGGCGGGTTCGCGCCCACGCCGACACCGGCCGGATCACCTTCGCCTTCCGCCACCGCGTCGACCAGGTGCTGATCGAGGACGGCGCTGCCGTCGGCGTCAGCGGCAAGGTGCTCGAGGCCAGCGACGTCGAGCGGGGACAGGCCTCCTCGCGTACGGAGGTCGAGGACTTCGAGCTCCGCGGACAGGCCGTGATCGTCACCTCCGGCGGCATCGGCGGCAACCACGACCTGGTTCGCAAGCACTGGCCCTCCCGGCTCGGCACCCCGCCGCAGTCGATGGTCTCCGGCGTGCCCGCGCACGTCGACGGCCGGATGCTGGAGATCACCGCCGCGACCGGCGCCAAGATCATCAACGACGACCGGATGTGGCACTACGTCGAGGGCATCCGCAACTGGGACTCGATCTGGGCCAACCACGGCATCCGGATCCTCCCCGGCCCCTCGAGCCTGTGGCTGGACGCGACCGGCAAGCGTCTCCCGGCGCCGTTCTTCCCCGGCTTCGACACCCTCGGAACGCTCAAGCACCTGCGCCAGACCGGCTACGACTACTCCTGGTTCGTGCTCACCGAGAAGATCATCAAGAAGGAGTTCGCGCTCTCCGGCTCGGAGCAGAACCCCGATCTGACCGGCAAGGACATCAAGCTGCTCGCCGAGCGGGCGCGGAAGGGTCCCGGCCCGGTCAAGAGCTTCATGGAGCACGGTGAGGACTTCGTCGTCGCCGAGAACCTCACCGCGCTCGTCCACGGCATGAACGGCCTCGCCGACAAGGATCCGACCGGCCCGCAGATCAAGGAGAGCGAGCTGCGCCGGATCATCGAGGCCCGCGACCGCGAGATCGCCAACAACTTCACCAAGGACGCCCAGATCACCGCTCTGTACGCCGCCCGCCACTACCGCGGCGACAAGCTGCAGCGCACCGCCAAGCCCCACCGGATCCTCGACCCCGAGGCCGGCCCGCTGATCGCGGTCAAGCTGCACATCCTCTCCCGCAAGACCCTGGGCGGGCTCGAGACGGACCTCTCCGGTCGCTGTCTCACCTCGGCCGGCACCCCGCTGCCCGGGCTCTACGCGGCCGGCGAGGTCGCCGGCTTCGGCGGTGGCGGGATGATGGGCTACAACGCGCTCGAGGGCACCTTCCTCGGCGGCTGCCTGTTCTCGGGACGTACGGCGGGCAGGGCTGCGGCCGCGGCGATCTGACCCGACCTCACCGGGCTCAGTGGGCGCCGGAGAGGTTCAGCCCGACCACGCCGACGACGATCATCGCCAGGAAGCCGGCCTTGGCGGCGGTGAGGTGCTCGCCGAGGAACATCACGCCGATGCCCGCGACGAGTGCGGTGCCGAGGCCTGACCAGATGGCGTACGCCACCGAGACCGACATCCGCTCGACGACGACGGAGAGCAGCCAGATCGAGACGCCGTAGCCGGCCACGACCGCCACCGACCAGGGCACGTTGCGGAACCCCTCGGTGCGGGGGAGCAGCGCGGTGCTGGCGACCTCGATCGCGATCGCGACGACGAGCAGGCTGGCGGCGTACATGTTCGGGGTCCTCCTGAGACGCGTGTAGCGACTGCTACATCACTGAGAAATGTAGCAGTCGCTACAGGTTGGGCATAATGCTTTCCATGGACCGCAAGGAGGAGCTCCTCGAGCAGGTGGTCGAGCACGTGCTCAAGCACGGGCTGATCGGGCTGACCCTGCGTCCGCTGGCGGCTGCCATCGGCACCAGCGACCGGATGCTGATCTACCACTTCGGCGGTCGCGACGAGCTGGTCGCCGCGGTGGTGGCGCGCACCAACGAGCTCTCCGTCGCCGCGGTCGCGGCGCTGGAGCCGGCCGAGGACGTACGCGCCGGGGTGGAGGCGCTGTGGCGGGCCTACCGCAGTGACCCGCTGCACAGCTGCCTGCAGATCTACCTGCAAGCAGCCGCAACGGGGCTGATCGGGATGGAGCCCTACCGCTCGGTCGTCCGGGAGACCAACGAGCTCTGGTACGCCGCGCTGCGCGACTACATCACCGCCTGTGGGGCGCCGCCCGAACGTGCGGGACGGATCGTCACGCTCGTCGACTCCTCGTTGTTCGGCTTCCACCTGGACCTGGCCACCGACCGGCCTGACGAGCTCGCGGCCGGCGTGGCCGATCTCGCCGCGGCCGCCGGGGCGATCGCCTCAGCCTGAGACCAGCCGCAGCCTGCGCTCCGCGCGGCGTACGACGACCTGCTGGCCCCACGACAGGGCGAGCGTGTCGGACTCGATGCCGTCGCCGAAGGCGACCAGGCGGTCGGACTCCACCTCGATCGTCAGGCTGTCACCTGTCTGCTCGGCACCCGCCAGCGTGCCCTCGGTCTGGGTCGTCCCGGTCGCCGGCGAGGGCCAGGCCTCCCGCACGAACCAGGCGAGCTCCGGGGCCGTCGGGGCGGGCAGGGTGAGCGTGCTGTGCCGCTCGACCCAGGCCGACCGCGCCCAGCCGGTGGCACCCGTCCCGGTCGCGACGATCAGGCCGGAGGAGGCCTGCGACTCGGTCCGCCCGGCCACGGTGAGCCGGTAGCGGGCGGTCTGGTGGGTGGCCTGGCCGACGTACACCTCGTTCAGCGCGACCAGCGACTGGCCGTCGTCGGCGACCGCCTCGACCATGGTCCGCTCCTCGCAGGTGCCGGTCGAGCGGATCAGGTCGGCCGCCGCCCGCGGTGGGTAGCGGACGAGGACGCCGGCGTTGCGGCCCGGCTCGGGGTCGATCCCGACCACCGGCTGACCGTCGAGATACTTCGCCACGTTGGCCACCAGGCCGTCCTGGCCGACCACGACCACGATGTCCTCGGGCGCGAAGAGGAACCGGTCGAGGTCGCCACGCTCGACCGATCCCTGCCGCCAGTCGAGCGGGATCGCAGCGCTGACCTGCGCAATCGCCGCCTTCAGGGCCTCGTGGCGACCCTGCACCTCGGCCAGGTCGCGGCCTCGGGTGGAGAGGAAGAAGCCGACCTGGCCGAGGGTGCCGTGCCGGGCCACGAGCTCCTCCAGCTCGGTGGCCCGGTGGACCAGCACCACCCGCGGCGCGACGCTCATCCGTCGCTCCGGGCGCCGAGCTTGGCGAGGACCGGGGCGAGCAGGTCCGGGGTGAGCGCCAGGTGCTCGATCTGGGGCAGGTTGGCGGCCAGCTCCTTGAGTGCGAGGCCGAGCAGGACCGCCTCCGGCAGATCGCGGTAGGCGGCCAGGGCGGCCGCCTCGGCATCCGCCTTCGCCAGCCCGGTGGCCCGGGTGGCCTGGGCGTTCGCCTCGGCCAGCACCTGGGTGCGCTCGGCCTCGGCGGCGGTCGCGATCCGGGCCGCGGCGGCCTTCTCCTCGGCGCTGCGCCGCGCGTTGGCGCCCTGCTGGCCGACCAGCTGCTCCTCGCGGCGGGCGAGCTCGATCTTGTTCTGCAGCTCGTTCTCGGAGATGGCCCGCTCGCGCTCGACCGCCGTCGCGCGCCGCTCGTACGTCGCCTTGTCGGCGTCCGCCTGGACGCGCTCGCGGGTCGGGGTGAGGAGCGCCTTCTCCACCTCGGGCTCGGGCCGCAGCGCGACGACCCGCACGCCCAGGATGGCGAGCCCGGTGGCGGTCAGCCGCTCGTCGCCACCCAGGCCCGCGGCGATCGCGTCGCGCACCGGCCCGACGCCCCCGGCGAGCACGTCGGCCAGGCTCTGGGCGGCGATGAGGTCGAGGGCGTACTGCTGCGCGGTCTCGGTCAGCAGCCCGGCGACCTGGTCGAGCGGGCTGCCGCGCCAGCGGCCGTTCTCGGGGTCGATCGAGAAGTCGATGCGGCCGGCGACCGCGGCCGGGTCGATGATCCGGAAGCTGACCGTGGCCTGCGTGGTCAGGTCCTGGAAGTCGGCGGTGCGCGCGTGGAAGAGCAGCGGCAGCTCGCGGTCGTCGACGGGCACCTCGGAGAGGACGGCGGAGAGCGGCCGGTACCAGAACGATGCGCCGACGCCGCTGTGGCGGACGGTGCCGTTGTGCAGGTGCTGCACGTGGGTGGTGGTGCTTCCGCGCAGGTGGCGGAGGAAGGGGTAGCGGGCGATGTCGGCCATCTCAGACTCCCTGTCTGTTCTGTCGATTATTAGCGTCAGAATGACGATAAGGCGTGGCGCGCTTGTCGTCAAGATGACGATTGGTGCAAGGTTGCCCCATGGAGCACCCCCCAGGCCACGTGAGCAGAGTCGCCGTCACCGTCGACCTCGTCGTGCTCACCGTCCGTGACGAGGCGCTCTGCGCCCTGGTCGTACGCCGCGGCATCGAGCCCTACCGAGGCGCCTGGGCGCTCCCGGGCGGATTCGTCCTCGACGACGAGGGTCTCGAGGAGGCGGCCGCGCGCGAGCTCGCCGAGGAGACCGGCCTGCGGCCGGGGAGCGTGCACGTCGAGCAGCTGGCGACGTACGGCTCTCCGGGGCGGGACCCGCGGACCCGGGTCGTGACGGTCGCCTATCTCGCGCTGGCGCCCGACCTCCCGGTGCCGGCCGCCGGGTCGGACGCGGCCGACGCGCAGTGGCGCCCCGTCGACGCCCTCCTTGCCGGGGACGGGCTGGCCTTCGACCACGCCGAGATCCTCCGCGACGGCGTCGAGCGCGCCCGCGCCAAGCTGGAGTACTCACCGCTGGGCGCCGCGTTCTGCGCCGAGGAGTTCACCGTCGCCGAGCTGCGCCGGGTCTACGAGATCGTCTGGGGTGCGCGGCTCGACCCGCGCAACTTCCATCGCAAGGTCACCAAGACCGAGGGGTTCCTCGAGCCGACCGGAGCCACCACGACGCGCGACGGGGGCCGGCCGGCCCAGCTCTTCCGCCGGGGCTCGGCCGAGCACCTGCATCCGCCGTTGCTGCGCCGCTCGTCGTCGCTGGACGTCACCACCGGCCCCTGATCTGCTTCGCCGGAGGAGCGGCGTACTCGTTGTGCCGGCTGGTGCTCAGCCCGAGGCGTACCAGCTTCTCCACCTCCGCGGTGGCGGCGGCGACCCCGTCGACGACGGGCACGTCGAGCTCTTTGGAGAGCCGGGCGCACAGGTCGGCCATCCCGGCACAGCCCAGGACGATCGCCTCCGAGCGGTCCTCGGCCAGAGCACGTCGGCAGGCGGCCAGGATCGTCGCGTACGCCGCCGGGTCGGTCTCCAGGTCGACCACCGGGATCTCGCAGGCATGGATCCCGCCGACCAGGTCGGCGACGCCGTAGTCGCGCGCGATCGACCAGGTGTGCGCGACGACCCGCGGCAGCGTGGTGACCACCGAGAACCTCCGGCACAGGTACGCCACCGTCCGCATCGCCGCCTCCGCGATCCCGACCACGGGGCCGGCGAGGATCTCCCGGGCCGCGTGCAGCCCGGGGTCGCCGAAGCAGGCGATCACGAACCCGTCGTACGCCGCGCCCTCCCGCTCCAGGGCGCCGAGCAGATGGGGCACCGCGATCGCCTCGTCGTAGTGCGACTCGAGCGAGACCGGCCCGGCGCCCGGGTCGATCGCGTCGACGACCACGCCCGGGCCGACGCTCGCCCGGGCGCACTCGCCGATCAGTGCGGTCATCGACGCCGTGGTGTTCGGGTTGACGACCAGGATTCGCATCAGGCCGGCTCCGCGGCGGCCTCGGCGGTGGCCTCTGTGGTGACCTTCGAATCGGCCGTCGCAGTGGAGAAGGCGTAGTAGGCCACGAACCCGATGCCGCAGCCGATGAACCAGGAGTAGTCGGGCAGCCAGGTGAGCACCCCGCCGAGCTTCGGGACGAGCACCGACGCGAACGAGAAGGCGGCGGCCACCACGAGCGCGTAGACGGCCTTCGGGTTGGTGCCCCGGGTGTAGTAGTAGGTGCCCGACTCGGAGAGGGTGTAGAGGTCGGCGACGACGATCTTCTGCCCTCTGACCAGGTAGAAGTCCGCGATCAGGATGCCGAACAGCGGTCCGATCAGGGCGCCGAGGAGGCCGAGGGTCCAGAAGATCGCCTCGTCGTTGGCGTACCAGTTCCAGGGGGTCAGCAGGACCGAGCCGCCGGCCGCGATCATGCCGCCCATGCGCCAGGAGATCTTCTGCGGGGCGACGTTGGAGAAGTCGAACGCCGGGGAGATGAAGTTGGCGACGATGTTGATGCCGACGGTCGCGATCACGAAGGTCAGCCCGCCGAGCAGGACGGCGGTGTAGGTGTCGATCCGCTCGATCGTGGCCACCGGGTCGGTGATCAGCTCTCCGAAGACGGGCATGGTCGCCGCGGCGGTGAGCACCGTGAGCAGCGAGAACAGCACGAAGTTGACCGGAAGGCCCCAGAAGTTGCCGGTCTTGACGGCCTTGAACGACTTCCCGTAGCGCGCGAAGTCGCCGAAGTTCAGCATCGGGCCGGAGAAGTAGGAGACCACCAGCGCGATCGCGCCGAGCATCGCCGTCACCTGCTGGCCGACGGTCAGCTCCTTGTCGGAGAGGGAGAAGGAGACGTGCCAGTCGGCGCGGTAGAGCATGTAGACGCACAGCGCCAGCATCGCCACGTAGACCGCCGGCCCGCAGAAGTCGATGAACCTGCGGATCGACTCCATGCCGCGCCAGAACACCAGGGCCTGGGCGACCCAGAGGATCGCGAAGCTCACGTAGCCGAGGTAGGAGAGGCCGAGGAAGGAGTGGTCGGCGGTGGCGTAGGCGGCCAGCGACGGGAAGAGCTTGAGGATCACGATGGTGAGCGACCCGGCGGCCAGGAAGGTCTGCACGCCGTACCAGGCGATCGCGATCGACCCGCGGATGATCGCCGGGATGTTGGCGCCGAGCACCCCGAACGAGGCTCGGGAGACCACCGGGTAGGGCGTCCCGGTCTGCTGGCTCGGCTTGGCGACCAGGTTGCAGAAGATCTGCACCAGCACGATCCCGGCGATCAGGCAGACGAACACCTGCCAGCCGGTCAGGCCGAGCGCGAAGAGGGCTCCTGCGGTGACGTAGCCACCGACGCTGTGCACGTCCGACATCCAGAAGGCGAAGATGTTGTACCAGCCCCACTTCTGCTCGCGCAGCGGGTCGAGGTCCTCGTTCGACAGTCGGGGATGGTAGGCGGGCGGTGCTGTCACCTCGGTCATCACGGTCTCCTTCGGGTGGGGGTTCACCCCATCGTGGTGACCGGGTGTTTCACCTGATCAGATGCCGTGTCAGAGCAATGTGACGCGAAAGATATACGACGTACGCCGGCGCGCGGCCGGAGGCGCTCAGGGCTGCCGGAACACGTCCGGGTCGCTCCGGAAGACCTCGATGGCGGTCTTGAGATGCTCGTAGTGGGCGGCCGACTCGGCGACGAGCCGGTCCGCGTCGCGCGCACGGAAGGCGGCGACCATGGCGTTGTGGTCGCCGTGGAGGAGCGCCCGGTCGACCTCGGCGACCCGCGACATGGGCCGGGCCGGCTCGGTCATGTTCCAGGCGGAGTCGTACATGTGCAGCAGTCGCTGCATCCCGGCCGGCGCGATCAGCGCCCGGTGGAAGCGACGGGACTCGACGTGGTAGCCACGCTCGTCACCCCGGGCGACAGCCGCTGCCATCGCGGAGTGGGCGCTGCGTACGAGCTCGTCGTCGGTCTCCGTGGCCGACCGGACGGCGGCGCGCAGGGCGGAGGTCTCCAGTGCGGCGCGCACCTCGTAGAGCTCGCGGAACTCGGCGAAGGTCAGCTTCGCCACCGCATAGCCGACATGGGGCCGGTGCTCGACCAGACCTTCGCCGGTCAGCACCTTCAGGGCTTCGCGCACGGGGATCTGGCTGACACCGAAGAACGTCGCCACCGAGGCGATCGGGATGAGCGTTCCCGGCGGCTCCTCGCCCGACAGGATCGCCAGGCGGAGGTCCTCGATGACGTGCGGCTGCTCACCGTCTCCGGCGGAGCTGACCAGGCGGGAGGCGAACACGGAGCGGCGCCGGGGCCCTTGCATCGAGGTCCTCCTGCCGTCGTCCGGAGCGTCCGGTCGGTCACCGAATGGTCTCGGCCTGATCACGAACCGATAACGGCGGATCCGGTGTGTCGGACGGCACATCCCATGCGGCGTACGCGCGTTGGGTAACTAGACAACAACCACGGCATTGTTGTCCAGCGGACGCCGTGGCTCGGGATCGACCCTTCCCCTGACGGGCACGTTTGAAAGGGTCGTTACAACGCCGAAACGCTGGTGCCAGCACCTGAAACCTCCGCTCGCTACGGTCCCCGGGACCTGTGCGTGAAACTCCTCGAAGGGAACTCGTTTCGATGTCTACCCCCGCCTCTCGGACCTCGCGACGTAAGTCTTTGCATCTCAGGGCCGGCGCGGCCCTGCTGTCCGTCGTGGCCGCCACGACGCTGGCCGCCTGTGGCTCCGACTCCGAGAAGGGGAGCAGCGAGGAGGGCTTCGGCACCATCTCGATGCAGTACTCCTGGATCAAGAACGAGGAGTTCGCCGGCGAGTACTACGCCGAGGACAAGGGCTACTACGAAGACGCCGGCTTCGATGCGGTCAACGGCATCTCCGGCCCCGACACCGGTGTCGCCAAGCTGCTCTCCGGCAAGGTCCAGGTCGCCATCAACGACGCCGCCTCGGTCGGCTCCGCGATCGCCGAGCAGGAGGCGCCGCTGAAGATCATCGGCGCGACCTTCCAGAAGAACCCGTTCACGATCCTCTCGCTCAAGGACGGCGGCAACATCGCGACGCCGGCCGACCTCAAGGGCAAGAAGATCGGCGTCCAGGACTCCAACGTCAACGTCTTCAAGGCGATCCTCGCGGCCAACGGGCTGGAGGAGAAGAAGGACGACATCACCGTCGTCCCGGTCGAGTTCGACCCGACGCCGCTGATGGAGGGCCAGGTCGACGGCTTCATGGCCTACCTGACCAACGAGTCGATCACCGTCGAGCTCGCCGGCCACGAGGTCACCAACCTGCCCTACGCCGAGAACGGCGTGCCGTACGTCGCCGAGACCTACACCGTCACCGACCAGTACCTCGCCGAGAACCGTGACCTCCTCAAGGCGTTGCTGACCGCCGAGATCAAGGGCTGGACCGAGACCTTCAAGAACCCCTCCGAGGATGTCGTCAAGGTCATCACGACCCATTACAACGAGGCGGCCAGCGACTCCGACGGTCTCGAGGCCAGCTTCGGCGAGCTCGACCCGGTCAAGACCAAGCGTGGTCTCGAGGAGTCGCAGAAGCTGATCTCGACCCCGGAGACCGAGAAGAACGGCCTGTTCACCATCTCCGACGAGCTCCAGCAGCAGACCGTCGACTCGCTCGCCGCCGCCGGCTGGAAGGTCTCGGCCGAGGACCTCTTCGACACCTCGATCATCGACGAGATCTACGAGGAGAACCCCGAGCTGAAGGCCTACCAGAAGTAGTGATGGCCGACGACAAGCTCATGGATGCCGGTGCTCCCGCCGCGGAGCCCGCTTCGGAGACCGGCGGCGGCACCGGCATCCACATCTCAGGAATCAGCAAGGTCTTCGGCGCGGGGAAGAAGTCGGTCACCGCGCTGAAGGACACCGACCTCCACACCGACCAGGGCTCGTTCCTGGCTCTGCTGGGGCCTTCCGGCTGCGGCAAGTCGACGATCCTGCGGATCCTCGCCGGCCTGGAGACCCCGACGAGCGGAGAGGCGTACGTCGACGGCAAGGCCCCCGCTGACCTGCGGCGTGACTCCGAGCTGGGGATCGCGTTCCAGGACCACGCGCTGCTGCCGTGGCGCTCGGTGGTCGGCAACATCAAGCTCGTCTTCGAGGTCGCCGGACGGCGCCCGGACATGGACTACATCCACGAGCTGATCAAGCTCGTCGGGCTGGAGGGCTTCGAGAAGGCCCGGCCCGCACAGCTCTCCGGCGGCATGCGGCAGCGCGTCTCGATCGCCCGGGCACTCGCGCTCAAGCCCTCCGTGCTCCTGCTCGACGAGCCGTTCGGTGCGCTCGACGACATGACCCGGCAGAACCTCAACCTGGAGCTGCTCCGGATCTGGACCGAGAAGCCGGCGACCACCCTGCTGGTCACCCACGGCGTGAACGAGGCGATCTTCCTCTCCGACCGGGTCGCGGTGATGTCGCCGCGACCGGGCCGGATCAAGGAGATCATCGAGGTCGACCTTCCCCGGCCGCGTACGCCCGACATGATGCGCACCCCGGAGTTCCACGCGCTCGCCGACCGGGCCTCCGAGCTGCTCTTCGGTGACGACGGGCGCGCTGAGGCGGAGTCTTGATGCGGATGCGGCTGCCGGGCTGGCTCGCCGGGCTCATCGGCGTGGTCACCCTGTTCGTGCTGTGGGCGGTCGTGGCCGTGGTCGGGTTCCCGCCCGATGCCGGCACCGGGTTCACGCCGGTGCCGCCGCCGTGGACGGTGCTCTCGGAGATGGCCGCGGCGGGTCCGTCGGCGTTCTGGGGCGGCGTGCTCCGGGAGACGCTGACGGAGGCGTCGATCGGGTTCCTGTGGGGCAACCTGATCGCCCTGCTGCTGGCCTCGCTGGTGCTGCTGGTGCCGTGGCTGGAGCCGGTGATCATGCAGATCGCGGTGACGACGTACTGCCTGCCCGTGGTCGCCGTCGGCGGCATCTCGATCGTGGTCCTCGGCGGCGCCGAGCAGCCGGGGGACCCGTCGAAGACGTCGATCTTCCTGGCCGCGCTGATGGTCTTCTTCACGACCGTCGTCGGGGCCGTGCTCGGCTTCAAGTCGGCCGACCGTGCCTCGCTCGACGTGGTGCGCGTCTACGGCGGATCGGTGTGGACCCAGCTGGTGAAGGTACGCCTCGTCGCGGCCGTGCCGGCGATCCTCAACGCGCTCCAGATCGCGGTGCCGACCGCGATCCTCGGTGCCGTGCTCGGTGAGTACCTCGGCTCCACCGACCGTGGCGTCGGGCGCACGCTGATCGTGCTGCAGGGCAAGCCCGACCCGGAGCGGCTCTGGGCCGTCTTCCTGGTCTGTGCCCTGGTCGCCCTGGCCGGCTATCTGCTGCTGGGGCTGGTCTCGCGTCTGGTGACGCCGTGGGTCGCTGGGAGGTCCGGATGAGGTCGGGTGCCATGGGTCTGTCGCGGGCGGTTCTGGGGCCGGTGCTGCACACCGTCGCCGCGCTGGCGATCGTGGCCGTGCTGTGGCAGGCCTTCGTGTCGTTCTCCAGCGTCTCGGAGTACGTCGCCAAGGGGCCGCTGGACGTGCTCGATCATCTCTTCACGGGTCCCGACGCGGCCGCCCATCGGGCGGAGCTGTTCCCGCTGACGTGGGTCACCCTGAAGGACGCCGGGCTCGGCTTCCTCGCCGGGATGGCACTCGCGATCGTGGCGGCGGTGCTGTTCAACCTGTCGCGTACGGTCGAGGCCGGCGTGATGCCGCTGGCGCTGCTGCTCCGCTCGATCCCGCTGGTCGCGATCGCTCCGGTCGTCATGCTGATCACCGGACGCGCCTCGACCGCCTCGGTCGTGGTGCTCGGGATCATCGTGGTGCTGTTCCCGGCGCTGGCCGCCGTCCTGTTCGGGCTGTCCCAGGCCTCGCCGCAGTCGCTGGATCTCGTGGCCGTCTACGGCGGATCGCGACTCACCGCGATCCGCAAGGTCTCGCTGCCCGGCGCGCTCCCGTCGATCTTCGCCGCCGCACGTGTCTCGGTGCCCGGCGCGGTGACCGGGGCGCTGCTCGCCGAGTGGCTCTCGACCGGCAACGGCATCGGCGGCAACATCCAGAAGTTCCCCGCCGCCGCCCGCTTCGACGACCTGTGGGCCGCGGTCGCGATCATCACGGTCATCACCCTGGTGCTCTACAACCTCGTCCAGCTCCTCGAGTCGGTCGCGCTGGAGCGGATGGGGATGACCCGCTAGCGCCGAGGCGTCACGTACGTCGCGCGAAGCGTCACCGCCGTCGGCCGAGTGGGCACTCAGGTGCCCACTCGGCCGAC
>NZ_JZDQ02000016.1 GCF_000960475.2 Nocardioides luteus | reverse complement strand
CCCTGAACCGAAAACACAGTCGCCAACCGAGGTTTCCTCAAGGGGTGGTCTCGACAAGCTCGACCACCGGCGCACCAGGTCTCGACACGCCCCCGCCCACCAGCTCCGACGGCTCGACCAGCGAGGCGACCCCCGTGCCCGGCCCACCCGCCGAGACACCCCCAGCCCCGTTGATTCGACTATTTATAGTAAATCGAGTTACATGACTATTTCACCGTCTTCGATCCCACACAGGAGGTTCGCATGGAGCGCCTGATCATCTTCGCGCTCGTCGGTCTCGCGGCCCAGGCTGTCGACGGGTCACTGGGGATGGCCTACGGCGTCACCTCGAGCACCTTGCTGGTCGCGACCGGAGTCGCGCCGGCGGTGGCGTCGGCGTCGGTACACCTGGCCGAGGTGGGCACCACGTTCGCCTCGGGTGTGTCCCACTGGCGGCTCGGCAACGTCGACTGGAAGGTCGTGGCGAAGATCGCGATCCCGGGCGGGATCGGCGCCTTCACCGGCGCGACCGTCCTCTCCAACATCTCGACCGAGAGCGCGACGCCCTGGGTGGCCGGCCTCCTGCTCGTCCTGGGCGTCTACATCATCGCCCGCTTCGTCTTCGGCAAGCCGCCGGTCTTCATCCCGGGCCGCCGCCCTGGTCTCGGACTGCTCGCCCCGCTCGGCCTCTTCGGCGGTTTCATCGACGCCACCGGTGGCGGTGGTTGGGGCCCGGTGACCACGCCGACCCTGATCAGCAGCGGCACCCTGCACCCGCGCAAGGTGATCGGCTCGGTCTCCACCGCCGAGTTCGTCACGACCGTCTCGGCGAGCGTCGGCTTCCTGGTCGGCCTGGCAGGAGAGGCGCTCGACTGGCGGATCATCGGCGGGCTCCTCGTCGGTGGCGTGATCGCCGCCCCGTTCGCCGCCTACCTCGTCAAGCACCTCTCGCTGCCCATCCTCGGCGGCCTGGTCGGCAGCATCATCCTGATCACCAACGGACGTACGCTGCTGCGCAACTTCGACGCCGAGTCGGTGGCTGCCTACGGCGTGCTCTTCGCCGTCGCCGCCGTCATCGTCGCGATCGCGGTGCGCAAGTCCGGCGGCAGGCTGACCGACGCCCAGGAGCCGGCGCCGGAGCCTGCAGCCGAGCCCGTGAACGCGAACGCGAACGCCTGACCAGGACCCTCACCGGGATCGGTCACCGGCCCCGTCCAGCGCCCAGGTCAGGGCACCGGACGGAGCGGTGATCCGCCACGGGGGAGCCTGGGTCGGGTAGACCCGCGCGGTGGCCACCCGGCCGGCGCTCGTGAACGCCTCGATGACCGATCCGTCCAGGAACAGCCGGAGCGCGGGCGCCCCGGCAGAGGTGTCGTACGCATCGTCGACCACGATCCGCCAGGGCTCGGCACGCTCGTCGCGACTGGCGTGGCGCCCGTCGAGGACGAGGGTCCCGGCGCCGGTGTCGACCGTGATCTCGACCGACTCGGACCCACCGAACTCGAGAAGCACCGTGCCGTCGACGTGGGGGACCGAGATCTCGGCCTGAGCGCCGATCTCCACCCCGCCACCGTCGACGGGGGCCGAGCCGGACCCGGAGCGGAGGGAGTCGACCGTCGGAACCGGCGCGAACCGCAGCCCACCGTCGGGCCCGAGCGCGACGGTGCGGGCCAGCGAGATCGTCCCGGCCCAGCCGTCCTCCTCCCACCAGTCCGGCGAGCGGCCCTCGGTGATCCAGCCAAACATCAGCGGACCGTAGGGGCTGGTCCGCATCGCCGAGGCGGCGTAGAAGCTCGGTCCGTCGTCGACCCGGACGGCCCGCTCGGGCTGGTCGGCGAAGAAGGCGAGCACGTTCGCCGGGCCGTCGGCGTGCGACCACGACGACACGACCGCGAGGGCGCGGCCGTCGAGGTGATAGACCTGCGGGCACTCCCAGCCCTCGCCGGAGTCGTTGCCGGCGACGTCCTGCCGGACCAGGGAGGCGAGGTCGCCGATGTAGCTCCAGCCGGCGTCGGTCCGGCGATAGTGCCGGATCGACGCCGTCTGGTCCGGGCCGGCGGCCCCGACGACGAGGTGGAGGCCGTCGTCGGCGTACCAGGCGAAGGGATCGCGGAACATCGTGATGCCCTCCTCCGGGCCGGGGTCGAGACCGATCAGCTCCGGGGCGTCGAAGGTCGCGCCACCGTCACTGGAGAGGGAGGTGATCACCGGCTGGAACTCCAGGTCGTTGCGGCGACCCGAGTAGAAGGCGCGTACCTTGCCGTCCTCGATGATCGTGTTGCCGGACCAGCAGCCGTCGGTGTCGGGGCCGCCCGGCTCGGGTGCCATCGCCGGCCGGTGCAGCTTCCAGGTGACGAGGTCGGCGCTGCTGGCGTGGCCCCACTCGACCGGCACGTCCGTGTCCGTGCTGGGGCGGTACTGGAAGTAGAGGTGGGTGGTGTCGCCGACCTGGATCGGTCCGTTCGGGTCGTTGAGATAGCCGCGGGGCGGGCGGATGTGGAATCGCGGCAGCAGGTGGTCCGTGGGCAAGGCGCACTCATTTCTGGGGTCGGTGAAGCGAGACGAGAGGGGGACGGAGGGCGACGGGGTCAGCGGAACGAGCCCGCGGTGACGCCCTCGATGAAGTACCGCTGCGCGAACACGAAGAGCAGGACGCTGGGCACCATCGCCAGCACGACGCCGGCCAGGACGACGGAGATCGACCCCGTGCCGAGGTTGCCCTGCAGCCCGACCAGGCCGAGCGGGAGCGTGAAGGTGTCCTGCGACTGCAGGAAGATCAGCGGCCGGTAGAACTCCGCCCAGAAGGCCGAGAAGTTCAAGATGGCCAGGGTCGCCACGGCCGGAGCGGCCATCCGGGCGTAGACCATCGCGAAGATCTGGAACTGGGAGGCGCCGTCGATGCGGGCCGCCTCGCCCAGCTCGAGCGGCATCTGCATGAAGTACTGCCGCATCAGGAACGTGCCGAACGCGCTGCCGAGCGCCGGGATCACCAGTGCGCCGAGGCTGTCGGTGAGGCCCAGCGACTTCACGATCACGAAGACGGGGATGATGATCGTCTGCAGAGGCACCATCATCGTGGCCAGGAAGACGCCGAAGATGGCGTTGCGGCCCGGGAACCGGATCATCGCGAAGGCGTAGCCCGACAGCGTGCAGGTGATCGTCTGGCCGATCACGATCAGCACCGTGACGATCGTGCTGTTGATCAGGAAGGTGCCGATCGGCACCTGCTGGAAGACGGCCGAGTAGTTCCCGAAGTCGGGGTTCGTCGGTAGCCACTTGGGCGGGTTGGTGAACGCCTCCGCAGGCGTACGCAGCGACGTGGTGAACGTCCACAGCAGGGGCCCGAGGGCGACGACCGCCGCCAGGAGGAGCACGACGAGGCCCACGCCCCGCCAGAACCGGCCGGCGATGCCGCCGTTGAGGATCATCTGACTGCTCATCGGTAGAACGCCCACTTCCGTGCGGCGAGGAACTGGAGCCCGGTGATGGCCAGGATGATCACGAGCAGCACGCTCGCGATCGCCGAGGCGTACCCGAACTGGAGGTTCTGGAATCCCGTCTGGTACATCACGATCGTCGCGGTCGTGGTCGCCGTGCCAGGCCCGCCCTTGGTCATGATGAACGGCTGGTCGAAGAGCTGCAGAGCGTTGATCATCGCGACCACGGTCGCGAACAGGATCGTCGGGCTGATCAGCGGGATCTTGACCCCGAACAGCGTCCGGACGGGTCCGGCGCCGTCCATCGCAGCGGCCTCGAGGACGTCGGTGGGCAGCGAGGTCAGCGCCGCCACGAACATCACGAAGGTGAACCCGACCTGCTGCCAGGCGGCGATCAGGATGATCGTCACGATCGCGCCCCACGTACTGGTGAGCCAGGGGACGGACGGCAGGCCGACCGCGTTCAGGTAGTAGTTGATCACCCCGAACTTCATGTCGAACATGTAGCCCATGAAGATCGAGACGGCTGCCGTCGAGGCGAGCAGGGGCAGGTAGAACGTCGTCCGGAAGAACGTCTTCGCGGCGGGCCGGCGGCGCTGGTTCACCAGGACGGCCAGGCCCAGCCCCACGACGAGCTGCACCACGACGATGCCGAACGCGAGCAGCAGCGTGGTCCCGAACGAGCTCACGACCGCGTCGTCGCGGACGATGCGCTCGAAGTTGTCGAGCCCGACGAACCTCGGCGGCGTGATGACGTCCCAGGAGAAGAACGACAGCGCGACCGAGGCGATCATCGGGGCGAGCGTGAACACCGCGACGAAGAGCACCGCCGGCGAGATGATCAGGAACCCGAACCCGGCCTCACGGCGGGCCAGCCGGCGGGTGCCACGTCGGGGACGACCACCGGGGTCGGTACGGAGCGGGCGCGCGTTCCCGCTCCGGGGAGGAGCCAACGTCGACATCAGACGCCCTTCACTGCCTTCTCGAAGTCGGCCTGCATGCCGTCCAGCGCTGCCTTCGCGTTGCCCGTCGAGATGGCCTTGGTGGTGCGCTGGTTGAGCGAGGTGGCGAGGGCGTTGTAGTAGGGCGGCGCCGAGATCGGGACCGACCCCTCGAGCTGGTCGTAGAAGACCGACCAGTTGGACGGGCCCGTGCTCGAGTAGCGCTCGGCCGTCATCAGCGACTTGCGGCCCGGCGTGGTGACGTTGCCGGGGAACATGATGTCGAAGCTCTCCGGCTGGACCATCATCTTCACGATCTCCCAGGCCAGGTCCTTCTTCTTCGAGGAGTTGAAGATGCCGTAGCCGCCGGCGCCGAAGAGCGACTTGTTGCTCTTCCAGGTCGGGAAGCGCTGCACGTCGAAGCTGCCGTCCTTCATGCCGGCGTTGTGCAGGCCGCCGGCCCAGAACCCGCCGCCGATCGTCATCCCGATCCGGCCGGAGGAGAACAGCCCCTGCAGGGTGGCGCCGCCACCGACGTCAGGGGAGGGCGAGAGGTTCGAGCGCTGCAGGTCGATGAGGTACTCCAACGCCTCGACCGCTGCCGCCGAGTTCGCCGTCGGCTGGCCCCACTTCCAGCCGCCCCCGCGTCCCGCCACTGCGGCCGGGTTGTCCTTGTAGGCGCTCTTCCACAGCCAGTCGCCGCCGGAGTACTTGCCCTCCTCGAGCAGGTTGCCGCCGTTGGCGTAGAGGAACGAGGTCCAGCTTCCCCACAGGCGCACCACCCAGTCGAACGCGTAGACCTTCGGTCCGGTCGCGGCGATCTTGGTGGCGTACGTGTGGAAGTCGTCGGTCGTCCACGACTCCTTCGGCGCCTCCAGGCCTGCCTTCTCGAGCAGGCCGGTGCTGTAGAACATGCTGCCGGCGTTGAAGCTGTCAGGGAGCTCGTAGAGGTGGCCCTGATACATCATCGACTCGACCAGGGCCGGATGGATGTCGTCGAAGTAGCTCTGCAGCGAGGAGAGGTCCTTGGTCACGTAGCTGTCCAGCGGGATCAGGAGCTCCTTGGAGGCCATCAGCTGCAGGCCCTCGGTCGCCACGCTGACGAGGTCGGGGGCCGAGCCCGAGGCGATCTGGGTGAGCACCTTGGCGAGGAAGTCGTTCCAGTCGGTGCCGTTGATGCCGGTGACCTCGAGCTTCATGGCCTTGTCGAGCTTGGTCACCTGGGGCTGCAGCTTCTTCTGCAGGGCGGTGGCGGCGCTCTGCTGGCCGAAGTAGAGCATCTTGATCGTGTCGGACGAGCCGCTGCCCGAGCAGGCGGTGAGCGGTCCCAGCCCGAGCGTGGCGATGCCGGCTCCTCCGAGCTTGAGCAGCGCGCGACGGTCCATCCCGGCGCCGATGATGTGGGTCATCTTCGCCCCTTCCTCATGGGTGGGCGGCGTCATCGAGACGCCGCCCAATACGTATTGGTGTGACGACGGTAACACCCGCAGAATGTGTTAGCAATACGTATTGGTAAAGTGTCATCATGAGCTCGTGGAGGATGCTGTGACATCAGATGCCGGCCCGCGCCCCGGGCGCCGGGTGACCATGAAGGACGTCGCGAAGCGAGCCGGGGTCTCGCAGCCGACCGTCTCGTTCGTGCTCAACGACCGCCGCGACGTCTCGGTCGCCGAGGAGACCCGTGCTCGCGTCCTGGAGGCCGCGGCCGAGCTCAACTTCCGCCCGAACCGGGCCGCCCAGTCGCTGCGCTCCAACCGGCCCTACACGATCGGCGTCATCACCGACCAGATCGTGTCGCAGCCCTACGCCGGCCAGATCCTGCTCGGCATCCAGCAGGCCGTCCAGCCCGACGGCTACGTCTGCTACGTCGTCGAGCGGGCCGGCACGGCGGACACCCGCGACGACGCGGTGAGCAACCTGCTGGCCCAGGGGGTCGCCGGTGTCGTCTACGCGTCGCACGGCGCGAACCCGATCCGCGCCAGCCGGGGTGCGCGCGACACCCGCTCGGTCTACGTCAACTGCTGGCCGCACGTCGACGGCGAGCAGGCCTGCGTCGTGCTCGCCGACGAGTACGCGGGTGGTGCGATGGCGGCGAGGGCCGCGTTCGAGGCGGGCCACCGCGACGTGGTCTTCCTCGGTGGGTTCCGGGACGACTACGCCTGCCACGAACGCGAGCGTGGCTTCGTCGACGCGGCGAGGCAGGCAGGTCTCGACCCGGACAAGCTGCGGCGTGTGTACGGCGGCTACCAGATCGGCTCCGGCTATCAGCTCGCGCTCTCCGTCCTGCAGGAGAGCGCCCCGACCGCGCTCGTGTGCGGCAACGACCGGATGGCCGTGGGGGCTCTGCTCGCCGTCCACTCGCTGGGCCTGGAGTGTCCGCGCGACGTGAGCATCATCGGCTACGACGACCAGCCCGACATCGCCGACCAGGTGCACCCTGCCCTGACCACCGTCAGGCTGCCCCACCTGGAGATGGGGGCGCTGGCGGGACAGCTGATGCTCGCCGACGGCGACCCCGACCCCGGCCGCCACCTGGTCGACTGCGAGCTGGTCGTACGCAGCTCCCTGGCCGCACCGCGAGCGGGTGCCTGATGGGGGAGGAGGCCACGCTCCACTTCCGTCCGGAGGGCGCCTATGTCGGCGACGTGATCCCGTTCGCGCACGAGGGGGTCGTGTGGCTCTACTACCTGCTGGACGGGCGCGACCCGGCCGTCGACGAGGAGGGCCTGCGGCGCACCGGGATGCCCTGGGCCGCGGTGACCACCACCGACTTCGTCCACTTCGAGGACCGCGGGGTGGTGCTGCCCTCGGGCGGCCCGGACGCGGAGGACTTCGACTGCTACACCGGCAGCGTCGTCACCGGCGACGACGGGACCCTCCACCTCTTCTACACCGGCCACAACCCCCGCGTACGCTCCGCCGACGGCGACCTGCAGATCGTCTGCCACGCCACCAGCGACGGTGACCCGGCGCGGTGGACGAGGCACCCGGAGTGGTCCTTCGGCGCGCTGCCGGGCCACCTGCCCGAGGACTGGCGAGACCCGTTCGTCCACCGCCCCGATCCGGACGGGCCCTGGCAGATGCTGCTCGCCGCCCGCCGTGACAGCGGCCCGGACCGGCGCCGAGGCGTGGTCGCGACGCTGACCTCGGACGACCTGGTCACCTGGCGGCCGGACGCTCCGGTCTGGGACCCGCGCCGCTTCATCACCCAGGAGTGCCCGGACGTCTTCCGGATGGGGGAGCACTGGTACCTGGTCTACTCGGAGTTCTCCGACGCCTTCCAGACCCGCTACCGGATCGCGTCCTCACCCGAGGGCCCGTGGCTGGCTCCGGCCGACGACACCGTCGAGGGCCGGGCGTTCTACGCCGCCAAGACCGTCGAGCACGATGGCCGGCGCTACGTCATCGGCTGGATCGCCACCCGCGAGCACGAGAGCGACTCCGGCGGCTGGCAGTGGGCCGGGGACATGGCCGTGCTCGAGACCGGGCAGCGACCCGACGGGAGCCTGACCTTCGACCTGCCACACCAGACGGTGGCCCTCTTCCCGGAGGCGGTCGAGGTCTCGCTGGCGCCCGTCGACGGTGCCGATGCCACGCCTGGAGCCGGAGCCCGCACCAGGAACAGCGTCTGGCTCGGCCCGGAGACACCCGCCCGCGCGCTGATCACCGCGGAGCTCGAGATCGCGCCCGGCACCCAGGCGTGCGCGCTGCTGCTCCGGGCGAGCGAGGACTCCGGCTACGAGATCCGCCTCGAGCCGCAGCGCGGCCGGATGGTCTTCGACCGCTGGCCACGCACCCGGACCGGCGGCGAGCAGTGGCAGATCCAGGGCGACGTACCGCATGCGGTCGAGCTCGAGCGGTTCGCCGACCTCGCGCCCGGCCGGCACACCGTCCGGGTGCTCCTCGACGGGTCGCTGTGCACCGCCGTGCTCGACGGGAGCGTCTCGATGAGCGCACGGATGTACGACCATCCTTCCGGGCGCGTCGGCCTCTCCGTCACCGACGGCGAGGTCAGCCTGGAACGGCTCGAGGTCCGCTGCTCTGCCCCAGACGCAGCGAGGCGTACGTCTCCTTGATGAACCGGAGGTGGCTCCAGGTCTCGGCCTCGCGGACGCCGTCGAGCTCGCGGATGTGGTCGAGGACGTCCACGAGGTCGCCGGAGGTGGCGGTGTTGACGGTGAGCAGGGCGTCGTAGCGCCCGAGGGTGCGGGCCACGAAGATCACCGAGGGGAGCCGGGCGAGCTGCTCGGCGATCGGCCGGTGGGCGGCGCCGTCGAGGCGGAGCCCGATCCCGGTCGCCGTACGCCGCTCCCGGCCCGAGTGGCGCACGACCGCGCCCACCCGGACGACGTTGCCGTCGAGCAGCCGGACGACCCGTCGCCGCGTGCCGGCGGGGGAGAGGCCGACGCTCGCGGCCAGGTCGACGTAGGAGGCGCGGCCGTTGGCCTGCAGCGCGCGGAGCAGCGCATAGTCGGTCTCGTCGAGAGACCCGGCGGCCGGTGCGGGGCCGACCGGGGCGGCCACGTCGCGGATCACCTCGGTGTAGAGCAGGGTCTCGGTGGTGACGATGCCCTCGATCGCGCGCACCTCGGCGAGGGCGTCGTCGATCCGGACGATGTCCTTCGCGCGGAGCTCCAGCACCAGGGCGTGGTGGCCGCTGGTCATCGAGACCAGCGTGGTGTCCTCGCGCGCCGCGGCGGCGTGGGCGACGTGGGTCGCGGAGCCGTTCACAGTGACCGAGACGTGGGCGAGGACGTCGTGGCCGAGGACGGCCGGATGGACCACGCCGCGTACGTCGATGTGCCCCTCGGCCAGCAGGCGCTGGACCCGTGTGGCCGCCGCTGATCGGGAGAGGCCGACCTGGGCGGCGATCTCGCGGTGGGTGAGGCGACCGTCCTGCTCGAGCAGGACGAGGATCGCCTCGTCGGTGCCGTCGAGGACGCCGGGCGTGATTTCGTTCGACATTTTTTGAGAGCGTCTCCAGGGTCGGATCGATCCTCTGAGGCGGGGATCTGCTGCGATTATGACGGATCCTCCGGCCATCTCCGACATATCGACAGCTATTACGGCCAGGTTAAGAACGAAACGATTGCAGGGGCGCTCCGGATGCTCTTAAGGTGACGCAGATCTCGGCCGACCCACAGACACAGGAGGCCCGGTGTCCACGATCACCGCCCCATCAGCCACGCTGACCGAGTCGCAGGTCCACGAGGCCGCCGACCGGCTCGTCGCCGCGTTCGCCGCCACCGACACCGCGGCCTACTTCGCCTGCTTCGCCCCCGAGGCCAGCTTCGTCTTCCACACCGAGCCGCGGCGTCTCGACGACCGCGCCGCCTACCAGCGTCTGTGGGCCGCCTGGGTCGCGGAGGGCTGGCGGGTCGAGTCCTGCCGGAGCAGCGCACGCCTCGTCCAGGTCCACGGCGACACCGCCGTCCTCAGCCACGACGTCCTCACCACGACCTCGACGGGCGGTCCGGCCGGGACCACCACCCGCGAGCGCGAGACGATCGTGTTCCGTCTGGTCGACGGTGAGCTCCTCGCGGTGCACGAGCACCTCTCCGCCCAGCCGGGCGAGGACATCTGATGAGCACGCAGCCGCAGCCGCCGAAGGTCACCGAGGTCGAGCAGCACGGCGTCGAGCCGATCCCCGACCCCGAGCGCAGCGCCCGTCCGATCGACCTGTTCCGGCTCACCTTCGGTGGCGCCAACACGATCGCCACCGTGGTGCTCGGCAGCTTCCCGATCCTGTTCGGCCTCTCCTTCGGCCACGCGCTGCTGGCCACGCTGCTCGGGCTGCTGCTCGGCGCCGTCGTGCTCGCCCCGATGGCCCTGTTCGGCCCGCGCAACGGCACCAGCAACTCGGTCAGCTCCTCGGCCCACCTCGGCGTGCACGGCCGGATCGTCGGCTCCTTCCTCTCCCTGCTCACCGCGCTCGCGTTCTTCTCGATCTCGGTGTGGAGCTCCGGCGACGTTCTCGTCGGCGGCGCGCACCGCGCTGTCGGACTCCCGGAGAACGACCTGACGCTGGGGCTGGCCTACGGACTCTTCGCGGTGCTCGTGCTGATCGTGTGCATCTACGGGTTCCGGTTCATGCTGCTGGTCAACAAGATCGCCGTGATCGCCGCGACCCTCCTCTTCCTGCTCGGGATCATCGCCTTCGCCGGTGACTTCGACCCCGGCTACGCCGGTGCGTTCGGCTCCGGCTCGGAGGCGTTCGCCCAGCCCGGCTTCTGGGCGGCCTTCGTCGGCTCGGCGCTGATCGTGATGTCCAACCCGGTCAGCTTCGGCGCCTTCCTGGGCGACTGGGCCCGCTACATCCCGCGGGAGACCCCCGGGCGGTCCTCGATGGCGGCCGCCTTCCTGGCGCAGGTCGCCACCCTCGTACCGTTCTGCTTCGGGCTGGTCACGATGACGATCATCGCGACCCGCGAGCCCGGGATCTTCGAGACCGGCGCGTACGCCTCGGGGCTGCTCGCGATCGCGCCGGGCTGGTACTTCGCCCCCGTGGCCCTGATCGCCCTGATCGGTGGCATGTCGACCGGCACGACCGCGCTCTACGGCACCGGTCTGGACTTCTCCAGCGTCTTCCCGCGCTTCAACCGGGTGCAGTCGACGGTGCTGATCGGCGTCTTCGCGATCGGGGTCATCTTCATCGGCCGGTTCGTCTTCGACGTCGTCTCCAGCATCTCCGCCTTCGCCGTCCTCATCATCAGCTGCACCGTCCCCTGGATGATGGTGATGATGATCGGCTGGTACGTCCGGCGCGGCTGGTACGACTCCGACTCGCTGCAGGTCTTCAACCGCCGCCAGCGCGGTGGCCGCTACTGGTTCGCCCACGGCTGGAACTGGCGCGGCCTGGCCGCCTGGCTGATCGCGGCCGCCGTCGCGCTCACCTTCGTGAACCTGCCCGGCCAGTTCGTCGGCCCGCTCGCCCCGCTGATCCCTGGCGGCGTCGACATCTCGATCCCGCTCGGGATGGGGCTCGGCGCACTGCTCTACCTCGGCCTGCTCTTCGCCTTCCCCGAGCCGCGCGACGCCTACGGACCCGAGGGATCCCGGCTGGTGCCGACGGCACCGGCCGCGAACACCCCGGTGACCTCGGTCGACGACGGGCCCGCTCCCGCGGCCACCGTCGCAGGCTGACGCCGAGCCACCTCCGCACCACCTCGCACCATCCGCACCACCCAAGGAGTACCACCCCATGCCCATCGGGCCCATCGACGCCTCCCAGAACCCCCGCTACGCCGGCATCGCGACGTTCGCGCGCCTGCCCCGCCTCGACCAGGTGGAGCACGCCGACATCGCGGTCGTCGGGGTGCCGTTCGACACCGGCGTCTCCTACCGGCCCGGCGCCCGCTTCGGCCCGGCGCACGTGCGGGAGTCCTCGCGGCTGCTGCGTCCCTACAACCCGGCGCTGGACGTCTCCCCGTTCGCCTCGGCCCAGGTGGTCGACGCGGGCGACATCGCGGCCAACCCGTTCCACATCGAGGAGGCGCTGGAGACCGTGCAGGCCTCGGCGCTCGAGCTGACCGCCGGCGGCACCCGGCTGGTGACGATCGGCGGCGACCACACCATCGCCCTGCCGCTGCTGCGTGCGGCCGCCGAGCGGCACGGGCCGGTCGCGCTGGTGCACTTCGACGCCCACCTGGACACCTGGGACACCTACTTCGGTGCCGAGTACACCCACGGCACCCCGTTCCGGCGGGCGGTCGAGGAGGGCATCCTCGACACCGAGGCCCTGTGTCACGTCGGCACCCGCGGCCCCCTCTACGGCAAGAAGGACCTCGAGGACGACCGGCGCTTCGGCTTCGGGATCGTCACCTCCTCCGACGTCTTCCGCCAGGGCGTCGACGAGGTGGTCGAGAAGCTCCGGAAGCGGGTCGGCGACCGTCCCGTCTACGTCTCGGTCGACATCGACGTCCTCGACCCCGCCCACGCACCCGGCACCGGCACCCCCGAGGCCGGCGGCCTGACCTCGCGAGAGCTGCTCGAGATCCTGCGCGGCTTCGCCGGCCTGAACCTGATCGGCGCCGACGTGGTCGAGGTCGCCCCGGCGTACGACCACGCCGAGCTGACCGGGGTCGCCGCCTCGCACGTCGCCTACGACCTGGTCTCGCTGCTCGCGATGCGGCACGCGGAGCAGGCATGACCGGACGCAACGGCGGCGACGTCACCGTCGAGAGCCTCACCGCTCTCGGCGCGACCCACGTGTTCGGCATCCCTGGGCAGCACGCGCTCGGGCTCTTCGACGCCATCCGTCGCAGCGGGCTGAGCTTCGTCTCCTCCCGGGTCGAGAACAACTCGGTCTTCGCCGCCGACGGGTACGCCCGCACGACCGGCCAGGTCGGGGTGGTCTTCTGCTCCACCGGGCCCGGAGCGCTCACCGCACTGGGCGCGCTCCAGGAGGCGTACGCCGCCTGCGTGCCGATCCTGATGATCACCAGCCAGATCCCGCGCGACGGGCTCGGCGGTGCGCGCAAGGGCTACCTGCACCAGCTCGACGACCAGCAGGCCAGCGCCCGCAACGTCACCAGGTCCACCGCCGTCGTCCGCGACGCGGCCGCGATCCCCGGGGTCCTCGCCGACGCCTGGGCCACCGCCCAGGAGGCACCGGCCGGGCCGGTCTGGGTCGAGATCCCGCAGGACGTCCTCCTCGAGGAGGTCGCGGTGCCGCCGGTGACCTCGCTGACCGCGTCGGCGCGCGCACCCCGGCGGCCGAGGCCGGAGGTCACCGCCGAGGCGGCCCGCCTCCTCGCGGCGGCCGAGCGCCCGGTGATCCTCGCCGGGGGAGGCGTACGCCGCTCCGCCGGCGCCCCGGAAGTCCTGGTCGCCCTCGCCGAGCTCCTCGACGCACCGGTGGTCTCCACCTCCGGCGGCAACGGCTCGATCCCGCTCGCGCACCCGCTCAGCGCCGGCGCCTGGATCGAGGATCGGCACACCACCGACCTGCTCGAGGACGCCGACGTCCTGCTCGCGATCGGCACCTCGTTCGGCGAGGTGACCAGCAACTACGGCACCTTCGCCCCGCGCGGCCGGGTGATCCAGATCGATGCCGAGGCCCGTGTGCTCGGCTCGAACCACGATGTCCTCGGTGTGCACGCCGACGCCGCCGCGGCGCTGGGAGACCTCGCCGCCGCCCTCGGCGACGCCGGCCCGCGGTCGAGGAGCAGACGGTCTGGCGCCGAGGTCGCCCGCGACCTGCGAGCCCGGGTCGAGAAACGGCTCGACGCCCAGGACCTCGCCGCGGAGCAACGGCTCCTCGCCGACCTGCGCGCGGCGGTGCCCGACGACGCCGACACCTTCTGGGACATGACGATCGCGGCGTACTGGGCCTGGTCGGCCTGGGACCCCCGCAGCGGCGGCTTCCACACGGCACAGGCCTCCGGCGGCCTCGGGCTCGGCTTCCCCGCGGCGATCGGTGCCGCGGTCGGGACCGGGCGGCGTACGTTCGCGGTCACCGGCGACGGCGGCGCGATGTACTCCATCGCCGAGCTCGCCACCGCCCGCCAGCACGACGTCGACGTCACCTGGCTGGTGATCGACGACGGTGGCTACGGGATCCTGCGCGAGTACATGACCGGCGCGTTCGGTGCCGCCACCGCCACCGAGCTCGCCCGGCCCGACTTCGTCCGCCTCGCCGAGGCGTTCGGCATCCCGGTGCGTGCCGCGACCCTCGAGACCATCGGCGAGATCGTCGCCGGCACCTTCACCACCAGTGGCCCCGCCGTCGTGGTCCTTCCGACCACCCTCCGCATGTTCGCCACCACCTGACCCATCCACCTGACTGGGAGCCCCCACATGGATCTCGCCATCATCGTCATCTATCTCGCCGCCATGGTCGCCTTCGGCTGGTGGGGCAAGTCCCGCACCAGCGACAGCGCCGACTTCCTCGTCGCCGGCCGCCGCCTCGGGCCGGTGCTCTACACCGGCACCATGTCCGCACTCGTCCTCGGCGGCGCCTCGACCGTCGGCGGGGTCGCGCTCGGCTACGAGTACGGCCTCTCCGGGGCGTGGCTCGTGGCCGCGATCGCCTTCGGGGTGCTCGCGCTGAGCCTCTTCTTCGCCGTCCGGATCCAGCGGCTGCGGATCTACACCGTGGCCCAGATGCTGGAGCTGCGCTACGGCGTCGGCGCGACCGCGGCCTCGGGCCTGGTCATGGTGGCCTACACGCTGATGCTCGCGGTCACCTCCACGATGGCGTACGCGACGGTGTTCAACGTCCTCTTCGGCACCGACCGCGCCATCTCGGTGCTGATCGGCGGAGCCATCGTGGTGATCTACTCCGCGATCGGCGGGATGTGGTCGATCACCCTGACCGACATGGTGCAGTTCGCGCTGAAGACGATCGGCGTCTTCTTCCTGCTGCTGCCGTTCACCTGGAGCCACGCCGGCGGCCTGGACGGGATCCGGGAGCGGGCCGGCGACTCGGTCTTCGACCTCGGCGCCATCGGCACCGGCACGATCATCACCTACATCGTCGTCTACACCTTCGGCATGCTGATCGGGCAGGATATCTGGCAGCGCGTCTTCACCGCCCGTTCCCCGCAGGTGGCCCGCTGGGGCGGCACCGCCTCTGGTGTCTACTGCCTGCTCTACGGCGTGGCCGGCGCGCTGATCGGCGCCGCGGCCTCCACCTTCATGACCGTCGAGAACCGCAACGACGTCTACGCCACCATCGCCCAGTCGATCCTCCCCGTCGGCATCAGCGGCCTGGTCCTCGCCGCGGCCGTCGCCGCGATGATGTCGACCGCGTCGGGTGCCCTGATCGCTACCGCGACCGTGGCCCGCACCGACGTGCAGCCCCTGCTCGCCCGCCTGGTCGGGCGCACCCCGGCCGCCGTCCAGGACGAGGCCGAGAACCCCGAGCACGACGTACGCTCGAACCGGGTCTACGTCGTCGTGATCGGCATCGCCGTCGTCGTCATCTCCTCGCTGCTCAGCGACGTCGTCTCCGCCCTGACGATCGCCTACGACATCCTCGTCGGCGGCCTTCTCGTGCCGATCCTGGGTGGCTTCGTGTGGCGCCGGGGGACGGGCGCGGGCGCGGTGGTGGCGATGGCCACCGGCACCGTCGCGACCCTCGCGACCATGGCCGTCGTCGGCGACGTGCTCGCCAACGAACCGGTCTACGCGGGCCTCGTCGTCAGCGCCGTGGCGTACGTCGTGGTCAGCCTGCTCACCCGCCCGACCGAGCCCGCGGTGATGCGGGAGTGGACCGGCCGGCTCGCGGGCGAGGAGAGTGCCGAGGCTCCTGCCGCCGTCGGGACAATCTGAAAATCGTCATTGTCAAATATGCGGACTCGTCCTAGGGTCGGCTGTAGCCATCCCCTGGGAAAGAGTGGTCTGCCATGGTTCTGCGCTCCGCTGTCATCCGTGCCGCTGTGCTGTTGTCGACGATCCCGACGCTGCTGGCCGCAGCGCCGGCGCAGGCGGCGGGCGGCGTCAACGACGCCGCCTGCCGGCCATCGGCCGACCATCCGAACCCGGTCGTGTTCCTGCACGGCCTGGGAGCCAACAAGGACGAGGACCTCAACGTCCTCCAGGCCGACGTGGCAGGGCAGGGCTACTGCACCTACAGCCTGACCTACGGCGCCGGAGCCTACGGGCCGTTCGTCGGCGGGGTGGGGGACATCGCGAGGTCGGCGGCGCAGATCAAGGCGTTCGTCGGGGACGTGCTGGCGCAGACCGGCGCTGCGAAGGTCGACCTGGTCGGCCACTCCGAGGGCGGCTTCCAGACGCTCTACGTCACCAAGACGCAGGGCATCTCCGACCGGATCGACAAGGTGGTCGCGATCGCGCCGCCGACGCACGGCACGACCTTCGCCGGTCTCTACCAGCTCGGCATGACGCTGGGCGCGGACGAGCTCGCCGGACAGGTGCTGACCACGTTCGGGTGCATCGCCTGCACCCAGCTGGTCACCGACGGGAGCGCCGTGCGCACCCTCACGAGCGGGCCGATCGCGCAGCCCGGCGTGACGTACACGATCATCCAGTCGAGGTACGACGAGCTCGTCACGCCCACCGAGACCTCGTTCGTGCGGGAGCCGGGCGTGACCAACACCTACGTGCAGGACGTGTGTCCCCACGACCCGGTCGGCCACATCGGCGAGGCCTACGACACCAACGTGTGGAACCTGGTGAAGAACGCGCTCGACCCGGCGGGTGCCGCCCCCTTCGCGTGCTCGGTCGGGTCGCCCGGCTGATGGCGCAGGAGGGGCGCTCCTACGGCGGGCTGACCCGGGAGGAGCGTGACGCCCAGCGGCGTCAGAGGCTGCTGGAGGCCGCCAAGGAGATCATCGGCACGAAGGGCTACGCGACCGCCACGATCCCGGGTGTCTGCGCCGCCTCGAAGGTCTCGACGCGACACTTCTACGAGATCTATCCCGGCAAGGAGGATCTCTTCGTCGACCTCTACGACCGGATCACCGCCGACTCCTACGAGCGGGTCGGGGAGTCGTTGCGGGCGACCGAGGGTGAGTCGATCTCCCGGCGGGTGCAGGCTGCCGTGCTGGCCTATCTCGACCCGATGCTCCAGGACACCCGCGTCGCCCGGATCGCCTTCGTCGAGATCATGGGGGCGAGTCCTCGGATCGAGAAGCTCCGGCTCGACTACCGCGAGACCCTCGTCGAGGTCGTACGCAGCGAGTGCACCGCCTCGGTGCGCCGCGGCGAGATCGTCGACCGCGACTGGCGCTTCGCCGCCCTCGCCCTCGTCGGCGCGGTGACCGCCATCGTCTACGACTGGGCGCTGCACCAGCCAGGTTCCAGCCGCGAGGAGCTCGAGGCGCAGCTGGCCGACCTCGCGCTCCTGCTGCTCACCTAGCGGGCAGCGGCAGGAAGTGCGACCGGGCGCACCTCGCGTGGGCCGCCGAGCCGGTGCCCGTCCTCGCAGGTCAGCGCCAGGTGCACCTCGCCGCCGCAGTCGCGGTGCTGGAGGGTGAGGGCGGACCCCCGGGCGTCGGCGACGTAGCGGTCTCCCCACTCCATCATGGCCACCAGCGTCGGGTAGAGATCGAGGCCCTTCTGGGTCAGCCGGTACTCGTGCCGCTGTCGTTGGCCCTCGGCGTGGTAGGGCACGCGGGTGAGAACCCCCTGGTCGACCAGGGTGTTCAGCCGGTCGGTGAGCACCGCGCGCGAGACGTCGAGGTTGTGCTGGAGGTCGGCGAAACGGCGTACGCCGAGGAAGGCCTCGCGGAGCACGAGCAGGCTCCACTTCTCGCCGACCACCGCCAGGGTGCCGGCGACCGAGCATCGGGTGCGGTCGATCTCATCGGTGATCACAGGACAAGCGTACGACGCTGAATTCGTTTGACGAACTCAGGGTGCCGGGCGGAGAGTTCGAAATATGAACTCAGAACTCCTGGTCGAGGCACCCGTGGTCGTCACGCGCCCGGTGCGGTCCGACGACCTGCTTGCCTTCGAGCGGATGTGGTCACGTCTGTCCGAGGAGACGATCTACCGCCGCTTCCACGCCCCGGTGCGGCGGCTCTCGCTCAAGCTCCGGCGCTATCTGGTCGACGTCGACCACCGCGACCACGACGCCCTGGTCGCGGTCGCGGACGGCGAGGTGATCGCGGTGGCCCGCTACCACCGCTGTGCCGAGGAGCCTTCCGCCGCAGAGGTCGCGGTGCTGGTGGAGGACGCCTGGCAGGGCCACGGGCTGGGCGTGCGGATGCTGCGCGAGCTGGCGTGCCTGGCGAGACGCCGTGGCATCGACGTCCTCACCGGTGAGGTGCAGTCCGACAACCTCCGGATGCTCGACCTGGTGCGGTCCCTCCTCGGCTCCGCGGCCCTGCGACCTCAGGGGGCTGTCGTCCACGTGCGCGGGAGCTACCGCGACCCGGTGACGGGACCGGCGTTCGGCCCGTGTTTCTGACGCCTGTCTAACTCGGCGCGACCTGGGTACCGGCCAGGTGTACAGCGATGGAGGAGGATCACATGTTCAAGAAACCAGCGTTGATGACTGCCTTCGGTATCGGCTACGTGCTCGGCGCTCGCGCCGGACGCGAGCGGTACGACGCCATCGCCGCCAAGGCTCAGAAGCTGTGGCGCGACCCGCGGGTGCAGGAGAAGGCACACCGCGCGGGTGACATGGCCAAGGAGACGGCGGAGACCGCCCGGCAGACCATCCACGACAAGATGCCTGGCGACACCACGCCGTCCTCGGCATCGACCACGACGTCGACCTCGACGTCGACCACGACGCCGTCCTCGGCATCGACCTCGAAGCCGCACACGGTGCCGAGCACCCCGAACCCCGGCCCTGCCGCGGACCCGGTGACCGACGTGCCGCGGGGGTGGGAGTCGTGACGGTTCACCATCAGAGCGACGCATCTCACCATCAGACCGACGCATCGATGGGCGAGCTGGTCTCGCGACTCTCCGAGGAGATGTCCAGCCTCGTCCGGGGCGAGATCGAGCTGGCCCGCCTGGAGCTGACCGAGAAGGCCAAGCACACCGGCAAGGGGGCCGGGGCGTTCGGCGCTGCCGGCCTGGTGGCGCTGTACGGCCTCGGGGTCCTGATCGCCACGGCGATCCTCGCCCTGGCGCTCGTCATGGACGCCTGGCTGGCCGCGCTGCTGGTCGGAGTCGTGCTCCTGATCGTGGCCGGCGGGATGGCCCTGTTCGGGAAGAAGCAGGTCTCCGAGGGAGTCCCGATGAAGCCCGAGCGCGCCACCGAGAACCTCAAGCGTGACATGGAGGCCGTCAAGCACCATCGCCACCCGAGGAGCGCGAGATGAGGAGGATGTCATGACGCACGACAACATCCGACCCGTCGAGAAGGCCGATCCGACGAGCATGGCAGCGGTGGAGGCCCACCTCGACACCACCCGTCACGAGATGGCCGACACCCTCGACGAGCTCGCCGCGCGGCTGGACGTCAAGACGCGTGGCAAGGAGAAGGCCCACGAGATGAAGGAGCGTACGCAGGTGGCGGCCCGGTCCCGGGACGTCCAGATCAAGGGCGGCATCGCCGCCGCGGTCGTGCTCTGCGTGCTCCTGATGATGGGCCGGCGGAAGCGCCGCCTCAACGCCGCCTAGGCCGGGTCAACCGGTCCAGGAAGGCCACGAGCAGCGCCTCCCGCATCCCGGCGGAGGCCAGGTCGAGCATCGCGTTGACCTCGGCCATCCGCTGCGGGAGCGCGAGCTGGCCCTGCTCACCTCGACCCTGCTCGCCGTCGGTGCCGATGAGCCCGGCGGCGAGCAGCAGTCCGTGGAAGTCGTCGTCGGAGAGGACGAGCGGGTCGAGCACGGCGATGAACGCCGCGACGCCGGGATCGACGGTGACCGGCCCCGAGGCGACCGCCGCCGCGACCGCCTCGGCCAGAGCCTCGAGCAGCTCCGCGACGTGCGGAAGCGTCGCGGCGCTCACCGACAGGTGGATCGTGGCGGGGGAGCCGGCGTAGGACATCTGCGGCTGGACGTACCAGCCACGGGCGGCCATCTCGTCGCAGACCGTGAACGGGTCGCAGCTCTCGTCGGTGGTGAGCGCGATCAGCGTGGAGTCGGGGGTGCTGACCACCGCGAGCTCCTTCATGTCGCCGATTCCGGCGCGGATCCGGTCCACCGCCTCGAAGACGTCGCGGGCGAGCCGCTCATAGCCCTCGTCACCCAGCGACCGCATCACCGCCCAGGCGCCGGCCAGCGGCCCGCCCGACTTCGTCGACTGCATCGTGGAGTTGAGCATGGTGTAGCCCGGCCAGGCCGCCGAGGCGAAGAACTGGGGTCGTCGCAGCTCCGGGGTGCGATGGAGGAGCACGGAGGTGCCCTTGGGGGCGTAGGCGTACTTGTGCAGGTCGACGGAGATCGAGGTGACGCCCTCGACCGCGAACGTCCAGGCCGGTACGTCGCGCCCCAGCCGCGCGGCATAGGGCAGCACCCAGCCGCCGATGCACGCGTCGACGTGGCAGCGGATCCCGCGCTCGGCCGCGGCCGCCGCGATCGCGGTGACCGGGTCGACGACCCCGTGCGCGTAGGACGGCGCGGAGGCGACCACCAGCACGGTGCGGTCGTCGATCGCCGCGGCCATCGCCGCCGGATCCGCCCGGAAGTCGGGTCCGACCGGCACCAGCACCGGCTCGACCCCGAAGTAGTGCGCCGCCTTGTGGAACGCGGCGTGCGCGGTCGTGGGTAGCACCATCCGCGGCCGCTCGATCCCGGGCTGCGCGTCGCGGGCGGTCTGCACCGCGAGCAGCACCGACTCGGTGCCGCCGGAGGTGACCGTGCCGACCACGGTCTCGGGTGCGTCGAGCAGGTCGGCGGCCGTGCCGACCACCTCGTTCTCCATCCGGAGCAGGCTCGGGAAGGCCGTCGGGTCCAGGCCGTTGGAGCCGGCGTAGGCCGCCACCGCCTCACGGCCGATCCGGTCGACGTCGGGTAGGCCGGAGTCGTAGACGTAGGCCAGCGTGCGGCCACCGTGCACCGGCAGGTCGGCGGACTGCATCTCGCGGAGTCGGGTCAGGGCGTCGGTCATACGGTCACGGTTCCTTCGACGTCGTCGGCGGTGAGCGAGTAGCGCCGCAGCCACAGCAGGCTGAGGAGGACCAGGAGCGCGGGCAGCACCGAGAAGCCGAGCGTGATCGCGGTCAGCGCCGAGCCGGGCTGGACGACCTCGCTCCCCGTGGAGGAGCGGTAGCCGCCGAGCGCGAGCACCACGGCGAAGACGCCCGGCCCGAGCGCCAGCCCGAGGGTCTCGCCGGCGGTCCAGACACCGGTGTAGACGCCGATCCGGCTCGAGCCGCTGCGCCGGGCGTCGACGGCGGCCGCGTCGGGGAGCATCGCCATCGGGAAGACCTGGCACCCGGCGTACCCGACCCCGACCAGCACCACCGCGGCATAGACCAGGCCCGCCGGCGCGATCTGCGCGGTCGCGGCGAGGAGCGCGCCGACGGCGAGGACGAGGGAGGCGGCGACGTACCCGGCCTTCTTGCCGATCCTCGCGCCGAGCGCCGCCCAGGCCGGGGTGAGCAGCAGCGCGGGACCGACGAAGCAGACGAACAGCACCGTCGCCGCGCCCGCGCGGCCGAGGACGTCGCCGGCCAGGTAGTCGACCCCGGCGAGCATCGCGCCGAAGGCGACGGCCTGGATCACGAACGTGATGAGCAGACGGCGGAAGTCCGGCGCCGCCGCCACGATCCGGAGCTGGTCGCGCAGGTTGCCGGCGCCCGGCTGGACGGTGTGGACCGGCGCCCGGCGGGTGCCGGCGTACGCACTGAGCACCCCGGCCATGATGAGCACCGCCATCACCACGCCCATGAGGCGGTAGCCGTCGCGGCCGCCGACGGCGTCGCGGATCAGCGGCGCGGTGGCGCCGGCGAGCAGGATGGTCAGCGCCAGGATCGCGACCCGCCACGTCATCAGCCGGGTGCGCTCGTCGTAGGACTCGGTCAGCTCGGCCGGCATGGCGACGTAGGGCACCTGGAAGAACGCGTACGCCGTCGCGCAGGCCAGGAACAGGATCAGCACCCACAGCGCCTCGAGCCCGGTCGCCATCGACGGGGCCGCGAACAGCAGCGCGAACGTCACCGCCAGCCCGATCCCGGCTCTTCGCAGCCACGGCCGTCGCGGACCCCGCGGATCCACCGTCCGGTCGCTGATCCGGCCGGCGATCGGGTTGAGCACGACGTCCCACGCCTTCGGCGCGAACACGATGAACCCGGCCGCCAGCGCGGCGATCCCGAGGCTGTCGGTCAGGTAGGGGAGCAGCATCAGGCCCGGGATCGTGCCGAACGTCCCGGTGGCCACGGACCCGGAGCCGTAGCCGACGCGCACCCCGAGCGGGAGGGTCGGGCTGGCTGGCATGCCGACATCGTGCCGTTCCTGCGCCGTCCGCGCCCGGGAACGGCACAATTTCAGGCGGTCGCGGGCTCCGCGGGCGCGACCGTGGCCTCCACACCGCTGGCGAGCAGCTCGTCCCGGACGAACCCGGAGGCCTTGAGCTCCTCCACGTATGCCGCGACGGCGGCAACGGCTCCCGCGTCGAGCCCGCGGGGGAGGCCCACGGACTGGCGGATCTCCATGAAGGCGGGCTCCAGGATGCGACGGCCGGTCGCGGCGACGTACTCCTCCATCGGCTGGCGAACGCCCGCGGCGGCGTCCAGCCCCTGCTCCTCGAAGACGTCGGTGGCCTCGGCGGCGCGGACCACCTCCGCGTGCCGGAGGCTGCGGGTGAGGAAGAGGTCGTAGGCCGACCCCTCGCGCACGCCGACCCGTACGCCGTCGCGGTCGACGTCACCGGCACCGGTCAGCGGCGAGTCGGCGTCGGTGACGTAGACGCCCTCGATGAGCACGTAGGGAGCGGTGAAGACGACGCCCTCCTCCCGTGCCGGCTCGTTGGCGAGGAAGCAGAGGTCGACGCGGCCCTCGGTGATCGCGGCATAGGAGTCGCGGGCGGCATCGACACAGTGCAGCTCGAGCGGGACCCCGAGCCACTCGGCGACGGACCTCGCGATGGCGACCGTGACGCCGCGCGGTTCCGCGGCCGTGCCCTGCGCGAGGACCGGGTTGCCGAGGTTGATGACCACACGGAGCGTGCCGGTCGGGGCGATCAGGGAGGCGAGCGGGCTCGTCGAGGACATCTGGGCTCCTGAGGTGGGCGAGTGCGGCGTCGGGACCAGTATCCGGTCAGGGGGTGTGGACCCACCGAGTAGGTTGACGCCATGCCGCTCGGAACCGGGGCCGTCGCGCCCGACTTCACGCTCCCCGCCCAGGACGGTACGTCCGTCTCCCTCGCCCCGCTGCTCGAGAAGGGGCCGGTGGTGCTCTTCTTCTACCCGGCCGCCGAGACGCCGGTGTGTACGAAGGAGGCCTGCCACTTCCGCGACCTCGCCGGGGAGTTCGAGGCCATCGGCGCCCAGCGGCTCGGGATCAGCAAGGACAGCGTGGAGAAGCAGGCCGGCTTCGCCGCCAACCACGACCTCGACTACCCGGTCCTCTCCGACCCTGCGGGCTCTGTCGCCGACCTCTACGGTGTGAAGCCCAGCCTCCTCGGCAAGCTCGGCCCGCTGCAGCGTACGACCTTCGCCATCGGTGCCGACGGCCGCATCAAGGCCGTCGTCGAGGGCATGCTCAAGGCCGAGATCCACGCCGACGAGGCCCTCGCCGCGCTCCGGGATCAGTCGGAATGACGACCCGTCCCACCATCGCGGTCACCGGCGCCACCGGCTTCGTCGGCGGCCATGTCGCCCGCGCGCTCGGCGGCTCCGGTGCTGCTCTCCGCCTCCTGGTCCGTGACACCGCCCGGGCTCCCGAGATCCGGGGAGCCGATGCGTTCGCGGTCACCTTTGGCGACAGAGAGGCTGCGATGGTGGCTCTCGACGGTGTGCAGACCGTACTGATGGTCTCGGCCTCCGAGTCGGCGGACCGCCTGGAGCAGCACCTCACCTTCGTCGACGCCGCCGCGGCGGCCGGGGTCGAGCACATCGTCTACACGTCCTTCTTCGGTGCCGCGCCGGATGCCGTCTTCACGCTCGCGCGCGACCACTTCGCGACCGAGGAGCGGATCAAGGCGAGCGGGATGGGCTACACCCTGCTGCGCGACAACTTCTACCTCGACTTCCTCCCCTCCCTGGTCGGTGAGGACGGCGTCATCCGGGGTCCGGCCGGCAACGGCCGCTTCGCGCCGGTCGCCCGCGCCGACGTGGCACGCTCTGCGGTGGCGGCGCTCACCGCGCCCGAGCGTCATCGGGGGCTGACCTACGACCTCACCGGGCCCGAGGCGCTCACCATGAGCGAGGTCGCCGAGATCCTCACCGAGCACCGTGGGCGTGAGGTGCGCTACCACGACGAGACGGTCGAGGAGGCCTACGCGTCGCGTCGCCGATGGGAGGCGCCCGACTGGCAGTACGACGCGTGGGTCTCCACCTACACCGCGATCGCCGCCGGGCAGCTCGACGGAGTCAGCGGCGCCGTGGCGACGCTCACCGGTCGTGAGCCTCTGGGGCTTCGGGCCTATCTCGCGGCGAGCGAGTAGGCGCCGGCGCCGGGAGTCCGGCGGTTCAGCCCGGGTGGCGGACCAGCCTGGCCGACGCCATCGCGATGCCGTCGAGGCGGTAGACAAGTCCGAAGCCCTCGCTGTCGAGGTGCGCCAGCGTCCTGTCCATGTCGGCCCGCTGGCTGCGGATCGCCTCCTCGGGGACGACTCGCCCCGTCCGTGAGGCGTTCCGCGCCAGACATTCCTCCAGCGGGACGTCGAGGGCGATGGCGACGGTCTCGACGCCGACCTTCTCGGCCAGGTCGAGGTTGCGACGGCGGGCGTGCTCGTGGACGTTGGTGGCGTCGATGACCGCGATCCGCCCGGCGCCCAGGCGTGCCTGGGCGATGTAGCGGACCAGGTCGAAGGCCTGCGGCGTGACCGACTGGTCCTCCTCGGAGTCGGCGATGAGCGCGCGGCAGCGGTCGCTGGAGACGACCTCGTACGGACCGAAGATCCGCTTCGCGAAGGTCGACTTTCCCGACCCCGAGGGTCCGACGAGGAGGACCAGGCTGGGTGCGCCGATCGTGAGGGTGCCACCGGCAGGTACGTCGATCACGCGCCCACCGTACTGGGGATCATCGGGCGAAACCGGTTACGCGTTGATCGCGGCTCCTCTACGGTTGCGTGGGTTCGAGCCACGAGGAGGACGCGTTGGATTACACGCCGGTTCAGATCGGTACGTCGACCATCCTGATCGAGTCGTCGGACGACGGCCCGGTCCCGGGGGCCGGTGGTGTCACCGACGAGTTCGGCACCACCGAGACGAGCAGTCGGCTCGAGGACGCCTACGGATCGCTCAAGCGGATGCTCCAGGATGTCTCGGCGGACCTCGGCAGCGCGCTCGCGGCCTCACCGGACGGGCCGAGCACGGTGTCGCTGGAGCTGGCGTTCTCATTCACGAGCGGTGCGGATGTCTGGGTCATCAAGGCGCAAGGTCAAGGGTCGGTGAAAGCAACGCTGACCTGGGACTTCGATCGATCGTGATGGAGGTCGGGGAGCTGCTCGCGCAGGCGACCTGTGCCGTTTTGGCAGGCCCGGGCGGACGTACGATCGGCACAGCCTGGCTGGGCACCGAGGACGGCCATCTTCTGACCGCGGGCCACGTGGTCGCGCCGCTCGCCGCGCAGGGCGAGGTGTGGGTGCGGTTCCCCGACACCGAGACCGACGAGCGGGCGACGTTCGTCATCCCGCCGGTCCACGACAAGCCGGCCGCGCAGGACTTCGCGGTGCTGAGGCTCGACCGCCCGAACGGCCGACGGCCGCTGCCGTTCACCCTGGTGACGCAGGCCGACGGGCGGGTGCGCGCCCGGGGCTACGGCGACAACCTGCGCAGCGCCCAGAGCGGCGGCACCGGCGTACTGACCCCGGCCGGGAACTACCTGCGCACCAGCAGCTCGTGGGCCTACTACTTCCAGTACGAGACGTCGACCCTGGCCGTCACCGGGTTCAGCGGCGCCGCGGTCTACAGCGACCTGGCCGGCGCGGTGATCGGCATCCAGGTCGAGGCCGAGGGCGGTCGCCAGGCGTTCGCGATGCCGCTGGCCCGGATCGTCGACTACTGGGAGGAGCTCGTCGGAGCCGCCCAGCGACCGACGCGCGGACGTTGCGTCCTGATCCAGCCCAGCACGACCACCGAGGCCCAGCGTGACATCGTCCGCGAGCGGATCCTGCGGCCGGTCCTCGAGCAGCTGAACCTCGCCCTGTACGTCTCGGAGCCCTCGGGGATGCGAGGCGAGGACCTCAAGCAGCTGGAGCTCGCCGACGTCGTGATCGCCGACATCACCGACGCCGATCCCGCGGTCGTCTACGAGCTCACCGTTGCCCAGGGTCTCGGTACTCCGGACGTCGTCATCAGGGATGCGCGTACGGACTCACCGGCCGGCCACATCTTCGACGTCCTCGACCTGGACCTCGACGACGTCGAGGGCTCCCGACGTACGGTCGAGCAGCGGCTGCTCTCGGTGCGCTCGATCTTCGAGGCGCTGGGGGAGAACCCGACGACGAATCCGGTGACCACGTTCTTCAAGGCGCCGCTGACCCAGATCTCGGTGGCCAACGCGCTGGCGGCCGGCTACGCGAGGAACTTCGTCCTTCCCGTCGCCGACGCGCTGCTGGAGATCAGCGCCGGGCGTGGTCCGGGCGGGGTCACGGTGGACGGCGTCGAGCTGTCGGCCGAGCGGCTCCGCGACGTCACCCTTACCGTCGTCGTGCCGAAGCGGCTGGAGTGGTGCAGCGACGACTTCATCGACCTCGAGCTCGCCCAGCCGGGCCTGGTCGTCCCCGCGACCGTCTCCCACCCGGACTTCTCCCGGCCGCGGTCGATGAAGTGCCTCCCGCTCGTCGACGGCGAGCCGGTGCGTCTCCTCGACGTCTTCCCGACCACCCTGTCCACCGTCGCCGAGTCGATCGACGAGCGTTTCGACGTCGATCCCCACCGGCGTACGAGCGACCACTGGGTCGCGCTGGAGCAGAAGGAGATCGACCGCTTCCAGAGCAAGCTCATCAAGCGCATCCGCTCCGCCGGCCACCGCCGTGTGGGCCGTCGCCATCTCCGCGACATCGTCCGCGTCTCCACCGCCACGGCGGTCTTCCCGGACCTGAGCTGATCCACCTAGGGGTTGCCGCTACAACGGTCAACCTCAGGCGAGGCTTGCCAGCACCTGTTCGGCGGCCTGCTCGCCGGACGCGGCGGCGTCGGCCAGCGATGGCATGTCGAGGGCGTAGTCGCCGGCGAGATGGACCGGCCCGAGGCTCTCCTTGAGCGTCTCGAGCGATGCCCGGCCGCCGGGACCCCAGAACGGCACGACCCGCGGGTGCCGGCGGAGGATGCCGGGGTCGACCTTCCCTTCGAGCTCGGGGTAGACCGCGAGAAGGTCAGCGGTGAACCGCGCGACGATCTCCTCGTCGGTGAGCTCGAAGAGCTTGTCGGCCTCGGCACCGCCCGCGAAGCAGGCCAGCGCGCCGCCGGGCTTGCGGACGTCCCCGCGGCGTACGGCTGCGGCGTGGTTGAAGATCGCCTGGAACGAGCGGCCGGGGGTCGACACCGCGAGGAAGTCGTCCCAGCGCTGGGGCGCGCCCTCCTCGTGGGTGAAGAAGCCCACGACCACGTAGCGGCCGTAGTGGATCGACTCGAAGGCTTTCCGGTACGCCGCGGGCAGCCCGGGCATGATCTTGACGGCGACGTCCGCGGGCACCGCCACGACCGCCCGGCGCGCCCGCAGACGGGCGGGCCCGTCCGCGTCCTGATAGTCGACGACCACACCGTCATCGGTCCACTCCACGGTGTTCACCGGCGAGCTGAGCCGGATCCTGTCGCCCAGGTCCTCGGCGAGGATGTCGGTCAGCGTCTGGTTGCCGCCCTCCGGCAGCGTCAGGTTCGGCACCTTCTCCGGGTCGGTGAGCAGGATGCCCATGGAGAAGACGAACTGCCGGGCGGCGGTCTCCTCGGGCTCACAGCCCATCCACTGACCCGACCAGGACCGCACCATCTCGCGGGTGAGGTCGGAGGAGACACCCCGGAGGACGAAGTCCGCGCGCCGACGGTCCAGCTTGACGCGGACGCGGTTGGCCCAGCGGTTGTCCTCGCTCATCTCGAGGAATGGCACGTTCGCCAGGATGCGAGCACCGACGAGCGCCAGTCCGTAGCGGTCGCGCCAGGTCATCTTCGACCGGAACATCAGGGCAAACGGGTTGGAGGTGTCGACCTGCTTGCCCCCCAGATCGAGGGCGACCGACTTGCCCTCCAGGGTCCCGAGCGGGACGCGGTGCCGGTGGAGGGCGTCGATCAGCGGACCGGTGCCCTCGGTGAACTGGGTGCCGACGTTGATCCAGTAGTCGCCCTTGCGGACGGTGTCGACGCGGCCGCCCGGCCGGTCGGACGCCTCGAGGACGACGACGTCGTGGTCGGCGAGGGTGGTGGCGGCCATGAGGCCGGCCATGCCTGCGCCGATCACGACGACCTCATGGGTCTCCTCGCGGGTCCTGTCCTTGCGTGGTGTGGCCATGGTGCTCAGCTCGCTTTCGTAGCGGTGTGTTCGGTGCGGTCGAGTGCTGCCGAGACGGAGGCGACGAGTCGCTCGGTCGCCTTCCGGCAGCTCGGGCTGACCGCGGTGTAGGAGAGGTAGCCGTGCACCAGGCCGGCCTCGCGCGTGACCTCGACCGGCACGCCGGCCTCGAGCAGCGCGGTCGCATAGGCCGTTCCGTCGTCGTGGAGCGGGTCGAACCCGGCCAGGTTGACGATCGCCGGCGGAAGCCCGGCCAGGCTGTCGGCCCGGTATGGCGAGACGCGCGGGTCCGCCGTATCGGTCCCCTCCGGCAGGTAGTTCTGGACGAACCAGGCGACCTGCTTGGCAGACAGGGCGGGCGAACCCGCGAACTCGTCCTGCGACGGGCGGTGCTCCACGAGATCGGTCACCGGCTGGATCAGCACCTGGGCCATGGGCCGCACCGCCTCGCCGCGTACGTGCTGGGACAGGACGGCGGCGATGTTGCCCCCGGCGCTCTCGCCGGCGACGACGATGCGGTGCGGGTCGACACCCCAGTCGGCGGCGTGCGCGACGACGTACCGCCAGGCCACGATCGCGTCGTCCTGGGCGGCGGGGAAGGGAGCGTCAGGCGCCAGGCGGTACTCGACCGAGACGACGTCGGCCCCGGTGCCGTGCGCGAACATGCGCGCCGGCGCGGTGTAGCTGGCGCGGCTCCCGATCACGAAGCCGCCACCGTGGAAGAAGAGGACCAGGCCTCGTGAGGGCGTGCCGTTGCTGTAACGGGTGAGCTGGACCGCGTCCGAGACGACGATCTCCTCCTCCAGGGCGCAGGGCTCGATCCGCGAGGCGAAGAGGAGCAGGTCGCGCTCCGTCGTCGCTCGCGCTTCCGCGGGCGGCAGGTCGCTGTAGTCGGGCCCGGACTCGCCGAGCTTCATCAGCAGGGCGACGTCGGGCGCCATGGTGTCGCCGGCCGAGTTCGTCGCCGGTCGCGCCAGCAGGCGCTGCAGGCCTGCGGGCAGGCGGCTCAGGAAGATCAGGAGCGCTCGCTGGAAGCGCTGGCCGAGGGTGAAGTGCTGTTCGCTCATGACACCGCTTCCACGCTCGTGACCCGCTCGGGGCTGCTGGTTCGATTCGAGAACTTGATGTCGTCATGGATGAGCCGGCCCTTGAAGAGCCGGTTGTCCCTCACGAAGGTCGTGTGCATCTGCCACGGGAGGCCGGTGCCCTGGCGGGGGAGCACGTCCTTGGCTCGCCGCATGTAGCCCGCCGAGAGGTCGAACAGGTCCGCGGTGGGCATGCCTTCCGGCGCGACGGGCAGCGCGATGTCGCGGCCCTGGCGGTCCATCTCGCGGATCACCTCGGCGACCAGACGGGTCACGTTGCGGATCCGCAGGGTCCAGGTCGCCTTGGTGAAGCCGATCATCAGCGCCCAGTTGGGTACGCCGGAGATCAGCGCGCCCCGGTAGAGGACGGAGTCGGAGACCTTGACGGGAGTGCCGTCCACGGTGGGCTCGATGCCGCCCAGCATCTGCATGGCGAGGCCGGTCGCGGTGACGATGATGTCGGCCTTCAGGTGCCGGCCCGACATCAGCTGGATGCCGTCCTTGGTGAAGCGCTCGATCTGGTCGGTCACCACGTCGGCGCTGCCCTCGCGGATCGCCTGGAAGAAGTCGCCGTCCGGGGTGGCGCACAGGCGCTGGTCCCAGGGGTTGTACGGCGGCGAGAAGTGGGTGTCGACGTCGAAGCCCTTGGGCAGCTCCTTCACCGTCATGCTGCGTACGAGCCAGCGCCCGAACCTGGGGAACCTGCTCATGACCGTCACCAGGAAGTGGTCGCGCCAGATGTTCTTGCGTCGCGTCAGGGCATAGCCGCGCTCGATGCCGAAGACCTTCATCAGCACCTGGGCGACCTTGTCCACCCGGGGGATCGAGGCGATGTAGCTCGGGGTTCGCTGCAGCATCGTGACGTGGGCCGCCGCGCCGTCGCCCTTGAGCATCGCGGGGAGCATGGTCACGGCGGTCGCACCGCTGCCGATGATCACGACGCGCTTGCCGCTGTAGTCGTAGCCCTCGGGCCAGTGCTGCGGGTGCAGGATGTCGCCCTGGAAGTCCTCGCGACCTTCGAACCGCGGCTCGTAGCCCTCGTCGTATCGGTAGTAGCCGGTGCTGCTGAAGACGAAGCTGGTGCGGATGATCTGGTGGGTCTCGTTGCCCTGCTCGTCGGTGACGGTGACGTGCAACGTCCACTGCGCGTCCTGGCTGGACCAGTCGGCGGCGGTGACCCGGTGCCGCAGGCGCAGGATCTTGTCGAGGCCGAACTCGGTCAGAGTCTCGTGCAGGTAGTCCATGATCAGGTGCCCCTCGGCGATCGCGTCCTCGTGCAGCCACGGCTTGAACGCGAAGCCATAGTGGTGCACGGCGTCGTCGGACCGGATGCCCGGGTACTTGAACAGGTCCCAGGTGCCGCCGATCGAGTCGCGGGACTCCAACAGGAGGATCTTCTTGTCGGGGAAGTCGTCCTTCAGGTACTTCGCCGCGCCGATGCCGGAGAGCCCGGCGCCGATGACGACGATGTCGGCCGTCTCGGCCGTGGTGTCGAGCTGGTTCATGGTCTGCGTCCTTCTCGGTGGTGGGGCCTTGTCTCTCGTCGGCGCACCAAGTTAGTCATTTGATTGGGTCGGATGACTAAGTGTGTGCCAGGTCTCATGCCTCGTCAAGAGGTGTCTGGCAGATGGCTGGGCGATTTCGCGGATCTGGACGAGGTGGTTGACAAGGCGTGATCTGGGTCGCACCATCATTGGTCAAACGATCGAGTCAAATGACTAAGTTCGAGTGACCACCCCACCCCGGAGGGCCGAGGAATGACCGAGAGCACGACGATCGAGGCGCCGCCGGCGCGTCTCAGGACGGCCGGCATCGCCGTCGAGGACGACCCGATCCCGATCGTCCGTCTCCTGGCGCGGACCCTGCGCGACGCGTCAGCCCGCACGCCGGAGGTGATGGACGGACTCGTGGGCACCGTCGTCGTTCGATCCCACGACACGCCACAGGCGGCAACGCTGGTCTTCGCGTCCGGCGGCGTGGAGGTCGCCGCCGGCGTCTCGGCCGAGGCCGACGCGACGGTCGTGGTCGACCTCGGCGCCCGCTTCGCGCCCAGCCGGGAGCCGGCCGGAGACGCCGAGCTGGCAGCCGGCGTGCTGCGAGCACTGCGTCCGCCTCTGCCCGGCTGGCGGGAAGCGGCAGTCCGGTTCTGGGAGGTCACCCGCGACATCCCGGGCATCCCCGACGTCCTCGTCGTGGAGGCCGACGGGCCCGACGGTGCCGAGCACGGCCGCTTCGGCGACGGCCCGACGAGCTATCTGGTCGCCGGCCCCGCCGACCTCCTCGCCGGGGTCTTCAGCGGCGCCGACGACTTCCTCGCCTCCCTGGCCGCCGGTGTGCAGGTCCAGGGCACCTTGTCCCAGCTGTCCGTCATGACGGCAGCCTCCTGGAAGGTCCGCTTCGATGTCTGAGCTCGCCCAGGCCCCCAAGGCCGTACGCCTCGAGGCCACGAACCACGAAGGCAGCCTCCTCGGCAAGAACGTCTCCCGGCAGAAGTTCGAGGCCGGCAAGGAGAGCGGCTTCGCGTTCGCCGACATCCTGTTCGCCATCGACCTCAACAACGAGATCGTCCTCGGCGACGCCTTCCCGGAGTGGCGGGGCAACCTCTACGACATCCAGATGGTCCCGGACATGTCGACCCTGGTCGAGTGGAAACCGGGTCTGGACGCGGTGATCGGCGACTACTGGCTCAAGGACGGCACGCCGGTGCCGATCTGTCCGCGCAACCTGGTGCGGAGGCTGGTGGCCCGCCTCGCCGACCTCGGGTACGCAGCCACCGTCGCCGTCGAGATCGAGGCGACCCTCTTCGAGGAGTCGGTGCAGGAGGCGCGTACGCGTGGCTACCGCGACCTGACGCCGCTCGGTGGCAGCACCGGGGCGACGTACCACCTCGCCCGGTCGGGCGACTGGGTCGCCTACATGGAGGCCGTCGTCGAGCGGCTCGACCAGGTCGGCATCGCGTGGGAGGCGTGGACCGACGAGGCGGCGCCCGGCCAGACCGAGCTCAACCTCGCGCCGACCGACCCGGTCCGGCTCGGCGACGGCTGGGCCCGCACCCGGCAGGTGATGCGCGAGGTCGCCCACGAGCTGGGCCACACCGTCTCGTTCATGGCCAAGCCCACCGCGGGCTTCGGCCAGGGCGCCCACATCAACGTCTCGCTGCAGAGCGACGGCGTGAACCGGTTCTTCGCCGAGGACGGGCCGTCCGAGCTGATGCGGCACGCGGTCGGCGGGTTGCTCGCCACCATGCCGGGAGCGACGTCCGTCGTGATGCCGCAGATCACCTCCTACCGCCGGCTCGTCGACCTCACCGGACCGCCGACCACCGTCAGCTGGGGCGTCAACAACAAGACCGCCGCGGTCCGGGCGATCACCGGGCACCCGAAGTACTCGCGCCTGGAGTACCGGCTGCCGGGAGCCGACGTGAACCCCTACTTCGCGATCGCCGCCGTGCTGGCGGGCGTCCTGGCCGGCATCGAGCGCCGGATCGACCCGCCCCCGGAGGTCACGGACATGGCCTGGTGCCTGCCCGAGAGCTGTGGCGTACGCCGGATCCCCGACACCATGTCGAAGGCCGGCGCCGCGCTCGACGCCGACCCGCTGCTGCGTGAGTACCTGGGCGACGAGTTCGTCGACTTCTGGGTCGCGTCACGGCGGTGGGAGTGGATGGAGTTCCACACCAAGGGCGGCGATCCGTTCGTCGAGCTCTCCGCGTGGGAGTCCCAGCGATACTTCGAGTTCCCGTGAGCGCCGGCGAGAAGACCGGGGTGATGCGGCCGTTGATCGGCATCACCGGACGCCGGTTCCAGCTGTCCGTGCTGAACGGCGCCGACCCGCGCTACGGCGACCGCTGCATCGACACCTCCATGTCGGACTTCGCCACCCGGATCGCCGAGGCCGGTGGGCTGCCCGTGCACCTGTCCTACGACACCGACACCGAGGCGGTCTCCGCCTGGCTCTCGGGCGTCGTGATCACCGGCGGCCAGGACGTGCACCCCGCCTTCTGGGGTGGCGACACCTCCGTGGTGCGTGACGTCGACCCGCGGACGAACCCGATGGTGCACGACACCGAGCGGGATGCGTACGAGATCGCGCTCGTCCGCGCGGCGATCGAGCGGGGCATCCCGGTGCTCGGCGTGTGCCGGGGCATGCAGGTGCTCAACGTCGCCCTCGGCGGCACGCTCGTGCCCCATCTCGCGGACGGTCCGGTGAGCCATCTCTCGGCCGAGATCGCGCCCACCGACGGCACCGTCGACCACGTCGTCTCCTTCGCGCAGGGAACGATCGCCGCCGGCCTGTTCGGCACCGAGACGATCACCAACTCGTGGCACCACCAGGCCGTCGACCGGTGCGGCGCCGGGGTGGTCGTGACCGGCCGGACCGACGACGGCGTCGTCGAGTCGATCGAGGTGCCGGGTCGCCCGGTCCTCGGCGTCCAGTGGCACCCGGAGTGGATGAAGAGCAACGACCCGGCGCTGACCTGGGTCGTCGAGCAGGCGGTGTGGCGGCTCGCGCAGCACGAACCCGTCACGCAGGAGCAGAGGAGCCCTCAGTGAACACACATGTCACGGCCGGACCCGTCGTCGCGGCCGCACGGATGAAGGACGACCCCGCCGTCCCCACGCTGAACCAGCTGTTGGCGCAGCGCGCCCAGGACTCGGGCGACCGGGAGTTCCTGCGTTTCGGCGAGTGGTCGTGGAGCTTCGCCGAGATCGACGCCTGGACCTCCCGGCTGGCCCACCGGCTCATCGACGTCGATGGCATCCGCCCGGGGGACCGGGTCGCGATCATGCTCCCGAACGTCGTGCACTGGCCGGTGGCCTGGCTGGCCGCGCTGAAGGCCGGCGCGGTCGCGGTGCCGGTCAACTGCGGCTACCGGCGCGCCGACCTCGCCTTCGTCCTGAAGGACTCCGGAGCCCGCGTCGTCGTCACCGACGCCGAGCGCTCCGTCCTGGTCGCCGGGGTGCTGACGGATGAGCCCGACCTGACCGGTGTCCGTGTCATCGAGGTCCCCGACGACGGATCCGAGGGTTTCCCGGTCACCGCCCCGCAGCTGCCGGTCGCGGCCGAGACGCTCGCGAACCTGCAGTACACCTCCGGCACGACCGGCTTCCCGAAGGCATGCATGCTCAGCCACGACTACTGGGTCCGGCTGGGGTGGATCTGCGCCGCCACCACGGGCCTCGGGGCCGAGGACGTACTGCTGACCTCGCAGCCGTTCTCCTACATGGACCCTCAGTGGAACACCGCGCTCGCCCTGACGCTCGGCGCCCCGCTGGTCGTGCTGCCGCGCTTCTCCGCGTCGACCTTCATGAGCGACGTACGCCGCCACCGGGCGACCTTCTTCTACGTCCTCGGCTCGATGCCGACCCTGCTGTTCAAGCAGCCGCCGACCGCCGAGGACCGGGAGAACGACCTCCGCATGGTGCTCTGCTCGGGCATCCCGGTCGCGCTCCATGCCCGGCTGGAGGAACGGTGGGGTGCGCCGTGGCGTGAGGTCTACGGGATGACCGAGTCGGGGATCGACCTGTTCAGCCCGTTCGACGACCCGGCCGCCGTCGGCAGCGGAAGCCTGGGGCGTCCGGTTCCGTCCAAGCACGTCCGGGTCGTCGATCCCGCCGATCCCGGCGAGGAGGTGCCGGACGGAGAGTCCGGTGAGCTCGTCATCTCGGGAACGCCGATGATGAGCGGCTACTGGAACCGCCCCGAGGCCACGGCCAACGTGCTGCGCGACGGTTGGCTGCACACCGGCGACCTCGTCGTCCGCCGTCCCGACGGCGGCATCCAGCTGGTCGGCCGGATCAAGGACATGGTGCGACGCGGCGGCGAGAACATCGCCTGTGCCGAGGTCGAGACCGTCCTCGAGCGGGACGACCGGATCGTGGCCGCGGCCGTCGTCGCCGTACCCGACGAGGTCATGGGCGAGGAGGTCAAGGCCTTCGTCCAGCTCAGGGGAGGGGTGCCGGAGGACCGGGCCACCGCCCAGGAGCTCCTCGAGCGCGCGGGCGCCCAGCTCGCCCGGTTCAAGGTGCCCCGCTACGTCGAGTTCGTCGCCGACCTCCCGCGTACCCCCTCCGAGCGGGTCTCCAAGCCCGCGCTCAAGGCCCGGGCCGCCGCCGAGCCCGGGACCACGTACGACTTCGCCCGGCCGAGGAGCTGACCATGACCATCCCTGCAACCAGCCAGGACCACATCGACGTCGCCGTCGTGAGCGACGTCGCCGTGCTCACGCTCGACCGTCCCGACAAGCTCAACGCTCTCACCGTGGCCATGCGGCTGCGCCTGGCAGCGCTCGTACGTGAGCTCGGCACCGGCGAGACCGTCCGCGGCATCGTGCTCACCGGACGCGGCCGCGCCTTCTCCGCCGGCGAGGACCTGAAGCACGCGCCGACCACGGAGGCCGAGGTCCGCGAGGCCTTCGAGAGCTTCCACGACGTCACCCGCGCGATCCTGCAGACGCGGGTTCCCGTGGTCGCGGCCGTCAACGGGCTCGCCGTCGGCGGTGCCTCCGAGATCACGCTGTGCTGCGACGCCCGGATCGGCACACCGGCCACCGAGTACTTCCAGCCGGAGAACGCCCGCGGGCTCACCATCTCCAACGCGACCAGCCTGCTGCTGCGGCGTCTGGTCGGCAACCACGCGATGCGCATGGTCCTGGGATCGCCGCGGGTCCCGGCGGCGGAAGCGCTGCGGATCGGGCTGCTCGACGAGGTGGTCGAGCCCGACCGGCTCCTCGAGCACGCCGTCGACACTGTGCACGCGTGGACCCCGGAGGGGAACACCACCGCGCTCCACCTCGCGCTGCTGCGGCCCATGACCGCCGAGGTCGAGGCCGCCTTCGAGCGCGAGGACCACGCCGCCCACGAGGCGTGGTCGAGCGGACTGCTCACCGCCGGCGTCGTCGGCTTCTGGAACACGAGGGAGACCACCGCATGATCGCCACCCGAGCCGCCGTCCTGAACGAGATCGGCGCACCGCTGGAGCTCACCGACATCCGCGTCGACGACCCCGAGCCGCACGAGGTGCGGGTCGCGGTCAGCCACGCCGGGCTGTGCCACAGCGACCTCCACTACATGACCGGCACCGTGCCGTCGGACGTCCCGGTCGTCGTCGGGCACGAGGTGGCCGGCGTGGTCGAGTCGGTCGGGTCGGCGGTGACCTCGCTGCGTCCCGGCGACCGGGTCACGGGTGCCCTGACCCCGTCCTGCGGCGGATGCGTCAACTGCGACGCCGGCCGCTCCACCCAGTGCCTGCGCCTCGATGAGGTACGCCGCCGGCAACGCCCCGCGTTCGAGACCCTCGACGGCCGGCCGATCGATCGGCTCGCTGCCATCGGCGCGTTCTCGCAGCACATCCTGCTGCGGGAGCGAGCACTCGTACGGCTGCCCGACGACATCCCCCTGCACGTCGGCTGCCTGCTGTCGTGCTGCATCGTCACCGGGGTCGGCGCCGTCTTCCGCGGCGCCCAGGTACGTCCCGGCAGCACCGTCGCGGTCATCGGCTGCGGCGGCGTCGGATCGGCGATCATCCAGGGCGCCCGGCTCGCCGGCGCGTCGGTCATCGTCGCGATCGACCTCGACGAGGACCGGCTGAAGGCCGCGCGCACCTACGGCGCCACCCACGTGATCAACGGCGGAGAGTGCGACACCGTCGAGGAGCTGCACCGCCTTCTGGGGGACGGTGTGGACTATGCCTTCGAGGCGGTCGGATCGGCGCGTACCGCACAGACCGCCCTGGCTCTGGTGCGTCCGACCGGTACCGCCTGCCTCGTCGGCATCGCACCGGCGGGCACCGAGATCAGTGTCCCTGCGCACGACTTCTTCTTCACCGAGAAGCGCCTGATCGGCTCCTACATGGGATCGGGGCAGGCCCGCGAGGACATCGCCCAGTTCGCCCGGCTCTACCAGCAGGGACGGCTCCTGCTCGACGAGATGGTCACCCGGGTCGTCCCCTTCGCCGAGATCAACGAGGGATTCGAGGCGATGACGTCCGGAGACGTCACCCGCGTCGTCGTCGACCTCCAGTCCTGACTCCCGAACCCGTAGAGGAACACTGATGTCCAGCAACGAGACCACCATCGCCCAGCCGGTCAACTACATCGCCGACGAGTGGAGCGATTGCGCCACGGTCGACGACGTGTGGAACCTCGACCCCAACACGCTCGAGCCCGTCCACCGGGCCGTCACCACCTCGCCCGGCGACGTCGAACGCGCCCTGCGGCATGCGGAGCGGACCTACGACGTCGGCCGCTGGGACGAGGAGGCCCGGCACGAACGGGCGGAGATGCTCGAGCGCGTCGCCGCGCTCCTCGAGAGCAGGACCGAGGACATCGCGCGCACGGACGCGCTCACCAGCGGCACGCCCATCAGCGCCACCCGCACGGTGGCGTCCTTCCTGCCCTTCCGCATCCGGGCGACAGCCGCCGACCTGCGGGAGATCCCGCGGGTCACCGCTCTGGAGGCCGGTGGCCGCGACGTACGTCTCTACAAGGTGCCGTGGGGGCCGGCCGCGATCCTCACCCCCTGGAACGGGCCGAGCTTCATCCCGGCCGCCAAGGTCGTCAGCGCCGTCGCGGCCGGCTGCCCGGTGATCCTCAAGCCCTCCGAGCATGCGCCGGGCAGCGCCCAGATCGTCGTCGAGTGCTTCGTGGAGGCCGGTCTTCCCGCTGGAGCCCTGCAGCTGGTCCACGGCGCCGGTGAGGTCGGTGCGCGGCTGACCGCCGACCCGAGGATCAAGATCGTCTCGTTCACCGGCGGACCCGGAGCCGGTCGCGCCATCGCCAGGGCTGGCGCCGAGGATTTCAAGGTGCTGCAGCTCGAGCTCGGCGGCAACAACCCGGTGATCGTGCTCGACGACGCCGACCTCGACGTCACCGCCGACGGCATCCTCGACGGGATGACGAAGCTCAACGGTCAGTGGTGCGAGGGCCCCGGCAAGATCCTCGCCCACCGCAGCCTGGTCGACCCCCTGCTCGACGCGCTGACGGAGCGGATCTCCAAGCTCACCGTCGGTCACTCCCTGGACGAGGACACCCAGGTCGGACCCATCTCCAACGGGCCGCACTTCCAGACGCTCCAGAGCCGCATCGAGGGGCTGCGCGAGCTCGGGGCGACGGTCCACCAGCCGGCGGCGCTGCCCGAGCTCGGCGGCTACTTCCTCTCGCCGACCGTCGCGTCGGGCGCCGATCCGGGCCGGGCGACGGCCGAGCTGTTCGGCCCGCTCGTCTCGCTGCACGCCGTGGACTCCGAGGAGGAGGCGCTGCGGATCTCCAACGCCCACCCCTCGGGCCTCGACGCCTACGTCTTCGGCACCGACACCGACCGCGCCATCGAGGTCGGCTCGCGGATCGTGGCCGGCGAGGTGCGGGTCAACGGCGCGAAGGTCGCCGACCTCGGCGACGACTCGGCCCAGAGCTTCTGGGGTCCGGCCGGCATCGGCGGCCACGGGCCCGCCGAGTCCGTACGCGTCTTCTGCGGCGACCGGGTCGTCGGTGTGGACTCCCCGGACCTGCCGCTGTGACAGCCGGCGCGGCGGTGCCGGTCAGGCCTTGGCCGGTACCGCCGCGAGCCGGGTCGTGAGCCAGGTGTCGAGCACCGAGCAGTTGATCTCCATCTGCGCCCGGGCGACGGTCGCGTCGCCGTACGTCAGCCAGTTGACCCCGAATCCGTCGGCGAGCGTGGCCAGGACGTAGGCGACCTCGTCGATCAGCTCCGGCGTGACGGAGTCACCGGCCGACGCCTCGCGGAGCGCCTTGCGGACGGTGTCGAGCGCCTGGTCGTAGACGGCGATCCCGCGGTCACCGTGCTGGCGCCGGGCCCAGCTCACGAGCTCGAAGGTCGCGGCGGTGAAGCTGGGGGACTCAAGGTAGCACTCCATCACACCGCGCAGGATCTGTCGGGCCGCCTCGGGCAGCGTCGTATGCGGGTCGCTGCCCTCGATCACCTCGCGGTACTTGCCGGCCACGAAGGTGTAGACGTCCGCGAAGAGGTCCTCCTTCGAGTCGTAGCAGTAGTGCAGCATCGCCACGTTGGCCTTGGCCTGCTCGGCGATGCGGCGCGTCGTCGCGCCGTCGATCCCGTGGGCGGCGATCACCTCGACGGCGGCCTCGATGAAGTCGCGACGTCGCTGTGCGACAGGGATCCGTGCCATCAGGTCCTCCGAACGGGCCGGGCACCCACGTAGTTGGGCGCTTGATTAAGTCACCACGACTATATCAGCGCCCGGTGCCGTTGTTTCGCCCGTGAAAACTTAGCCAAACATCTTAGTCATCGATCTTGATCATATGACTAACACTGGCTTAGCGTATGAGCCAGATCACACCGTCCCGGATCGGAGACCACGCATGGCACAGATCAACCAGGAAGCGGGAGCAGCCCGCCGGACGAGAGCGGAGCAGCGACCCGGAAGGGGTCAGCTCATCGGCATCGGCGCGCTGATGGTCGTGCTGACCAACGCCGTCATCTTCATCCTCCCGCCGCTGCTGCCGGTCATCCAGGCGCAGTACGGGCTCGCCACGGTCGCCGAGACGACGTGGCTCTACACCGCGCTGACCCTCGGCGGTGGAGCCGGGTTCATCCTCCTGCCGCGGCTCGCCGACCTCTACGGCGACCGGAACGCGGCGGTCGCCGCGTCCGCCTTCCTCACCATCGGCGCGGCGGTCCCGGCGATCGGAGACTCCTACCCGACGCTCCTGGCCGGCTGCACGCTCATGGGCTTCGGCGGAGCGGCGCAGCTGCTGCCGCTGGGCTTCCTGCGGCGCAACCTCGGCGAGGCCGGCATCACCGTCGGCGTCGCCGTGCTGGTGATCGCCACGGGCGGCGGCATCGTCATCGGCATGATCGGCGGCGGCCTGATCGTCGAGAACCTGTCGCTGCGCAGCTTCTTCGTCATCCTCACCGCCGCCTGCGCGGCGACGACCATCGCGACGTACGTCATGGTGCCGCACGCCCCGCCGGCCGAGCGCTCCGGCCGGATCGGCGTGGTCGGCACCGTGTGGATGGTCGGCTGGGTCGCGGCGATCCTGCTCACCCTGACCCAGGGGCTGGTCTGGGGCAACGCGGCGCTCATCCCGCTGGTGGTCGGCGTCGTCGGTGGCATCGTCTGGGCGCGTTCCCAGCGCCGGTCGTCGACGGCCGTCTTCGACGTGGCGTTGATGCGTACGCCGCTGGTCACCGCCTCCTGCCTGTGCATCGCGCTGTTCGCGGCGGTGAACTCGGCCTTCCTGCTCCTGCTCAGCACCTACGCCCAGATCATCCCCGAAGCGCTCCGCCCGGTCGACGCGTACGGCCTCGGGCTCTCGGCCCTCCAGACCGGCTGGCTGATGGTGCCGTTCGCGGTGACGTTCCTGATCGGCGGTGCCGTGGCCGATCGACCCGTGGCCAACGGTCGCGGCGTGCCCGTGTTCGTGCTGGGCGCCCTCGTCAGCGCGGCGGGCCTGGCCTGGCTCGCGGTGATGCACGACCAGCAGTGGCACTACCTGGTCGGCGCCGCCGTCATGGGCCTGGGCTGCAGCATCGGGTACGCCGCCGGCTTCACCCTGGTGCAGGCGGCCGTGCCCGAGGAGAAGGCCGGGATGGCCGCCGGTGTCGCGGGCACCTTCATGGCGGTCGGCTTCGCCTTCGGCACGGCACTCGTCAGCGCCGACCTCAGCGCCTCGCTGGTGCCGGTGCCCGGCACCACCCTCGAGGTGGCCGCAGAAGGACTCTACGGCACCGGCTACTGGATCTCCGGAGTCCTCGCCCTGCTCGTCGTCGTGACCGTGCTGGTCTCCAGCGCCCGCTCACGCCGGCGTCGTGGCGCCGTCGGGTCCTAGCCGCTGTCGGCAGGACCTCCACCGAACACACCGACCACATGAAGGAGAGAAGACAGACATGAGAGACGACATCTACGCCCTGACATTCCTGATCGGGGACGTGATCATGATCGCCGGCGGTTACTGGGCCGGCTGGAAGTTCATCCGGCAGTACCGCAACTACCTGCTCGGCATCGAGTGGTTCATCATCGCCACCTCCGGCGTGAACTTCCTGGTCTGGGCGCTTCGCTTCCCCGAGGACAAGGAGGCAGGTGAGGCCAGCCTGCAGTACTCCGTGGCCTTCTTCCTCGATGCCTTCTCGCGCTCGGTCGGCGTCACCCTGTTGCTGGTCGTCGCCTTCCTGGCGGTGACCCACCGCCACAGGTCGAGCAAGGCGGTCGACGTCGCGATCTTCGCCATCGGCATCGGCGCGGGGCTCTACCTCGGTCAGCCGAAGTTCCAGGACCACGTCGACGACGCCGGCCACCACATCCTCTACCCCGGACCGGCGACCATCTATCTCGTCGTGAACCTGTTGACCCTGATCTTCCTGGTGTACGTCACCAAGCGGCTGTGGGACATCGGCGCGACGAGGGTCGCCGTCGCCACCCTGCTGGTCAGCCTGGCAGCGACCGGTATCGCGCTGAGCTACGACTTCTTCCCGTTCCCGCCCTCCGTCGACCCGCTCGAGGACCGTGCGCTGTTCTACACGCTGGCCCTCACGGTGTGGGGGCTGCAGCTGTTCACCTATCTCTTCGCCTACCGCGCGCTGCACGAGCACAACGAGCGGACCGACCCCCGGGAGCTGACCCATGCCCACGCCCACTGACCACGTCGAGTACGCCACCTTCAGCGGCTGGGTCGACCCGCCCGCCGACGTGCGACCTGCCCTGAAGGGCGACCTCGACTGCCGGGTCGTCGTCATCGGCGGCGGCATCAACGGGATGTCGACCGCCCTGCGGCTCGTCGAGCGCGGTCAGGACGTGGTGCTCGTGGAGGCCGAGTTCTGCGGCCACGGCGCCAGCTCGCGCAACGCGGGCCAGCTCGCCGGAGCTCCCGGGGGCGACCTCCAGCTGCTCGACCTGCTCTCGCGCAGGAAGATGCCGGGCATGATGCGGCTCGCCGAGCACGCGGCCCACCACGTCGAGGACTTCATCGCGAAGCACGACATCGACTGCGAGTACGAGGCGACCGGCAACGCGTTCGCCGCGGTCTCGCGCGGCCAGATGGGCCGGGTGCGACGGGTCGCCAAGATCGTGACCCGCGCCGGCGGCCACGTCGAGGTCGGTACGGCCGCCGAGCTGGGGATCCCGCGCGGCTTCGTCGGCGGCATGCGCGAGGTCGTCGGCGGAAGGATGAACCCGGGCAGGTTCAGTCTCGGCATGCGCCAGGTCCTGCTCGACTCGTCCGCACGTGTCTTCGAGCAGACCAAGGTCACCGACGTCACGCGCGCGGATGGCCGGGTCGTACTGACGACCCCGCGGGGCCGGGTCCGGGCCGACCGGGTGGTGCTGGCCACGAACGCCTTCGCGGGGGAGTGGGACATCACCCCGAAGCACCTCTCCGTGCCCATCTACGTCATCGAGGTCGAGACCGAGCCGATCGCCCCCGACCGGCTGGCCGCGCTGGGCTGGACCAGCGGCATGGGCCTGGTCACGCAGCACGCGATCATGGAGAACTACCGGCTCACGCCGCGCAACACGATCGTGTTCGGCGTACGCCGCCTCGAGCGGGGCACGAGCTACCCGCTCCCGGAGAAGGTGCCGGACCCGGGGCTCGTCGAGGAGCTGGCCGGCGCCTTCGCCACGCGCTTCCCGTCCTTGGCCGACGTGGTGATCGAGCGGGCCTGGGGTGGCTGGATCGCGATCACCTCCTCGTGGCTACCGCTCGCCGGCCGGATGGGGGAGGACATCTACTACTCGATCGCCTGCAACGGCCACGGCCTGGCCCAGGCGCCCTACATCGGGACGCTCATCGCCGACGCGATCGTCGACGGCGAGCTGCCCGAGGACCTCCGGACGGTGTGGCAGGACAAACCGAAGTTCCCGCGGCCGGTGATGATGAGCCGCGCCGGACTCAGGACGATCTGGGCCTACGACCGCTTCACCGACATGGTCAACGGCAGCCGGCGCCACGCCCGGCTCAGGGGTTGAAGACGACCTTGACCATCCCGTCGGCCTTCTCCTGGAAGGACTTGTACGCCTCGGGAGCCTCGGTGAGGGGGAGGTGGTGGGTGGCGAAGGAGTCGACGCCGAGCGGGTCGTCGTCGACGGCGAGGAAGGGCAGCAGGTCCTCGGTCCAGGCGCGTACGTTGGCCTGGCCCATGCGGATGGCGACCTGCTTGTCGAAGAGCTGCATCATCGGGAACGGGTCCAGCGCGCCGCCGTAGACGCCGGCGATCGAGATGGTGCCACCGCGGCGTACGGCGTCGAAGGCGGTGTGGAGGGCGGCCATCCGGTCGACCCCGGCGGTCTGCATGACCGCGCGGCCGGCGGCGCCCGGCATCCGGGACACCAGCTTGGTCATCCCCTCGATGACCGGCGAGCCGTGGGCCTCCATGCCGACGGCGTCGACCACGGCGTCCGCGCCGCGTCCGTCGGTACGGTCGCGCACCTGCTCGGCGACGTCGCCGTCCTCGAGGTCGATCGTCTCGGCGCCCTGCAGCCGCATCCGGGCGAGCCGCTCGGGGACCCGGTCCACGCTGAGGACGCGGTGGCCGGCCGCGATCGCGAAACGGGCGACCATGTCGCCGATGGGACCGGCTCCGAGGACCAGCACGGTGTCCTCGGGCTCGGGGTCGGCGTACTGCAGCGCCTGCCACGCGGTCGGCAGGACGTCGGAGAGGAACAGGAACCGGTCGTCGGGAGGACCGTGCGGGACCTTGATCGGCAGCTGGTTGCCGAAGGGGACGCGGAGGAACTCCGCCTGTCCGCCGGGAACCTGGCCGTAGAGCGAGCTGTAGCCGAAGAGGCTGGCGCCGGTGCCCTGGTCGCGGTTCTGGGTGGTCTCGCACTGTGAGTGCAGCCGGTGCCGACACATCCAGCAGGTGCCGCAGCTGATGTTGAACGGCACCACGACGCGATCACCGACGCTGACCTCGTGGACGCCGGGTCCGGCCTCCGCGACGATACCCATCGGTTCGTGCCCGACCACGTCGCCGGGCGTCATGAAGCCGGTGAGCACCTCGTAGAGGTGGAGATCGGAACCGCACAGTCCGGTCGAGGTGATCTCGACGATGATGTCGTCGTCCTCGACGATGTGCGGGTCCGGGACGTCCTCCACCCGGATGTCGCGCTTGCCCTGCCAGGTGACCGCCTTCATGGATGTGCCTCCTCGGTATCGGGGTCGCCCTCGCGGTACCCCGATCCGGCCCTTCCAGCCCGTCGGACAGTGCTGAACGCGGTGGAGATGGGTACCGGTGAGGCACATCGCAGATCAGCCGCAGGGAAGGCGTGGACAACATGAAGGTCGTCGTCATCGGTGCGTCGGGAAACCTCGGCAGCGCCGCGCTCCGGGCGCTGACCGCCGACGGCGCCGCGAGGGTCGTGGGTGTCGCCCGCCGGGCTCCGAGCGGCCCGTCGGCCAGCGACCTGGCCTCCGTCGAATGGCGTCAGGCCGACGTGTCGACGGCCAACCTGGAGCCGGTCCTGGAAGGCGCCGACGCGGTCGTCCACCTCGCCTGGAAGTTCCAGCCGACCCATCGTCCCGAGGAGACCTGGGAGACCAACGCGGTCGGTACGCGCCGGGTCCTGGAGGCGGTGGCCCGGGCCGGCGTCCCGGCGCTGGTGTGTGCCTCCTCGGTGGCCGCCTACTCGCCGGTGCACCACGACGATCCGGTCGACGAGACCTGGGAGACCGACGGCGCCTCGGCTGCCGCGTACTGCCGGGAGAAGGCGTACGTCGAACGGGCTCTGGACGCCTTCGCCTGCGCCCACCCCGAGGTGAGGCTGGTCAGGGTCCGGCCCGCGTTCGTGTTCCAGCGCTCGGCGGCCAGCGAGCAGCGGCGCATCTTCGGCGGCCCGCTCGCCAGGCCGGCGCTCCTGGACCGGCGGCGGATCCCGGTGGTGCCGGTGCCCGCAGGACTGCGGATGCAGGCGGTGCACGCCGGCGACGTCGGCCGGGCCCTGGCGACCGCTGCGACCACGGAGGTGTCGGGTGCGTTCAACCTCGCCGGCGCCGGGGTGATCGGCCGCGACGAGATCGGCGAGCTGATGGGTGCTCGGACCGTGGAGGTCCCGCCGAACTTCGTGCGCCACGGCCTGGACACGGCCTGGCACGCCCGGCTGGCGCAGGTTCCGGGCAGCCTGCTGGACGCGGTCATGCAGCTGCCGCTGATGTCGACCGCCCGCGCCGAGTCGGAGCTCGGCTGGCGACCGCGCCACTCGGCCATGGACGCCCTCGAGGCGGTGATCTCCGGGATCCCGGAGAAGGCCGGCAGCGAGCTTCCGCCGTTACGTCCCTGACACCCCCGGGAGAAGGAGCACCGATGAACGACGACTTGTTGCACGCCTACCTGCAGCACCACTGGGCGGGCTCCAGCGCCGGGGCCGCCATGTTCGCGCGGGTCGGCCGCTCGCACTCCGATCCCGACGTGGCCGCCCGGGTACGCCGGCTGTCGAAGGAGATCAACGAGGACCGGGAGTCCCTGCGGCAGATCATCCTGGCGACCGGGGCCACCCCGTCGCTGATCGCCACCGCGACCGGCCGGGCCCTCGAGTTCGCCGGCCGGTTCAAGCCCAACGGGCGGGTGGTGCGGCGTTCACCGCTCTCGGACCTGCTCGAGGTGGAGGCGCTGCGCGACGCGGTCTTCGGCAAGCGCGGTGGGTGGCAGCTGCTACGTGAGGTCTGCGGCGATGACGTACGTCTGGACCGACAGCAGCTGGACGAGCTCATCCGTCGCGCCGACGACCAGCTCGCCCGGCTCGAGGACCTGCACCTGCGGGTGGCCCGTGCCGTGGTCGGTGCCTGAGGGCCGTGCATGAGGGTGGTGCCCACGGGTACCTGGTGGCATGACACTGAGCTGCCTGATCCTGAACTGCACCCTCAAGCCTTCACCCGGTGAGTCCAGTTCCGCGCTGCTCGGCTCCCAGATCCTCGCGGCCCTCATGGAGCACGATGTGAAGGGTGAGATGGTCCGGGTCGTCGACCACGACGTGCGCTTCGGCGTGCGCACCGACGAGGGCGACGGCGACGCCTGGCCGGAGCTGCGTGAGCGGATGCTCGCGGCCGACGTGCTCGTGCTGGTGACCCCGATCTGGCTGGGTCAACCCTCCTCGGTCTGCAAGATGGTGCTCGAGCGCCTCGACGCCGAGCTCAGCGAGACCGACGACCAGGGCCGGATGCTGACGTACGGCAAGGTCGCCGGGATCGGCGTCGTCGGCAACGAGGACGGCGCCCACCACGTCACCGCCGAGCTCTGCCAGGCGCTCAGCGACGTCGGCTTCACCATCCCCGCCGCCGGGGCGACGTACTGGGTCGGCGAGGCCATGCAGGGCGTGGACTACAAGGACAAGACGCCCACGCCGGAGGCGACCGCGGGGACGACCAGGACCCTGGCCCGCCACCTGGCCCATCTCGCCGGGCTGCTCGCCGAGTCGCCGTATCCGGCGGAGTAGCTCGTCAGCTCACGTCGCGGTCACGCGCGGCCCGGGCGAGAAGCCGTCTCTGGGCGCGGCGGCCCTGGGCCACGACGACGGGCGCCGCGCTCAGGCCTAGCCGGGGGATCGCGTCGGCGAGCCGCGCCTGGATCCCGCGCCAGCCGGGCACCGTCCTGACCGGTCGTGGCCGGTCGAGCACCTGGCCGACTGCCGCCACGACCTCCTCGGGCTGGAGCAGCTTGCCGGAGAACGAGAGTGCGGCGGCGGGGTCCTCGAGCTTGTCGTAGAGCATCGGGGTCCAGATGCCGTCGGGGCACACGCACGAGATGTCGATGTCCTTGACGCCGGCCAGTCGCAGGTCGGCGAGCGTGCTGAGACTGAAGCCGATGGCCGCGTGCTTGGAGGCGGCGTAGACGGCCTCGCCGGGGACGGCGGTGATGCCGGCCAGGGAGACGATGTTGACGATGTGACCACCGGAGCCGGCGCGCATGGCGTCGATGGCGCTGACGGTGCCGTTGATCGTGCCGAGGGCGTTGACCTCGAGCATCAGCCGGCGCGTGTCGGGAGCCTGTGTCCAGGCCGGCCCGCTGACGAGCACTCCGGCGTTGTTGACCCAGACGTCGAGCCGGTCGGCGTGGGTGAGCAGCGCGTCACGGGCGGCGTCGACAGCGGCGGCGTCACGTACGTCGAGGACCCGGGGGATCGCGTTCGGTCCCAGCTCCTCGGCAGCGGCCTGTGCGGCCGCCTCGTCGAGGTCGGTGACCAGCACGGTGTGGCCGCGCTCGATGAGCAGCGCGGCGATCTGCCGGCCCAGGCCGCGGCCTGCCCCGGTGACGAGGGCGCCGGAAGCGGGGCCCGTGGCGGTGGTCATGGTGATCTCCTTCTCGTCGGACACCCCACGAGTGTGCCCGCGCGGACGACGCACGAAGAACTTGTCCCAGCGCGACAGCGGAGGAGATCAGAGGCTGGCGAGGAGCCGGAGGCTCTCGGCCGTCTTCGAGCCGGGGTCGGCGTGGTAGACGACCAGGATCTGGCCGGTGTCGGGCAGGACGGCCTTGTGATAGTTCAGCTCCAGGGCGCCGACGACGGGGTGGTCGAAGCGGGTCGGCCCGACGGCGCGGCTGCGGACGTCGCGGCGGGCCCAGAGCGTACGGAACCTCTCGCTGCCGATGCTCAGCTCGCCGATGACCTCGACGACCTCGGGGTCGGCGTCGTCGACCGCGACCATGGCGCGGATGGCGGCGACGGCTTTGGCGGTGACCGCCTCCCAGTCGGGGTAGAGCAGCCGCATCTCGGGCTCGAGGAACATCGCCAGCAGCGGGTTCTTCCCCACCGCGAAGTGGGGGCAGAGGGCGACGGCGAGCCGGTTGGCGGCCACGATCCGGGACGACGGGGCCTGGACGTACGCCGGCGTGGTGGTCCACGCGTCGAGGAGGGCCTGCATCTGGGTGTTCACGCCGGCCGGTTGGCGGGGCCGCTTCCTGCGCGCAGCCGGCGCCGGGTGGGCGAGCCGGTGGAGGTAGGCGGCCGCGTCGTCGTCGAGCTGGAGGGCGGTGGCGATGCTGTCGAGGATCTGGTCGGAGGGATGCAGGTCGCGGCCCTGTTCCAGACGGATGTAGTACTCGGCGCTGATGCCGGCGAGCATCGCCACCTCCTCACGACGCAGACCCTGTACGCGCCGCCGGGCTCCGGCGGGGAGCCCGACGGTCTCGGGGGAGAGGTGTTCGCGGCGGGCGCGCAGGAAGTCGCCGAGGGTCTCGGACGTGGGCTCCATGAGATGAGGCTAGCTATCCGAGGAGCCCGAGACGTACCAGACTCTCGCCGGCGGCCACGATGGCCTCCTCGTTGGAGCGGGACGTCCAGCCGAGCTCCGTACGGGCCTTGGCCGTGCTGATCCTGCGGATCATGCCGGGCGGTGGCAGCTGCTGCGCGCCGGTCGACTCGGTGGCGGTCTCCGTCGGGGCCTTGGCGGCGGCATGGCCGAGGTTCGCCCGAAGCGCATCGGCGATCTCCTGGAAGGAGATCGGGTCTCCCGCAGCGGCGAGATAGCGCTGGCCGGCGGCGTGGGGCGCGGTCATCGCGCGTACGTGGAGGTCGGCTGCGTCGCGGACGTCGACGACGTTGGTCCACACCGGCGGGGCGGCGGCCATGGTGCCGTCGAGCATCATCTTGATGATCCCGATCGAGGTGGAGAAGTCCGGGCCGAGGGCGGGGCCGAAGATGCCGACCGGGTTGATGACGGTCAGCTCGGTGCCGCGACCCTCCTGGTCGATGTAGTCCCACGCGGCGCGCTCGGCGATCGCCTTGGACTTGATGTAGGCGGCCAGTCCGGCCGTGTCCGGGTCGGTCCAGTCGGCCTCGTCGAAGACGTGCTCGGGGTCCGCCGCGCCATAGCCGATCGCCGCGAAGGAGGAGGTGAGGACGACCCGCTTGACTCCGCTGTCGCTCGCCGCCCGGAGCACGCGCAGCGCTCCGTCGCGGGCGGGAACGATCAGCTCGTTCTCGTCCTCCGGATCGTCGGCGGGGAAGGGCGAGGCCACGTGCAGCACGAAGTCCTGGCAGTCGACGGCCTCTTCCCAGCCGTCGTCGGCCGTCAGATCGGTCGCGAAGAACCTCACGCTGTCGGCGTCGGGTGCGCCGGCCGTACGCAGCATCTCGATGACGCTCGGGCTGCGGTCCAGCCGCCTGACCGTGGTCGAGACCTCGTGCCCGTCGACGAGCAGGCGGGCGATGGTGTGAGCAGCGAGGAAGCCGGAGCCTCCGGTGACGAGAACCTTGGACATGTCCTCCATCATGGGCACGCTCTGTGCCGGGGCCCAGGCCCGCTTGGCACTGGTACTCCCAGGGACAGGATGAGCCCGGTCAGGTGTAGAGAGCTGTCGCCCCGCCCCAGAGCGCTCCCGGGTTCAGCCGAGCGGGGAAGCACTCGAGCATCGCGTTGAAGAAGTCGAGGGCGGTGGCCTGCTCGGTCAGGAGCGTTGCCGCCGACCTGAGGTAGTCCCTCGTCTCGCGCATCGTCCGCTCCGCGTCGTCATCGAGGGCCTTGTTCTTGTGGCCGGCCACGATGACCCGCGGGTGGAGCGACTCGACGGTGTCGATCGCGCGGAGCCAGGCGTTGATGCCGTCGCCCTGCGCCTCGCGCAGGAACTGGTGCACCCCGTTGTAGATGACGTCGCCGGCGACGACCAGGTCGAGATCCGGGACATGGAGCACGCTGGTCTCGTCCGTGTCGGTGTGCCCGACCTCGATGACGGTGAGCGAGTGCCCCTCGAGATCGATCGTGTTGCCGGTCACCTCCGCCGCCACGACGTCGGTCGCGGGGATCTGGCCCGGGAAGAGCGCATCCCAGAAGAACTCGCGCATGGCGAGGTTGCGATGCATCTGCTCGATCGTCCCGGCGGTGGCCACCACCTCGGCGCCGAACCGCTCGGCGAGCTCGGCGGAGCCGAACCAGTGGTCCCCATGGCCGTGGGTGGCGAAGATGTGGGTCAGGTTCTTGCCGGTGGACTCGATCCAGTCGCCGACGGTGGCCGTCTGGGCGATCGTCATCGGCGGATCGACGAGGACGGCGTCCCGATCGCCGGAGATCAGCGTGATCGAGAGCGGCGAGAACTCGCGCTTGTCGCCGTTCGGCACGAGGTCGGTGACGTTCTGGGGGATGGGGTCGGCGATGAAGACCTCGTAGGACAGGTTTCCGGACATCGGTACTCCATGTTGATCGATGAGTGTGTGGTTACGTGAAGAGCAGGCAGGTGGCGATCGCATGCGCCACGACCCGCCCGTGGCTGTCGACGACCCGCGCCTCGGCGGTGGCGGTGCGGCGACCGATGGTGACGACGTCTGCGCGGCAGCGGAGCACTCCGCTGTCGAGGTTGGCGGCCCGGGTGAACTTGATGTTCAGGTCGAGCGACGTGTATCCGGTCCCTGCGGGGAGCTTCGTATGGACGGCACAGCCAAGAGCTGAGTCGGCAAGACCGGCGAGCATCCCCCCGTGGACCGACCCGATCGGGTTGTAGTGCCACTCCTCGGGCTGCATCTCGAACTCCGCCCAGCCGTCACCGACGGCGACCGGGAGGATGTTCGTCGTCGCTCCGGCGGGGACGAGCGGCAGCTCTCCGCTCCCGATCTTGCCGAGGAACTCCAGGCCGCTCAGGCCGGCGGCGGCATCGACGAAGACCTTCGGGTCTTCCCAGGAGTAGGTGCGTTCCCGGTGCGGCATGTCGGATCCTCTCGATGATGGTGGCGCTGGCAACTCCGCCGGCCGTGCACGTGACCCGAGACCCTGGCTCATATAAACCATAGCCAGAACGTACACCCTGACTTGTGAAAGGCAAAGCCAGGGGTAGGATGAGGTCATGGATCACGACGACAGCGCGGCTGGCTCGACCGACGTCCTCGAGCGCCTGGGAGCCTTCTCGGACCGTGACGACTGGCCCGCGAAGGGCTGGTGCCGCATCGAGCGCTCGCTGGACGTCATCGGCACTCGCTCGGCCATGCTGGTGGTCCGGGAGCTGTTCTACGGCGGGAGCAAGTTCGACGAGCTCGCCCGTCGAACCGGGTTGAGCGAGGCCGTCGTCGCGGGGCGGCTCAAGCAGCTGTACGCCGACGGGATCGTCGACCGCAGGCCGTATCGCGAGGCCGGCAAGCGCACCCGAGATGAGTACGTCCTGACCGAACGCGGTCGCGGGCTCTTCCCGATCGTCGTCGCCCTGGTCGAGTGGGGCGAAGGATTGCGAGACGACCATCGGACCGGCGTCGAGCTGGTCCACCGCGACTGCGGCACATCGCTCTCTGCTGTGGTGACGTGCGAGAAGGGCCATGAGGTGCCCGTGGATCGCGCTGCGGTCCGGCTCAAGGGCGAGGAGTACGCCCTCGCTGGTCTGCGTCGCGGCTCGAAGTGAGGAGGCCCTCGCCCGGGTCGAGGTGTTGGAGCGCCAGGCCGTTGGTCAGTGGCGCGGAGGACCAACGGCACTGAGACGCGGCGGCCGCTCGGAATAGGTTCGTCACGGGGTGATCCACGTGACCCAACCAGGTCCTTCCAACAAGCCGGATGAGTCCGCGCGCACCAGCCGCCGGTGGATGTGGGCGCTGACCGCCGTCGCGGCCGTGCTCGCGGTTGCGGTTGCCGTGCTCATCGTCGTTGTCGTGCGCTCGGAGAGCGATGACCGTGGCGCTGTTCCGACACCATCCGCGAGCAGCACCGCGACGCCGTCCACGAGCCCGACCGCTACCGAGTCGGCCACCCCGAGCGTGACGCCCACGGAACCGACGCCCACGGAACCGACCTCGACGCCGCCCGCGCGGTTCGGCTATCAGCCGCTGTGGCCGTTCGCCGGTGTCGAGGAGGCGGCGGTGTGGCAGCAGGCATATCGCGACGGTGGGCACCAGCCGTGGCATCTCGATGCGGGGCTGGTGGCACGGCGGTTCACCCAGGGCTACCTCGGCTATGAGGAGGTCAACCGGGTGCTGCGGGTGGCGATCTCCGACGACGAGGCCTGGGTCGACGTCGGCCTCCGGCTGCCCGACGGCAAGCCCAGCACGGCGGCGGTCCTGCACCTGGCCAAGATCGGGACCGGTTCGTACGCCCCGTGGGAGGTCGTCGGCACGAAGGACAGCACCCTGTCGCTGACCACCCCGCGCTACGGCGCGAGGGTCACGTCGCCGATGGCCGTCGGCGGCAGGATCACCGGGGTGGACGAGAGCCTCGTAGTCCGGGTCCTGCGACTGGGCACCGGCGAGGTCGGCCACTCCCCGGGCATCCCTGCAGGTGGGCAGAACAGCCCGTGGTCGACCACGATGCCGTTCGCCGCACCCGCGGGCGGCGTACTGACCATCGCGGTCTCGACCGGTGGCCATGTCGCCGGCGTCGAGCGGTTCGCCATCACCGGCGTCCGCGTCGCGTCATAGCGCTGTCGCCGGGCGGTGCGGTCGCGGTGCGGTCGTGGTGCGGGGCCAGGTCCAGGCGTACCGCACGATGAGCGCGAGAAGGGCCAGCTCCAGCACGACGCCGAGACCGTAGAAGTACAGCCAGGACGCGCCCGCCAGGTTGAAGACCGTGACCGGGACGTAGAGCGAGGCCACGACCAGGTTGGTGATGCGGTCCGCCCGGGCGGGCAGGGTCATCGACAACACGATCATGAGGGCGGGGATGGCCACGAGGGCCAGGGCCGCGGTCGAGAAGGTCTGGGAGAGATCGAACTCGAAGACCTTGCCATCGAGGATGTCGTCGACGACGCCGGGCGTGAAGAAGTTGAGGATGTCCACGTAGGCGTACAGGAACATGAAGCTGGTCCAGGCTGCGGCCAGCCTGGCGCGTACCGGGGCGGGCTGGTCGTCCAGCGTGGCGGTCTGAGATGTGCTCATCATGGGCTCCGTTGTCGTCGAGGATCGGTGGGTCCACGCTCGCCGAACCCGGCAGCGGGCACATCGGACCCGAGGCCGGAGCTCGCCGGCCGATGGAACGGTCTCGCTCTCGTACTTTCGGCCGGTACGCCGCGGCCCGCCGATCCCTAGGCTGGGTCCGTGACACCTGTCCGGCGCTCCCTCTGGCATGAGCCGCGGCCCGCTGACGCCCCGCCCGTCGGTCGCCTCGACCGGCTGCTGGTGGGCGCGTTCGCGGCCTCCGTGCTCGTCGAGGGCATCGTCCGGCCGGGCCTTGCCTTGCGGCCCCTGGTGACGGTGCTCGCCCTGGCGCTGGTGCCGGCCCTGCTCTGGCGGCGGGACCGTCCGCTGATCGCCGCCATGATCGGGTGGGGCGTCGCCGGGCTGCTCTCGGTCCTCCAGCTGGCCGTGCACGCCGGGGACCTAGGCCTCTACGCCATGATGGCCGACCTGGTCCTGCTCTACGCCCTGGTGCGATGGGGTTCAGGGCGGGAGATCGTCCCGGGGACGGCGTTCGTGACGGTCGTGGTCGTGCTGGGCATGTACGCCTCCTCCGCCGGCTGGGCGGACGTCTTCGGCGGGACGGTCCTCTTGCTGTTGGTCGTCGCCCTCGCGGTGGTGTTCCGCTACCGCGCCGACCTCTGGCGGCGCCAACAACGCGAGATCCGCAATCAGGAGCGGGTGGCGTTGGCCCGCGAGCTGCACGACACCGTGGCCCACCACGTCTCGGCCATCGCGGTGCAGGCACAGGCCGGTGGCGTGGTCGCCGCCCTCCAGCCCGAGAAGGCTGCCGAGGTCCTGGCCGCGATCGAGGCCGAGGCGTCGCGAACCCTGGCGGAGATGAGATCCATGGTGCGGGTGCTGCGGGAGGAGCAAGCCGTCGCCTACTCGCCTCAACCGGGGGTCGCCGACCTGCCCGCCCTGGCGCATGCCGACGCGACGCCCACCGTGGAGGTCTCGCTGACCGGTTCGTTGACCCGGCTGGCCCGACCCGTGGACGCCGCGCTCTACCGGCTCGCGCAGGAGTCGCTGACCAACGCCGTACGCCACGCCCGGGGTGCCACCCGTGTCGGGATCGACGTATGCCGGGAGGGCGACGTCGTCAGGCTGCGCGTCAGCGACGACGGCCGGACCGAGCCGGGACCGGCCCCGCAGCCCGGATTCGGTCTGCTCGGCATGGCCGAACGGGCTCAGCTCCTAGGCGGGTCGCTCGACGCGGGTCCGGTGCCCGAGGGTGGCTGGGTGGTGGAGGCCGTGCTGCCGGCGGAGGTGCGGGCATGAGCATCCGTGTGGTGGTCGCCGACGACCAGGACCTGGTGAGGACCGGGCTCGTGATGATCCTCGGCGCACAACCCGGCCTCGAGGTCGTGGGGGAGGCGGCAGACGGGATCGAAGCACTCGACCTGGCGACCCGGCTGCGTCCCGACGTACTCCTCGTCGACATCCGGATGCCCGGGCTCGACGGCGTCGAGGTGACCCGGCGCCTGGCCGGCCCGGACGTGAGCGACCCGATGGCGGTCGTCGTGATCACCACCTTCGACCTCGATGAGTACGTCCTCGGCGCCCTCCGCGCCGGCGCACGCGGCTTCCTGCTCAAGGACGCCGGGCCCGAGCTCCTCGTGCAGGCCATCCACGCCGCGGCCAGCGGGGAGGCGCTGATCGCCCCCAACATCACCCGCCGGCTGCTGGCGACCTTCGCCGAGCAGACCCCGGCCTCGCCGGTCCAGCCCCTCGACCCGCTCACCGAGCGTGAGGAGGAGGTGCTCGCCTTGGTGGCGCGGGGCCGGACCAACGCCGAGATCGCCACCGAGCTCTTCGTCGGCCTGAGCACGGTCAAGAGCCACGTCGCGTCGTTGATGGCCAAGCTCGGCGCCCGCAACCGCGTCGAGATCGCGATGTGGGCCTACGACACCAGACGGGTGCGGGCCGGTTAGGGAAGCACCATGTTGACCCCAACGCTGGTGACAACCTCCCTGGAGGTGCCATCGTGGACCCATGGCCGACGAAGACATCATCACCAGGATCAGCGCGCTCGTGGATGAGGAGCACCAGCTCCGGTCCGGGTCGGGCGGCGACACTCAGCGGCTCGGCGAGCTCGAGACCCAGCTCGACCAGTGCTGGGATCTGCTCCGCCAGAGGCGCGCCAAACGGGAGTTCGGCGAGCCCGAGTCCGAGGCGCAGGTGCGTCCTGCGGAGACTGTGGAGAAGTACCTCTCCTGACGCCACGACGGGCTTCGAGGTGGTGCAGCGACCGAGGAAAGGTCGGCACCTGCACTCGCAACCGCATCGAGATCGCGATGTGGGCCTACGACACCCGGCGGGTGCGACCCGATTAGTGGCAAAGGATCAGGGCTCGTGGCGTGATCGCTGCTGGGCCAGTCCGGTCAACAGAAGGTCGAGGCCGAATCTGAACTCCTCATCCAGGGGGACCGGGACGAACGCGGCCACGGCGGCTGTGGCTGCGAGGCTGTTCTCGCCTGACTTCCCGTAGACCTCGGCGAGTGCCGCGTCTTCCGGGTCCTCGCCGTTGAGCTGGATGGCGAAGCCGAGGACGAATCGCGCGAGCGTCGCGTAGCAGCGGATTGCGACCGATGGTGAGAAGCCGGCGTCCAGAAGCACCTGGAGGGCGACCTCCCGCAATGCCAACGCATTCGGACCCGTGGGCACCTGGGCGAGGAGCAGGGGCGCCACGTTCGGATGGCTCCGGAGATTCTCGAACATCCACGTGGCCATGGCCCGGCACGCTTCCTCCCAGCCGAGGCCTCGGAGCTCATCAGCCTGAACGGGGACGCTGCCGAAGGTGTGGTCGATCACCTGGTTGATCAGCTCGGCCCGGTTCGAGAAGTGTCGGTACAGGGTCGCGGTGCTGGAGTCCAGCCGTTGCGCCAGTACGCGGAGCGAGAGCGCGTCGGCACCGTCTTCGTCGACGATCTTCAGCGCTGTCGCCACGATCCGTTCCTTGGGGACAGGAGGACGGCCGCGCGTGCGGCTGGTGCTGGCGGAGTCGGAGCGCGCGTTCATATCGGTTACATCGTAGCCGATAGGTGTTGACACGGTTCAGTAATAACGACAACACTGTATCCGTTATGAACTTTCCCCTTGTTGACCCGGACTCTCGGTTCGCCGTCGTCGGCGACCTGCGACTGCACTTCAAGCGCTCCGGCAGCGGACGCGCGCTTCTGCTGCTGCACGGGAGTGCGTCGTCGATCCACGGGTTCGAGCGTGTCGCGGCGCGCCTGTCCACGTCGTTCGACGTCATCACCCTGGACCTTCCTGGTTTCGGGTTCACCGGGCCGCGGCCCGACCGGGACTACCGGGTGTCGACGTATGTCGACACGGTCGCTGGGTTCATGAGCGAGCTGGGCCTGGAACGCTTCTCGGTCGTCGGCAACTCGCTCGGCGGGAACATCGGCTGGAACCTTGCCCTGGCCGTTCCCGCCCGTGTGGAGAGCCTGGTGCTGATCAACGCCACGGGCTATCCCGAGAAGTCGCTCCCGATGGGCATACGGCTGGCCCGTAATCCGATCCTCCGGCCACTGCTGCGGCGCGGGCTTCCGAGGCGGGCGACGGAGCGGAACCTTCGCGCTCTGGTCGGTCGACCGTCGATGGTGGACGAGGCGATGGTCGACCGCGTCCACGCCATGATGAGCCTTCCCGGCAATCGGTCCGCCTTCGTCGACTTCGCGAACACGGACCAGGAGGACCGCAGCCACCTGATTCCTCGTGTCGCCGTCCCGACGCTCGTGCTTCGCAGCGTGTCGGTCGACGGTCAGCACTTCGGCCGGGACATCCCGGGGGCGGTCGAGGTGAGCCACCCGACGGGCGGTCACCTGCTGCCCGAAGAGGACCCGGAGTGGGTCGTCGCGCGGATCCGCGACTTCCTGGGAGGCAACCCGGACCCCCACAGCGATCGCACGAGACAGGACGGGTCACGACCATGAAATATTTCGTCGGTGAGGGAGAGGACCTCGTCCTCGACGAGCAGGTGACTGATGACCTGCGCGGAAGCTTCGTCGAGCTGTCCCACGGCGTGACCCACTACGAGCTGACCGGCCCCGCGGACGGCGAGACCGTCGTCCTCACCGGAGGATTGACCGTTCCGCTGTTCTACTGGGACGGTCTGGTCGAGCATCTGCACGGCCTGGGACTGCGAACGCTCGCGTTCAGCGCCTACGGACGCGGATATTCGCAGCGACTGACGTGCGACTACGACGAGGCGCTCTTCGTCGGCCAGGTCGCGGAACTCGTGGACTCTCTTCGACTCCCGCCTCACCACGTCGTCGGGACCTCGATGGGCGCGATCATCGCCATGGCGTACGTGGCGGGGCGCTCGGACATCAAGAGCCTGACTCTTGCCGGGCCGGCAGGGCTGGCCGCCGCTCCGGCGAGCCGCTGGCTCTTCAAGAGCGATCACGCTGCCGTCTTCGTCGGCCGACGACTCGGACGGCGACTCCTGGACAGCCACCTGGGCCACAACGTGCGAGACGACGCGAGCGCGGTGGCCTTGACGCGCATGGTGCATGACGCGTTCCGCTACCAAGGCTCCATGTACGCGTTGTTCTCCACGCTGCAGAATCTGCCCCTCCACGGACGGGCCGAGCTCTTCCGAAGCACCGGCCACTCGGGCATTCCCACCATGCTCCTCTGGGGCGACGACGACCACGTCACCCCGATTGCCGGCCTCGACGAGGCTCGCACACTCCTGCAGCCCCGACAGTGCCACGTGATCAGGCAGTGCGGGCACATGACGCCACTCGAGCGGCCCGACGAGGTAGCGCACCTGGTCGCGTCGTTCACCACCCACCAGCAGAACGGCTCGAGCAATGACAGGTGACACCGTGATCGACGTACTCATCGCCGGTGCCGGCCCGAGCGGCTCGGCCCTGGCGATCGACCTGGTTCGTCGCGGCCTCGACGTCCGGATCGTCGACAAGGCACCGCACTCCTTCGAAGGGTCCCGCGCGAAGGGACTCCAACCCCGGACACTCGAGGTCCTCGACGATCTCGGCGTCCTCTCGGCCGTCCTCGACCACGGGAGCCTGTATCCCAAGCTCGGTCTCCACCTCGGCCGCGTCGTGATCCCGTGGAGCATGATGAAGAACCGCGCGGCCACCGCCGACGTTCCCTACCCCAACACGTGGCTCATTCCTCAGTTCGCCACCGACGCAGCGCTGCACGCTCGGCTCGTCGAGCTGGGCGGCAAGGTCGAGTACGGCACCGCGATCACCGGATTCACCCAGGACGACACCGCGGTCACCGCGACCCTCGCCACCGGCGCCGGCATGGAACACGTCACCGCCCGCTACCTGGTCGGCACCGACGGAGGTGCGAGCACGACTCGCTCCGCACTCGGCATCGACTTCATCGGGTCGACCGACGAGCAGGACCGCATCCTCATCGTCGACGCCACCACCACGGGCCTCTCACGCAACCGGTGGCACATGTGGCCCCGCCTCCGTGGAGGCTTCGTCGCGGCGTGCCCGCTGCCCGACAGCGACCTCTTCCAATGGATGGTCCGGCTCGCGCCGGACGAGGACCCGCCCACCGATCTCGACGAGATCAACGCCCGCATCCGTGCCCACACCCACGCACCGGGCGTCGAGCTCCACGACATCCGCTGGCGGTCGGTGTTCCGCCCCAACATCCGGCTCGCCAGCGCCTATCGCCACGGCCGGGTCTTCATCGCCGGGGACGCAGCGCACGTGCACACCCCCGCCGGTGCTCAAGGCCTCAACACCGGCATCCAGGACGCCTACAACCTCGGCTGGAAGCTCGGCCAAGTCCTCGCGGGAGCTGACGACGCCCTCCTTGACTCCTACGAGGCCGAGCGCCAGCCCATCGCAGCCGGAGTCCTCGGCCTGTCGACCAAGAAGTACGAGGCCATCGGCAAGCTCGACCCCACCAGCATCCGTCGCGGCAAGGACGAACAACAGCTCGCGATCACCTATCGAGGCGGCCCACTGGCCGCCGCCGGCGACCAGACCACCAGTCGCCTCAACGCCGGCGACCGCGCGCCCGACGCCGAGATGGTCGACGCCGAGTGGAAGCCCACCACGATGTTCGATGTCTACCGAGGCCCCCACTTCACCGCAGTCGCCTACGGCGAGGGAGCAGCTCATGCCTTGAGCGAGATCCAGTGGCCAGCAGCAGGCGCGGCCCTGAGGACGGTGGCCATCGACGCAGACTCCTCGGCCGTCGATCTCGTTCTGACCGACGCCAACGGAAGCTTCCGCGACTCGTACGGGATCGACGAGGACACGCTGCTCCTGGTACGCCCCGACGGCTACCTCGCCTCGATCGCCTCGGGAGACATCGTCAGCAAGACGCATGCCGCGATCTCCCTGTTGACCCCGCTGCCACGTGGGGGCCGCACCCGGTCCGAGGTGGATCCATGTCCCGACGCGTACTGATCACCAACGCCAACCTGCTGACGGTGGCCGAACCGGCTCCGCCCGGACTCAACCAGCTGTTGGTCGAGGACGGCCGGATCGCCGCGATCGGGCAGGATCTCGGCGTCACCGATGCCGAGGTGATCGACGCGCGCGCTGGCATCGTCATGCCCGGTATGGTCGACACCCACCGGCACACCTGGCAGTCGCTCCTGCGAGCCACCTTGGCCGACGGGACCCTGTACGACTACATGGCCCTGGTGCGTTACGGCTATGCACCGCACTTCACCGCCGGTGACGCGGAACTGGGCAACTACGCCGGTGCGCTCGACGCGCTGAACGCCGGTGTGACAACGGTGGTCGACAATGCCCACCTGGTCGCCACCCCGGACCATGCCGACGCGTTGCTCACAGGTCTGGAGAAGGCCGGCATCCGGGCCGTCTACTGCTACGGCCTGCCCGACGTGGCTGACGCCGACGTGCCCCTCGAGACCGAACGAACCTTCAGCTCCCGTTGGCGCCACCAAGACGCGGAGAGGCTTCGCGCCGAGAGGCTGCCCGCCGACGATGGTCTGATCCGGTTCGGCATCACCGGCAGCGACTTCCTCTTCGCCCCGCTGCACTACACCGTCCCGGAGGTGGAGCTTGCCCGGCGACTGGACGCGCATCGGTTCTCGGTCCACGTCGCCAACGGACCGTTCGCCCGCGGCACCCGCTACGTCTCTCGACTGCTGGCCAAGGGGCTGGTCGACGACCGCACACTCTTCGTGCACGGCAACGTGCTCAGTCACCGCGACCTGGCACGAATCGCGAGCGTCGGAGCGTCGATCTCGATGACTCCGGAGAGCGAGATGCAGATGGGCATGGGGACGCCGATCTGGGCCAGCGCACGGAACGCAGGAGTGGCCTGTGGCCTGGGGGTTGACATCGTGTCGGGAGGCTCGGGGGATCTGTTCACCCAGATGCGCTTGGCACTGGCCGCCGGGCGGATGGCCGCCCATGACAAGCTCGGCAAGCACAGAGTGATGCCTGAGCGGTTGCAGCTGACCACGGAGCACGCCTTACGAGCAGCCACCATTGACGGCGCCCGCGCGGCCGGGCTGGACGGCGAGGTGGGCACCTTGGAGATCGGGAAGCGCGCCGACCTGATCCTGGTGCGGACCGCCGAACACCACCTGTCGCCTCTCCTCGACCCGGTCAAGACCGTCGTCGTACAGGCCGGAGCGGGCGACGTCGAGCTGGTCATGGTGGACGGCCGGATCCTCAAGCGGGACGGGAGACTGGTGGGTGCCGACTGGCACGGGATCGAGGCACGTCTTCAGCAGGCAGCCGATCGGATCCTCACGGCCGCGACCCAGCAGAGCCTCGAGCAGGCATACACGTACGTCCGGGCAGCATTTCCACTGGACAGAGCCTCTGCGATCGGGGCTCGGGTCGTTGGGAAGGCCCTGCAGGTCCGCGGCCTGGACAACAGGGTGTTCAGGGCCATGCTCGCCCACTCGGCCAAGCGGCGCTGAGATGGCCTATGAGGCGGATCCGATGACGCGCGTCACCTCCAGGGCCAGGCCCACCTGAAGGGTCCGGTCGGTGAGCCCATGGGGCAGGAGGTCTCTCGCTCGCTCCAGGCGGGTGGCGACCGTGTTGCGATGTGCGAACTCGACTTGAGCAGTCCGGGTCAGGTTGCACTCCTGCCGGAGATAGGTCCGTAGGGTCTCGCGGATCTCTGCGGGCGCGTCCACGAGCGGGCCCAGTGTGCGGGCCACGAACTCGCGCGCCTGGTCCTCGTTGCTGCTGGCCAGCGCCACGACCTCGACATCGTCGTACGAGGTGATGTTGCTCTGCAGGGGAAGCCTCCGCGCCAGCCGCTGCGTCGCCGCTGCCTCTTGGTGACTCCTGCGGAAGCCTGCGAGACCTGGTCCTGGTCGGCCGATGGCAACCCGGATGTCCGCGGCAGCCTCGGGCAGATCCTCGGTCAGGGCCCCTGGCAGATGCTGGCGCAGTCGCGCGCCGAGGTCACCGGTGTCGCCCCCGGAGAGCCAGACCCACAGAGTCGACCGTCCCACCGGGAGAATGAGCGGACGCGCCGTACCACCCGCACGGGCCAGCTTGCTGGCTGTCGCCTCGAGCGCGCCCTCGGGCGGAGTCTCGTCGGACCAGACGATCGTGGCTGTGTGCGACCGAGCGACCTCGTAGCCGAGCATCTGGGTGGCCCGTCGCTCGGAGATCGGTCCTCCTTCGAGGATGAGTGCCACGGCTTCGGCCCTGGCGGCCGTGGTCGCGTCGCGCAGCTGAGACCGTTCGGCGCGGATCATCGTGCTGATTCCCTCGAGCGTCTCCTCGACGTAGGCGAAGATCGACCGCGACACCAACGCCAGCAGCTCACGGAGGTCGTCGTGGTCGTCGGTGACCCGGAAGGCCACATCGGTCGCGGCCTGCACGGCCAGGTTCTGTCCCACGCGGAACCCGCTGAGGATCGTCTCGTCGAACCCGTGGCGTACGACGTCCCGTGCGAAGTCGACGTTCTCCGGGCTCAGGTTGGCGGGCACGGGAAGGCCGGGCTTACGAAGGTTCGCCGTGGCCCAGACCGTCACGTTGGAGCGGCCCGCGGCCCGCAGCGGGTCGGCGAGTCCGGGCGCCAGCTCGAGCAGGTCACGGTTCACCTCGAAGCTTGCGGCGTCGATCGTCGCGAGCAGCTCCTCGACCTGGTCGAGCATCGTCAGGACGGCTTGCCGGAGAAGGCCGGCCAGCCGAGGAGACGGTGGTTCCCAGGCTCTGACCAGTCCGAGGCTCATCGGCCCACCTTCCTTGATGTGCATTCAGCCCAAAAGTAAGCCAATTCTACGACATTACGCCCTTCCGGTCGCGGGCTCCGTTGTCTGAGACTCATTCGGAGCCAGCACCAAGTTCGAGGAGCGAACATGCCGCAGAGATTCGCATCCAGCGACGCCGGGGACCTGTACTCCCGTTCGGCGATCCTGGACCCCTACCCCCACTACTCCAGGCTTCGCGCCCAGGGGCCCGTGGTCTGGCTGGAGCGCCACAAGGTGTTCGCCCTGCCGCGGTACGCAGAGTGCAAGGCCGCGCTCCTGGACGACTCGACCTTCGTGTCGGGCGCGGGTGTGGCGCTCAACCCGGTCACCAACCGGCTCGCTCGCGGCACGACGCTGAACAGCGACGGAGCCCAGCACGACGAGCGACGCAAGCTCGTTGCCCACCGACTCACGCCTCGCGCGCTTCGTGAGATGCACGACCAGGTGGACGCCCAAGCCGGACGCGTCGTGGCCTCGGCCCTCGAACGCGGCCGGATCGACGGTGTCGAGGACCTGGCGACGGCGCTGCCGATGTCCATCGTCCCCGACCTGGTCGGCTGGCCCGAGGAGGGACGGGACCGTCTGCTGGCATGGGGCGCGGCGACGTTCGACGCACTCGGCCCGATGAACGGCCAGGCGGTCCGTAGCATCCGGCCGAGCGTGCAGATGCTGCGCTACGCCCATGGTGTCGCCAAGGACCGCCGGCTGCGTGAGGGCAGCCTGGGTGGCGACCTGCTGCAGGCTGTCGATGAGGGCCGTCTGGATGCCGCGGAATGCCCGAAGCTGCTCGTCGACTACCTGGCGCCCTCGATCGACACGACCCTCAGCGCCATCGCCAGTGCGCTCTACCTGTTCGCCCTGCACCCTGACCAGTGGCAGGCGCTGCGGGCAGATCGCGGCCTGCTGTCGAACGCCATCAACGAGGTCGTCCGCCTGGAATCACCGCTGCGCGCGTTCAGCCGGAAGGTCGCCGCCGACACGACCCTCGCCGACGTGGAGCTGCCCGCGGGGAGCCGGGTGCTGGTCATGTACGCCTCCGCGAACCGGGACGAGCTGGTGTGGGACTCGCCGGAGGCCTTCGACATCACCCGGGACGCGACGCAGCAGCTCGGGTTCGGTCACGGCGCCCATGGATGTGCCGGCCAGGGGCTGGCCCGGCTCGAGACGCGGACGATCCTCGGTCACCTGCTCGACGGGGTCGAACGAATCGAGCTCACCGGAAAGCCGGTGTGGGCCGTCAACAACATCATCCACCGCCTCGAGCACCTTCCGCTCGAGCTGATCCCCGCGAGGTGACCGCCATGAAGATCCAAGTCCACTACGACCGGTGCGAGGGCCACGGTCTCTGCGCCGAACAGGCTCCCGACCTCTTCTCCCTCGACGACGACGCCGAGCTGATCTACCACGCCGAAGGGGCCGAGGTCGGATCCGAAGAGCTGGTCCGGGCCCGCGCCGCCATCGCCTCGTGTCCGGTGGCGGCCCTGCGGGAGATCCCGTGAATCGGCCCGGCGCCGTCGTCATCGTGGGGGAGTCGATCGCCGGGTTGACCGCTGCGCGGGAGCTGCGTAGGCGGGGCTACGCCGGCAGTCTGACCATGATCGGACGTGAGCCTGAGGGCGCCTACGCGCGACCACCGCTGTCCAAGGAGGTGCTGCGAGAGGCGACGTACGAGGCCCACCTCGCCTACCCTCACGCGGATCTCGACCTGGCGTACATCAGGTCCGCAGCGGTGGGACTCGACGCCTCGTCGCGGATCGTGTCCACGGCCGACGGACGGTTCGTCCCCTACGATGCGCTTCTCATCGCGACCGGGGCAGACGCCCGACGCCTGGCCCGGACGGCCCAGGCCGGAGAGCTGGTCCTGCGAACGCTCGCGGATGCCCGCCTGATCCGTCGGCGCATCGAGCGCGCCCGATCGGCGATCGTCGTGGGCGCGGGATTCCTCGGCCTGGAAGTGGCCAGCGCCTGCGTGGCGCAGGGAGTCGAAGTCACGGTGGTCGACAGCGAACCCCCGTTGCTCCGACACCTCGGCCCCTTTGTGTCCGAGCGTGTCGGTGCTCACCTCACCCGACACGGAGTCCGCCTGATCCAGGCAGCCGAGCACGTTCACCTGGTCGGCGATCCGGTGACCGGTGTGGCTCTGTCGGACGGAAGCACGCAGTCCGCGGACCTCGTCATCACCTGCGCCGGTGACGTACCAGCCGTGGCCTGGCTGTCGGGGACCGGCCTCGCGGACTCCGTGGGCGTTGCGATCGACGAGCGGTGCTCGACGTCGATTCCTGGCGTGTACGCCGCAGGGGACGTCGCCTACCTGATCCCCGGCACGGGTGAGCGAGCCAGCCGGGCGCCGTTCTGGTCCAACGCAGTGGCGCAGGGCAAGGTGGCTGCTGCCTCGATCCTGGGCGAGCCGCGGCCACATCCCCCGAGGGACGACTACTTCTGGACCGAGATCCTCGGCCTTCCCGTCAAGGTCGTCGGCCCCCTGCCGGTGAACGGCGATCCCACCTCGATCGAGGGCGACGTCGACGCGGGTGACGCGGTCCTGCGCTGGGAGTCGCCCGGCGCGAACCCGACCGTGGTCGCCTACGGCCGCAAGGTTCCGGTCGGCCGCCTGAGGCGCGCACTGGTCCGTGCCGCCCCCTAGTCGTCCCGTGTGCTCCTGCTCGCCGGCGCGTCCGCGGGCACGCCGTCACTCGGCCCCCGGGGTGCGTTCGTGTGGGGATCGTGAGGTGGCGTGGAATCAGTCATCCAGCCCGACGGCACGCGGCGGGGTTCTGGTGAAGCGCCACGTTGTCCCTCACGATCTTGCGGTCCACCCAGCTGTTGCGTGCCACCGAGAAGTTGCCGGCGTAGGAGTTCCTGAGCACACGCAGGGACCGCACGTGATTGCCGACGACGCGGAGGTTGTTGCACGCCTTGTTGTCCCGGACCATCAAGGTCCCCCGGTTGTCGCGTACCACCACATTGTTGGCGATCGACATCTCGCAGATCGCCACGTTGCGGGAGTTGCGGACCATGAGATTTCGTCCGGCCACCGGGTCCACGCGGCACCCCGTGGCCCCGATGGTGACGCGTTCGACGACGTTGCGGACGTGGATGTTCCGGCCGACGTTCGTGTCGGTGATGCTGACCACTCTCGGTGCACCGGTGGTGCGGACGTTGCCGGTGATCCTGGAAGTGGTGATCACGCAGCGGGCGTCGTCCGGGACGACCACGTTGCGGAACGTCCGGTGGTGGTAGCTGCCGTCGCAGACGAGGTCGGGCGGCAGCGCCTGGGCGCTGAGAACCGGCCCCAGCACGGGTGCGAGCGCGCCGATGAGAAGGAAGACGACGAGCTGCTTCATGTGAACCCTCCGAGTCCGGGCGATGTGTGTCTTCATCACGCGCCAACGGGAACATGTGTTGCACTGGCTCGCCCACGTTCCGGACAGCCGATCCGTACGTCCTGGAGCCGAAGGGTTCAGGGGATGAGGACGATCCGTCCGGACAGACCGCCGTCGGCCAGCCGCGCGTGGGCCTTTCCGGCAGCCTCCAGCGGATAGGCGTGCGCGACCCTGGGGAACAGCACGCCCCGGTCGGCCAGCCTGGACAGCTCGGTCAGCTGGGCGCCGTCGGACTGCACGCTGATGGCCTCGACGCGGATGCCGCGCTCAGAGGCCGGTTCGCTCCCGGGCCACAGGCCGGCGTAGGTGCCCGCGTCGCGGACCGCCGCGAGCGCGGACGGTCCCAGCCCCGCGGCGTCCAGCACGCCGTCGAAGCCTCCTGCTTCAGGGGTCTCTCCGCGTGCCAGGAAGTGATCGGCTCCGCGGGCGCGGACGAACTCCTCGGAGGCCGGGGAGCCGGTCCCGGTGACCTGCAGGCCCTGCTGGTGTGCCAGCTCCACCGCGTGCGCGCCGACGCCCCCACCGGCGCCGGTGACCAGCAGCCGCTGACCGGGGGCCAGATCGAGGAGGCGCAGCGCCTGCAGAGCGGTCGTCGCGTTCAGCGGCAGGGTCGCCGCCTGGGTGTCATCGAGGGTGGCGGGCGTCGGTGCAAGAGTGTCGGCGTCCAGTACGACGTAGTCGGCGTGGGTGCCCAGCGTCTTGTGGTGGCCGGTGGCCAGTGCGATGACGCGCTCACCGGTCGACCAGTTGACGCCGGGGCCCACAGCGTCGATCGTGCCGGCGACGTCCCAGCCCAGGCCGACCCTCCCTCGGCCTCCGAAGACGCCGGCACGCGTGGCGGCGTCCACCGGGTTGAGTGCGGCGGCTTTCACCCTGATGCGTACCTGCCCGTCGCCCGGCTCGGGCACCGGATGCTCGGTGATCTCGACCGCCTCGGGACCGCCGAAGCGGGAAACGGTCGCAGCGCGCATGGTCATGGTCTTCCTCCAGAAGTGGACGGTGGGGCACCCGGTGTTTGTCAGGCGACATCCTGTGACGCCGTTTCTTACTATTGGTGCGTAACCACATGATGAGTGAGAATGGAAGGCGCTACAAAAGGCACATCCGTGTGCGCAACCGGAAGGGAAGGTGCGTCATGCGTGCTGACGCGAGAGACGGGCGGACCGCCGCGGTGGCGGGTCCATGCGCCAGCTGGCCCGCGGAGCAGGGCGAGACGATCCGGCAGATCGTCGATCGCGCCGGGGACAAGTGGACCGTCTTCGTGATCGGCACCCTGGCAGAGGGATCCCTGCGCTACACCGACCTACAGCGTTCCATCCCGGGGATCTCCCAGCGCATGCTCACGCATACGCTTCGTCAGCTGCAGCGTGACGGCCTGGTCACCCGGACGGCCTATCCCGAGGTGCCCCCGCGGGTCGAGTACGCGCTGACCGATCTGGGTGCCACCCTCCTCGACGCCGTCGCTGCTCTGATCGACTGGGCAGGCACCCATCACGATGAGATCCAGCACAATCGTGCCCGCTTCGACGAGGCAGGCGTGCAGGGATGACCGACCGGGTGAAGGCGGATGCGGCGAGCGCGGACGACGGGGGCTCGCGTGCCGTCGTCCCCCTCGCCGCCTACAACCCCGCCTACAACCCCGCGAAGCATGCCGTGGTCGGCCTGGTGAAGGGCCCGGCAGCCGACCTCTCTCGATCGCCCCGGTGCTTCGGCGGATGACAGGTCTGGTGAGGCTGAGAGCCGGTCAGTGGGTTGGCGTGGGCCACGGACCAGTTGGGCCGACTGCGAAGGCAGGAGCGGCGATCACCGTGTCCGGCGCGGGGCTGGCCGCGATGCCGGCCTCGAGCAGAGCGCCCAGCCGTACGTCACAGTCGGGGCTCGCGCTCACCACGACCCCCTCGACGGTGCACCGGACCATCGTCGGCGCGCTGCGTTTGGCGAAGGTGTGGGCGTCGATCCGGCCCCGGATCCCAAGTCGGTCGACCCAGGCGACCGCGCCAGGAACCATCTTGAGTGCCAGCTGGGCCTCCCGCCGGGTGGCCGCCAGATCGGGCTCGGCGTCCGCGCACAAGCGCTCGGCCTGAAGCAGGCCGGCTGCCAGCGGTCGCTGCGTCGCTTCGGGGACGTCGAGGATGGTCTGCGCCGCTACCGCCACCGCGACCGCGAGCGACGTGCGGTCGTTCCCGCGCCGGCCCACGACCGAGGGGACGAGTGGCAGCAGCTGCTGGCGTCCGTCGTCGCTGGTGTGATCGTTCACCAGCCTTGCCAGATACGCGAGCAAGGGATGAGTGCAGGAGGGATGATCGCTCCACCGCTCACCGGCGAGGACCGAGGCGAGCTCCATGAAGCATGCGCCGCGTCGTGGCGTTCGATGCCGGCCACGTGACAGAACCGGGATGCCGTCGGGAATGCGTGATGGGTTCATCGCAACCTCCTACTCCGAGGATGCGCCGATGTGCTGGCGCGATCAACCTCTGGCACCCAGGAAGAAGACTGCTACGACGTCTGGCAGTCAGGGCTGGGACCATGACGTCGGTGTGAGCCTGGCCGCGTCGGCCCGCGGCGAGCAGGGGACACCGAACGCCGCGGACACCGCCAGGACGGACTACGAGGCATCGGTCCATCCTGCCTAGGGATGGGAGCCGTGCCGCGGTCGGTTGCTCGGACACCCCGCTCGTCCGGGTCGGCGGGAGGCACGTCCCCCGTGCGTACGGAACGGCCGAAGGCCCCGGGAAACCCCGGGGCCTTCGACGTCGGACAGCAGAGCGGTCGGCTCAGATGTCGTAGTAGAGCTCGAACTCGTGCGGGTGCGGGCGGAGCTGGATCGGGAGGATCTCGTCGTTGGTCTTGTAGTCGATCCAGGTCTCGATCAGGTCGGGGGTGAAGACGTCGCCCACGGTGAGGAAGTCGTGGTCGGTCTCCAGCGCCGACAGGACGGCACCGAGGGAGGTCGGCACCTGGTTGATCTCGGCCATCTCGTCCGGCGGCAGCTCGTAGATGTCCTTGTCGATCGGCGCGGGCGGCTCGATCTTGTTCTGGATACCGTCGATGCCGGCGAGGAGCAGGGCCGAGAAGGCGAGGTACGGGTTCGAGGACGGGTCCGGGAACCGGGTCTCGACGCGCTTGGCCTTCGGGTTGGTGCCGGTGATCGGGATGCGGACCGCGGCGGAGCGGTTGCGCGAGGAGTAGACCAGCGAGATCGGAGCCTCGAAGCCCGGCACCAGACGGTGGTAGGAGTTCACGGTCGGGTTGGTGAACGCGAGCACCGACGGGGCGTGCTTCAGGATGCCGCCGATGTACCAGCGGGCCATGTCGGAGAGGCCGCCGTAGCCGGTCTCGTCGTAGAACAGCGGCTCGCCGGCGTTCCAGATCGACTGGTGGACGTGCATGCCCGAGCCGTTGTCACCGAAGACGGGCTTCGGCATGAAGGTGACGGTCTTGCCGGCCTGCCAGGCGGTGTTCTTGACGATGTACTTGAACTTCATGACATCGTCGGCCGCCTTGAGCAGCGTGTCGAACTTGTAGTTGATCTCGGCCTGGCCGGCGGTGCCGACCTCGTGGTGGGCGCGCTCGACGAGCAGGCCGGAGGCCTCGAGGTTCTTGACCATCAGGTCGCGCAGGTCGGCGAAGTGGTCGGTGGGGGAGACCGGGAAGTAGCCGCCCTTGTAACGGGTCTTGTAGCCCAGGTTGTCCGAGCCGTCGGGGTTCTTGTCGGCACCCGAGTTCCACCAAGCCTCGACGGAGTCGATCTTGTAGAACGACTCGCCCTCGGAGGTGTTGTAGGCGACCTTGTCGAAGATGAAGAACTCCGCCTCGGGGGCGAAGAAGGCAGTGTCACCGATGCCGGTCGAGGCCAGGTACGCCAGCGCCTTGCGCGCGATGTTGCGCGGGTCGCGCGAGTAGGCCTCGCCGGTGATCGGGTCGTGCACGAAGTACATCAGCGCGAGGGTCTTCGCGGTGCGGAACGGGTCGATGTAGGCAGTCGTGACGTCCGGGTAGAGCGCCATGTCGGACTCGTTGATCGCCTGGAAACCACGGATCGACGAACCGTCGAAGGCCATCGGCTCCAGGTTGAACGACGACACCGGCACCGTGAAGTGCTGCTGAACGCCGGGCAGGTCGACGAAGCGGATGTCGACGAACTCGACTCCCTCGTCAGAGATGAACTTCAAGAGCTCGTCGTCAGTGCTGAACATCAATCCTCCTTGGCTCACCCGGGCGGGAAGAGCCAGATAGGTCTCTCGCGATCGAGGCCGGGACCTCATGGCCCCGACCGTGCCACGCAAACTACGAAGGGACGGTTGCACAGGAGTGTCGCAAATGTTTCAGGCATGTAACAGGTTGTGTGATTTGATCGGCAACCATCCCGATCTCATCCCTCAAGACGTTGCCGCCTACTCTTGCCGGTGTGACCAGTTCCGCCACCCCTGTGACGCCTACTCTGCCTTATCCCACCGCGAGCTGGGGCAGGCGCGTCCTGGCGCTCTTCGTCGACTGGCTCGCCTCGTCGCTGGTGGCGTCGGTCTTTCTCGGCGTACGGGCGCTGCCGTTCGGGTCGTTGCTCGCCGGTGTCGACCCGCGGCCGAGCGACAACCTGTGGATCCTGGTCGTCTTCATCGTCCAGACCGCGCTCTTCACCACGCTGGGCGGCGGCTCGTTCGGCAAGCTGGTCACCCGGCTGCGTACGGTGCGGGTGACCGCGGGTGAGCCGGACGCTCGACCGCTGGATCCGCTGCGGAGCATCGCCCGTCAGATCCTGGTCGTGCTCGTCGTTCCTCCGTTGGTCTTCCGGCCCGATCGGCGCGGCCTGCACGATCTGGCGGCCGGAACCGCGACCGTCACACTTCAGACCTATCGACACGTGTTTCGTCGGGTGGGTTGAGAGGCTTCCGCAGGTAGGTTGGAGCGGTCAGCCGCAGGCAGCGGCAAACACGAAGGGAAGCTCAATGACGCTCAACCGTACTCTCGGGCCACGTGGCCTCTGGCGCCGCGCCGCTGTGGCGGGCGTGCTGGCCGTATCGCTCTCGGGCCTGGTGGCCTGTGGTGGCGGTGGTGGGGCCGGCGGCGCCAGCGAGGGTGACTCGGTCTCCGCCGAGGACATGACCGCGGTCATGAAGAAGGCCACCGACATCGACACCGCCCACTTCACCACGAAGATGGACGCGAAGGCCTCGGGCCAGACGGTCTCGATGACCGGCGAGGGCGACATCCAGAAGGAGCCGCCGGCCCAGCACTCGAACATGAAGATGAGCGGCGGCTCGATGGACATGGATCTCGAGACGATCCTCGTCGACGAGAAGATCTACATCAAGGGCATGATGGGCGACTCGTGGATGACCGCGAGCGCCGACGACCTCGCCAAGATGGGCGGCACCAGCCTGGAGTCGATGAGCAACCCGCTCGCCTTCTTCGAGGGGATGGAGGAGTCCATCAAGAGCGCCAAGTTCGAGGGCGAGGAGAAGCTCGACGGCACCGACACCAAGCACTACAGCTTCACCGTCGATTCCGCGGCGCTCGCCAAGAGCCTCGGTTCCAAGAGCACCAGCAGCCTGCCCAAGACGATCGACCAGGACATCTGGGTCGACGGCGACGGCAAGCTCCGCAAGGCCGACGTCGGCATGGGTGAGATGGGCACAGTCGAGATGGTGCTGTCCAAGCACGGCGAGGACGTGACCATCGAGGCGCCGCCCGCCGATCAGGTCACCGACATGCCGAACCTGGCCGGCTGACCACCCGTTCGGTACGCAGCAGGGCCGGTCCCCGAGAGGGGACCGGCCCTGTGTCGTCTCGCGAACCGTCAGCGGCCGCGGAGGTTGCCGCGCATGCCCTTCATCGAGGTCGGGACGGGGCCCTTCGGGATCGGCATCGCGCCGCGGGTGGCGTCGACGGCCTTGAGGCGGTTGAGGATGTCGGTGATCTCCGGGCCGGCAACCTGGCGGCCGAGCTTGGTGACGTGCTTGGTCAGCTGCGGCAGCGGCACCTCGTCCTCGCCGTTGCCGGCGACGACGGTCGTGATCGGCACGTCCGAGAGGACCCGGGCGTGGCTGCGCTTGGTGCTGGCCAACAGCGAGCGGACCTTGCTCGGGCTGTTGCCCTCGCCGACCAGGACGACGCCCGGAGGGCCGACCACGCGGTGCACCAGCGTCTGGCTGCGCGGCTCGACACCGACGGCCTGGGTGACGGTCCAGCCACGGCGGAGCATGGTCAGCGCTGCGTACGCGCCGCCGACCTGGCCCTCGAGCCGGGAGTACATCACCTTCTGGGCACGTCGCGAGAAGACCACCAGCGCGGCCAGGACACCGGCCAGGAGGGCGCCGATGATCGTGAAGATCCAGGAGAAGACGCCCTCACCGGGCAGGAGCCAGAAGATCACGCCGGCGACCGCGGCGACGACCACGAAGATCGAGCCCAGGATGAGGCCGATCTTGGGGTCTGACTGCTTGGTGAGCTTGTAGGTCTCCACCATCTGCTGGCGGCGACTCATGCTGCTCGGGTCGGTCTGGGACATCTTCCTCTTTCAGTTCTCGTACGCAGGGACTCAGGCCACGGAGGAGGCGTCGCGCGCCTCGATCGCCTGACGGTACAGCCGACCGGCCCGGTAGGACGAACGCACGAGCGGTCCGGACATGACACCGGAGAAACCGATCTCCTCGGCCTCGGCCTGGAGCTCGATGAACTCCTCGGGCTTGACCCAGCGCTCGACCGGGTGGTGACGCACGCTCGGGCGCAGGTACTGCGTGATCGTGATCAGCTCGCAGCCGGCCGCGTGCAGGTCGCGCAGCGCCTCGGAGACCTCTTCACGGGTCTCACCCATGCCGAGGATCAGGTTGGACTTGGTGACCAGGCCGAAGTCACGGGCCTGGGTGATCACGTCCAGGGAGCGCTCGTAGCGGAAGGCCGGGCGGATCCGCTTGAAGATCCGCGGGACGGTCTCGACGTTGTGGGCGAGCACCTCGGGGCGGGACTCGAAGACCTCCTGGAGGAGCTCCGGGATGCCGTTGAAGTCGGGGATCAGGTTCTCGACGCCGGTGTCCGGGTTGAGCTCGTGGATCTGCTTGACCGTCTCGGCGTAGAGCCAGGCACCGCCGTCGGCGAGGTCGTCACGGGCGACACCGGTGATGGTGGCGTACTTCAGGCCCATCGTCTGCACGGACTCGGCCACCCGGCGCGGCTCGTCGCGGTCGAGGTCGGTCGGCTTGCCGGTGTCGATCTGGCAGAAGTCGCAGCGGCGGGTGCACTGGTCGCCACCGATGAGGAAGGTGGCCTCGCGGTCCTCCCAGCACTCGAAGATGTTGGGGCAGCCGGCCTCCTGGCACACCGTGTGCAGGCCCTCGGACTTCACCAGCGCGGTGAGCTCCTTGTATTCCGGCCCCATCTTCGCTTTGGTCTTGATCCACTCCGGTTTGCGTTCGATCGGAGTCTGCGCGTTGCGGACCTCGAGACGGAGGAGCTTGCGACCTTCTGGGGCAGGAGCTTGAGTCACCCCACCAGCCTACGCCGCGTGGGGGCGGAACCCCGAAGCCAGGAGGTTACTGGACGGTCACTCCGCTTCCGCGTCCGGACTCAGCCCAGGCTGGGGGAGAGCAGCGGGACCCGCGGTGTCTTGGCGGGGTCCGGCTTGGGCTCCAGGCTCGGGCCCTGCTCGTAGTCGCGCCAGGAGAGCATCTCCGCGATCTGCTCGTGGAGCACGGGCATCGCCTCGGCGTTGCCGATCTGCCGGCCCGCCTCGATCGAGAGGGTGGTCACCCCGGCGTCGGAGATCCCGCACGGCACGAACCGCTCGTACCACCCCAGGTCGACGTCGCAGTTGAGCGCGATGCCGTGCATCGTCACGTGCTGGCTGACCCGCAGCCCGATCGCCCCGACCTTGCGCTCCAGGCGGCGTACGCCGTCCGGGGTCTCGCCCGCGGGCAGCCACACGCCGCTGCGGCCGGGGACCCGGTAGGCGGTGACGCCGAACGCGGCACAGGTGCCGATCATCGCCTGCTCCAGGCGGCGTACGAAGTCGACGACCTTGACCTTCTCGGGCAGCCGCACGATCGGGTAGGCGACGATCTGGCCGGGCCCGTGGAAGGTGACCTCGCCGCCGCGGTCGACGTCGATCACCGGCGCGCCGCCGGGATCCGCGGGACGGTCCTCCGGCTTCGTACGCTTCCCGGCGGTGTAGGTCGGCGGGTGCTCGAGCAGCAGCACGGTGTCGGGCTCTTCGCGGTCCACGACGCGCTGGTGGATCTGCTTCTGCAGCTCCCAGGCGTCCAGGTAGTCGATCGTCCCGACCTCAACGAAGCGCAGCTCAGTCACACCCGCGATCGTACGCCGGGCCGGATAACGGTTTGGCGACAACCCCACGGGGGTAAAGGGATTGTGCGCAGAATGCGTTTGTTTTCGACTGGCCGCGCTCGGGAGCGTTCGGTCTTCGGATCAGTTCGAAAGGCACACAGTGCACACCATGAAGTACGGTCGCCGACTTGCCGCGGCCGCGATCGCGCTGAGCGCGACTTTCGCCGTAGCAGCGTGCGGCGAGAGCTCCGACCAGACTGCGGATTCCCCCGATGCTGCCGCTGCCGAGGGGCCGGGGTTCGAGGCCGGCGACAAGCTGTCGAAATCAGAGGCGGACGAGCTCATCGACACTGCGGCCGACGCGATGTCGACGATTCATGTCGAGATGGGCGTCGACGCCGTCGAGGACGGAGCCAGTGTCAGCGCGACCAGCGTGGGTGACTACCAGCGCGAGCCAGTGATCTCCCAGACGAAGCTGACGGTGGACGAGGCCGACGGTCAGACCGTCATGGAGATCATCGTCATCGGCGAGACGACCTACGTGCGGATGGACGGCGACAAGGAGTGGATGAAGGACGACGGCATGTTCAGCGGGCTGGTCTCCGCGCTGGTGCCGAGCCCATACACCCTGTTCGAGAGCCTGAGCGGAGAGGTGGCTGACGACACGATCACCTATGTCGGTCAGGAGGAGGTCGACGGCGCAGATCTCGCTCACTACTCGTTCGCCGTCGACGAGGACGTCACCGGAGAGGGCGACGGCACTCTCGATGGCTGGTTCGACGCGGACGGCCAGCCGATCCGACTGGCGATGGCCATGGTGAAGGACAACGAGATCACGATGGACTTCAGCAAGCACGGCGAGAAGCTCACCGTCACCGAGCCGAAGGCCGAGGAGCTGACGGACGGCGCCTGAACGTACGTCGCAACGAGAGTCGCCCCGGAGCCAACGGCTCCGGGGCGACTCACTGTGAGGCTCAGAGCTCGAACTGAGCAGCCTCGAGACGCTTCTTCACGTCCTGGAGGAAGCGGCCGGCGTCGGCACCGTCGACCAGGCGGTGGTCGTAGGTCAGCGCCAGGTTGACCATGTAGCGCACCGCGATCGTCTCGCCGAGGTCCGGGTCGTCGATGACGACGGGGCGCTTCACGACCGCACCCGGGCCGAGGATGGCGACCTGCGGCTGGTTGATGATCGGGGTGTCGAAGAGCGCACCGAACGAACCCAGGTTGGTGATCGTGAAGGTGCCGCCGGAGAGCTCGTCCGGGGTGATCTTGTTGTTGCGCGTGCGGTCGGCCACGTCGGCGATCTTCTTCGCGATGCCCGCGATCGACAGGTCACCGGCGTCCTTGACCACCGGGGTCAGCAGACCGCGGTCGGTGTCGACGGCGAAGGCGATGTTCTCGCGGTCGTAGTAGGTGACCGTGCCGGCCTCGACGTCGATCCCGGCGTTGAGCTTCGGGTGCACCTTGAGCGCGTCGATCGCAGCCTTGGCGAAGAACGGCAGGTAGGTCAGCTTGACGCCCTCGCGCTGCAGGAACCCGGCCTTGTTGGCCTCGCGCAGGCGGGCGACGTTGGTGACATCGACCTCCATGACCTGGGTCAGCTGAGCGGCGGTGTGCAGCGACTCGGTCATCCGCTCGGCGATCACCTTGCGCAGCCGCGAGATCTTCTCGGTGGTGCCACGCAGCGGCGACGGGGCCGCGGGCGCGGCGGCCGGGGCGGACGAGGCTGCCGGAGCCGCGGCTGCCGGGGCAGCGGCGGCGGGAGCCGACTTGGCAGCGGCCGCCTGGAGGATGTCCTCCTTGCGGATGCGGCCACCGACACCGGAACCCTGGACGGTGTCGAGGTCGACGTTGTGCTGGGCGGCGAGCTTGCGCACCAGCGGGGTCACGTAGCCACCCGGCTGGATCGCCGGCGAGCTCGCGGTGGCCGGGGCGGCGTGAGCGGGGGCCGCCGGGGCAGGAGCCGGAGCAGCGGGGGCGGGAGCAGCCGGAGCCGGGGCCGGAGCGGCAGGCGCGGGCGCCGGCGCAGCGGCGGCCGGGGCGGGCTCGGGGGCCGGGGCGGGAGTCGGCTCGGGGGCCGGCTCGGGGGTGGGCTCGGGAGCCGGGGCGGCGGGAGCAGGCGCGGCCGCGGGGGCAGCGCCGGCGTCACCGACGAGCGCGAGCACGGCGCCGACCTCGACGGTCTCGTCCTCGGCGACCTTGATCTCGAGCAGGGTGCCGGCGACCGGCGAGGGGATCTCGGTGTCGACCTTGTCGGTGGAGACCTCGAGCAGCGCGTCGTCGACGGCGACGGTGTCGCCGACCTGCTTGAGCCAGCGGGTGACGGTGCCCTCGGTGACCGACTCACCCAGCGCGGGGAGGGCGACCTCGGTGGCGTTGCCACCGGCAGCGGGCGCCGGAGCGGCAGGCGCGGCGGGCTCGGCCGGAGCTGCGGGCTCGGCCGGGGCAGCCGGGGCAGCCGGCGCCTCGGGCTCGGCGGCCGGGGCAGGAGCGGCAGCCTCGGGCTCGGCGGCGGGAGCGGCAGGCTCCGCGGGAGCGGAGTCGGCGCCGGCCTCGTCGGCCGCGCCGATGACGGCGAGCAGGCCACCGACCTCGACGGTGTCGTCCTCGGCAGCCTTGATCTCGAGCACGGTGCCCGCGACCGGCGAGGGGATCTCGGTGTCGACCTTGTCGGTGGAGACCTCCAGCAGGGCCTCGTCGACCGCAACGGTGTCGCCGACCTGCTTGAGCCAGCGGGTGACGGTGCCCTCGGTGACGGACTCGCCGAGTGCCGGGAGAGTTACTTCGGTGGCCATGGGTTCCTTCGTTCTACGTCTGTTCGTTGCTCTACTTGAATGTCCGGACACGCGCGCCACCACGACCGAGCTCGATGGCCCGGTGAGGAGAAGGACGCATCGGTCTGGGCCGACACCTGCCCGACGCACGCATGATGCCGCCGGAAGCGCGGCCAAGGGCGTCGATCACGAGCCCCATCTTGTCACTACCCCCGCAGTGCTGTGTCAACCGGACCACTACTGATCGGTAGCCATCTCGCGTACGTAGTCCACCAGTGTTGCCACCGCCACACCCGTGCCTCCGGGAGTGAGATGGCCCGAGGCGCCCCCACTGTTGAAGGAGGGCCCGGCGATGTCGAGATGGGCCCAGGGGAGACCGCCGGTGAACTCGCGCAGGAACGCTGCGGCGTACAGCCCACCGCCCCAGCGGATCCAGTCGTGCTGGTTGAGGTCGGCCACCTTCGAGGAACGGATTCGTTCGTCCATCCATTCCGGGATGGGCATCGGCCACATCTGCTCGCCCGCGACGTCGGCGGCGGCGAGGATGCGGTCGACGATCTCCTCGGAGCCGAGGACGCCGCTGACCCGGTCGCCCAGCGCCATCACCATGTGGCCGGTGAGGGTGGCCACGTCGATGATCACGTCCGGGGAGACCTCGCTCGCCCGCACCAGGGCGTCGGCGAGGATCATCCGCCCCTCGGCGTCCATGTTGGAGACTTCGACCGTCGTGCCGCCGTAGTGGGTGACGACGTCGCCGGGCCGGTAGGAGGAGCCGGAGACCATGTTCTCGGCCATCGGTACGAACGCGGAGACCTTCACCGGCAGCCCGAGGCGGGCGATCGCGAAGGTCGCCTGGGCGACGGCGGCCGCACCGGCCATGTCGGACTTCATCGTGGACATCGAGCTGCCCGGCTTGATCGTGAGGCCGCCGGAGTCGAAGGTGATCCCCTTGCCGACCAGCGCGATGTGGCCGCGCGCGTCGTCGGGGGAGTAGGTCAGCTCGACCAGACGCGGCTTCGCCTCCGAGCCCATACCGACGGCGAGGATGCCGCCGCAGCCGAGCTCGGCGAGCTGCTTCTCGTCGTAGACGGTCGTCTCGACGCCCTCGACCAGGCCGGCCACGTGCTCGATGGCCTCGGCGAACGCCGGGGGAGTCAGGTCGGCGGGCGGCACGTTGACCCACTCGCGGGTGCCGGCGATCGCCTGCGCCAGGATCTGCGCCTCCTCGAAGGCGGTGACCGCGTCCGTACGCCGCGCGATCCCGCTCAGGAACGCGACGTCGCTCGGTCCCTTGCTGTCCTCGCCCGACTTGCCACCGCCCGACTTGTAGGAGGTGAAGGTGTAGCCGCCGAGGAGGTAGCCCTCGGTGACCGCGCGCACCAGCTCGGGGGTGTCGGCGGGAAGGGCCACGGCGACGGAGGTCGCGTTGGGCACCGAGCGGGCGGCGGCACCGGCGGCGCGGCGTACGGCATCGGGTGAGTAGGTGCCGTCCGCGCCGGCCTTCCCGAGGCCCACCAGCACCAGGAGCTGGGCGCCGATCTCTCCGCCTGCGGGCAGCCGGGTGACCTCGCCGGCCTTGCCGCTGACGCCGAGGGTGGCGAGCATCCCGCGCCACCGGCGGCCGTAGGCGGCCTTGACGTCCTCCGCGCCGGCGGTGACCTCGACATCCTTCGCGCCCTGGCCGATACCGACGACGACCGCCTCGGCACGAGTCTTGGCAGGAGAGGCGGTACGCAGCGTGTAGGTGATGTCAGGCAGGGTCACGCAGTGCAGTGTAGGTGTGGCACGCCCGGAGGGGGCGCGGACCGGGTTGTGTCGGTGAGGTGCGATAAGTTCGCAGCATGGCTGATGAGACCTCCACGGGGGGCGGGTCGGAGCTGCTCCAGTCCCCTCTGCACGAGAAGCACCAAGGACTCGGTGCGAAGTTCGGTGAGTTCGGCGGCTGGTCGATGCCGCTGGAATACACCGGCGTCGTCAAGGAGCACACCGCAGTCCGTGAGGCCGTCGGGGTCTTCGATGTCAGCCACCTCGGCAAGGTCATGATCAGCGGCCCGGGTGCGGCCGCCTTCGTCAACGCCTCCTTCACCAACGACCTCGGCCGGATCAAGCCCGGCAAGGCGCAATACACGCTCTGCTGCGACGAGGAGACCGGCGGCATCGTCGACGACCTGATCGCCTACTACCGCGACGACGAGCACGTCCTGATCGTCCCCAACGCCGCCAACACCCCCGAGGTCGTGCGCCGGCTCGAGGCGGCCGCCCCCGAGGCGATCACCCTCGCCGACCACCACCGCGACTACGCGGTGCTCGCCGTCCAGGGGCCGAAGTCCGACGAGCTGCTCGAGGCGGTCGGTCTGCCGGCCGGGCACGAATACATGTCCTTCGTGGAGGCCGCCGCTCCCGACGTGCTCGGGGACGAGATCGGCGTGGTCGTGTGCCGCTCGGGCTACTCGGGCGAGCGTGGCTACGAGCTGATCGTCGCCAACGAGGCCGCCGGCGCGCTCTGGGACGCGCTGCTGTCCCGGGGCGAGGAGCTCGGTGCGGTGCCGTGCGGCCTCGGCGCCCGCGACACCCTGCGCACCGAGATGGGCTACCCGCTCCACGGCCAGGACATCACCATCGACGTCACGCCCAACGAGGCCGGGCTCGGCTGGGCCGTCGGCTGGAAGAAGGAAGCCTTCTGGGGCCGCGACAAGCTCGTCGCCGAGAAGGAGGCCGGCCCGAAGCGCGCCCTGCGCGGCATCGTCGCCGTCGGCCGCGGCATCCCGCGCCCGCACATGACCGCGTCGCTGACCGCGGACGTACCGGTCGGCGAGGTCACTTCCGGCACCTTCTCGCCCACGCTGAAGAAGGGCGTCGGCCTGGTGCTCGTCTCGACCACGGTCAACCCCGAGGCCGAGATCGGCATCGACGTACGCGGCCGGCGCGAGATCTTCCAGCTCACCAGACCGCCCTTCGTCCCTTCGCACGTGCGGGAGGGTTGAGAGACATGAGCATTCCTGACGTCCCGTCCGTGTTCAAGCAGCCGTCGGCCGCCGACCGGCCGTGGTGGTGGCAGCTCGTCGACGCCTCGGGTGCCGAGGTGCCGGTCGACGGCGAGCTCGCCGGCCAGCGCTTCGCCAACCAGAGCGACGCCGAGTCGTGGGTGGGCGAGGTCTGGCAGGAGCTCCTGGACGCGGGCGTGGCTGCGGTCGTGCTGTTCGAGCACGACCGCCAGGTCTACGGCCCGATGAAATTGACCGCCTGACACCGTCTCCCGATGGCTAGGCTCGGCGGCGTGAGCGCCTATGAGTTCCGCCAGGTCGACGTCTTCACCCACGAGCCGCTGCTGGGCAACCCGGTAGCGGTCGTGCACGGGGCCGACGACCTCAGCGACGAGCAGATGGCCGCCTTCGCGCGGTGGACCAACCTCTCCGAGACCACCTTCCTGGTGGCTCCCACGGACCCTGCGGCCGACTACCGGCTGCGGATCTTCACCGTCAGCGGCGAGCTGCCGTTCGCCGGCCACCCGACGCTCGGGTCCGCCCACGCCTGGCTGGAGGCGGGCGGGAAGCCTCAGGGCACCAACGTGGTGCAGGAGTGTGGCGTCGGGCTGGTCGAGCTGCGCAGTGACGGGCGGATCGCCTTCGCGGCGCCCGAGCTGATCCGGGGCGGCGAGGTCGACGAGGAGACCCTGGAGGCCGTCGCCGAGGGCCTGCGGATCGGGCGGGGCGACATCGTGGACGCCCGGTGGTGCGACAACGGCCCGGGCTGGGTCGGGGTGATGCTCGCCGACGCGGAGACCGTGCTCGCGATCACGCCCGACCACGCCGCACTCGGGGATCACAAGGTCGGGCTGGTCGGCCGCTACCCCGAGGGCAGCGAGTGCGCGGTCGAGGTCCGGGCGTTCTACCCGGCCGACGGCGTCGCCTTCGAGGATCCGGTCACCGGGTCGCTCAACGCCGCGCTGGGTCAGTGGCTCGCGGGATCACAGCTCCCGGAGGCGTACGTCGCCTCCCAGGGCACCGTCATGCATCGGCGCGGTCGCGTCCATGTGGACCGCGCGGCCGACGGAGCGGTGTGGGTGGGCGGAGACACACTGACCACCATCCGTGGCACGGTCGAGCTCTGACCTAGGCTGGAGCCGTGCAGTCCTATCTTGATCTGTTGACCCGCATCCTCGACGAGGGCGTGGAGAAGTCCGACCGCACCGGGACGGGCACGATCAGCGTCTTCGGTCACCAGACCCGCTACGACCTGGCCGAGGGTTTCCCGCTGCTGACCACGAAGAAGGTCCACACCCGGTCGGTCTTCGGTGAGCTGCTGTGGTTCCTGCGCGGCGACACCAACGTGCGCTGGCTCCAGGAGCGCGGCATCACGATCTGGGACGAGTGGGCCGACGAGAACGGCGACCTGGGCCCGGTCTACGGCTACCAGTGGCGCTCCTGGCCCGCGCCCGACGGCCGCCACGTCGACCAGATCGCCCGGATCATCGACCAGATCAAGCAGGACCCGGACAGCCGCCGTCACGTGATCAGCGCCTGGAACCCGGCCGACATCGACGACATGGCGCTGCCGCCCTGTCACACGCTGTGCCAGTTCTACGTCGCCGACGGCAAGCTGAGCCTCCAGCTCTACCAGCGCTCCGCCGACGTGTTCCTCGGAGTGCCGTTCAACATCGCCTCCTACGCCCTGCTCACCCACATGGTCGCCCAGGTGACCGGCCTGGAGCCGGGTGAGTTCGTGCACACCCTCGGCGACGCCCACCTCTACAGCAACCACCTCGAGCAGGCCCGCCTCCAGCTCACCCGCGAGCCGCGGCCGCTGCCGAGGCTGCGGCTCAACCCGGAGGTCAAGGACATCGACGCCTTCGAGCTCGAGGACATCACGGTGGAGGGCTACGACCCCCACCCCGTCATCAAGGCCCCCATTGCCGTCTGAGGCAGGGTCGGAGCGCGTCGTCATGGTCGCCGCCGTTGCCGACAACGGAGTCATCGGCAACGGGCCCGACATCCCCTGGAAGATCCCCGGTGAGCAGGCCGAGTTCAAGGCGATCACGATGGGCCACACTCTCGTCATGGGCCGCACCACCTTCGAGTCCATCGGTCGGCCGTTGCCGGGCCGTACGACCGTCGTCCTGACCCGCGACAAGAACTGGGCGTACGACGGCGTCCTGGTCGCCCACGACATCGAGTCGGCTCTCGCCATCGCCGCGGGGGAGCAGGGCGACACCGTCATCGCCGGCGGCGCGCAGGTCTACGAGGCCGCTCTCCCGTACGCCACCGAGCAGGTCATCACCCGCGTCCATCTCGAGCCGGTCGGTGACGTCCTCTACCCGGCCTACGACGAGGCGGAGTGGGTCGAGACGAAGCGAGAGCCGCACGAGGCGTACGACCGCGTCTTCTTCGCCCGCGCCGACTGAGCCCGCGCTGTCCTGGGCAAGCGCCGTTGATTCCACCGGGCAGGACACCCTGCAGTCCGCTATGACAGAGGGTCCGAGCTTGTGAACTGTTCACAAGCTCGGACCCTCTGTCATAGCGAAGGGTGATTCGTTGTTCCCGCCATGGGTCATCCAGACCTAAGGTTTCCGACCGTGCCCCTCGTCGCCTTGGATCTCGACGGAACCTTGGTCGATCAAGCGTCCGCAGCGAGACGATGGTCGAACGACTTCGTCCAAGCGTGGGGCCTCCCGGCTGGGGAGGTCGACACCGTTGCCGAGGCGCTGACGGCGCGTCGACCCAAGGGGGAGGTATTCGGTGCGCTCGTCGAGCGGCTCGGGGTGCCTGCGGCAGCCGACGAGATCTGGCTGGACCATCGCTCGAAGATGCCGTCGTTCGTCGCCGTTTCCGACGATGATCGGCGCGCCCTCATCGACCTCAAAGAAGCAGGTTGGACGATCGGCATCGTGACCAACGGCATGGCCGACAACCAAGAGGGCAAGATTCGCCCGACCGGGCTCGATGCGCTCGTCGACGGATGGGTCGTGTCCGACACGGTCGGTGTCCGGAAACCACATCCCGCGATCTTCGAGTCGCTCGCCACCAGGCTCGGCTGTACGCTCGAGGGTTGGATGATCGGTGACAGCCTCGAGCTGGATGTCGCTGGTGGAGCTGCAGTCGGACTGAGAACCGCTTGGATCGGTGACGGATCCGATCCTGCGGGGTTTCGACCGGACCTGGTCGTCGACTCGGTCGCGGCAGCGGCATCGCACATCATCGATGTCGGTGCTCACGCTTAGGTTCGTCCCATGTGGATCTCCACGCAAGACGCCGTAGCCCGGCTCGCCAGGGTTCACCTCCTGGGCGAGAACCAGGCGAAGCGCGTGCTGCGCGCGGGCCTGGCGGGGCCACGTCACCGGGTCGGATCGGCCCACTTCTACGACGAGGAGGGCCTCGACGAGCTGCTGGCTCGACCGCGGTGTCCCGACGAGTCGCTCGACCGCTGGCAGCCGTTCATCGTCCGCGTCGGCAGGCAGCGGCCAGTCGACCTGAGCGGCACATGGGTGGAGCAGGCGGCGGTGATCGCGTCCGGCTGGCGCCTGCCGCTGCTGACCGCGTTCCAGATCGACGCCCGGAAGCCGATGCCGCTCGTGGCGACGCTCGGAGCCTGGGCGGTCTTCACCGCCGACCTCGTCGGCCTCGACGGGGCAGACCTGCGCCTCGAGCCGCCGGGGGAATGGTCCTCCGAATTCGACCGTACGTGGCTCCCGATCGAGAACGGCCCGACCTGGACGATCTGGGGCGCGCCGGTGACCACGCCACCCCGAGCCGACCCCTTGAGCGTCTACTACCCGGAGCAGGTCGAGGCCGAGCGCGAGCACCGGACGCTCTACTCCACGGCACGTCACAGAGCCCTCGCACGCACGCTCTTCAGCCCACCTCTAGAGTGAAGACCATGGAGCTGCGCATCTTCACCGAGCCCCAGCAGGGGGCGTCCTACGCCGACATCCTCGCGGTCGCCCAGAAGGCCGAGGAGCTCGGGTTCGGAGCGTTCTTCCGCTCCGACCACTACCTGAAGATGGGGTCGGTCGACGGGCTGCCCGGGCCGAGCGACGCCTGGACGACGCTCGCCGGCCTGGCCCGTGACACCAGCACGATCCGCCTCGGCACCCTGGTCACCTCCGCGACCTTCCGCCTCCCCGGGGTCCTGGCCATCCAGGCCGCCAACGTCGACGACATGTCCGACGGCCGGGTCGAGCTCGGCCTGGGTGCGGGCTGGTTCGAGGAGGAGCACGAGGCGTACGGGATCCCGTTCCCGACCCTGGGGGAGCGGTTCGACCGGCTCGAGGAGCAGCTGGAGATCATCACCGGGCTGTGGGCGACCGAGCCGGGGGAGACCTTCAGCTTCGAGGGCAAGCACTACTCGATCAAGGAGAGCCCGGGTTTGCCCAAGCCGGTCCAGACCCGCGGCCACGCCGGCTCGATCCCGGTGATCGTGGGCGGCGGCGGCAAGAAGCGTACGCCGACCCTGGCCGCGACCTTCGCCGACGAGTTCAACGCCGCGTTCGTCTCCGTCGAGGAGTCCCAGGCTCTCTTCGAGAACGTCGGTCGGTTCATCGAGGCGGCCGGCCGTGACGACTCGATGATCTTCTCGGCCGCGCAGGTCCTCTGCGTCGGTCGCGACGAGGACGAGATCGCGCGCCGGGCGCAGGCGATCGGACGCGAGCCGTCCGAGCTGCGTGAGAACGGCCTGGCCGGCACCCCCGACGAGCTGGTCGCCAAGATCAAGCGGTTCGAGGACGCCGGCGCCAGCCGGATCTATCTGCAGGTGCTCGACCTGGGCGACCTCGACCATCTCGCCCTCGTAGCCGACGAGGTCCTGCCGCGCGTCTGACGATAGTCTGTACGCCATGACTGATGCTCCCTTCGGCACCGTGCTCTCAGCACTCGTCACGATCTTCAACGACGACGGCTCGGTCGACCTGGAGCAGACCCAGAAAGTCGCCAAGCACCTGGTCGATCACGGCCACGACGGCATCGTCGTCTCCGGCACCACGGGCGAGTCGCCGACCACCACCCCGGCCGAGGACGGCGAGATCCTGGCCGCGGTCAAGGACGCCGTCGGCGACCGCGCGAAGATCGTGGCCGGCATCGGCACCAACGACACCCGCACCACCCTGCAGCTGGCCAAGCAGGCCGCGTCGATCGGCGCGGACGGCCTGCTCCTGGTGACGCCCTACTACAACAAGCCGGGCGAGCGCGGCATCCGCGAGCACTTCCGCACCGTCGCCTCCGCGACCGACACCCCGGTCATCCTCTACGACGTCCCCGGCCGCACCGGCTCCCCGATCACCCTCGACACCTATCGCGAGGCGATCACCTGGGACACCGTCGTCGCGGTCAAGGAGGCTGCCGGCGACTTCCCGCGCGGCACCCGCCTGCTCGACCTCGGCTACTCGCTCTACTCCGGTGACGACGCGCTCACCCTCGCCTGGCTGGCGCACGGCGCCGTCGGCGTGATCAGCGTCGCCGCCCACGTGCTCGGCGACCAGACGCGGACGATGATCGACGCCTTCGCGGCGAGCGACATCGAGACCGCCCGCAAGACCTATGCGCGGATGCTCCCCGCGATCGACGCCATCATGGGCGTCCCGAACTACGGAGCCACCACTGCCAAGGCCGCTCTCGAGCTGACCGGCGTGATCGACAACCGCAACGTACGAGGGCCGCTGGTGGCGCTCGACGACGACGAGGTCGAGGCGCTGCGAGCCGGGCTGGAGGCCTCTGGCCTTCTCTAGAAGGAATGCCTTTGTCACACCCACACCCGGAGCTGACCGAACCCGGCAAGCTCCCCAAGGGCGGCCTGCGGGTCACCCCTCTCGGTGGCCTCGGCGAGGTCGGCCGCAACATGACCGTCTTCGAGTACGACGGCCGACTGCTGATCGTCGACTGCGGCGTGCTCTTCCCCGAGGAGCAGCAGCCCGGCGTCGACCTGATCCTGCCCGACTTCGGTCCGATCCGTGGCCGTCTCGCAGACGTCGAGGCGCTGGTCCTGACCCACGGTCACGAGGACCACATCGGCGCGACCCCCTACCTGCTCCGTGAGCGTCAGGACATCCCGCTGGTCGGCTCCGAGCTGACCCTGGCCCTGCTCGGCTCCAAGCTGCGCGAGCACCGCCTGCGCGAGACCGTCCAGCACAAGGTACGCGAGGGCGACACGATCACCTTCGGGCCGTTCGAGCTCGAGTTCGTCGCCGTCAACCACTCCATCCCGGACGCGCTCGCGGTCGCGATCCGCACCGGTGCCGGACTGGTGCTGCACACCGGCGACTTCAAGATGGACCAGCTGCCGCTGGACGGCCGGATCACCGACCTGCGCGCCTTCGCCCGGCTCGGCGAGGAGGGTGTGGACCTGTTCCTCACCGACTCGACCAACGCCGAGGTGCCCGGCTTCACGACCGCCGAGAAGAAGATCGCCCCCGCGATCGAGCAGGTCTTCCGCGAGTCCGACCAGCGCATCATCGTGGCCTGCTTCGCCTCCCACGTGCACCGCGTCCAGCAGGTGCTCGACAGTGCCGTCGCACACGGGCGCAAGGTGGCGTACGTCGGTCGGTCGATGGTCCGCAACATGCAGATCGCCTCCGACCTCGGCTACCTGCACGTGCCCGAGGACGTGATCGTCGACGCCAAGGAGCTCGCCGAGCTGCCGCCGGAGCGCGTCGTGATGGTCTCCACCGGCTCGCAGGGCGAGCCGATGTCGGCGCTGTCGCGGATCGCCAACGGCACCCACAACTTCGTGCACATCGAGCCGGGCGACACCGTCCTTCTCGCGAGCAGCCTGATCCCGGGCAACGAGAACTCGGTCTACCGGGTGATCAACGGCCTGGCCCGCCTCGGCGCCAACGTGGTCCACAAGGGCAACGCCCTGGTGCACGTCTCCGGCCACGCCAGCGCCGGCGAGCTGCTCTACTGCTACAACATCGTCCGGCCGCGCAACGTCATGCCCGTCCACGGCGAGGTGCGCCACCTGCTCGCGAACGGCGACCTGGCCCGCCAGACCGGTGTGGAGAGCGTCGTCTACGCCGAGGACGGCGTCGTCGTCGACCTCATCGACGGCAAGGCCGAGATCGCCGGCAAGGTCGAGTGCGGCTACGTCTTCGTCGACGGCACCACCGTCGGCGACGTCACCGAGTCCGAGCTCAAGGACCGCCGGATCCTCTCCGAGGAGGGCTTCGTCTCGATCATCGTCGTGGTCGACTCCGTCAACGGGGTGGTGTCGAGCGGACCCGAGATCCACGCCCGCGGCCACGTCTGGCCCGAGAACGCCTTCGACCCGATCAAGCAACCGATCGTCAAGGCGGTCAACCGCGCCATCTCCGAGGGCGCGACCGACACCTACCAGCTGCAGCAGGCCATCCGGCGTACGTTCGGCCGCTGGGTCTCCAGCACCCATCGTCGCCGCCCGATGATCATTCCGGTGGTTATTGAGGCCTGAGTGGGGGCGGATGTTCACCGAGGTAACTCGGTGAACGCCCACCTCCCTCGTGGAACTCCACGAAGGAAGCGACACTCGACCGAGTTACCTCGGTCGGCATTCACAGCGCCAGCAGCACTCCAGCCGTGATCAGCGCCTGGCCGACGTGGTAGGTCACCATGATCGCCAGGTTGGTCAGGCGCGGCGGCTGGTTGCCGTGCTCGGCCAGGTTGAGCCCGATGAGCGTGTCGCTGACGACGAAGATCAGCGCACCGGCAGCGACCCAGACGCTGCCGGTCAGCCAGCCGAGCACGAGCATGGCGCTGATCACCAGGGAGTACGCCACCAGGGCGGCGGCCATCGGCCGGCCGCCCATCTGCACGGCACCGCCCAGGACGCGGCGCATCGGGAGCCCCAGTACCAACGCGACCGCAAGACCGGCCCAGGACCACGCGGGGGCGTCCAGGCCGAGGCTGAGGAAGGTCACGGCGTACGCCAGGTGGCCGACGAAGAAGAACCCGACGCCGCCGAGGAAGTGCCGCGTGGAGGGCCCGTTCATGGAGATGTCGCCGAGCATCCCGAAGAAGAGCGCCGCGACCAGCCACCACGCGGCCGGGTCGCCGTCCCCGCTCGACCCGACGAGCCCGACGAGCACCGTCAGCGCGATCAGGCCGACCATCACCAGCGGCTTGGTCAGGTAGCGGCGCCGGCCCCAGGACAGCCAGACCAGGGTCCAGTCGGCCGCGGCGTCGGCGGCGGTGAGGAGGGCGACGAGGACTGTCAGGCTCTGCATGGCGGCAAACTACACCGCTGCAACACACCCCCATGGGGTCCCGGAGCCAGGCCGCTTGGTCAAATACCCTGCTTGTATGGCGACCCGTACGTCTTCCCCGCCGGGTTCGCGGAGCTCGACCACCACCAAGAGCACCCGTCCCCGGAGTACGACCACGACAAAGCGAGCAACGGCCACGAGCCGGGCTCGCTCCAAGGCAACGCCGGCCAAACGCCGCCCTGCCGCCAAGAAGAAGACGACGAACCGTACGCCACCCCGTGCCGTACGCAGCGGGCCCAGCCCGATCGCGGTCCTCTTCGACGCCATCTTCTCGACCATCGCGAGCCTGTGGCTGGCGATCGCCGGGGGAGTGGCGGCCGTCTTCCGTGTCGGTGGCCAGGCGGCCAGCGACCTCGAGCCGGAGCACCGGCGTGACGGCGCCGGCCTGTTCCTGATCGGCCTCGCCGTCCTCGTCGCCGCCGGCGTCTGGTTCCAGCTCGGCGGGCAGTTCTTCGACGTCGTCCGCATCGCCGTGGCCGGCGTCGTCGGCAAGATCGGCTGGCTGGTGCCGGTCGGGCTCGTCTTCGCCGGCGGCCGGCTGATGCGCGACCCGGTCAACGCCGCCCCGGTCGGCCGGCTGGCGATCGGCTGGTCCGCGTTCCTGATGGCGACGCTCGGCATCGTCCAGATCGCCAACGGCAACCCGCAGCCCACCTCCGGCGACAGCAGCGAGCTGCAGTGGGCCGGCGGCGCGATCGGCTACGTCGTGGCCAGCCTGCTGCTCGATGTGCTGCGCTCGACGGCCGTCGTCGTCGTACTCCTGTCCCTCCTCGTCGTCTTCGGGGTCCTGGTCATCACCGGGACGCCGCTCTACCAGGTGCCGAGCCGGCTGGTGGCGCTGCGCGACCGGGCGCTCGGCCTGACGCCGCCCGAGGAGCTGAGCGAGAGCGGCACCAACATCCGGCGGGTCCGCCGCAGCGGCAAGCTCTTCGCCGACGACGACACCTTCGACCCGGAGGGCTTCGAGCCCTACGAGACGCCTCTCCTCGAGGAGGAGAAGCCGAAGAAGAAGCGGAAGAAGGACGGGCTCGACATCGCGCTCGCCCTCGACGAGGACACCGACGCCGACACCCAGCCGGACGAGGCGGTGCCCAGCGACGCCGCGGGCCTCATGCCGGCCGTCTCCGAGTCCTCGCCGAAGCCTGGCCAGAAGCGCGACCTCGAGCCGCCGCCGCACGCCGAGCTGCCCCAGCGCGTCGAGCAGCTGATGCTCGCCGGCGACGTCGCCTACACGCTCCCGGGCAGCGACCTGCTCAAGCCGGGCTCGCCGCACAAGGCACGCTCCAAGGCCTCCGACGACATCGTCAGCCGGCTCCAGGCGGTGCTGGAGGAGTTCAACATCGACGCCGCGGTCACCGGCTACACCCGTGGCCCGACGGTGACCCGCTACGTCGTCGAGCTCGGCGCCGGGGTCAAGGTCGAGAAGATCACCGGGATCCAGAAGAACATCGCCTACGCGGTGGCCTCCGCCGACGTACGCATCCTCTCGCCGATCCCCGGCAAGTCCGCGGTCGGCGTCGAGATCCCCAACTCCGACAAGGAGATCGTCACCCTCGGTGACGTGCTCCGCTCCAACGCCGCGCGCGGCGACCACCACCCGATGGTCACCGGCGTCGGCAAGGACGTCGAGGGCGGCTTCGTGGTCGCCAACCTCGCCAAGATGCCGCACCTGCTGGTCGCGGGTGCGACCGGCTCGGGTAAGTCGTCCTTCATCAACTCGATGATCACCTCGGTGCTGATGCGGGCCACGCCCGACGAGGTGCGGATGATCATGGTCGACCCCAAGCGGGTCGAGCTGAACTCCTACGAGGGCGTGCCGCACCTGATCACGCCGATCATCACGAACCCGAAGAAGGCCGCCGAGGCGCTGGCCTGGGTCGTACGCGAGATGGACATGCGCTACGACGACCTGGCCAACTTCGGCTTCCGTCACGTCGACGACTTCAACAAGGCCGTCCGGGCCGGGAAGGTGCAGGTCCCGCCCGACTCCGAGCGGGTCCTGTCTCCCTACCCCTACCTGCTGGTCATCGTCGACGAGCTCGCCGACCTGATGATGGTCGCCCCGCGCGACGTGGAGGATGCGGTCGTACGCATCACCCAGCTGGCCCGCGCGGCCGGTATCCACCTGGTGCTGGCCACGCAGCGGCCCTCGGTCGACGTCGTCACGGGTCTGATCAAGGCCAACGTGCCCTCACGGCTCGCGTTCGCGACCTCGTCGCTGGCCGACTCGCGCGTCATCCTCGACCAGCCCGGTGCGGAGAAGCTGGTCGGTCAGGGTGACGGGCTGTTCCTGCCGATGGGCTCCTCCAAGCCGATCCGTGTGCAGGGCTCGTGGGTCTCCGAGTCGGAGATCAACGCGGTCGTGAAGTCGGTCAAGGGCCAGCTCGAGCCGTCCTACCGCGACGACGTGACCGCCCCGGCGGAGTCGAAGCGGGTCCTCGACGACGACATCGGCGACGACATGGACCTGGTCATCCAGGCGATCGAGCTGATCGTCTCGACCCAGTTCGGGTCGACCTCGATGCTGCAGCGCAAGCTGCGGGTCGGGTTCGCCAAGGCCGGCCGCCTGATGGATATCCTCGAGTCGCGCGGCGTGGTCGGTCCCTCCGAGGGCTCCAAGGCACGCGACGTACTCGTCAAGCCGGACGAGATCGACGGCGTCATCGCAACGATCCAGGGGGAGATGTGAGCGAGAAATCACCGGCGGTCGAGACCGTCGACCCTGCCGCCACCGCCGAGGCCACCGACTCTGTCGAGCCTGACGAGTCTGTGGAGCCTGCTCAGTCTGCTGAGGCCCATGAGTCTCATGACGTCGACGTCGTCGAGGTACGCCGCAACGGCCGCCTCGCGCTCGTGGTGGCGCTCGCGTCGCTGCTGGTCGGTCTCGCCTTCGTGCTGCGCGGCGGCATCGAGGGCTACCTGGTCGGCCTGATCCTGCTCGTCGTCGCGGCGGTGCAGGGCTGGACGGCCTGGGACTCCCGGATGCCGCTGCTGCTGGTGGACGAGCAGGGCGTACGCCTCCGCTTCGGCCAGACCTGGCAGGGCATCCCCTGGTCGAAGATCGAGTCCGTCGAGCACACCCCGCGCCCGGAGGGCATCGAGCGGTTCTGGAAGGACGGCCGTATCGGCGTCCTGCTGCACGACGAGGAGGCGATGCTCGACGAGCTCTCGCCGACCGCGCGGCGCCAGGCGATGCTCACCGAGCGCCTCTACGGCCTCCCGTTCTCGCTCCCGCTGGGCCTCTCCACCCGCGTCCTGGGTGCCGGTGACGACGTCACGGAGGCCATCGCCATCGTCGCCGCCGACGGGGTCGAGGTCGTCGAGATCGATCCCGCGCTCGACGCCGAGGAACCAGAGTCCGACGCCCACGAGAACACCGACGAAGGCACCGCCGAGGCCGCTGCCGAGGCCGCTGCCGAGGCCGCCGACGAGGACGTCGACCGCGTCGTCGGCGGTCGCGTGGACGACGGTGACACCGCGATCCGCCCGCCCCTGGCGCAGCAGGCCGGAGACACCAACCCCCGGATGCTCCGGGTCTTGGACGAGCCTGATATCAATGCCGCAGACGTGGCGGACGAGGCGGGGCAGGACCAGGTGGATCGGGACACGGAGCAGGACGAGACGACGCCGAAGGCCGACCCCGAGCCCGCGAAGAGCGAGGCGAAGGCGGAGCCGGTCGCGCCGCTGCGCGAGCCCTCGACGGCGGTCCGGGTGGACGTACGCTACGTCCCCGAGGAGCCGCAGGAGACCATCGCCGTCCACGGCGCGAACGCCCTCCAGCTCGACCCGGCGGAGATCGAGTCCGCCCTCGAGGCCGACGCGGATGTCGAGGTCGCGGATCCGGTTGCCAGCGAGGCGGCCGAGGACCCGGAGCCCGAGGGCGTGCGTACGCTCGGCGAGCCCGGCGAGGGCGTGAAGGCGCTCTCGATCGACGGTGCCGACGACCAGGTCACCGAGGTCGTGCCGACCAAGGTTCCGGAGATCGGTGCCGAGATCGCCGCGGCCCGCCGCCGGCTCGCCCTGGACATGGACGGCCTGGCCGAGTGGACGCGGATCCGTCCGCACGTCATCGAGGCGATCGAGGTCGACGACTTCGGCCCCTGCGGCGGCGACTTCTACGCCCGCGGCCACCTGCGCACGCTGGCGCGTGTCCTGGGCATCGAGGTCGCGCCGCTGCTGCGCACCTACGACGAGAAGTACGCCTCCGGCCCGGTCAGCCCTCGTGCCGTCTTCGAGGCCGAGCTCGCCCACAGCGCGGCGATCCGCCCGGTCCGCCGGATGCGTGGCGGGCCGTCCTGGTCGGTCCTGGTCGCCGCGGTGATGGCGGTCATCCTGGTCTGGTCGGTCGCCCGGCTGGTCATCGACGGCACCCAGCACGAGCCCGAGGCCGGGGCGATCCAGCTCGACGGCTCGGCCGGCACCGACAGCCCCTACGGCAAGTCCTCGCCGGTTCCGGTGACCATCTCCGCCGCCGGCGGCGCTGCTCACGTGGTCGTGCGCGACTCCCGCGGCAAGGTCGTCTTCAGCGGCGACCTCGCCTTCGGTGAGTCGAAGCAGCTCCAGGTCACCCCGCCGCTGCGCGTCCAGACCTCCGACGGCTCCCTCAAGGTCGCCGTCGGGGACGGCAAGTCCCGCGCCCTCGGAAAGACCGGCGAGGCCGCCCAGCGCACCTACACCGCCAACTAGCAGCGCACCCCGCGTCAGACCCGCCGAGTCGGCTCGTTCTGACGAGATTTCCCGCCGAGTCGGCTCGTCATGACGGGCCGACTCGGCGCTGGTCTTGGTCAGGACGAGCCGACTCGGCACGGGATCTTAAAGAGTTCGTCGTTTGGTGACACCGGTCACACCGTCCCTGTCACCATGACACCCGAGAGAGCGCTCTCACGAGTCGACAGGACTCGACGCTCGTTCATTCGGAAAGCGAGTCAACATGAGAAGTCTCAAGGCATTGGGGGCCGCGGCCATCGCGGCCGGCGTGGTCGCCGTGGCGATCCCGCTGACATCGTTCGGCCAGGCGTCGCAGGCCTCGGAGCCGGGCACTCCGGCGGGCTGGACCAAGGTGTGGAGCGACGACTTCACCGGTGCGGCCGGGTCGCGGATCAACACCAACAACTGGATCTACGACATCGGCCACTCCTACCCCGGCGGCGCCGCCAACTGGGGCACCGGCGAGATCGCGTACCACTCCGACAGCACCCAGAACGTCTACCAGGACGGCAACGGCAACCTCGCCATCAAGCCGATCCGCGACAGCGCCGGCAACTGGACCTCCGGCCGTATCGAGACCACCCGGACCGACTTCCAGCCGCCGTCGGGCGGCGTGCTCCGCGTCGAGAGCCGCCTCCAGATGCCGAACGTCACCGGCGCGGCCGCCCAGGGCATCTGGCCGGCGTTCTGGATGCTGGGTGAGCCGTTCCGCGGCAACTACTGGAACTGGCCGGGGATCGGCGAGATCGACATCATGGAGAACGTCAACGGCGCCAACCAGGTCTGGGGCACGCTGCACTGCGGCACCTCGCCCGGAGGCCCGTGCAACGAGACCACAGGCCTCGGCGGGACCATCCAGGGCTGCCCGGGCTCGACCTGTCAGTCGTCGTTCCACACCTATGCGATGGAGTGGGACCGCAGCACCAGCCCGCAGCAGATCCGGTTCTACGTCGACAACACGCTCTACCACACGGTCCGCTCGGACCAGGTCGACGCGACCACCTGGAACAACGCGACCAACCATGGCTTCTTCATCATCCTCAACGTCGCGGTCGGTGGCGGCTGGCCCGGCAACCCCACCTCGGCGACCGCCTCCGGGGTGCCGATGCTGGTGGACTACGTCGCGGTCTACTCCAAGGGCGGCGGCACCACCGAACCGACCGACCCGCCCACCTCGGGGAACCGCGACGCCTACTCGACCATCCAGGCCGAGTCCTACGACGCCCAGAGCGGCACCCAGACCGAGGCGACCACCGACACCGGCGGCGGCCAGGACGTCGGCTACCTCGCGAACGGCGACTGGTTGCGCTATGACGGCGTGAACTTCGGCTCGAGCGCTGCCCACACCTTCTCCGCCCGGGTCGCCTCCGGTGCGGCGGCTGGGGTCAGCGGTCTGGTCGAGGTACGCCTCGACAACGTGAACAACGCCCCGATCGGCAGCTTCTCGGTGGCCAACACCGGAGGCTGGCAGAGCTGGCGTACGGTCCCGGGCAGCATCAGCGGCGTGACCGGCACGCACACGGTGTTCCTGCGCTTCACCAGCGGCCAGCCCGCCGACTTCGTCAACGTCAACTGGTTCACCTTCTCTCGGTGACCGGCGGCGCCCGGAGGCGATAGGTTCCACTCATGAACGAGACCCCGGCCGGCCGGCCGACGCTGGAGACGGTGGCCCGGGCGGCCGGGGCCTCGCGAGCGACCGTCTCGCGCGTCGTCAACGGCTCCACGACGGTGCGCCCCGACGTCGCCGAGAGCATCCGCCGGGCCATCGCCGACCTCGGCTACGTGCCGAACCCGGCGGCGCGGAGCCTGGTGACGCAGCGTACGGACTCCATCGCGCTGATCCTGCCCGAGTCCGCCACCCGGGTCTTCTCCGACGACGCCTTCTTCCCAGGTGTCATCCGGGGTGTCGGCGAGGTGCTGGAGAAGGCCGACAAGCAGCTCGTCCTGCTGCTCGCCTCGACGCAGTCGAGCCACGACCGTATCCTGCGCTACGTCCACGGGCGCACCGTCGACGGCGTCGTGCTGGCCTCGATGCACGGCGCCGACACCCTGCCCGAGGAGCTGCGGGCGGCAGGCGTCCCGGTCGTGACCAGCGGGCGGCCGCTGGGCGAGGCCACGGTGCCCTACATCGACGTCGAGCACGCCAGCGGGGTGGAGGCGGCGATGCGCCACCTCGTCGGCCTCGGCCGGCGCCGGATCGCGACGATCGCCGGGCCGCAGGACATGGTCGCCGGGCGCGAGCGGCTGGCCGGCTACCTCTCCGGTCTCGAGGCGCTGCCGGGAGCCGTGCCGCTGGTCGAGGAGGGTGACTTCATGCGCCAGTCCGGGATCGACGCCATGGAGCGGCTGCTGGAGCGTGATCCCGACATCGACGGCGTCTTCGCGGCCTCCGACCTGATGGCCGACGGCGCCCTGCGTACGCTGCGGCGGCTCGGCCGCCGGGTCCCCGACGACGTGGCGGTGATCGGGTTCGACGACGTCGAGGCGGCCCGGTTCACCGACCCGCCGCTGACGACGGTCCACCAGCCGATCCACGAGATCGGCACCCGCCTCGCCGAGCAGATCCTCCGCCTGGTGGCGGGGGAGGAGGTCGAGGCGTCCGTGGTGCTCCCGACGCATCTGGTGGTCCGCGAGTCCGCCTGAGCGCGGCGTCCTAAGGCGTGGCGCGGTAGCGGCGTTCGGGGCGCCCGGCGGTGCCGTAGTTGAGACGTACGCCGATCCGGCCCGTGCTCGCGAAGTGCTCGAGATAGCGGCGGGCGCTCACCCGCGAGACCCCGATCGCGTCGGCGCACTCGGTGGCGCTGAGCTCGCCGGCACTCTGCAGCGCGGCCAGGACGGCCCGGGCGGTCTCGGCGCTGAGCCCCTTCGGGAGCCGCTCGCGGGCCTCACGGGCACCCTGGTGGCTGAAGACCTCGTCTATCCCGGCCTGGACCTCGTCGCGGTGCTCGGTACCCTCGGAGCCCTCGGCCCGCTGCCCGATCCGGGCGAGCGCCTCGCGGGAGCGGCGTACGTCGTCGAGCCGGGCGGCCAGGTCCTCGAACGGGAACGGCTTGACCACGTAGTGCGCCGCGCCGCCGGCCGCGGCGGCCCGCACCGTGTCGGCCTCGCGGGCGGCGGTGATGACGATGACGTCGACGTCGTCGCCTCGCCCGCGCAGCCGGCGCAGCAGCTCGATGCCGCTGAAGTCGGGGAGGTGTACGTCGAGCAGGAGCACGTCGGGGGAGAGGCGGGCGGTCTCCTCGAGCGCCTGCCCACCGGTCGCGGCCACGCCGACGACCCGGAACCCCTCGACGCGCTCCACGAAGCGGGTGTGGATCGAGGCCACCATGAAGTCGTCCTCGACCACGAGCACGGTCAGCTCCGGTGTGGACGTCATCGGGCCTCCTCAGGGGCAGTGGTGGTGGGTGGGGCGAGAGGGACGGCGCCCGGCAGGGTGGCGATGAAGACGGCTCCGGGGCGCTCCTCCGACCCGCTATTCTCCACCTCGACCTCGCCGCCGCGCGTGCGGCACACCAGCTGCACCAGCGCGAGCCCCACGCCACGTCCGCTGGCGTCGCGCGGCTTCGTGCTGAAGCCGCGCCGGAAGATCTCGGGCAGCCGCTCGGCGGGCACCCCGCCGCCGGTGTCGGAGACGCGTACGGTCACGGTCTGCCCCGCGGCCGTCAGCCGTACGCCGACCCGGCCGTCGAGCGGCCCCACCAGCGCGGCGGCGTCGACGGCGTTGTCGACCAGGTTGCCGAGCACGGTCACCACGTCGGCGGAGCCGTCGGGCGTGAGCCGGGGCAGCGAGCTGGTGGCGTCCAGGTCGATGCTGACCCGCCGCTCGGCGGCCAGGCTGGCCTTCGCGATGAGCAGGGCGGCCACCGCGGGGTCGTCGATCCGCGAGGTGATGTGGTCGCTCAGGGCCGCCCGGCGTGCGGTCAGCCCGGTGACGAAACGGCCGACCTCGGCATACTCCTCCAGCTCCAGCAGCCCGGTGATGGTGTGCAGCTGGTTGCTGAACTCGTGGGTCTGTGCGCGCAGGGTCTCGGTGACGCTCTCGCGGGCGTTGAGCTCGCTCTGCAGGGCCACCAGCTCGGTGCGGTCGCGCAGCGTGGTGACGGTGCCGGCGGGTCGGCCGGCGTGGTGGACGCGGTTGCGGTTGAGCACGAGCACCCGCTCGCCGGCCACCAGCGGCGCGTCGTGCACCTCCTCGGAGCCGCTGAGCAGGGCGAGGGTCTCGGTGGGCAGGTCCAGCTCGTCGAGCCGGCGCCCGGTCGGGTCCGCGGTCAGCCCGAGCAGGTCCCGGGCGCTGTCGCTCATCAGGCTGACCCGGCCGTCGGCGCCGACGGCCAGCACCCCCTCGCGGATCGAGCGCAGCAGGCCCTCACGGTGGTCGGCGAGGGCGGCGATGTCGCGGGGCTCCAGCCCACGCGTACGCCGCTTGATCAGCCGCGCCAGCAGCCATGACCCGAGCAGCGCGAGCGCGAGACCGGCCAGCAGCACGGTCACCGCGTCGGCCCAGGTGCGGGCGAGGCGCTCGGTGAGAGGCGGGTAGTCCTCGGTCACCACGACCACGCCGACCGGATGCGGTGCCTGCGGATCGGTCCCCGTCGTGCCGCCGCCGTAGACCGGCACCTGGGCGGCGATCGCCCGGCGGCCGGCGTCGACGATGTCGCCGGACCAGGCGCGAGTCGTCTCGCTCCGGCCGAGGGCCAGGGTCTCACCGACCCGGGTGGGGTCGGTGGCGACGAGGATCGTGCCGTCGAGCCCGGTGAGGTAGGCGGTGTCGGCGCCCGCGTCCGCGGCGCGGGTCTGCAGGTAGAAGCCCAGCGCCTGCCGGTCGGGTTCGCTGGTCAGCCCGTCCTGGACCGCGGCGATCCCGGCCAGGCTCTCCGCGGCGGCGCGCAGCCGGTCCTCACGGGAGTCGCGGAAGTCCGCGTCGCTCTGCCGCAGTGACACGATGCTGGTCGCCACGACGACGAGCAGCAGCACCGAGAGCTGCAGCAGCAGCACCTGGCCGGCCAGCGAGAGGTGGCGGCGCGATCCCTGTGACCGCAAGTTACACAACCTCCTTTGGTTGCCGAACGGTGACGGGGGTCACCCTGGGCTGTGACCATCGCCACTGACCGTTTCATTCCTGAGTCTGGAGGCCAGACGTTGTCGACGCCGACATCGCAGTCCCCGCCCGATCCGAGCCGGCCGCCGCTTCCGCCGCAACAGCAGCAGCGGCGATCGCGTCGGGCAGCGAGCATACGCCGTACCCGCGCCCTGACCGTCGTGCTCGTGACCTGCCTGCTCGCGGTGGCATCCGCCTGTGGCGTGACCCGTGGCGAGGAGTCCCGCGACCTCGACATGTGGATCCCGAACAGCCCCGGCGGTGGCTACGACCAGACCGGCCGGGCGGCCGTGGGCGTCCTGGACCGCGACAACCTGACCGGCGGCGACATCCAGGTCACCAACATCCTGGGCGCCGGCGGCTCCGTGGCGATGTCCCGCCTGATGAGCGAGGAGGGCAACGGCAACCTGCTCATGACCATCGGTCTGGGCGTGGTCGGCTCGACGTACTCCTTCGGTGTGGACGCCCGCCCGCAGGACGCCACCCCGATCGCGCAGCTCATCGAGGAGCAGGAGGGTGTGCTGGTCCCGGCCGACTCGCCCTTCAAGACGATCGACGACCTGGTCAAGGCCTGGTCGGCGGACCCCGATTCCGTCGTCGTCGGCGGCGGGTCCTCGCCCGGCGGCCCCGACCACCTCTTCCCGATGCAGCTGGCCAAGGCCGCCGGCATCGACCCCAAGGAGGTCAAGTACGTCCCCTACGACGGTGGCGGCCCGCTCACCAGCGCGCTGCTGGGTCACAAGATCGAGGTCGGCTTCTCCGGTCTCGCCGAGTTCGAGGGCCAGGTGGAGGCCGGGGAGCTGCGCGTCCTCGCGGTCTCCGGCGACGAGCGCGGCACCGGCGTCTTCGCGGACGCGCCCACGCTCACCGAGAGCGGCATCGACCTGGTCTTCCTCAACTGGCGCGGCATCCTCGCTCCGCCGGGGATCAGCGACGAGCGGCGCCAGGAGCTGATCGACCTGCTCACCCGCATGCACGACTCGAAGCAGTGGCAGCAGGCGTTGAAGGACAACGGCTGGACCGACGCCTTCGTGACCGGCGACGACTTCCACGACCTGCTCGTCGAGCAGGACAAGCGCGTCGCGACGACCCTGAAGGAGCTGGATCTGCTGTGAGCGTCCACGAAACGCAACCGGCCGCGACCGAGCCCGGTCGCCGCCGGATCGACGTCGGCCAGTACGGCCTGGCCGCGTTCATGATCCTCGTCGGGATCTACACCGTCGTCGACGCCGCCGGCCTCGAGGTCGGCTTCGCCGACCCGGTCGGCCCCCGCGTCTTCCCGTACGTCATCGGTGCGGGCCTCGTCGTCGTCGGTGCGCTGCTCGCCGTCGCCACCGCGCGCGGCTCCCAGCCGGAGCCCGAGGAGGGCGAGGACGTCGACCTGAGCTCCTCGGCCGACTGGGTCACGGTCCTCAAGCTGGTCGCGGTGCTGCTGTTCACGGTCGCCACCGTGAACCTGCTCGGCTGGGCGATCTCCGGCGCGGTGCTGTTCGCCGGCGCCGCCTGGGCCCTCGGCAGCCGGACGTTCGTGCGCGACGTGATCGTCGGGCTCGTCCTGGCGATCGGCAGCTGGTACGCCTTCTACGTCGGTCTGGGCATCCCGCTCACCCCTGGCGTACTCGACGGGATCCTGTGAGGACTGACTGATGGAGAACTTCGAACTGCTCATGGGCGGACTCGAGTCCGCCCTGACCCCGATGAACCTGCTCTACGCCGCCATCGGCGTGCTGCTGGGCACCTTCGTCGGCGTGCTCCCCGGCATCGGGCCGGCGATGGCCATCGCGCTGCTGCTGCCCGTGACGTACCGGCTCGAGCCGACCAGCGCGTTCATCATGTTCGCCGGTCTCTACTACGGCGGCATGTACGGCGGATCCACCACCTCGATCCTGCTGAACACACCGGGGGAGTCCGCCTCGGTGATGACGGCGCTGGAGGGCAACCGGATGGCCCGGGCGGGGCGTGGCGCGCAGGCGTTGGCCACCGCCGCGGTCGGCTCGTTCGTCGCCGGCACCATCGGCACGATCCTGGTGGCCTTCTTCTCGCCGGCACTGGCCGACGTGGCCGTCGACCTGGGTGCGCCGTCGTACTTCGCGCTGATGGTCCTGGCGCTGGTCATGACCACGACGGTGCTCGGCACCTCGGCGCTGCGCGGGTTCGCCGCGCTGTTCCTCGGCCTCACCATCGGCCTGGTCGGTCTCGACCTCAACACCGGCCAGCCGCGGCTCACCTTCGGGGTCACCCAGCTCGTCGACCGGCTCGACATCGTGGTCGTCGCGGTCGGCATCTTCGCTCTCGGTGAGGCCCTGTGGGTCGCCGCCCACCTGCGCCGGAAGCCGACCCACGTGATCCCCGTCGGGCGCCCGTGGATGGGACGCGAGGACTGGGGCCGCTCGTGGAAGCCGTGGCTGCGCGGCACCGCCTTCGGGTTCCCGTTCGGCGCGCTGCCCGCGGGTGGCGCCGAGATCCCCACCTTCCTCTCCTACCTGACCGAGCGGAAGCTCTCCAAGCGCGGTGACTTCGGCCGCGGCGCCATCGAGGGCGTCGCCGGTCCGGAGGCGGCCAACAACGCCTCGGCCGCCGGCATGTTCGTGCCGATGCTCGCCCTCGGCCTGCCGGTGACCGCCACCGCCTCGGTGATGCTCTCCGCGCTCCAGGGCTACGGCATCACCCCGGGGCCGCAGCTGATGACCGACCACGCCGACCTGGTGTGGACGCTGCTGGCCAGCCTCTTGATCGGCAACACCCTGCTGCTGGTGCTCAACCTGCCGCTGGCGCCGCTGTGGGCCCGGCTGCTGCGGATCCCGCGGCCGCAGCTCTACGCGGGCATCCTCTTCTTCGCCTGCCTGGGTGCGTACGCCACCAACCTGGACCCGTTCGACATCGGGCTGCTGGTCGCGTTCGGCCTGCTCGGGCTGCTGATGCGCCGCTTCGGCCTGCCGGTGCTGCCGCTGATCCTGGGCGTCATCCTGGGACCGCTGATGGAGAGCAAGCTGCGCGAGGCGCTGACGATCTCGGGCGGTGACTACGGTGGGTTGCTGAGCGAGCCGCTGGCGGTGGTCATCTACGTCCTGATCGCGTTGTTCATGCTGGGCCGGCCGTTCATCGCCCGGGCCCGGGCACGGGCCGAGCAGTCGGCCGTCGTCGAGGAAGAGAAGGAGCTGGTGGACTGATGAGTGAGACTCCCGCAGGTGGCTGGGTCGTCGTGGCCTGGGCGCCCGACGTCTACGGCGCGGTCGCGCTGGACTGGGCGCTCGCCGACGCCGAGCGCCGTGACCGTGGCGTCGTGGTCGTCAACGCCTCCCGGGGCGACGCCCTGGTCGACGAGCGCTTCGCCTTCGAGGAGCAGCTCGGCGAGCTCGAGCGCCGGCTCACCGACTCCGGCCGGCCCCACGAGGTCCGGCAGTCCATCGACCCGGACGTCGCCGGCGCGGTCCTCGACGCCGCCGAGCAGCTCGACGCCCGGCTGATCGTGGTCGGTCTGCGGCGGCGTACGCCGGTGGGCAAGCTGCTGATGGGCAGCGTCGCCCAGCGGATCCTGCTCGGCGCGGCCTGCCCGGTTCTGTCCGTCAAGCCGGGCTCGGTCCCCGACTGAACCCTCCGGTCCGGCGCGAGGGTTCGGTGTCCGGGGCGTGTGCCCGTCATACTTCACGGTGATGAGCACTGCCACCGAACCCTCCGCCGAGACCGCTCCGACCGATCAGCAGGCCGACCAGCCGCTCGTGTCGGTCGCCATGGTGACCCTCGGGTGCACCCGCAACGAGGTGGACTCCGAGGAGCTCGCCGGCCGGCTGACCGCCGGGGGCTTCCGCCTGGTCGCCGACCCGGACGAGGCCGACACGGTGGTCGTGAACACCTGCGGGTTCGTCGAGCAGGCCAAGAAGGACTCGGTCGACACGCTGCTCGAGGCCGCCGACCTCAAGGAGACGGGGAAGGCCCAGGCGGTCGTCGCGGTCGGCTGCATGGCCGAGCGCTACGGCAAGGACCTGGCCGCCGAGCTCCCCGAGGCCGACGCGGTGCTCGGCTTCGACGACTACCCCGACATCGCCGCCAAGCTCCGCTCCATCCTCAGCGGCGAGACCCACCACCCGCACACGCCCCAGGACCGGCGCCTGCTGCTCCCGATCTCCCCGGTCGAGCGCGACGCCTCCGCCATCTCGGTCCCCGGCATGGCGGCCGTCGACCAGGTGCCCGGTTTCGCGGGACGTACGCGGCTCGACGACGCCCCGTGGGCGCCGCTGAAGCTCGCCTCGGGCTGTGACCGCCGCTGCACCTTCTGCGCGATCCCGCAGTTCCGTGGCTCGTTCGTCTCGCGGCGCCCCTCCGACGTGCTCCACGAGGCCCAGTGGCTGGCCCAGCAGGGCGTCAAGGAGCTCTTCCTGGTCTCGGAGAACTCCACCTCCTACGGCAAGGACCTCGGCGACATCCGGCTGCTCGAGACGCTCCTTCCCGAGCTCGCCGGCATCGACGGCATCGAGCGCGTACGCGTCTCCTACCTGCAGCCCGCCGAGACCCGGCCCGACCTGCTGAAGGTCATCGGCACCACGCCGGGGGTGACCCCCTACTTCGACCTGAGCTTCCAGCACGCCTCCAACGCCGTGCTGCGGCGGATGAAGCGGTTCGGCGACCCGGAGAGCTTCCTGGGCCTGCTCGAGCAGATCCGCGGCTATGCGCCCGAGGCCGGCGTACGGTCCAACGTCATCGTCGGCTTCCCCGGCGAGACCGAGGAGGACCTCGAGATCCTCACCGACTTCCTGGTCGCCGCCCGGATGGACGTCACCGGCGTCTTCGGCTACTCCGACGAGGAGGGCACCGAGGCCGCCGGCTTCGACGACTCGCTCAAGCTGGACGAGGACGAGATCCGTGCCCGCGTCGAGCACGTCAACGAGCTCGTCGAGGAGCTCACCGCCCAGCGGGCCGAGGAGCGGATCGGGGAGCAGGTCGTCGTGCTCGTCGAGGAGGTCGCCGACGGCGAGATCCTCGGCCGGGCCGCCCACCAGGGTCCCGAGGTGGACGGGATGACCTCCCTCGAGGGCGACGTCGAGGGCGTACGTCCGGGTGATCTCGTGACCGCCACGGTCATCGCCTCCGAAGGCGTTGACCTGGTCGCCTCGGTGAACGGTTAGGGTGCAGCCCGTGAACGAGCAGCCGCAGAATGCCGACGCCGTCGTCAAGACCAGCAACTGGAACATCCCCAACGCGCTGACCACGCTGCGGATCATCGCGGTGCCGTTCTTCGCGTGGGCGCTGCTCGCCGACGGCGGTGACAACCCGACCCTGCGATGGGTCTCCTTCGTGATCTTCGCGCTGGCGATGATCACCGACAAGATCGACGGCGACCTGGCCCGCAAGCACAACCTGGTCACCGACTTCGGCAAGATCGCCGACCCGATCGCCGACAAGGCGGTCACCGGGATGGCCTTCATCGGGCTCTCGATCGTCGGTGACATCTGGTGGTGGGTGACCGTCATCGTGCTGCTGCGCGAGTGGAGCGTCACGCTGCTGCGGCTCTCGGTGCTGAAGCGGATCGTGATCGCGGCCGACCAGCTCGGCAAGATCAAGACCACCGTCCAGGCCGTCGCGCTCGGCGGTCTGCTGCTGCCGCTGCCGCACGGTTCGGCCCACGGCGGCGCCTTCGGTGACGCCCTGGTGTGGGAGCTGCTCTTCTACGCCTTCCAGATCTGCCTGGCCGTCGCGGTGGCCCTGACGATGTGGTCCGGGTTCCAGTTCTTCCAGGGCGTGTGGAAGCAGCGCGCGTCGCTCCGATCCTGAATTTCGGGTAGTTGTAACTCCGTTACCGGACGTTCATCGAAGATCCCCGCGAAGAAGGTGTACGCGGCGTTATTGTCGCCGTTCGGTCGGTGCTGAATCGGGCAGACCGCCGATCGCCCTCTACCTTCCACACGCGGGGAGTCACCCATGTTCTCAGCACGTCAGGTGCTCGGTTCGATGGTCGGCCTGACGGCCGCCGTCGCAGGCATCGGCGCGGTCGCCATCCCGACCGCGCGCGCCGCCACGGCTGCCGAGGCCGTCGCCATCGCCGACATCCAAGGCACCGGCACCACCAGCCCGCTCGTCGGCCAGACGGTCACGACCAGCGGCATCGTCACTGCCGCCTACCCCTCGGGCGGGTTCTTCGGCTTCTACCTCCAGACCCCCGGCACCGGCGGGTCGCTCGACCTCGGGTCCCACGACGCCTCCGATGCGGTCTTCGTCTACCAGCCCCGCTCGGCCGGTGCCGTCACGGTCAAGCCGGGCGACGCGGTGACGGTGACCGGTGCGGTGACCGAGTACGTGGGGCTGACCGAGGTGTCCGTGCCCGCGGCCACCGACATCGTCACCGACGGCACCGGGACGATCGAGCCGGTCGTCTCGCAGTGGCCGGCGACCGACGCGCAGCGGGAGTCGCTGGAGGGGATGCTCTTCGCGCCCCAGGGCGACGTCACCGTCAGCAACACCTACGGCGTGGAGAACTTCGGCGAGCTCGGTCTCGCCCACGGCGACCACCCGCTGCTCCAGCCGACCGAGGTGGCCCGGCCCGGGTCCGCCGAGGCGGAGGCCGTCAGGGCCGACAACGCCGCCCGCGGGATCGTGCTCGACGACGGCTCCTCGACCACGCTGCGCCCGCCGACGAGCCGCACCATCCCCTACGTGTCCAACACCGCCCCCGTCGTGGTCGGTGCCCCGGTCGACTTCCGCGGCCCGGTGATCTTCTCCGAGGGCGGCTCGCCCTCGGCGCCCACCTACCGCCTCCAGCCCACCCAGGTCGCCACTGCGGACCCGGCTTCGTGGCCGGCTGACTTCGGCAACGTACGCAGCGACGCCCCGGACGAGCGCAAGATCGGCCGTCGCGCCGACCTGAAGATCGCCTCGTTCAACGTGCTCAACTACTTCACCACGCTGGGCGACGCCGACGACGACAACGTCGGTGACGGTGGCTGCACCGCCTACAAGGACCGCTCCGGTGACGGCAACAGCGTCAGCGGCGGCTGCGACCAGCGCGGTGCCTGGGACCCGGCCGACTTCGGTCGCCAGCAGGCCAAGATCGTCTCCGCGATCAACGCGCTCGACGCCGACGTCGTCGGGCTGATGGAGATCGAGAACTCCGCGCGCCTGGGCGAGACCCCCGACGAGGCGACCAACTCGCTGGTCGCCGCGCTCAACGCGGCCGCCGGCCGCAAGCTCTGGACGGCCAACCCGTCCTCGGCCGAGCTGCCCGACGCCTCCGGCGCCGACGTGATCACCAACGCGATCATCTACAAGCGCGCGGCCGTACGCCGCATCGGCGAGGCCCGCGCACTGGGCGACCAGAGCGGCGACGACCAGGCCTTCGGCAACGCCCGCGAGCCGATCGGGCAGGTCTTCAAGCCCGCCGACGGCGGCGCGCCGTTCCTCTTCGTGGTCAACCACTTCAAGTCGAAGGGCTCGGCCGGTCCGTGGCCGGGCGACGGCGACACCGGCGACGGTCAGGGTGCCTCCAACGAGTCCCGGGTCCGGCAGGCCACCGCGCTGGTCTCCTGGGTCTCCTCGATCCGCGCCGAGACCGGCGTCACCGACGTCGCGCTCGCCGGCGACTTCAACTCCTACACCCAGGAGGACCCGATGCAGGTCCTCTACGAGGCCGGCTTCGCCGACTCCGAGACGCTGAGCGGCAACGAGGAGTACAGCTACTCCTTCTCCGGCCTGTCCGGCTCGCTCGACCACGTGCTCCTCAACCGGCACGCCCAGCGCCGCTTCACCGGCTCCGACATCTGGGGGATCAACTCGGGCGAGTCCGTGCTGCTCGAGTACAGCCGCTACAACTACACCGGCGCCGACCTGCACACCGACTCGCCGTACCGCTCCTCCGACCACGACCCGGTCGTCGTCGGGCTGACGCGCACGGCGGGGTAGGCGACACGACCCGCGCGGCCCGGTCACCGATGTGGTGACCGGGCCGCTACCTTGTCCGTATGGCAGCAGTCGATGATCTCCATGCCGCTCTGCGGGACGCCGGCGCGACCCTGGCGACCGCCGAGTCCCTGACCGCCGGACGCCTCGCGGCCATGCTCACCGACCCGCCGGGAGCGTCGAAGACGTTTCGCGGGGGTTTCGTGACGTACGCGACGGAGCTGAAGCACATCCTGCTGGGTGTCCCCATCTCGGTGATCGAGACGGTCGGGGTGGTCTCCGCGGAGTGCGCCGCGGCGATGGCCGCGGGCGCGCGGGAGCGGTCGGGCTCGACGTACGGGCTCGCGACCACGGGGGTGGCCGGGCCCGAGGAGCAGGAGGGAAAGCCCGTCGGGACGGTCTATCTGGGTGTTTCCGGTCCGCACGGTGAAACAACGGCCCGTCTCGGGCTGTCGGGCTCGCGCGCAGAGATCCAGCGTGATACGTGTTTGTTCGCTGTTGATGAACTACTCGGACTACTTCGGCGGGAACATCGAAGGGTCAGGTAGCGTTGGAGCCAGACGTCACCCAGATGTCGGTGACTTGTGACCTGTAGGAGGCTGACCGCAATGGTGCTCTTCCGTCGACTTCTCGGCGAGGTGCTTCGTGCCCAGCGGCTCGAGCGTGGGATGACCCTGCGCGAGGTCTCCGCAGAGGCGCGTGTCAGCCTCGGCTACATCTCCGAGGTCGAGCGTGGCCAGAAGGAGGCCTCCTCCGAGCTCCTCGCCTCGCTCTGCAGCGCTCTCGATGTCGCCCTCTCCGACGTGCTCCGCGACGTCTCCGACGCCGTGGCCCTCGAAGAGGCCACCATCCTGCGGATGCCTGTTCGCGCCGCGGCCGACGCCGCAGCGGCCTGATCTTCCCCAATCTGGAGGATCTCTCGTTGCCGGTGTCTCACAGCGCGCGTTTCCGTCTCCTTGCCTGATGTGGACCCACCACGGGTCCGCGCGGTTCATGGGGAGATGGTGCAATGCGCATGGCTGTCGAGAACGAGCGTCCAGACCTGGCGATCCCGGCGCCACGGCCCGAGGGTGACTCGGTTTCTCCCGACCTGCTCGAGGCCGAGCTGTTCGGGCTGGAGGAGACGCTGAACATCCTTCGCGACGAGTTCACCTCGGTCGCTCCCGGCGAGCGCGCCCACGTCGCCCGCCACATGCGCGAGACCCGGGTCCGGATCGCCCAGATCCGGATACGGCTGCTGCACGGCCGCTAGGACTGGCACGTGCCGCAGTAGTAGGCCGGGCGCTCCTTGCTGAGCGGGCCGACCTTGGCCACGGTCACGGTGCCGCCGCAGCGTCGGCACGCCCGGCGGCCGTAGACCCACATCTGCCGGGAGCGCGACCAGTCGGCCTGCATCAGGTCGCGGGTGCGCTGCAGGATCCGGGGGAGTCTGTCGCCCGCCTCGGCGACCGTACGCAGCGGGTTGATGCCGGCGATGAAGCAGGTCTCGGCGGCGTAGATCGTGCCGATCCCGGCGAGGTTGGTCTGGTCGCGAAGCGCCTCGAAGAGCGGCCGGTCCGGCTGCCGGGCGAGGCGTTCGAGGGCCGTGTCGGCGTCCCAGGTGTCGGCGAGGATGTCGGGGCCGAGGTGGGCGACCGGACGTTCCTCCTGGTCGCGGGGGAGCAGCTCGACGATGCCGAGGAGGAAGCCGACGGCCTCCTTCTTCTCGGTGCGGAGCACGACCCGTGCCTGGAACGCCGGCTTCGGCCAGCGCTGCCCGGCTTCGAGGACCCGCCAGGACCCCTCCATCTTCAGATGGGTGTGGAGCGTCCACTCTCCGGTGCGATGGTCGATCCGGGTCAGCAGGTGCTTGCCGCGGGTCACCGTCCCGAGGACCGTGCCGCCGGAGAGGTCGGCCGTGGCCAGCTGCGGGACCCGGAAGTCCGTACGCGTCAGAACCTGCCCCGCCAGCCCCTTGTCGAGGGAACGGGCGGTGCGGAGGACGGCGTCGCCTTCGGGCACGTCGTCACCTGCTCTGCGCGGTCAGGCGCAGGCCGCGCGGGGTGGCGATGAAGCCGGCGTACTGGAGCGCCTGCCGCAGCGGGGTCTCACCCGAGCCGAGCAGCGGGGCGCCGTCGGCCTTCTCGACCGTCAGCCGTCCCAGGGCCCCTCGCCGGACGGCGTCGGCCAGCGCCTCGGCGCCCGGCTCGAGGAGGTTGGGATCCTCGGACCAGGTCAGCAGCGTGCGGCCGCCGCGCTCGACGTACATCGCCAGCTCGCCGTCGACCAGCACCACGATCGCGCCCGCCTTGCGGCCCGGCCGGTGGCCCTCCTCGGAGGCCGGCCAGGGCAGCGCGGCGCCGTAGGGGTTGGCGGGGTCGGTTGCGGCGAGCGCGAGAGCGACGGGCTTGTCGCTCGGCTCGACCCGGGAGAAGGTGCGCAGCCGGTCGACCGATCCCGCGGTGCCGAACTGGGCGGCACCCAGGCCCTCGACGAAGTAGCCCCGCCGGGCCCTTCCGGACTCCTCGAAGGCGCTGAGCACCTTGTAGACGGCGGCGAACCCTCCGGGCGTGCGCTCGGACTGGACCGCGCCGCGGGTGACCACGCCGTGGCGTTCCAGCAGCCGCTCGGCGGCCGCGTGGGCGCGCTTGGTGGGGTCGGGATCGGGCTCGGGAAGGATCGTCCAACGTCCGGCCGTCTCCGGGAGGCTCGCTCGCGCCGGCATCCGGGCGCCGCCGGTGTAGCGGCCACCGCGGGCCCTCGGCGGCGGCCTCCGGGAGCGGTGCGACGGCGTGCCGGAGCGGGTCAGCGCGCGCAGCGGGAGCAGGGTGTCGTTGCTGACCCGGCCCGACCAGACCAGCTCCCACAGGGCGGCGCTGAGATCGGCGTCGCTCGGGGTCTTGTCCTCGTCTGTCATCACCGTGCGGGCGAGCTGGTGGAAGAACCAGGCGCCACCGGGCTCGAGGGCTTCGAGGAGCCGTTCGGCGAGCGGGCCGGATGGCATCTCGGCGGGTGGTGGCAGGGTCAGCTCGGCGGTGTCGGCCGGGTGCAGCGAGACCCAGCCGTCGGTGCCGGGCAGGGTGCCGTGGCCGGCCCAGAGGACCTCGCCACCCGCGGTCAGCTCGTCGAGGAACGCGGGCTCGTAGTCGACCACCCGGGCGGGCAGGATCAGGCTCTCCAGTGCGCTCGCCGGGACCGGGCAGCCCGCCAGCTGGTCGACGACGCTGAGCACGCCGTCGACCCCGCGCAGCGCGCCCTTGCGTACCGATGTCTTCTGCCACGCCGGCAGGAACCTGCCCAGCGCCGCCGGCTCGACCGGCTCGACCTCCTTGCGCAGCCGGGCCAGCGAGCGCCGGCGCAGCATCCGGAGCACCTCGGCATCGCACCACTCCAGCCCGCTCCCGCCCGGCCGGAACTCCCCGTCGAGCACCCGCCCACGCGCCGAGAGCCGCGCCAGGGTGTGCCGCACGACCGCCTCGCCCAGCCCCAGCCTCGTGGCCACATCGGCAGCCGTGAACGGCCCGTGCGACCGCGCGTAACGCGAGACCAGGTCGCCCACCGGATCTTCGACCGGCTCGGTGAACGCCGACGGTACGCCCGGAGGAACCGCCACCCCCAGCCCGTCCCTCAGCCTGGCCACGTCCTCGACCACCGCCCACCGAGCCTCCCCGGCCACCCGCACCTCGACCACCCGCCGAGCCGTGGCGAGGTCATCGAGCACAGCCGAGACGTCGGCCCGGTCGGCCGAGGCGTCGCGTACGTCGGTCGAGGCGTCGGCCCGGTCAGCCGAGAAGTCGCTCGCGTTGGTCGAAAGGTCACTGCGGTCGGTCGAGGCGTCACTCCCGTCGGCCGAAACGTCAGTCCCCGACGTCTCGGCCGACGTACGTGACGCTTCGCTCGACGCGGCTGACGTCTCGGCCGACGTACGTGACGCTTCGGCCGACGCGGCTGACGCCTCGGCGAGGGTGGTGCGGGCGGTGATCTCGTCGAGGGTGAGGGGGCCGATGGTGCGGATGAGGTCGGTGATGCCTTCGGCGCCTCGAGCCTTCCTCCCGGGAGCGAGGCGCTGGAGCTCGGACTCGACCTCGGCGAGGACGTCGGGGTCGAGGAGCTCGCGGAGCTCGGCGCGGCCGAGGAGCTCGGCGAGGAGACCCTGGTCGAGGGTGAGGGCGGCGGCGCGGCGCTCGGCCAGCGGGGAGTCGCCCTCGTAGAGGAACTGGGCGACGTAGCCGAACAGGAGCGACTGGGCGTAGGGGGAGGGGGTCGGGGTGGCGACGTCGACGATCGCGATCTCGCGCCGTTCGATGCGCTGGAGGAGGCCGACGAGGGAGGGGAGGTCGTAGACGTCGCGGAGGCACTCGCGTACGGCTTCGAGAACGATCGGGAAGCTCGGATACTGGGAGGCGACCTCGAGCAACGCGGCCGAGCGCTGCCGCTGCTGCCACAGCGGCGAGCGGCGGCCGGGGTCACGGCGGGGGAGGAGCAGCGCCCGCGCGGCACACTCGCGGAAACGGCTGGCGAACAGCGCCGACCCGCCGACCTCGGTGGTGACCAGGTCCTCGATCTCGTCGGGCTCGAAGACGATGATCTCGCCGGTCGGCGCCTCGGCGTCGGTGTCGGGCAGCCGGATCACGATGCCGTCGTCGCTGTCGATCGCCTGCCCGTCGACCCCGTAGCGCTCCCGGATCCGGGCGTTGATCGCCAGCGCCCACGGCGCGTGGACCGGGCGGCCGTAGGGGGAGTGGACCACCAGCCGCCAGTCGCCCAGCTCGTCGCGGAACCGCTCGACGACGATGTTGCTGTCGGAGGGGAGGACATTGGTGGCCTCGGCCTGTTCGTGCAGGTAGGTGACCAGGTTGGCGGCCGCGTAGGCATCGAGGCCGTCCTCCTGCGCCCGGGCCTCTGCCTTCGCCCGCGGGAGCGCGCCGAGCTCACGGGTGTAGGCGCCGACCGCCTCGCCGAGCTCGGCAGGCCGGCCGAGCGAGTCGCCCTTCCAGAACGGCAGCCGTCCCGGGACTCCCGGCGCCGGCGTCACCAGCACCCGGTCGTGGGTGATGTCCTCGATCCGCCACGACGTCGCCCCCAGCGCGAAGACGTCGCCGACGCGCGACTCGTAGACCATCTCCTCGTCGAGCTCACCCACCCGCCGGCCGGCACCCTCACCGGCGATGAAGACGCCGAAGAGCCCGCGGTCGGGAATGGTGCCACCGCTGGTGACCGCCAGCCGCTGCGCTCCCGGACGTCCGGTGACCGTCCCGGCGACCCGGTCCCACACGATGCGCGGGCGCAGCTCGGCGAACTCCTCGCTCGGGTAGCGCCCGGCGAGCAGGTCGAGGGTCGCGTCGTAGGCGGAGCGGGGGAGGGTGGCGTACGACGCCGTCCTCCTGACCAGCGCGAACAGCTCGTCGACGTCCCAGGTGTCGAGGGCGGTGGCGGCGACGATCTGCTGGGCGAGCACGTCGAGCGGATTGGCCGGCAGGCTCATCGACTCGATCAGCCCGGCGCGCATCCGCTGCACCGAGACCGCGGTCTGGGCCAGGTCGCCGCGGTGCTTCGGGAAGAGTACGCCGCGGGAGACCTCCCCGACCTGATGACCGGCCCGCCCCACGCGCTGGAGCGCGGAGGCGACGCTGGGTGGTGACTCGATCTGGACGACGAGGTCGACCGCGCCCATGTCGATGCCGAGCTCGAGGCTGGAGGTCGCCACCACCGCCGGCAGCCGGCCGGACTTGAGGTCGTCCTCGATCAGCGCCCGCTGCTCCTTCGAGACGCTGCCGTGGTGGGCCTTGGCGATCACCGGAGCCGCGCCATAGGACTGGCCGGACTGAGCCATGACCTGCGCCGGGGGAGCTGTGCCGGGTCGGGTGGTCTCGACAGGCTCGACCACCGCGGGCCCCGGCGGCCCGGTCTGGAAGACCCGGTCGGAGGCGATCTCGTTGAGCCGCGCGGTCAGCCGCTCGGCGATCCGGCGGGAGTTGGCGAAGACGATGGTCGAGCGGTGGGCGGTGACCAGGTCGGCGACGTGCTCCTCGACGTGGGGCCAGATCGAGGAGGCCCGCTGCGGGTCGTCGTCCTCGTCCTCGCTGTAGGGGCTCGGCGCGGTCATGTCCTCGACCGGCACGACGACGCTCAGGTCCCACCGCTTCTCGGCCGGCGGTGCGACGATCTCGACGGGCTGGGCGCCTCCGAGATAACGGGCCACCTCCTCCAGGGGGCGCACGGTCGCCGACAGCCCGATCCGCTGCGCCGGCTTCTCCAGCAGGGCGTCGAGGCGCTCCAGGGTCAGGGCCAGGTGGGAGCCACGCTTGGTCGCCGCGACCGCGTGCACCTCGTCGACGATCACCGTCTCGACGTTGCGCAGGGTCTCGCGCGCCTGGCTGGTCAGCATCAGGAACAGCGACTCGGGCGTGGTGATCAGGATGTCGGGAGGAGCGGTCGTCAGGCGCCGCCGGTCGGCCGCGGCCGTGTCGCCCGACCGCACCCCGACCCGCACCTCGGGCGCCTCCACGCCCAGCCGCTCGGCGGTCTGCCGGATGCCCACCAGCGGGCTGCGCAGGTTGCGCTCGACGTCGACGCCGAGCGCCTTGAGCGGGGAGATGTAGAGGACCCGGCAGCGGTCCGACTTCGGTGGCACCGGCTCGGTCAGCAGCTTGTCGATCGACCACAGGAACGCGCTGAGCGTCTTGCCGGACCCGGTGGGCGCCACCACCAGCGCGTTGCGTCCGGCCCCGATGGCCTCCCAGGCACCGGCCTGCGCCGCGGTCGGCGCCGCGAAGGCAGCCGCGAACCACGTACGTGTCGGGTCGCTGAACCGCGCCAACGCCTGAGAGGTGTCGGTCATGAGGACAAACCTAGTCGCGACCACCGACACTCAGCGGCCACACTGACCTCATGCATCTCATCAACCTCTTCGGCCCACCGGCGGTCGGCAAGATGAGCGTGGGCAGGGAGATCGCGGCACGTACGCCCTACCGCCTCTTCCACAACCACGCCACGATCGAGCCCTTGCTGGAGGTCTTCGACTGGGAGATGCCGTCGTTCGGGGTGCTCAAGGCCGAGTTCCGGCGCCGGGTGATCGAGGAGGCGGTGGCCTCCGAGCTCCCGGGCCTGATCTTCACCTTCGTCTGGGCGCTCGACCTGCCCGAGGACACGCGGGCGGTCGAGACGCTGATCGCCCCGGTGGCCGCGGCGGGAGGGCGGATCGACTTCGTCGAGCTGTACGCCGACCTGCCCACGCGCCTGGGCCGCGAGGGCACCCCGGAGCGGCTGGCCGCGAAGCCGTCCAAGCGCGACACCGAGTGGGCCCGGGCCAACGTCGTGGACTGGAACGAGCGCCACGAGCTCTCCACCGGCCCGGAGGTGCCGTTCCCGCTGGACCTCCCGCACACCGTGGTCGACAACACCCGCCTCTCCGCGGCCGAGACCGCCGAGGAGATCATCACCCGCCTCGGACTGCCGACCGATCCCTGAACCTCGCGCGCCAGGCGCTCAGGTGTGGTCCAATCCCGCTGTGGACCTCGCGCTTGACCTGACCGACCGCGCGGTGAGATCCGCGTCGCTCTACCGGGCGCTGCGCGACGCGCTCGGCGACGGCAGGCTGAAGGCCGGCGACCGGCTCCCGGCCAGCCGCGCGCTCGCGACCGACCTGGGCATCTCCCGCACCACCGTCGCCAACGTCTACGAGCGTCTGGTCGCCGAGGGGTTCCTGGAGTCGCGCGTGGGCGCGGGCACGTACGTCGCGGCCGCCGCCGGCACTCGCGCGGCCAGCGCCCCGGGGTCCTTGAGGCCACGCCCGGGCTGGCGGTGGACGCCGCGGCCGACGAGCGCGGAGGCGGCGGTCCCGGCGTACGACCTGCGCGTGGGGATCCCCGACGCCGAGCTCTTCCCGTTCGACACCTGGCGGCGGATCCTGGCGGCGGAGTCGCGGCTGCGCGGCCACAGCCCCGGCGCCTACGCCTCCCCGGCGGGTCTGCCGAGGCTGCGCGAGGCGCTGGCACACACGGTCGCCTACCACCGTGGGGTACGCGCCGACCCGGACCGGATCGTGGTCACCAGCGGCACCCAGCAGGCGCTCGACCTCGTCGCGCGCGTGCTGCTCGAACCCGGTGACGTCGTCGCGGTCGAGGACCCGGGCTACTCCTCCGCGCGAGACCTCTTCGCCTCCCACGGCGCCCGCGTGGTCCCGGTCCCGGTCGACGAGGAGGGCCTGATCGTCGAGCAGATCCCCGAGCGGGCCCGGCTCGTCTACACGACCCCGAGCCACCAGTTCCCGCTCGGCGTACGCCTCTCCCTCCCACGCCGCCGAGCCCTGCTCGCCTTCGCGAACACCCACGACGCGGGCATCGTCGAGGACGACTACGACAGCGAGTTCCGCTTCACCGAGCGCCCCCTCGAACCCCTGCACGCCCTCGACGACCAGGGCCGGGTGATCTATGTCGGCACCTTCTCCAAGTCGCTGCTGCCGAGCCTGCGCGCCGGCTACCTGGTCGCCCCGGGCGCCCTCGTCGACAGCCTCCTGGCCGCCAAGCAGCTCGGCGACGGCTTCGGCCCCGTCCAGCCCCAGGCCGCCCTGGCGCGCTTCCTCGAGGAGGGCCTGCTCGCCCGTCACGTACGCAAGGCGTCCAAGACGTACGCCGAGCGCCGCTCGATCCTCCTGGAGACCCTCGACACGTGGCCGGTCGAGGTGCTCCCGTCGGCCGCCGGGCTGCACCTCTCCGCCTACGCCGACCTCCCTGCCGACTTGTCCGAGCGTGCCGCGGCCGAGGGCCTGGCGCTGGACACGATCTCCGCCCACCGTCTGCTGGCCGGTCGTGACGGGCTCTTCCTAGGCTACGGAGCCGTCCGGACAGAGAGCCTCCCGCACGGGCTGGAGCTCCTGGCCAGGCTCGCCGGCTGGGCGTGAACGGCCTCGTCGGGAGCTGGCCAGCGACCACACCAGACCGGCGCCGCCGCACACGACCGGACCGAGCAGATGAGCGCCGGTGAGGCCCAGCAGGATCAGCGCCGCGACCAGCGAGCAGACCGCCGCCCACCACGACCGTGAACCCCGCGGGAGCAGCCGCAGCGCGGCCGCCGCCCCCACCACGTAGAGCAGCGAGAACGTCCCCGAGGCCATCAGCAGCGCCGCATCGGTCGAGGCACCGGCGACCCAGGTCAGCGCGAGCGTGCCGAGCGCGACCCCGCAGATCGCGAGCAGCGAACGCCGCGGGATCGCGCCCGGCGGGTCGGCCAGGACCTTCGGCAGGCCGCCCTCACGGGCCAGCGACGCGCCGAGTCGTGAGCCGCCCGCGAAGTAGGCGTTGATCGCCCCGATGGTCAGCAGCACGGCGACCACGGCGGTCACCGGGCGCGCCGGCTCCCCGAAACCCAGGACGAGCAGGTCCGCCAGCGGAGCGGCACCGGAGGTGGACCCGAGCGCCGCCACCGTCGCGAACGCGATCCCGAGGTAGAGCACCGTCACGACCACCAGTGCGATGGCCGTCGCCCGGCGGATGTCGCGCGCCGGGTTGTGGTAGTCGGCCGAGAGCGAGGAGAGGATCTCCCAGCCCGCGAACGCCCACACCAGCATCGCCGCGGCCGTGCCGACCGAGCCCCACCCGTGCGGTGCGAACGGTGTCAGCCGGCCGAGCTCGGCATGCGGCAGCGCCACCACGACCGCCACCGCGAGCAGGAGCGCGATCGCCCCGGCGATCCCCAGCTGCACGCCTCCGGAGACCTTGATCCCGAACCAGTTCATGACGGTGACCAGCACGATGATCCCCGCGGTCGCGGCGAGGGACATGGTCTGGCCCCCGCCGAAGGCGTCGGCGACGTACGCCCCGCCGAACCCGGCCGCGACCGGCGCCCCCACGCCGATGGTCAGGTAGAACGCCCAGCCCACCATGGTCGCGACGTGCTGGTTGAAGGCGAGCCGTGCGTACGTCGCCACCCCGCCGCCGTCCGGGTGCCGCGCCCCCAGCGCGGCGAAGGTCCCGGCCAGCGGCACCGAGAGCACGATCAGGGCGAGCCAGGCGACCAGCGAGGCCGGTCCGGCCTCGCTCGCCGCCAGCGCGGGCAGGGAGATGACACCGGTGCCGAGCACCGCACCGAGGGTGAGGGCCGCGCCCTGGGGCACGGAGAGTCCGTCGTTCTTCACGAGGAAAACGCTAGTGAGCGCGGACCCCTCCGGGCCCGGCCAATCGGCCGCTCGTCTCCTGGGCCAATCCTGGGCCAATCCTGGGCCAATCCTGGGCCGATCCTGAGCCGATCCTGGGCGGCTCAGCCCTGACGTACGTTCCTCCGCACCCGCTCCTCGTACGCCGCCCGGGCCGCCGGGTCGACGCCCGCGAGCAGCTGGGAGGCGTTGGTGGCCCGGTCGACGAAGTCCTGGAAGCGGCGCGGCATCGCCTGGGTGATCTTGGTCAGCGCCTGGGCCCAGTTGGGCACCCAGACCTCGGGCCGCGGCTCGCGGATGACCGACTCGATCGCCTCGGCGACGTCCTCGGCGGTGACCGGCTTCATCCCCTTGGCGGGTGGCACCCCGTCGGCGAGCTCGGTCTGCACGACCGACGGCAGGACGAGCGAGACGTCGACCCCCGCCGGTGCCAGCTCCATCCGTAGCGCCTCGGAGAAGCCGACCACGGCGAACTTCGAGGCCGAGTAGGTCGCGGCATCTGGCACCGGCACCCGGCCGACGGCCGAGGCGACGTTGACGATGTGGCCGTGGCCGCGCTCGACCATCGCCGGGGCGACCGCCTTGATCCCGTTGATCGGGCCGTGCACGTTGACCTCGAAGATCGCCCGGGTGAGCGCGTCCTCCTCCTTGAGGACCGGCCCGAGCGGCATGATCCCGGCGTTGTTGACCAGCACGTCCCACGGCCCCAGCTCCGCGACGGAGTCGAGGAAGCTGCGCCAGGAGGCGGGCTCGGTGACGTCGAGCCGGGCCGCCACGACCTGCGATCCGAACGCGTCCACGACGTCGGCGAGCAGGTCCGGATCCAGGTCGCCCACCGCCACCTTCGCCCCGGCGCGCGCCAGCCGCTCGACGGTGGCGCGGCCGATGCCGCGGGCGCCTCCGGTGACGATGACGGCGGATCCCTCGATCTGGCGTGTCATGACTCTCCTTCGCTGGTGCGGACCATGCTGCGTACGGCTTTCCGGTCGGTCTTGCCGACGCTGGTGACGGGCACGGCGTCGAGGATCCGCACCTCACGGGGGTACTTGTGGGCCGCGAGCCTCGTCTTCGCGAAGGCGATCAGCTCCTCGGGAGTGGCCCGCGACCCCGGATGGAGGGCGACGACCGCGACCACCTCCTCGCCGCGCTGGGCGTCGGGACGGCCGACGACCGCGGCGGCGGTGACGGCCTCGTGGGCGAGGAGCGCGTCCTCGACGTCGCGGGGGAAGACGTTGAACCCGCCACGGATGATCAGGTCCTTGATCCGGTCGTCGACGTAGAGGTAGCCGTCGGCGTCGAAGTGGCCGATGTCGCCGGTGTGCAGCCAGCCGTCGACGACGGTGGCCGCGGTCTGCTCGGGGTCATTCCAGTAGCCCTGCATCACCCCGGGACCGCGCACCCAGATCTCACCCTCCTCACCGGTGGGAACCGGTTCCCCATCAGCGCCGGCGATGATCACCTCGGCGTGCGAGAGCGGCTTGCCGACGCTCCCGGGCCTCGACTCCTCGATGGTCGAGGCGGCGATGACCGCGCTCGACTCGGTGCAGCCGTAGCCCTCCAGGATGGTCACCCCGAAGGCCTCCTCGGCCTTCTCCCGCAGCGCCGGCAGCAGCGGCGCTCCGCCGCTGCCGAAGGAGCGCAGCGAGCTCAGGTCGTAGTCCTGGTAGGGCTGGTCGAGCAGCATCTGCAGCATCGACGGCACCACCGTGCTCGACTCGACCCGGTGCTCCTGGGCGAGCTCGAGCCACCCCTTGGCGTCGAACCAGCGCTGCAGCACCGAGCTCTGCGGGCGAGAGGAGTGCATGCCGCTGATGACCACGATCAGGCCGTACGCATGGGAGAGCGGCAGCGGCAGCAGCCACCGGGTGTTGCCCTGGCTCTCGCCGACCCGGTGCAGCGCGTGGCCGGACTCCCACAGCCCGCGGTGGCTGAGCATCACGCCCTTGGCCCGACCGGTGGTGCCGCCGGTGTAGAGCAGCGCCGCGAGGTCGTCGTCGCCGCGGGGCGCGATGTCGATCGGGTCGGCCCTCTCCAGACTCTCGTACGCCACCACCCCCGCCTCCTCGACGCCTCCGGCGACGATGACGGCGAGCTCGAGCCCCTCGGAGGCCGCCCGGATCAGCGGCAGCAGCTCGGGCGTGACGATGGCCGCCCTGGCCCCGGAGTCCTCCAGGATGTGGCGCAGCTCGGGTGGGGTCTGCAGGAAGATCACCGGCGTCACGACCGCGCCGACTCGCCACAGGGCGCGGTAGCTGACGAAGACCTCCGGGGTGTTCATGGTGAGCACCACGACCCGGTCGCCCGGCTCGATCCCGAGCTCCCGCAGGCCGCCGGCGACCCGGGCGGACCGCTCGGCGATCTCTGTGGAGGAGTGCCAGGTGCCTTCGAAGAAGACCATCGGGTGGTCGCCGTGGCGGGCGTAGGACTCCTCGGCCAGCACCGCCAGGTTGTGCTTCCCCGGCTCGCTCATCCCCCTCTCGGTCATCGCAGCCCCATCTTCCGCAGCGCCTTGAGCTGTCCGTTGCCGAGCTTGACGAACTTCTCCACCGTCTGCCCCTTCAACGGCCCGATCGGCCCCATCCGGGAGGCGGCCACGGTCTGGGCGTCGGTGAACTTCCGGATCCCGTCCGCGCCGTGGCGGCGGCCGAGCCCGCTCGACCCCATGCCACCCATCCCGGCCTCGATGCTCCCGGCCGCCAGGGCGGCGCCGTCGTTGATGTTGACCGCGCCCGCGCGGATACGGCGGGCGATCATGTCGGCCTCGCGTACGTTCTTGCTGAACACGCTCGCCGAGAGCCCGGCCTCGCCCTGGTTGGCGATCCGGACCGCATCCTCGTCGCTCTCGGCTCGGTAGAGCGCGAGGACCGGGCCGAAGGTCTCGCCCAGGCACAGGTCCATCTCGTCGGTCACGCCCTCGAGCACGGTCGGAGCGAAGGCGAAGGGGCCGACCTCGGCGAGCGGCTCGCCGCCGGCGAGCACGGTCGCACCCTTCGCGACCGCGTCGGTGACGTGGGCGGTGACCTTGTCGAGCTGCGCCTGGGAGGCCAGCGAGCCGACGTCGGCCGAGTAGTCGAAGGTCTGCCCGACCACCTGGCCCTCCGTCTCGGCGACCAGCGCCTGGCGGAACGTGTCGTAGACGTCCGTGTGCACCACCACGCGCTCGATGTGGACGCACATCTGGCCGGTGTTGGCGAAGGCCGCCATCACCGTACCGCGCGCGGCCTGGGCGAGGTCGGCGTCGCGGCGGACGATGAGCGGGTTCTTCCCGCCGAGCTCGAGGGACGCGCCGATCAGCCGGCCTGCTGCCCGCTGGGCCACGATCCTCCCGGTGGCGGTCGAGCCGGTGAAGGCGATGTAGTCCACGTTGTCGATGACCGCCTCGCCGGTGGCCGCTCCCGGCCCGGTGACGACCTGCCACACGTGCTCGGGCAGTCCCGCCTCGGCCATCAGTGCCCGCGCCCACAGCAGCGTCAGCGGCGCCTGCGGGTCGGCCTTGCTGAGCACGGCCGATCCGGCGAGCAGGGCCGGGATGGCGTCGCCGACGCCGAGATAGAGCGGGTAGTTCCACGGCGAGATGATCCCGACGACCTGCTTCGGCACCCGCACCTCCTTCACCGAGGTGACGCCGGGGATGGCCCCGCGGACGCGTTTGTCGGCCAGGTAGGAGGCGCCGCGGCGGGCGTAGTGACGCGCGATCGTGCCGACCTGCAGGATCTCCTGCCAGGCGTGGAACCGGGCCTTGCCCATCTCCCACTGGATCAGGTCGAGCACCTCGTCCTGGCGCTCGACCAGCAGGTCGTGGAAGCGGAGCATCACCTCGGCCCGGTCCTGGAAGTCGAGGGTCGCCCAGTCGGGCTGCGCCGCCCGCGCGGTGGCCGCTGCCTCGGCGACGTCCGCGGCGGTGACCGACGGGACCGGCGCGGTCGGCCGGGCGTCGTAGGGCGCGACGGCGGTCAGCGTGCCGTCGCCGCCGGAGACCGGAGCCGACACCCATCGGGTCCAGGAGGCGAGCCGGGCCTCGTCGATCCATCCGGGACGTACGCTCTCGGCTTCCGACGTCGTCGTGGTCATCGATCTCCTCAGATCCGGGTCAGGTGGATGGGGTTGCCGTCCTTCGGGAACGGCAGCGAGCTGTTGTCGAGGGGTGCGCGGTAGCCCGGGGAGACGCTCCACCGGTAGTCGCGCAGGAGCCGGTGCAGGATCGACTTGACCTCCAGCCCGGCGAAGTGGAGACCGATGCACTTGTGCACACCGCCGCCGAACGGCTCCCACGCCATCCGGTGGCTCTTGTCCTCACGGCGGTGCGGCGCGAAGCGCTCCGGGTCGAAGACGGTCGGGTTGGTCCAGTAGTCCTCCATCATGTGGCTGAACTGGACCCCGACCATCACCGCGGTGTCGGCCGGGATGCGGACGCCGAGGAGGCGGGTCTCCTTGACCGTACGCCGGATCAGCGCCGGCACCGGGGCACGCAGCCGCAGCGCCTCCTTCATCACCAGGTCAAGGCTGGTGAGGCTCTCGATCTCGGCCATTGCGGGGGCAGGGCCGAGATCGAGAGCCTCCTCGCGGCAGCGCTGCTGCCACTGCGGATGCTGGCCCAGGTACTGCAGCATCGTCGAGGTGGTGATGGTCGAGGTGTCGTGCGCGGCCATCATCAGGAAGATCATGTGGTTGACGACGTCGTCGTCGCTGAACCGCTCGCCGTCGTCGGTCTCGATGTGGCACAGCACCGAGAAGATGTCGTCGGTCCGGTTGGCGCGTTTGGCCGGGAGATAGTGGCGCAGGAAGCTCTCCAGCACCTTCCGTCCCCGGAACGCGCGGCCCCAGCGCGTGAACGGCACATCGGCACGTACGACGCCCGCGGCCGCCTGCACGCAGGCGATGAACGCCTTGTTGACCCGGTCCATCTCGGCGCGGCTGGTCTCGGCGGCGCCGCCCATGAAGATGTCCGCGGCGATGTCGAGGGTGAGCTGTTTCAGTCTGGGATAGGCCTGGAACGCCTGGGCGCCGGCCCAGCCGCGCATGCCCTGCTCGATCGCCGGGTGCATCGCGGTGGTGTAGGCGGCGAGCCGGTCCCGGGTGAAGGCCTCCTGCAGGATCCGGCGATGGGTGTGGTGCTCCTCGAAGTCGAGCAGCATCAGGCCACGGTCGAAGAAGGGGCCGACGATCTGACCCCACGCCGGCCCGTTGGCGTACGCCTTGTCCTTGTTGCGGAGCACCGCCTCGCAGGCGTCCGGCCCGAGCGCGACCACCCCGGTCTCGCCGGCCCGGAAGAACGGTGAGACCGGGCCGTACGTCTCCCACTGGTGCCGATAGAAGCCGACCGGGTCGCGCGAGTAGTCCAGCAGCCGGCCGACCCAGGGGAGGCCGCGGTCGCCGGGCGCGAGTCGTGGGATCTCGCGAAGCGTCTCGGTCGCTGTCATGGTGCCTGATCCATCGTGTCCGACCTCCCGATCCCGAGTCTCAGTCGAGGGTAGTCAAGTAGAACGTGTTCCCGCAGCATTCCGTGGGTATGGAATTTTTTCGGTGCGTTGTTGAGGTGTCTGTGGAGAGCTACGAATCAGTGGTGATCGGTGCCGGCCAGGCCGGGTTGTCGGCGTCCTACCACCTCAGCAGGCTGGGCGTACGCCATGTCGTGCTCGACGCCGAGCGGCGCCCCGGCGGCGCCTGGCAGCACCGCTGGGACTCGCTGACCATGCACGACGTGCACGGCGTGGCCGACCTTCCCGACGGGCGGGCGCCGGGGGACTCCGGCGAGCGGGCCAACGTCGCAGTGCCGAGCTGGTTCGGGCTCTACGAGTCCCTGCACGATCTTCCGGTGGAGCGTCCGGTCTCGGTGACGTCGGTGACCTCCGTCGGAGACCTGCTCGCGGTGCACTCCGCCGACGGGCGGACCTGGTTCACCCGCACGCTGGTCAATGCGACCGGGACCTGGACGCGGCCGTTCGTCCCGCACTACCCGGGAGCCACGAGCTTTCTCGGGGAGCAGGTGCACACCCACGACTATCCCGGTGCTGCTCACTTCGTCGGGAAGCGTGTCGCGGTCGTCGGTGGGGGAGCCTCGGCGGTGCAGTTCCTCGGCGAGCTCGCGCCGCTCACCTCGGTGCTCTGGATCACCCGGCGCGAACCCGTCTGGCGCTCCGACTTCGACGCCGATCGCGGGCGGGAGGCGGTGACGCTGGTCGCGGAGCGGGTCGAGGCCGGGCTGCCGCCGGCCAGCGTCGTCAGCGTCACCGGGCTCTCGTTGCGGCCGCAGGAGCAGGAGGCCGCGCGGCTCGGGGTCTACGAGCGCCGGCTGCCGATGTTCTCGCGGATCGAGCCGTCCGGGCTGCGCTGGGAGTCCGGCGCCTTCGAGCCGGTCGACGCGATCCTGTGGGCGACCGGGTTCCGGCCCGCCATCACGCATCTCGCGCCCCTCCATCTGCGCAGCTCACACGGTGGGATCCCGCTGCTGCGCGAGTCCGCGGACGTCCAGACGGCTGTCACTGCTGCGTACGATCCTCGCGTCCAGCTCGTCGGCTATGGGCCGTCTGCGAGCACCATCGGGGCCAGTCGTGCCGGGCGTGCTGCTGCGCTCGCTGTTCGGCGGCAGCTGGGTGATCCTCGGGCGGCAGAGGGCGTGCTCTCGGGTGATGGACGGATGGTTACGTCGGGCGGGTAGGCCGGTGCTGCCCGGTGGTCGAGCTTGTCGAGACCACCTTGTGCGGGACGGTTCTTCGATGCGGGTGTGGGCTGCCGACCCGGTCTTGAGGGTCTTCTCGGGCTGGACAGCTGTCGTGGGCGTCCTGCGGGCGCTGCCGGGTGTTGTGGCGACCTGGTGTATCGCGGACCGGTGATGCCTCGGTGGTCGAGCTTGTCGAGACCACGCCCGCGTGTGACTGTTGCTGCGTGGCCGGTGTGGGCCGCCTACCCGTTCTTGAGGTCTCGATCTGGTCCGGCGTCAAGGACGCTCTGCGGGCGCTGGCGTCGTTGGGTGCTGCAGCAGCTTGTGTGTCGCGGACCGGTGATGCTCCGGTGGTCGAGCTTGTCGAGACCGCCCTGCGCGTGACCGATTCTTCGTGGCTGGTGTGGGCCGCCGACCCGCTTTCGAGGGTCTCGATCCGGTCCGGCGGCAAGGAAGGCCCGCGGGCGCCGGCTTCGCCGGCCGTTGCTGCGACCTGGTGTGTCGCGGACAGGTACCGCACCGGTGGTCGAGCTTGTCGAGACCACCCTGCACGTAACCGTTCTTCAGGGCTGGTGTGGG
>NZ_JZDQ02000015.1 GCF_000960475.2 Nocardioides luteus | reverse complement strand
CGCCGAAATCACTCATCGCTTGTTGCCTTTCCCGGGATTTTCATGAGGTGACGCCCGTCGGAACGCCGCTGGCCACCGTAGGCCACCCTTCACAAGCATGTGAAGGGTAAAAAGGAATTCGTTGTCAGATTCATGCGGAGTTCTCGGAGTCGCTCGCCAGAGGCATCTGCATGGTCACCATGCGACCCGCCTGGACGAAGATTCCGCGGCCTGCCGGGAAGTCGGTGCGCTTGAGCTTGCCGAACGGGACCTTGAACAGCGTGTCGCCGTCGTAGGTGTCCGGCTTGAGCACGATGCCCTGGCGCGCGGCCTTCCATTCACCCATGACACCCGAGCCGCCGCCGGCACGGGTGACGTCGGCGTCGCCGATGAACAGGTGGTCGGAGTTGTTGATCGCCTGGAGCAGGGCGCGCATCGGGCGGTCGGCGGGGCCGTCGGCCAGGTGGGTCATGTCCTCGGCGACGATCATGATGCGGCCGGGGAAGGACTCGTCGGCGACGATCTCGGCGAGCTCGGTGACGAGCGCCTTCTCGTCGTCGGGGCGGGTGGCGCTGCGTACCCAGGGCCGGAAGTCGCCGAGCAGGGCGCGGCGGCTGCCGAGGTGGAACAGCTTCACCTCGGGGTCGAAGCGTTCGACGGACTCGACGAGCGCCTTGAGGGCGTTCGTCTTACCCGACTGCGGCGGACCGGTGATGATGAACGAGCCGATCGGGTCGAAGCCGCGCGCCGACAGGGTGTCGTCGGAGATACCGAAGACGGGCTGGCCGTTCGCCTGGGCAGGGAGATCCCGGCTGAGGATCTTCGTCGGCAGGGCGCCGATCTCGCCGACCTCCCGTACGCCCTGTGCCCGGAGCTGGGAGACCAGCTCGTCGAGCGCCTTGGTCTGCTCGGCGACGTTGGTGGTGCCGCCGAGCACGGCGAGCTGCACCTCGGCCTTGTCGACGACGGCGCGGCCGGGCACCGACTGCTCGTTGAGTACGTCCTTGGGTGCTCCGACGAGCACGTACTGGCTCGGGTCGGAGAGCCGCATGACGACACGGCGCGGGATGTTCGCGAAGACGGCCGTCGGAACGGACCCGGACCGGTCGGCGGTGATCACCGCGTGGATGCCGAGCGGACGGCCCTCGCCGAGGACCCGCATGAAGGACTGGTAGAACGGCGCGCGACCGGCGGCGATCTCCCACTCCTTCTTGAACTCGGGGTAGTTGTCGATCAGCAGCAGGATGCGCGGCATCGACTGGTCGGCGATCTCACGGTATTCGGTGAGGTTCGCCGCAGCGGCCTTGGAGAACAGCTCCGAGCGGCGGTCCATCTCCCGCTCGAGGGTGCGCATCAGCCGCTGCAGACGCTCGGCGTCGTCGCCGTCGATGATCGAGCCGACGTGCGGGAGACGCTCGATGGCGCCGAGGGCGCCGGAGGCGAAGTCGAGACCGTAGACCTGGACCGACCCGAGCTCCGGACGGGCGCCGGCGGCGGTCGCGATCGTCTTCAGCAGCGTCGACTTGCCCGAACCGGAGGACCCGAAGATGAGCAGGGAGCCGTCGCGGTCGGGGCTGAAGTAGATCGCGTTCTGCTGCTGACGCTCCGGGATGTCGGCGAGACCCAGCAGGATCTGCCCGTCCCCCTCCAGCGGCAGGTCGCGCATGTCGACCACCGAGGCCAGGTCGTCGAGCCACGGACGCCGCGGGGTCATCAGACCGGCGGTGGCCGAGGCCTTGATCAGGTTGGCCACGATCCGCTTCTGGTCGTTGGGACCGAGGTCCTCGTCGTGCGAGTCGCTCTCCGGCGGACGCTCCGGCTCCCACTCGGTGATCGAACCGAACTTGAGCTCGGCCACCTTCACGTCGGCGGTGACCACCTCGTCGTCACGCGTCCAACCGCCGGCATAGGCCGACTGGAACGGCGTCAGGCGACCAGGTCCGGTCTTCGCGATGCCGCGGCCGGGGATGGACGGCGGGAAGGTCCCCGCGATCGGGTCGTCGACGACGTCCTTGGAGTCGGTCTCGTCGGCCATCCGCAGCGCGACACGGAGGTTGGTGTTGGCCCGCAGGTTGTCCTTGATGACACCGGCCGGGCGCTGGGTCGCCATGATCAGGTGGATGCCGAGCGAACGGCCTCGCTGAGCGATGTCGACGACACCGTCGACGAACTCCGGCACCTCGCCGGCCAGCGCGGCGAACTCGTCGATGACCAGCACCAACGCGGGCGGGCACTCCGGGTCCTGACGCTTCTCCAGCTCGAGGAGGTCCTTGGCCTTCTTCCGGTTGAAGAGGTGCTCGCGATAGTGCAGCTCGGCCTTGAGGCTGGTCAGGGCGCGGCGCACGAGGTGCGGGCTCAGGTCGGTCACCAGACCGACGCAGTGCGGCAGCTCGATGCAGTCGGCGAAGGCCGAACCACCCTTGTAGTCGACGAAGAGGAACGTCACCCGGTCGGGCGAGTGCGCCGAGGCGATACCGAGCACCCACGCCTGCAGGAACTCGGACTTACCGGCACCGGTGGTGCCGCCGACGAGGGCGTGCGGGCCCTGCGTACGCAGGTCGAGCGTCATCGCGTCCGAGGCACCCTGGCCGATGATGGCACGCAGGTTCCCGGCCTTCTTCAACCGCGGGCGCGGCCGGTCGGAGCGGTCGATGATCGAGTTGTTCTGCCGCCAGCGCTCCACGACGGAGTGCGGGTCCTCGGCGACCTCGTTGCCGACCAGCGACAGGAAGCCGACCGAGTTGGGCAGGTCGGAGGAGTCGTGGACGACGGTGCTGGCGTCCACCACCGGCGCGAGCCGCTTGGCGAACATGTCCATGTAGGCGTTGGAGACGCCCTCGACGGTGACGCCCTCGTAGAGGTCGCCGTTGCGGACCAGGCCGACGGTGGCGCGCTCCAGACCGTTGCTGACGTCCAGGTAGCTGCGGCACACCGCCGGCAGCGCCTCGACCGTGGCGGACATGAAGACAGCGTGTACGCCGACATCGGCTCCGCGCTCGAGGACCTGGACCAGCCGGGCCCTGTCCACCGGTGCGTCGTTGGTGACGAAGACGATGATCGAGACCTGCACCCGTGCGTTGGTCTCCTCGCCGGCCCGAGCGACGTCGGTGCCGTACTGCATCGGGTTCCACTTCTCCGGGAACGGGCCGCGGTGCTCCGCGGTCCGGCCGGCGCGCATGATGTATTCCTCCAGCGCGCTGAGCAGCGCGTTGGCCGTCGGCGCGGAGTCGGCCAGCGGCATGTCTTTGAACCGGTTGGTCTCCGAGGTGGTGTGCGGCAGCCACTTGAGCCACTCGAACTCCTCGACCCAGTCCGGGTCGGCGAAGGCGACGGTCACGACCTCGTTGGGAGCGTGCAGACCGAAGAGCTGCACCGCGAGCCCACGCATCGCGTCCGCGGCCGGACCGGCCGGGCCGGCGACACCCACGGAGCCCACCGCGGGCAGCGACTCCAGGAGCGGCACGTCGTCGACGTACTTGTAGCGCTCCTTCAGCCGGTCGATGCGCTCGATGAACTCGGGCAGGCCGTTCTGGGTGTCGCGCTCCGCGATGGTGTTGCGGGACAGAGCGCGGGTGGTGCCGAGACGTACGGCCAGGAAGTTCCAGTGCTCGGGGCGGCGGGTCCACAGCCGCGGACCGAGCTGCATCGCCTGCTCGAAGACCTCCGCGACCGGCGGGACCTCTTCGTTGCGGGCCAGCTCCTCCTCGGGCTTGCTGCGGTAGAAGACCTCTTCCAGCTTCTCGAACTGCCGCTCGAAGAGCTCGATCTCGTGGTCCTGCTTCGCGCCGGCCTGACGGTGCTGGTTGATGTAGTTGCCGACCGCCATCATCGGCGTCATCACGACCAGGAGCAGCGCCCGGGTGCGGCCCGTCATCGCGTAGATCGCGAGCGCCATGATGATCGGCGCGATCAGCACGAACCACGGGAACAGCTTCTTCTGCATCTCGGTCGGCATCCACGGCGGCGGGTGCTCGGTGCCGGGGTAGCGGACGTCGACCCGCGGGCTGCGGTTGAAGAGCAGGCCGCCACCGCGCTCGAGCACCGGGTCCTCGACCGTGTCGAGGAAGTCCTGGGAGAGCTGCATGACCAGCGTCGTGCTGCCGATGACGACGGGCGTGTCCGGCGCCAGACGTACGCGGGAGACCTGCGTGCCGTCGACGACGACACCGTTGGCGGAGTTGAGGTCGACCAGCTCGACCGAGCGGTCCACCTCGATGCGGGCGTGACGCTTGGAGACCATCGGGTCGGCGAGCACGATGTCGTTCTCGGGGCCGCGACCGATCGAGGCGTGGCCCGTGACCAGCGGGAACGCCTGACCGCGCACCGGACCGTCGATCGCCCGCAGCACGCCGACGCTCTTACGCCGCGAGCCGGTCGCCTCGCTGTCCGGTCCCAGGTTGACCACCGCAGCGGCGAACCCGGACCCGATCGGAGCCTCACCGATCGGGATGTCGTGCTGGAGCGGCTCCATCCGCTCCGCGGTCGGCGGGGCGACTGCGAGGGTCAGGACGTCGTGCTCACCCGCGATGATCGAACGAGCCGGGTCCGCGTCGGCGATGTGCCGAGCGACGTCACCAGCGGTGGCCGTGGAGTCAGCTGTGACGATCACATCTGCAGGCGCGACACCGGGCCGGTGCAGAGTGAGCTTGACCTTCATCCTTCGTTCCCCTCGTCAACGTGCGAAAAGATCATGCTGCTGCACGACGGTGCAGCCGGGGCCGCGGTCACCCGCGGCGCACCAGAGCCGAGCGGTCACCGAAGCGGATCATCGCGCCGACCGGCGCCAGCACCGGCTCCCAGGCCTTCAGCCGCCGGGTGGCACCCTCGTGGATCACCACGGTGCCGTTGGTCGAGCCCCGGTCGGTGACCTCGACGCCGTCGCCGCTGGGACGCAGGGACATGTGGGTCTTCGAGACCGAGACGTCGATGATCGAGACGGTGCGCGCACCCAGCGTGTTCTCCGTCAGAGCCGGGTCGCGGCCGACCAGCACCAGACCGGAGACCGGGATCCGCTCACCGGAGTCGACCTTGAGCATGATGCCCCGCTCGCGCGGCTGCACCGGAGGCTGCTGGCCACCGGACGTGGGCAGCGGCGTCGGCGCCGGCGTCGGGTGCGACGTCGGAGTCGGGGCCGGCGTCGGGTGCGGCGTCGGAGTCGGGGTGGGCGCCGGGGTGGGCGTCGGAGTCGGCGCCGGAGTCGGGTAGGGCGTCGGGTGCGGCGTGGGAGTCGGGGTCGAGGGCGGCGGGGGCACGGTCTGGCCCTGGTGGGGCGGCGGCACCGCGCGCGATACCGGGATGGAGGGTGTCACCGGCTTCGGCGCCACCGGTCCGGACGGCGGGGTCGCGAGCGAACCGCCGGGAGAGGCACCGCGGTCCTCCTGCTTCGCCTTCGGACGGGACACCCCGAGCACACCGGCGCTGACGCGGCCCGCGGGACGGTAGCTGCCGGCGTCGTGGTCGTTGGGGGTGCTGAGCGAGGGCAGCGACTTCCGCTCGGCGACGGGCGCCGCCGCGACCGTCTTCCGGGCGATGCGCATCCGCTTCTCGTCGTAGGGGTCGAGGCCCTCACGTACGTCGACCATCCAGGTCTCGGCGACCTTGTCGTGCCAGCCTCGGCCGCGGTTCTCCTTGTCGAAGAGCGGGGAGGCGAGGAAGGCGATCGGAGCGATCGGGATGATCCCGGAGCCCCACAGCACCAGGGCGCGCAGGAAGGCACGACCGATCCCGGGCCGCTCGAGCGTCTTGACGTTGACCGAGCGGACGCCGGCGACGGCCTTGCCCAGCGTGACGCCGCGGCGGCCGTGGAAGACGATCTGGAGGACGATGAAGATCAGGCTCAGCAGGATGGTCGCGCCGCCGGCGATCGCCGCCAGCATGAAGTCGGGGTGGCTGAGGAACCGGGCGAAGCCGAACTTGCCCTGGGCCAGCTTCAGCAGCAGCGGGAGGGTGAAGACCAGATAGGGGATCTGCAGGAGCGCGTAGCAGACGATGTCGACGCCGGCACCGAGCGCACGACGGCCCAGCGGAGCATCCTTCAGCCCGAGCGACGCGGCGTAGGCCGGGTCCGGCTTCCCGTCGGCGGTGAGACCCTCGATGCGGTCGTCGTGTTCGGCGACCTCCCATATCTCCACCGCAAGAACTCCCTACGCCCGATGTCCGAGTATTTTTCGGCGCCTGAACAACAACGCCAGAAGGCTACCGGAATGTCCCGGCTCGGGCGCGATGGTGTCTGGCAGGATCGACGTATGTCAACACCCTCCGGGCCATCCGGGAGCCCCGAGCGCATCGTCTTCTCGGACGGCAGCACCGCCGATCTCGTACGCAAGGAGGATGGCTGGGTCATCGCGATCGACGGTGTCTCGCAGTCCCATCTCGGGGACCCGGCACAGCCGCCGAAGCTCGCCTCGATCCGCTGGATGCTGGCCGCGTTCGGAGACCAGGCACCTGGCACGGCCGCGCACCTGGGCGGAGCGCTGCTCGCGCTCCCCCGCGCGGTCGCCCACCGGTGGCCCGCGGCCGCGCAGACGGTCGTCGAGCTCGAGCCCGCGCTGGTCGAGCTCACCCGGTCACGGTTCCCACTCCCCGACGGCATCACCATGGAGACCGCCGAGGCCCGCTCGTGGCTCGAGGCCCATCCCGGCTCGGAGCACGACGTCATCGTCATCGACGTCTTCGTCGGCAACCGGATCCCGCCGGCGTTCACCTCGCTGGAGTGCATGACCGCGGCGCGCCGTGCACTGCGCGAGGGTGGCCGGCTGGTGCTGAACTCCGTCGCCGGCCCCGAGCTGCTCTTCACCCGTCGCGAGCTCGCCACGTTGCGTACGGTCTTCGAGCATGTCGCGATGATCGTGCAGGGGTCCGCGCTCGCGGGCGCGCGGTTCGGCAACGCCACCCTGATCGCCTCGGACTCCCCGATCGACCACGGAGTGATCCGCTCGGCTCTGGCCGGTGACCCGTCGAAGGGTGCGCTGGTGACCGATCTCGACCCGATCATCGACGGGGCCGGTCCGATCAGCGACGCCGACGAGCTCTGGTCCCCGAAGCCGAACCTGCCCGACGCGAGCGCCGCGCTGCGGCTCCTCGCGCACGCTCGGCAGGCGGTCGACTCGCTCAGATCCGCGTCCGACTGACCCTCCGTCCCCTTTGTCTAGCGAGATTCGGCCCTATCGCTCGGCAGATACCAGGACAGGCATCCACAGGCATTTCTTTTACCGAAACCGGCTTGTAACGTTCAAACAACCTGCCCGCGACTTAGGGGCGGGATGCTTGATGCGCAGGACAAACCCACGATGCACACCATCTATCCGTTGTAGGGGGGACCTCGATGGAAACACTCACCGCGACCCAGCCTGAGGCGAACAACAGCTCCGCGAAGCAGCGCAGCCTCAAGTTCCGGCACGCCAGTGCCCTGACGAAGCTCATGGACGAGCGTCAGGACCTGCGCGGAGTCCACGTGTTCGCCGACTTCGTCGACGACTCGGTGCGCTGGTCCGCCTGACCAGCGTCTCAATGGGGGGATCCACGATCCCGTAGCGCAAGGCCCGGCCGACGACGGCCGGGCCTTCGCAATTTCCTCGGGCTCCTACTCGCTGCGGTGGACGATCCGCCCGCCGACCGTGGTCAGCACGACCCCGCCGTGGGCGACCGCGGCGAGATCTCCGACCGACGCGCGCAGCGGGTCGACGTCGAGCACGGCCAGATCACCGCGAGATCCGGGAGCGACGGTGGGCTGACCGTCCACCGAGGCCGCCAACGCCTCCTGGGCGGTGAGGGCCTGCTCCGGGTGCCACGGCTCCTTGCCGTCACGGGAGCGACCGACGGCCGCCGCGATCGCCAGCCACGGGTCGAGCGGCGCGACCGGGGCATCGGACCCGAGCGCCACCCGGACGCCCTCGTCGAGCATCCAGCGGGTCGCGAAGCAGCGCTCCTCCCGCCCCGGCCAGACGTCCTCGGTCATCTCCCGGTCGTCCAGGATGTGCGCCGGCTGCACGGAGGCGGTGATACCGAGCCGGGCCATCAGCGGCAGATCCTCGTGACGTACGAGCTGGGCGTGCTCGATGCTCCCCCGCGCCCCCGTCGCCGCGTACGCCGCCAGTGCCTCCGACACCGCCCGGTCACCGATCGCGTGCGTGGCCACCTCGAGCCCCGCCGCATGGGCCTTGGCCAGCAGCCCCTGCAGCTCGTCCGGTGACTGGTTCGGCGCTCCGCAGCTGTCGGGGTCGTCGGCGTACGGGTCGCAGCACCAGGCCGTCCGGGTGCCGAGCGAGCCGTCGCTGATGATCTTGAGCGGTCCCATCGTGAGCCGGTCGTCACCCTCGATCAGCGGCTCGCCGGTGCGGAGACCCGAGGCGATCGCCTCGTCCAGCTGGTCGGCGTACGTCGCCACCCGGATGCGGACCAGGTCGCAGCCCGACGCCCACCGCGAGCGCCAGTCGTCGAGCCGGACGCCGACCTCGAAGTCGGTCATCCCGACCACGCCGAGCGCGGCGGTGCGGGTGAGCATGCGGCGGTAGGCCGCCGGGGTGCTCCCACTGGTCTCGAAGAGCTCCGCGACCCGCGGATAGGCCTGGTACCACTCCGTCTCCTGCACCATGTCCTCACGGCGCGGCAGCTCCAGGGCATCGAGCGCGGCGGTGTTCAGCCAGGCGTGGTGGAAGTCGTGGTTGACCAGGATCGCGGGGATGCCGCCGGTGACCGAGTCGAGCTCGGAGACGGTGCCCCAGCGGTCCCAGGTGCCGGCCGAGTGACCCATCCCGACGATCGCCTCGCCCGGCTGGACATCGCGGGCCGCAGCCGCGACCCGAGCCAGCGCCTCGGCGGGCGAACGGGTGCCGTGCAGGTCCAGCCTGCTGGCCCGCAGCGTCCACTGGCCGAGGTGGGTGTGGGCATCCCACAGTCCCGGCACGAGCCAGCGGCCACCGGCGTCGTACGCCTCGACACCATCCGGTCGCGACAGGCCTTCTCCGACCGCCGACACGACACCGTCGGCGACGAGGACGTCAACCACCCCGGCGGGCACGTTCGCCCGAGGTGAGAGCGGAACGATGCGTACGTTCCGGAGGAGCAGGTCGGGCATGAGCAGACGATAGAGACACTGCCCATGCCCGAGCCAATCACCATCAGCGGCGCTTGAAGAGTCCCCGGACGAGCTCCCTGGCGGCGGTGCGCGCGGCCTGTTTGAAGGCGGTCGACTTCACCACCGTCTCGATCATCGAGTCGTCGTCACGCGACCGGGACCGCGAGCCGGAGGGCTTCTTCGCGGCGGTCTTCTGAGCGGTCTTCTGGGCAGCCTTCTGGGCAGCCTTCTCCTCGGCCTCGGCCTTCTGGGCGGCGGCTGCCGCGTCCGTCTTCGCCTTGAGCTGGTCGACGGCGGACTCGACCTCGACGACCGTGGAGTACTTCGGTGCCAGCGGCGAGGCCGCGACCGCGGCCGTCATGGCCGCCGCCTCCGCCGGGCCCATCAGCGACTCCGGCGCCCGCAGCCGGGTCCAGGCGACCGGTGTCGGCGCGCCGCGTTCGTTCATGACGGTCACGATCGCCTCGCCGATCCCGAGCGTCTGGATGACGGCGCCGAGGTCGTCGTAGGAGGAGGTCGGGTAGGTGTTGACGCTCGCCTTGAGCGCCTTGGCGTCGTTGGGCGTCGCGACCCGCAGCTGGTGCTGGATGCGCGAGCCGAGCTGACCCAGCACGTCCTCCGGCACGTCGGTCGGCTTCTGGGTGACGAAGAAGACCCCGACCCCCTTGGAACGGATCAGCCGGACCGTGTTGGTGATCTGGTCGAGGAACGCGTCGGAGGCGTCGTTGAAGAGCAGGTGTGCCTCGTCGAAGAAGAAGACCAGCTTCGGCTTGTCGACGTCGCCGACCTCGGGCAGCGCCCGGAAGAGCTCGCCGAGCAGCCACATCAGGAAGGTCGAGAAGATCGCCGGCCGGTCCTGCAGGTTGGGCAGCTCGAGCAGCGAGATGATCCCGGCGTCGCCGTCGTTGCGTACGAAATCCGTGACGGCGAAGGCGGGCTCACCGAAGAACTCGTCCGCGCCCTGGTCGGCGAAGGCGATGAGCGTACGCAGGATCACCCCTGCCGTCGAGGACGAGAGGCCGCCCAGGCCCTTGAGATCGGCCTTGCCCTCGTCGGAGACCAGCCACTGGAGCACCGCCCGCAGGTCGTCGAGCCCGATCAGCTTGAGGCCGGCCTTCTCCGCGTAGTGGAAGACGAGCCCGAGGGAGGACTCCTGGGTCTCGTTGAGCCCCAGGACCTTGGAGAGGAGCGTCGACCCGAAGCCGTCGACCGTGACCCGGACCGGGATGCCGGTGCCCTCGCCACCGAGCGCGAAGTATTCGACGGGGAACCCGCGCGCCTGCCACGCCTGCCCCACAGAGGCCGCTCGGGCGGTCAGCTTCTCGCTCGACGCGCCCGGGGCGGCCAGACCGGAGAGGTCGCCCTTGATGTCGGCCGCGAACACCGGGACCCCGGCCGCGGAGAGCTGCTCGGCGAGCAGCTGCAGGGTCTTCGTCTTTCCCGTGCCGGTCGCACCGGCGACCAGGCCATGCCTGTTCAGCATCCCCAAAGGAATGCGGATCGGCGTCTCCGTCAACGTCTCAGCGTCCGCCATCAGCCCCCCGAGCTCGAGGGCAGGACCCTCGAATTGGTAGCCGGGCCCGACCGCTTCTGAGAGAGCAGCAGCATCCGTCATGACGAGGACTCTATGTTGGTATTTGGTGGTGGGGCGATACAGTCACGAGGGTGATCTTCAAGCGTGTCGGCGATTCTCGCCCCTACCCTGACCATGGTCTGACGACCAAGGGGTGGGCCGCGCTGCCTCCTCGGACGGTACGTCTCGACGAGCTGGTGACCACCAAGGACACCCTCCAGCTGGTGGCTCTGCTCAACGAGGACTCGACGTTCTTCGGCGACCTCTTCGCCCATGTCGTGGAGTGGAACGGCGAGCTCTACCTCGAGGACGGGCTCCACCGGGCGCTCCGTGCGGCGCTGCAGCAGCGCAACGTGCTCCACGCCCGCGTGCACAGCCTCGGCTAGGGGGTTCCGAGCAGTTAGGCTCGGCCCCATGCTCGATTCGGCCCTCACGGGACTTCGTACGTTCATCATCCTCGCCGTCCTCGCGGCCGCGGTCGCTCTGGCCGGTGCCTGGGGATGGAAGGCGATGACCGCGCCCTTCCCGCAGAAGGTGGATGTCGGGCCGTGCGTCGACACCCCGGTCAAGAAGGGCTCCGAGGTCTACCCGTCGCAGGTGGTCGTGACCGTGCTCAACGCGAGCACCCGGGCCGGGCTCGCCACCCGGGCGATGACGGACCTCGTCGACGAGGGCTTCGTCAAGGGTCGGACCGGCAACGCTCCCAGCGGCACCCGGCTGAAGACCGTCGAGGTCTGGACGCCCGACAAGGACGCGCCCTCCGCGGCGCTCGTCGCGAGCTGGCTCGGCGACGCGAAGATCGTCGAGAAGAAGTACGACGTCCCCGGCATCGTGGTCGTCACCGGCGAGCACTTCCCCGAGGTCACCGGCGGCGAGAAGACCGTCACCGCCAAGGCCGACGGCACCATCTGCAGCCCGCCGGTCGAGTAGACCCCGGTGGAGTAGGGCTCGTGGAGTAGGGCTCAGCGGAGCCAGCCCGCCAGCCGGCCCTTCCGGCTGACCAGCTCGAGACGCCGTTCGACCTGCTCACGGTGGTGACGGGGCACGACGACCAGGACGACGTCACGGGCACGGAGGACCGTCGTTCCTTCCGGAACCAGGGTCTTTCCGTCGCGGATGAGCAGCGACACCGACGATCCCATGGGCAGCCGCAGCTCGCCGACCTCGACGCCGTGGAGACGTGACTCGCGCGGGATCCGGAGCTGGATCAGGTCCGCCGCGATCTGCTCCAGCGGCGCGACATCGAGATCGAGCGAGCGCGGGTCGTTCGGACGGGCGACGCCGAGGACCCGGGCGGCCCACGGCAGCGTCGGACCGGTCAGCAGCGTATAGACGACGACCATCACGAAGACCAGGTCGAAGAGCTCCTCGGCACCGTCGACGCCCTCGGCCAGGGGGATGGTGGTGAGCACGATCGGGACGGCGCCACGGAGCCCGGCCCAGGAGACGAACGCCGTCTCGCGCCACGTCATCCGGGAGACCACCGTGCTGACCAGCACGGACGCGGGCCGGGCGAGCAGGGTCAGGATCAGCCCGGCGGCCAGCGCGAGTCCGATCGTCGTCAGGTCGATACGCCCCGGGGACAGCAGCAGCCCGAGCATCACGAAGAGCCCGATCTGGGCCAGCCAGGCGACGCCCTCGGCGAAGGACCTGGTCGCGCCGCGGTGGGGCAGGTCGGCGTTGCCGAGCACGAGGGCGGCCACGTAGATCGCCGCGAAGCCGGACCCGTGCAGCCATGCCGACCCGCCGTAGGCCAGGAACGCCAGCGTCATCACGGCCAGCGGGTAGAGACCGGCGGAGGGCAGCGCGGCTCTGCGCATCAGCCACGCACCGCCGAAGCCGACCAGCAGGCCGACCACGATGCCCAGCAGCAGCTCGCCGACCACGATCCCGGCCACGACGACCGGATGGTTCTCCCCGATCGCGCCGCTTGCGATCAGCGTCACGATCACCACGGTCGGGGCGTCGTTGAGCCCTGACTCCGACTCGAGGACACCAGTCAGCCGCTTGGGCAGCGGCACCACCCGCAGCACCGAGAACACCGCGGCCGCGTCGGTCGGCGAGGTCACCGCGCCCAGCAGGAACGCCAGCTGCCAGGAGAGCCCCAGCAGATAGTGCGCCCCCACCGCGACGATCCCGATCGAGACCACCACCCCGATCGTGGCCAGCATCAGGCCGAGACCGAAGGCGGGACGTACGTCCTTCCACGAGGTCGTCAGACCACCTTCGGCCAGGATCAGGGCCAGCGCCCCGAAGCCGAGGGCGTGCGCGAGCGCGGCGTCGTCGAACCGGATCCCGAGCACCGACTCGCCCAGCAGGACGCCCATCAGCAGGTACATCAGCAGCGAGGGCAGCCCGGCCTTCGTCGAGACCCGCACGGCAAGGATCGCCAGGAGCGTGACCAGGGAGCCGACCAGCACGAACATGTCGAGCTGGTGGACGTCGAAGCTCATGCGGCCGCCCCCGTAGCGCGAGCGCAAGAGTACGGAGGCGGCCGCATGGAGGACCGGACTGTCGCTCGCTGACGCTCGCTCATGTACGCCGGGCCCCCCTCCGACCTCTGGGACTGCATCCTAATGTTTGCCCCTATGGACCGTCTGACTGTTGCCCAACGCGCGAACGTGCCTCCTTTTCACGTGATGGACATGCTCGAGCGGGCGGCACAGCGGCAGCGGACGTACGGCGATCTCATCTCGCTCACCTCGGGGCAGCCGTCGACCGGGGCGCCGCAGGCGGTCACCGCCGAGGCGGTGCGGCTGCTGCAGAGCGGTGACCCGCTGGGCTATACGCCGGCGACCGGCATCCTCGAGCTGCGCCAGGCGATCGCGGGGCATCACCGCGCCTGGCACGGGATCGAGGTGTCCCCCGAGGACGTGATCGTCACGACGGGCGCCAGCGGCGGGTTCCTGGCCAGCTTCCTGGCGGCCTTCGACGTCGGGGACAAGGTGGCGATGGCTCGGCCGTCCTACCCCTGCTACCGCAACGTGCTCGCGGCCCTGGGGTGCGAGGTCGTGGAGATCCCGACCGGTGCGGCCGAGCGGTTCCAGCCGACCGTGGAGCAGGTGCGGGAGCTGCACGAGAGCGTCGGGCTGAAGGGGCTCGTGGTGGCCAGCCCGGCCAACCCGACCGGGACGATGCTGCTCCCTGCGGAGCTGGCGGCGCTGGCGCGCTACTGCGAGGAGGCCGGGATCCAGCTGATCTCGGACGAGATCTACCACGGCCTGACCTACGGTGGGGACGGTAGTCGTGGCCGCAGCGCCTGGGAGACCTCGCGCGATGCCGTCGTGTTCGGCTCGTTCTCCAAGTACTTCTCGATGACCGGGTGGCGCATCGGCTGGCTGCTCGCCCCGGCCCATCTGCGACGCGCGATCGACGTGCTGGTCGGCAACTTCACCATCTGCCCGCCGGCGCTGGCCCAGCATGCCGCGGTGGCGGCGTTCACCCCGGACGCCTACGCCGAGCTCGACAGCCACGTGACCCGCTACGCCACCAACCGTGGTGTCCTGCTCGACGGTCTCCGCTCGCTCGGCGTCACCGAGATGGCCCCGGCAGACGGCGCCTTCTACGTCTACGCCGACGTCAGCCGCTGGACCGACGACACCATGGCCTGGTGCCACCAGATCCTCGACCGCACCGGCGTCGCGATGGCGCCCGGGATCGACTTCGACCCGGTCGACGGACACCGCTTCGTACGTCTCTCCTTCGCCGGTTCGGCCGCCGAGATCGAGCAGGGTCTCGACCGCCTCTCCACCGTGCTCCGGTAGACATCGCGCGTGAATTTGAGAAAGTTCACGATTTTACGTTTAGAAACTCTTCGGCGGGGTAGGACCATCACAGAGATCTGTCCGAGGAGGGATATGTACGGCGACAGCGACGTGATCCGTCGTCGGGTGAACCGTCTGCGTGAGCAGGCGGATGACATCCGCGCGAGTGCCGACAAGCTGGTGAGCCAGGCCGAGGCGGTGCCCTGGCACGGGCGGGCTGCCGAGTCCCTCCGTGGACGGATGAAGGAGCGTGCCACCGCGCTGCGGAGCGCGGCCGAGCAGCACGATCGCGCCTCCGACGCCCTGGCCAAGCACCTCAAGCAGGTCGACCTGCTCAAGGAGCAGATCGCCGAGGTCGAGGCGCGCGCCGAGGCGCTGACCGTCGACGGCAAGCTCGACGGATTCGAGGCCCCTGAGCCGGGCCACAAGGACTGGCTGGAGGTCACCCTTCGATGACCACGATCGACCTGGGACCCGCTCCGGCGGCGCCGACCGAGCCGTGGGCCGGTGTGCCCCGCCGGGTCGGCCTGACCCTCACCGAGCTCACCCACGCCTGCGAGACCATCGGGGCGCCGCTCCCGTTCGAGGTCGCGACCCACCGCGAGGAGGGGCTCGACGCCCGGCTGGGACAGACCCGCGCGGCGGCCGAGGCCGAGGCCCTGGCCCGCGCGGTCGCCGGCTTCGGGGAGGGCAGCACCTCGCTGCAGCGGCGCGACCTCCTCTCCGCCGACGGCACGCTGGACGCCGGCATCGCCGGTGCCCTCGGGCTGCTGGCGACCCCGGAGGTGGTCATCGACCTCGACGTCGTCGTCGACGGCCGTCGTGGCCGTGCCTGGCACCGGCAGAAGGGCGAGGCGGCCGCCTCGCTCGCCACCGTGGACGGCCTCGTCTTCGAGCTCTCCTGGTATCCCTCGGCCGCCTGGGCGACCGAGCTCGGGCGCACCGCCACCCTGCCGAGCGACACCGCCCGGCTGACCTCGGCGGTGCCCGACCAGCTCGAGGTCCCGTTCGCGACCGCCGACGCCGTCTTCGAGGCGCTGCGCACCGGACGCGGCGACCTGGTCCCGGTGCTGACCGCGGGCGACGTGGTCGTCTCGAGCGCTCTCGAGGCGCTGTCCACCGAGGCCCACGGGCGCCTCCGTGCCGTCGTCGCGACCACCGCCGACCCGGAGACCCCGCTCATCGGCACGGTCTCCTGGACGCTGGTCAACGACGGCTGGCGTTCGATGCGTACGGTGTCGCTCGACGGCGAGCTGACACTGGTGATCAGCAGCGTGGAGCCGTCCGAGCTCGCCGCAGACCTTGCCCCTGTTCTCGCGGAGGTGGCCCGATGAGCTCTTCAGACAACAACCCGGTCAACGACCCAGTCAACCGCCTGGGACCGGTCCCGGGCGGCACCCCCGACCCGGTGACGCCCGCTGCCGGACGGGAGGACAAGTACGAGCAGATCCTCGGCCTGGCCGCCTCCATCGGCGACGCCGGGGCGCAGCTGCGCGAGTGGGCCGAGCTCGGGGCTGCGATCCTGAACGACGACGACGTCACCTCCTCCGCCGAGCTCTCCGCCAAGACGTGGGAGCCGGCCGAGGAGGAGATCCGCGCCGCGACCTCCGAGAAGGGTGGCATCCTCGGTCTCGGTCAGGCGCTCGACGCCGACGCGGTCTCGGTGCGCGCGACGGTGCAGACCTACCGCTGGATCGACGAGCTGCAGGCGGCGGCACGCCGCTCGCTGGGCGCGATCGCGGCCAACGCGCTCGACTACCTCGCGCCCGAGGTCGAGCTCGGTGGGTCGCTGCTGTCGGCCGGTCTGATCGAGACCGACGCGCTCGACCGGGAGGGCGTCACCGCCTATCTCGGTGAGCTCGCCCAGGGGCATCCCGAGCTGATGGACCACATCGCCACCGGTGGCGGGCTGCTCGAGTCGCTCGAGCTCCGCTCGCTGCTCACCGCCGACTTCCCCCGCGGCGACGACGCTGCCGCAGCCACCGCGGGCGCCCTGCGGGCCGCCGGCATCGACACGTTCGCGAGCGACGCCGGCCATGCGCTGCGCGACGTCGGCGGGGCGCTGGCCACCACCAAGGAGGACACCGCGGGCAGCGACATCACCGCGGCCACCCCGGCCAGCATCGAGGAGCTGATCCGGACCCTCGAGACCGTCGAGACCGGTGTCGCCGTCCAGGAGACGGCGCCCGGCCGCTACATCGCCTACCTCCCGGGCCCCTACGCCGGCAACCGGCGTCTGCGGCTCGTCTCCGGTGACCTCTCCGACTACATCGCCACCGCGTCGCGGACCATCGAGGAGGCCGTCGTCGCCGGCTCGCACGTGATGCTCGTCGGTGCCGCGGCAGGGGGCACCGCGGCGGCCGCGATCGCGGCGGCAGCCGGGGCTGCGTACGTCGTGGACCAGGTGGTCACCGTGGGTGCTCCGGGCGCGGCAGCGCCGCGGGTTCCGGAGACCACCCGAGTGCTGTCGCTGGAGGACCGCTCCGACCCGGTCGCACTCCTCGGCGGGCTCATCAACGCGGGTGTCGGACATCGGTTCACGGTCGTCTACGACGGCACCGCTGCCACGGAGAGCCACTACATCGCCGGCGGCAGGGCGGCGGACAACGCCGGCCACGACGAGCTCCGTGACGAGATCGGGCGGATCCGCAGTCTGGGTTATCTGGGATAGACGGCGCGGGGCTTGCCTCGAGGAGGTGAGTCGATACGGTGGAGTCGCCCTCCGCACCATCCCCGGCGAACCCGTGCTCGGCACCGGTAGACCGATCGCGGTGGGCACTCTGACGCCTACCCGATCGGTCACCGTGAAGTCCATCGTCATCCACGCCGGCCTCCCCAAGACCGGCACCTCCGCGGTCCAGTCCTTCTTCATCACCCACACGGCGAAGCTCGCGAAGGCCGGCATCTTCTATCCCCAGCACCGCGTCGACTCCAACGGCATCAGCGCCGGCAACGCCGGGTCGCTCATGGAACGCTCCGGCCATCTCTTCGTGGCCTCGCCGCGCGAGGTCGCCAGGACACTCGCGGAGTTCGAGGGCAGCGGCTGCCACACGCTGCTGCTCTCCTCCGAGGCCTTCCTCCCCGAGCTTCCCGGGATCGCCGAGCTGCTGCCGCCGCAGGCCCGGTTCGTCCTGTACGTCCGCGATCCCCTCGCCTTCCTCGAGTCCGACTACAACCAGCGGGTCAAGCGGCTGGCGCACGTGGATCCGTTCGAGCCGTCCCCCGATGCCTACGGCGGGTGGCTGGGCCACGAGCACCTCTACCGCGCGCTCGGCTCCGAGGCGGTGCGCTCCCGGCTCGTGCTCCGGCCCTACCTGCCGGAGCTCTTCGTCGGCGACAACCTGCTCACCGACCTGTTCGACACCGTCGGGATCGACACCACCGAGCTCGGTGACCTGTCGTTGGCGAGGGTCAACCTCTCCTACTCGCTGCACGCGCTCGAGATCAAGCGCGCGCTCAACGCCCTGCCGCTCGGGCCGCAGCTGCAGGAGCGCCTCGACATCCACCTCCAGTCCTGTCCGCTCGGACCGACCACCTACACCCTGATCCCTCCCGCCGACCACGAACGGCTCCGGAAGATCGCCGACGACGAGCTGCACGCGCTGGCGCTGCGCTACGACATCGACTCCCTCGAGCCCATGCGCGAGCTGCTGCGGGAGAAGCCGCCGAAGCCCTACCACCCGCAACAGCTCACCGACGAGGAGGTCGACGCCGTCGTCCGGCACATCGCCACCGTCGGCAAGCGGCTCACCCGCCGGATCGCCCAGACGCTCGTCGAGCACCCCGAGATCGAGCTCGTCTATCCCTCCCTGCGCGACTCGTTCGCCGCTGCTGCCGCCGGGTTGAGCGAGGAGCCTGCACCGCCGAGACGTCGGTGGTGGCCGCGGGGCTAGGCCGCAGGGATACCCGGTTAACCGGCCTCTACAAATTTCTCAGGCCTGCACTTCTCAGGCGTTGCATTGCCAGAGAAGTGCAGGGATTGCCTGAGAAGTCAGGCCAGATCGGCAACCACGATGGTGTGGTTGTCCGGCTCCCCGGCAGCGACGACGGCGGCCGCAACCGCATCGGCGATCTCCTGCGGTCCGGCCTCGGCGGTGATCAGCGCGTCCAGGTCGTCCACGTAGGAGTGGACACCGTCGGTGCTCAGCACGAGCCGGTCGCCGGGCAGCAGGTCGAGCGTGATCTCGTCAGCGACGACCCCGGGCACGAGGGCACGGTTGAGCAGGGCCCGGTGCTCGTGGGAGCGGGCCTCGTCGAGCGTCAGCTGGCCCGCCTCGACCATGGCGGCGACCACCGTGTGGTCATGGGTGACCTGACGTACGTCTCCGTCTCGTACGAGGTAGACCCTCGCGTCGCCGATGTGGGTGATCCGTGCGGTCGAGCCGTGCAGGTCGATCGCCGTCAGGGTGGTGCCGGACTTCGGCGTCTCGGCGAAGACCTCCTGGATCGCCGAGCTCAGCCCGCCCGCGGCGTACGCGGTCAGGACCGCCCCCGCGAGATCGTCACGATCCCCGAAACCGTCGGAGACGGCGATCAGCTCGGCGGTGACCAGGACGGCGTCCTGCTGGGTGGCGCGGCCACCCTGCTCGTGGCTGACGCCGAACTCGGCGTGCAGTCTTTCGGTGGTGATTGTCATCGGTCGTGCCTCGTTCCTCATCGCGTGGACGAGGATGGAGACCATGGTGCGTCGCGTGGCCGTGTCCGCCTCGACCTGGCGCCAGTACCTCTCGACCTCCGCCGCCGCGGCGGCGGCCGGCATGTCGAGGATCTCTCGGATCCGGGCCAAGGGCATCCCGACCAGGCGCAGCGTTGCCACGAGCCGGGCGAGTCCTACCTGGTCAGGCGTGTAACGGCGGTAGCCCGAGTGAGGGTCCACCTCCGCAGGCGGCAGCAGGCCCAGGTCGTCGTACAACCTCAGCGCCTTCGGCGTCAGCCCGGTCGCCCGGGCGAAATCGCCGATGTTCACAAGGCCCTTCAGCCCGCTCATGGTCACCATCCTCCCCGGTGAAGGTCACCGGTGTCAGCAGATTGGCGTCTGACCCTGGGGCAAGCTCAAGCCCCGGTCTGCTCGGCCCACTTCTCGAGCAGCCGGGCGAGCGAGCGGCGCTCGGTCGCGGTGAAGACGGCGAGCAGGCGGTGCTCGTTGGCGATGTGGTCGGCGAAGGCGGCGTCGATCAGCTCGCGTCCGCTCTCGGTCAGCGCGATCCGGCGGCCGCGGCCGTCCTCGTCGCGGCGCCCTCGGCTGACCCAGCCCTGGGCGAGGCAGCGGTCGACCCGCTTGGTGACCGCCCCCGAGGAGACCATCGTCTGCTCGCCGAGCTCCTTCGGCGTCAGCGCGTACGGAGCACCTTGCCGTCGAAGCGTCGCGAGCACGTCGAACTCCCCCTCGCCCAGGCCGTGCTGCGCGTAGACCTGGACGAGCTCGTCGGTGAGGCGTAGCGCGAGGCGGTGCAGCCGGGCGATGACGGCCTGCGGGGTGACGTCGAGGTCGGGGCGCTCCTGCTCCCACTGCGCCATCACGGTCGAGACGTGGTCTGCCATGACCTGGAATATATCTGACACGGAAGATATTATCTCTTCCATGGAAAGTAGATTCGTCACCCTCGCGCTGACTGCGATCGCCCCGGTGGCCTGGGGATCGGGCTACTTCGTCACCGCCACCTTCCTGCCGCCGGACCGGCCGCTGTTCGGCGCGGTGGTCCGGGCACTCCCCTTCGGACTGCTGCTCCTCGCGCTCCGTCCGGGCCTGCTCCACGGCTCCTGGTGGTGGCGCACCGCAGCGCTCGGCCTGCTCAACTTCGCGGCGTTCTTCACGCTCGTCTTCGTCGCCGCCTACCGTCTCCCCGGCGGCCTCGCCGCGACCCTGACCGCGGTCTCGCCGATCGTGGTGATGCTGCTGGCCTGGGCGTTCGCCGGGGAGAGACCGCGCGCCGGCTCGCTCGCAGCCGGCGTCGTCGGCGCCGTCGGCGTCGCCCTGCTGGTGCTCCGCGGCGGCGCCAGCCTCGACCTGATCGGCGTCCTGGCGGCCTTCGCCTCGGTGGCCGTCTTCTCCACCGGCTTCATCCTGGTCAAGGTCTGGCAGCCGCCGGTCGGGCTGCTCACCTTCACCGCCTGGCAGCTCGTCCTGGGCGGCCTCGTCCTGGCGCCGGTGGCTCTCCTCGTCGAAGGCGCGCCTCCCACTCTCGACCTGCCCGCGGTCGGGGGCTACGCCTTCATCGGTCTCCTCGGAACGGTCGTCGCCTACGCGGTCTGGTTCCGCGGCGCGAGGCGGCTCCCGGCGGCCGCAGTGTCATTGGTCGGCCTGCTCAACCCGGTCGCCGGGATCCTCATCGGTCTCGCCTTCGCGGGCGAGCACCTCACCCCGACGAGCGCGCTCGGGATGGCGCTGGTGCTCGGTGGCGTACTCCTCGGACAGCCTGCCATGCTCGACCGGATCAGGGTGTGGCGCACACCGGCACCGGCCTCGTGCGCCGACGTTGGAGCGCCCGGATAGGTTCACGTGCATGAAACTGCGTGCGCGTGCGCTCGAGCTCCTCGTCTTCACCGTCGGTGCCGGCACGCTGGGATCGGAGATGGCCGCGGCTCGGCTGCTCGCGCCGTGGTTCGGCGACTCGACGATCGTGTGGGCCAACACGATCGCCACCGTGCTCGTGGCGCTCGCGATCGGCTACTCCGTCGGCGGCCGGATCGCCGACCGGAACCCGCACCCCTCGGGCCTCGCCAAGATCGTGCTCGTCGCCGCCGCCCTCCTGGCCGCGGTGCCGTTCATCGCCGACCCGTTCCTCCCGCTCGCGGTCAAGGCGGTCGACCAGCTCAGCATCGCGACCTTCGCCGGCTCGCTGGTCGGGGTGGGCGTGCTGCTGGCGATCCCGCTGTTCCTGCTCGGCATCGTCAGCCCCTACGCGGTCCGGCTGAGCGTCGACTCCGTCGCGGACGCCGGCCACGCGGCCGGGCGCCTCTACGCGATCTCGACGGTCGGCTCCCTGGTCGGCACCTTCGCCGCCTCGCTGTTCCTCATCCCGGTCGTCGGGACGCGACGTACCTTCCTGATCTTCGCTCTCTGCATGGCGGCCTGCGCGATCCCGCACCTGGTCAAGGGGCGGCTGCCGGCCGTCGTGGTCCCGGTCGCCATCCTCGGCCTGATCGCGCTGCCGACCGGGTCGATCAAGACGCTGACCAGCAACGGCGGCGAGGTGATCTGGGAGAAGGAGACGGAGTACCAGTACGCCCGCGTGGTCGAGTACGACGACGGCAGCCGCTACCTCGAGCTCAACGAGGGCCACGCGGTGCACTCGGTCTACGCCGAGGGCGAGTGGCTCACCGGCAACTACTGGGACGAGATGCTCTCGCTGTCGTACGCCGGCGCGGAAGCCCCGAAGTCGGTGGCGATCCTGGGCTCGGCCGCCGGGACGACCGCGCGCCAGCTGGGCCACTACGCCCCCGACACCCGGGTCGACGCCGTCGAGATCGACAAGGACGTCACCGAGGTCGGCAAGGAGCTCTTCGGCCTCGAGGAGCAGCCGAACCTCCACCTCCACACCGCCGACGCCCGCCCGTGGCTGCAGAAGCAGACCCGGAAGTACGACGCGATCATGGTCGACGCCTACCACCAGCCCTACATCCCGTTCTACCTGACCACGAAGGAGTTCTTCGCGCTGGCGAAGGACCACCTGAACCCGGGCGGGGTGCTCGTCGTGAACTCAGCTCACCCCGAGGGATCGACAGCGCTGGAGAAGGTCCTCACCGCAACTCTGCGGACCTCGTTCGGCGAGGCCGTGTGGCGCTCGAACACCGGCCCGACCAACACTCAGCTGATCGCGAGGGTCGACCCGGAAGCCGATCCGTCCGCCGACCTCGCTGCGACCGCCGAGGATCAGCCCGCTGACCTGGCCCGGACCCTTCTCGCCTCCGCCGCCCGGCTCGAGCCGGCCGTCCGGGGCGGGACGGTCTACACGGATGACGTCGCGCCGGTCGAGTGGCTCACCGACCTGAGCCTGCTCGAAGTCGCCTGAGCCAGCCGGTCGCTTCACCTCGCCGATCGGCGTCTTGCGCAGGCACCCGACGCAGACCTGATCGGGCGCGACCCTGCTGAGCCTGCGCGGCGGCAGCACGTGCCAGGTGCCCAGGCGGCGGCCACACACGGTCAGGACGTACCCATTGCTCCTCTTGACCGAGCGAAGGTGCCAGAAGCTGCCCCGGTCGGTGCGGTAGACCAGCGGGTCCTTGGCCAGGACCGGCGGCCTCTCGCTGGACCCCATGCTGAGTCTGTCGTCTACGAACACGAATTCCCCCCAAGGAATGTCGATGGCTCTCGTCGTTGAGTGCCTCGAGACGCCGGTGTCACAGCTGGGCCATGCCGCCCAACGCCCCGAGACACGTTCGACCATAAGTCCACTCATTGCAATGGGTCAAGGCGGAAAGGGTGGGGCTATGCGGCTATTCGGGATCTGTACGGCTCAGTAACGTGTTCTCCTATGAGCAACCCCCGTCCGCGCGGCCTGCCGAAATACCTTCACGTGGCCGACTACCTGCGGGCCCAGATCGACGACGGCACCTACCTGCCCGGCGAGCGTCTACCGACGGAACCCGAGCTGATGGACACCTTCCCCTACGACCGCGCCACGATTCGGCGAGGTCTGGCGGTGCTGCGCAATGAGGGCCTCATCACCAGCGAGCAGGGCCGAGGCGTCTTCGTACGCGACGCCACCAAGACCCGCTACGACCTGATGAGCATGCTGATCACCGACCCGAGCCACCCGGCCAAGCCCGACGCGGCCTACCACCAGCCGCCCCGCGGCCCGGACGACGGCATCTCGGTCGAGCACTCCTACGAGGTCATCGCGGCCGGCGAGAAGCTCGGCGAGGCCTTCGAGCTCGACCCGCGCAGCGAGCTGCTCAGCACCACCTACACGTTCTTCATCAGCGGCGACACCGCCGAATACCGCACCACCGCCTACATCCCGTATCCGCTGGTCATCGACACCCCGCTGGCCACCCCGACCGACGACTGGCCGCAGCCGCCGATCAAGGACCTGCTGGCCACGGTCGGCGTGAAGGTCACCACCGTCGCGATGGACATCGAGTCCCGGATGCCGACGCCGCAGGAGACCTACGACCTGCAGATCCCCGACGGCACCCCGGTCCTCTCCGACCGCCGCCGGTTCCTCGCCGACGACCGGGTCGTCTGCATCACCGACTCCGTCGGGGTCGCCGACCGGATCGTCTACGGGCTGGACCTGAAGCTGCAGTGAGCCGCCGGCCGCGGCCTCAGGCGAGGTCGTGGACGAACTCGCTGAGCTGGGTGAGGTTGCGGCACTCCCGCATCTCGATGATCGACCCGTAACGGGTCGCCTCGGAGTCGCCGGTGTCCCACTGCGTACGCACCTCGGGGTTGAGCCAGTAGGAGTGCCGCGCGGACTCGGCCATCGCGCGCAGCGAGCCCACGGCGAGGTCGGAGTAGTTGGACCGGGCGTCGCCGAGGATCAGCAGCGACGACTTGGGGCCGAGGGCGTCGGCGTGCCGCTCCTGGAAGAGGGAGAAGGCGCGGCCGTAGTTGGTGCGCCCCATCCGGGCCGCATGCTCGGTCGCCTTCGTCAGCTCGGTCATGGTGTCGACCAGGTCGGCGCCGGGTCGGAAGTAGGACGTGACCTCGTGGATCTCGTCGACGAACGTGAACGCACGCACCTTGCCGAACTGCTCCCGCAGCGCAAAGACGAGCATCAGCGTGAACGTCGCGAAGTTCGACACCGAACCGGACACGTCGCAGAGGATGACCAGCTCCGTGCGGTGCGGCCGCTTCGGGCGGTAGCGCAGGTCGACGGGGACGCCGCCGGTGGACATCGAGGACCGGAGCGTACGCCGCAGGTCCACCGCTCCGCGCCGGCGCGCGTGGTGCTCCTGGGTGAGCCGCGTCGCGAGCCGGCGCGCCAGGGGGTAGATCTCGCGCCGGAGCGCCTCCAGGTCGGCCCGGCGGGCGTGCAGGAAGTCGAGCTTCTCGATCGTGGGACGTACGGCGATCTTGGCGATCTGCTCGGGGCCCTTCTCCTCTGCGATCCGACGGCGGGCGTCGGCCTCGACGAGACCGCTGAAGCGATCCACGCGCCGGGTTCCGACGCGCGCCGCCTCCTCCTCGGTCCAGCCGCCCCGCTGGAGCCCCTCGATGAGGCGGGAGGTCAGCTCGTCGGTCGAGAGCCGGCGCAGCGCGGTGTAGGACGACCACGAGCTCAGGCCGGGGCCACGGCCGGGCATCGCGCCGAAGCGCGCCACCGCCTCGGCAGCGAGCTGGCGGAGCATCTCGACGTCGTCGGCCGCCAGCGCCTCCGCCAACCGCTCGGTAAACTCGGACAACGCCTCGGGCCCGTCCTTCACCACCCCGGCCGCCTCGGCGTCGCCTGTCGCTGACGGAGTGCCGGAGCCGACCATCCGCGGGAAGTAGAGCTCGAAGAGCCCGTCGAAGGTGGCTCGCTGGTTGGCGCGCTTGACCAGGGTCGCGGCGTACGCCTCCTTGACCTGGGTCCGGTCGTTCCAGCCGATCAGACCGAGGGCGGTGACCGCGTCGAGGCCCTCGGAGAGCGACACCGGCAGCCCGGCTCCCCGAAGCGCTTCGAGGAACTCGATGTGCCGGTCGAGGAGGGTCACCGCTTCAACCGCAGCTCTCGGACGGCACGGTCGACGTCGGAGGAGTGCTTGAGGACGACGCCGAGGGTGTCGGCGACGGCCTTGTCGGAGAGATCGGTGATCTCCAGGGCGATCAGGGTGCGCGCCCAGTCGACCGACTCGGCGATGCTCGGGGACTTCTTCAGCTCCAGCTCGCGCAGGCGGCCGACGACCGAGACCAGCTGGCGGGCGACCTTGTCGTCGAGGCCAGGCACCTGGGAGAGCACGATCTCGCGCTCCCGGTCGGCGTCGGGGTAGTCGAGGTGGAGATAGAGGCAGCGTCGCTTGAGCGCCTCGGAGAGCTCGCGGGTGGCGTTGGAGGTGAGCACGACCAGCGGCCGGCGGGTCGAGGTCATCGTGCCGAGCTCGGGGATGGTCACCTGGAAGTCGGAGAGCACCTCGAGCAGCAGCCCCTCGACCTCGACGTCGGTCTTGTCGACCTCGTCGACGAGCAGCACCGTCGGCTCCTCGCGGCGGATCGCGGTGAGGAGCGGCCGGGTCAGCAGGAACTCCTCGGAGAAGATGTCGTCGTGGGTCTCCTCCCACGCCTGGCCGTCGCCGGCGGCCTGGATGCGCAGCAGCTGCTTCTTGTAGTTCCACTCGTAGAGCGCGCGGGCCTCGTCGAGCCCCTCGTAGCACTGCAGCCTGACCAGCTCCGCGCCGGTCGCGCGGGTGATCGCCTTGGCCAGCTCGGTCTTGCCCACCCCGGCAGGCCCCTCGATGAGCACCGGCTTCTCCAGCGCCCCCGCGAGATAGGTCGTCAACGCGGTCGAGGCGTCCGCCAGGTAGCCGACGTCTCCCAGGCGGGTGACGGCCTCGGCGGGCGAGGAGAACCAGGAAGACGTACGCGAAGGCATGACGCGACACTAGCGACTCTGCTCCGGCTCCGCTCCCGGTGTCCGGGTGGGACTTTCGTCATAGTGTCGGAACGACCCGTCACCGCGACACCGATCGGTCGTTAGATACACGTGCACTCGGACACCCCACGACCGCTGACGCTGGTCGTCCTCGCCATGAAGGTCTGCGCGCTGACGGCGCTGGCGGCCTTCTGTCTGGTTGCCGTGACCACCCCGTCCGAGCCCCGGTCGCTGGCGAAGCGGGAGCAGCCCGAGCTCGCCGCGATGCTCGAGCAGCACCACTGCGTGGCCCCTCCGACGATCGCGCCCTGGCGCCGGGAGAGCGCCATCATCCGCTCCCCGCTGGGCGAGCTGAAGCACGTCTCCCTCGACGTCGGCCACCTGATCGAGCAGGGCAAGGCCCGCGGCGAGCTGATCGCCTTCTGCGCCGACCCGGCCTCCTAGGGATCGCGCCGGGTCAGCTGGCCTCGGCGAGCGTGTCCGCGAAGAGTCCGAGCACGCGGTCCAGCGCGGCCCGGTCGCCCTCGACCCGGAGCCCGGCCTCGGCGATCGCCGCGTCCACCGGGAAGCCCATGAACACGACTCCGGTCCAGGCCGTCGAGTCGCCCGCGACGGTGACGTCGGCGTCCTCGAGGGTGCCCTCGGCGAGGTCGAACTGGTTGCCCGTCCAGAGCAGCCGGAACTGCTGCGGTGCCGCATCCGGACGGCGTACGTCGGTCAGCTCCCAGGCGACGCTGATCGGCTCGGGGGTGGTCGCGCTGCCGGCGGGCACCATCGTGCGCATCGCCACCATCACGCCGCTGGGCGTCATCCCGGCGGTCATGATCGGGAAGCGGGACGAGCCGTGGGCCCAGCGGCCGAGCGCTCCGAGGATCGTCTCGAGCTCGCGTCCCCACGGGGTGAGGGCGTAGGCCGTGGTCTTGGTGATGTAGCCGAGCTCGGTCTCGACCACGACGCCGGCGTGCTCGAGGAACTGCAGCCGGTCCTTGAGCTCGTCGGCGCTGACCCCGATCACCGAGGACTCCAGGTCGCGGGCCGTGCGCGGGCCGAACATCAGCTCGCGCACCACGATCAGGCTCCATCGGTCACCGATCAGGTCCAGTGCGTGCGCGGCTGCGCACGCGTCGCCCAGGTCCCCGTAGGTCAGGTTCAGGGTCACGTCGATCCTCTCCGAGTCGTTCGATCCCGTCGAGAGTAGTGAGCCCGAACCAGGCGTCGTCAGTGCCAGAGGTCCCGGCGTGCCGGTGAACTGCCGGCCCTACGCGATCGCGGCGTACGCAGCAGCCACCCGCTCCACCGCCCGCCGGTCGCCCTCGATGCCGACCGAGCCCGTCGGCGCGCCGGCGAAGACCACGCCCGCCCACGCGGACGAGTCGCCGGAGACGGTCGCCTCGGGCGCCTCGTCCGCACCCTCGGTCAGCTCGAAACGGTCGGCGTCCCAGTGCAGCCGGTAGCGGCGTACGCCCGCGGCGGGACGCCGCTCGTCGTGCAGCTCGATCGCGATCCGGACCGGGCCGTCGCCCCACTCGGGCATCGTGGCGTACGGCGCCATCGTGCGCATCGCGACGATCACTCCGTCGGGGGTCATGCTCCCCTCCGGCACCGGGAAGCCGGGCGAGCCCTGCGCCCAGCGGCCGAGCGAGCGCATCACGTCTTCCAGTCCCTGCCCCCACTCGGTGAGCCGGTAGACGCGGGTCCGCCCCAGGTCGTCGAGCTGTGCCTGCTCGACGACGCCGGCCTCCCGTAGCGCCTTGAGCCTGGAGGTCAGGACGGCCGGCGTGATCCCGACGACGGCGGAGGCGAGGTCCGCGAAACGGCGCGGGCCGAGCAGCAGCTCGCGCGCGATCACCATGCTCCACCGGTCGCCGATGACGTCCATCGCGTGCGCGGTCGCGCAGGCATCACCGAGGTCGGCGTACGTCTGCTTCTTCGGCATCGATCCTCCAAACTCTCTTCACAAGAGTATCAACTATGTTTAACGTAGCCTCCATGACCTCACTTCCTCCGGTCGTCGACCGGGCGACCTACCTGCACGAGCGCGCTGCGCTCCTCGACCGCGAGAAGGCGCACACCCGAGCGGGCGACGCGCTCGCCGCGGCGCGGCGGCGGCTCCCGATGACCGAGGTCGACGCGACCGCGCCGCTCGACGGTGCCGCCGGGAGGGTGACCCTCCTGGACGCCTTCGAGGGACATACGCAGCTCTTCGCGAGCTACCACATGTGGCACACCGGGCACGCCGCTGCCGATCAGTGCGAGGGGTGCACGTTCTTCAGCGGCGGCGTGGGCGAGCTCGGCTACCTGCACTCGCGTGGGGTGACGTACGCGGTCCTCTGCCAGGGGCCCTATCCGGAGAGCTCCCGCTACCGGGACTTCATGGGGTGGGAGATGCCGTGGTACTCGGTGCCCGAGGAGTCCTGGGACCCGCTCGACGCTCGCGGGTTCTTCGGGGGCAAGGTCTGCTACCTGCGCGACGGCGACCGGGTCTTCGAGACCTACCGCACCACCGGCCGCGGGGTGGAGCCGATGTCGGCGTCGTACGGGATCCTCGACATGACCGTCTACGGACGACAGGAGGCCTGGGAGGACTCACCCGCGGGCTGGCCCCGGCGCGCAGGCGGCGAGGGCGGCCAGTTCCGCAGCGAGGAGGGGCCGACGACCAACCGTCGCGCCGGCGTGCGCGGCCGCCCGACGGCGCAGTGGTCGCGGATCGTCGGCGGCCGTGACGACGATCTCGGATCCGACCAGGCCCCCGCCACCGATCACTGCTGTCACTGAGGAGAACCATGCCCACGACGATCGCCCTGCCCACCTGCGACCGGTCCCGGTCCCACGTCTTCCTCCGCGACGGCCTGGGTCTCGAGACGCCCGGCGAGCCGGCCGAGGACGGCGTTCCGGAGCCCTTGCGAGCGACCCTCTCGGAGACCTGCGAGGTGATGATGATCCCCACGGGCGGGTTCGCGTGGGTCACCGGCCAGCTCGGGGACGAGCCGATGGACGCGGCGGCCCTGCCGGAGGGGCCCAAGCAGTGCCTGGTCACGATCGAGCTCGGCTCGCGCGACGAGGTCGAGGCTCGCTACGCGGCCGCGACGACGATCGGGCGCAGCGTGATCGCGCCGGAGGCGGCGCCGTGGGGCGAGTACCGCGCCCTCGTCGCCGACCCCGACGGCCATCTCTGGCAGCTGACGTCCCGCTGAGGCCGGGTCGTGCCGCCCCTAGAATCTCCCCATGGCCGGAGACGACACACGGATGCTGCTGCTGGGGGCGGTGGCGCTGTTCGAGCCCGTCAACGGCTATCAGATCCGGCGCGAGCTGATGTCGTGGCAGGTCGACCAGTGGGCCAACATCAACCCGGGCTCGATCTACCACGCGCTGACCTCTCTGGCAGACAAGGGCCATCTGACCAGGCACGATCTGGTCGACAACGGGCGTGCGGTCGCGGTCTACGAGATCAGCGACAGCGGGCGCGCGGAGCTGGAGCGTCTGATCACCCGGTCGCTGGAGGCCGTCGACGCCTACAACGGCCTCTCCTTCTACGCCGCGTTCTCGCTGGTGCCGCTGCTGGAGCGGCCGGTCGTGGTCCAGCACCTCAGCGTCCGCCTGAAGAACCTCGAGCGCACGATCAAGGAGCTCGACGCCGCGGTCCGGGTGAACGCCCGCATGGTGCCGCCCCACACCGTCTCCGCCCTGCACCTCCAGCTCGACAAGCTCCGCGCCGAGCGGTCGTGGCTGGTGGAGGTCCTGGACGACGTACGCAGCGGCAAGCTCTTCTTCGTCGGCGAGACGTCCGACTGGGCGCCTGCCGACGACGACCCGGGGTGGCAGATGGACGCCGACCGGAAGCGCTACCGGGAGATGCTGCGCGGCTGAGCCGGCGCGGCTCGGGAGGAATGGGTTTGACAACCCGGGATCAAAATTGAACACTCACGATATTCAACTTTGAACACCTGGGTAAAATCAGGTGATCGTCGGCGGTCGTCCGTGCTTGTCTGGACCCGCACGCACAAGGGAGTGACACATGATTCACGCACGCGGCCTGAGGCACACCTTCGCCTCCGGCCATGGCAAGCAGAAGAAAGAAGTCGTCGCGGTCGACGGGGTCGATCTCGACGTCGAAGAGGGTGAGGTGGTCGGCTTCCTGGGCCCGAACGGCGCCGGCAAGACCACCACCCTCCGCATCCTCACCACCCTCCTCAAGCCCACGGCCGGCACCGCCACGGTGGCCGGCTTCGACGTGGCCACGCAGTCCGTCGAGGTCAGGCGGAGCATCGGCTACTGCTCCCAGGTCGGATCGACCTTCTCGGGCGCCTACGCCGGCGACGAGGTCGTCGACCACGGGATGCTCTACGGGATGTCCAAGAAGGACGCCGTCGCCCACGGGCAGGCGCTCTTCGAGCGGCTCCAGCTCGACGGGCTGTGGCGCCGCAAGCCGCGCAACATGTCCGGCGGGCAGAAGCGCCGCCTCGACATCGCGATGGCGCTGATCCATGCCCCCCAGCTGGTCTTCCTCGACGAGCCCACCACCGGCCTCGACCCGCAGGCGCGGGCCAACCTGTGGGACCACATCGCCTCGCTGCGTACGGACCACGGGGCGACGGTCTTCCTGACCACCCACTACCTCGACGAGGCCGACACCCTCGCCGACCGGGTGATGGTCATCGACCAGGGGCGCATCGTCGCCAACGACACCCCGGAGAACCTCAAGGCCGCCGTCTCCGGCGACCTGGTCTCCCTGGAGGTCGCCACCGACGAGCAGGTCGCGATCGCTCGCGACAAGCTCGCCTCGATCTCGGAGAACGTCGAGGTCGACGAGCGGCTGGTCAGCGGCCGGGTGCCGCGGGCCGGCAAGGCCGTCCCCGGGCTGCTGCGCGACCTGGAGTCCAACGGCGTCTCGCTCGAGTCGATCGAGGTCGCCCGGCCCACCCTGGACGACGTCTTCCTGACGCTGACCGGGCGCACCCTGCGGGACGCCGAGGCGGGCACACCCGAGACCGATGACGAGAACCAGGAGGCGACGGCATGACCGAGTTCCAGCAGCCCGTCCTCAAGTCCAGCTTCCTGCGGGAGTCGATGGTCGTCTTCAACCGTCAGCTGCGGATGAACCTCCGCAACCCGGCCTGGGTGCTCATCGGCGTGATGCAGCCGATCCTCTACCTGGTGCTCTTCGGCCCGCTGCTCGAGCCGCTGATCACACAGCTCGGCGGCAACGCCTACAACTGGTTCGTTCCCGGCATGCTCGTCCAGCTCGGCGTCTTCGGGGCCATGTTCGCCGGCTTCTCGCTGATCGGCGAGTGGCGCGAGGGCGTCATCGAGGCCGAGCGGGTCACCCCGGCATCGCGTGGGGCGCTGCTGTTCGGACGTCTCTACCGCGACCTGCTGCAGATCCTGGTGCAGGCGATCATCCTGGTCATCCTCGGCCTGATCATGGGCATGGACTTCAAGCCTCTCGGCATCCTCGTCGGGATCGCGATCACCGTGCTGATCGGCGGCGCCGGCGCCGCCGCCTCCAACGCGTTCGCGCTGCTCGTGAAGAGCGAGGACGTGATGGCCCCGGTGACCAACATGCTGCTGATGCCGATCCTGCTGCTGTCCGGGATCTTCCTGCCGATGAACTTCGGTGCCCAGTGGCTGGAGACGCTGGCCGACATCATCCCGACCAAGCACATCGTCGACGCGGTGCGAGCCTCGTTCTTCGGTGACCTCGGGTTCGCCGACATCGGCTGGGGCGTCGGGTGGACCGTCGTCCTGTTCGGGCTCGCGGTCTGGTGGGGCATCTCCACGTTCCGCAAGGAGAACGCTTAGCAAAACACCCGGGTCGTTCTCAGTAGCGACTCAGCGAGGGGTGGCAGGGTAGGGGTGTGAACAGCCCTGCCACCCCGAGCGACAGCTCCGGCGACAAGCCGCACGTGCTGGTCGTCGACGACGACAAGGCCGTGCGTGAGTCGCTGCGCCGGTCACTGGAGTTCAACGGCTACGTGGTCGCCCTGGCCGGCGACGGCGCCGAGGCGCTCGCCGGCATCGCCAACCACGGTCCCGACGTCGTCGTGATGGACGTGATGATGCCCCGCCTCGACGGCATCGAGGCCACCAAGGCGCTGCGGGCAGCCGGGAACGACGTACCCATCCTGGTGCTGACCGCCCGCGACGCCGTCGGCGACCGCGTCGACGGCCTGGACGCCGGGGCCGACGACTACCTCACCAAGCCGTTCGCGCTCGAGGAGCTGCTGGCCCGCCTGCGCGCGCTGCTGCGCCGGGCCGCCCCGATCGGCGAGGAGGACGAGGAGACGCTGCACTTCGCCGACCTCTCCATGAACACCACCACCCGCGAGGTGACCCGGGGCGATCGGGCCATCGAGCTCACCCGCACCGAGTTCACGCTCCTGGAGATGTTCCTGCGCCGGCCCCGCCGCGTACTCGACCGGTCCTTCATCCTCGAAGAGGTCTGGGGCTACGACTTCCCGACCACGGCCAACTCCCTCGAGGTCTACGTCGGCTACCTGCGCCGCAAGACCGAGGCCGAGGGTGAGGCCCGGCTGATCCACACCGTACGCGGCATCGGCTACGTGCTGAAGGAGCCGTGAGCAGCGCGATGACCATGACGGCCACCAGCTCGCGCTACCGCGGCTCCCTGGCGGGCCGGGTCACGCTGCTGACGACCCTCGCGGTCGCCGGCTCGATCGCGTTGATCGCGGTCGGGCTCTACTTCGTCGTACGTATCCAGCTGCAGGCCAACATGGACGAGTCGCTGCTGACGCGGGCCACCTCCGCCGCGGCCAACACCGCGTCGATCCAGGACGCACGAACAGGCGCGTCCTTCCCGACCTGGGTGCTCAACGCCGGCGACATCCAGGTCGCCGAGGTCTACGACTCGCACAACTACTGGTCACCGACGCTCGGTACGTTCCCGCGGCCCGGCGTGCCCGAGGAGGCGGTGGCGAAGCGCGAGGCCAAGCAGTCGGTCCGCACGGTCTCGACCTCGGTCGGCGTCTTCCGGGTCGTCGCCGTCCCGATCCCCGACAGCGACTCCGCACTGATGCTGGCGCAGTCGCTGGGGCCACAGCAGGAGATGTACAAGAGGCTCGGGTTCGTCGTGCTCTTCTTCGGCGCGGCCGGAGTCGTCGCCGCGGCCTTCGCCGGGTGGGTCGTGGCCGCCGGCGGGCTGCGGCCGGTACGCCGCCTGACCGCGTCGGTCGACCGGATCGCGACCACCGAGGACCTCACCCCGCTCCCGGTCGAGGGCGATGACGAGATCGCCCGGCTGGCCACCTCGTTCAACCGGATGCTGACCGCCGTCTCCGCCTCCCGGGACCGGCAGCGCCAGCTGGTGGCGGATGCCTCGCACGAGCTGCGTACGCCGCTGACCTCGCTCCGCACCAACGTCGAGCTCCTCACCCAGGCCGACGCCTCGATCTCCGGTGAGCAGCGGGCCGACCTGCTCGGCGACATCCGCGCCCAGATCGAGGAGCTCACCAACCTGATCGGCGACCTCGTCGAGCTGGCCCGCGACGAGCCCGCCGAGCCCACGCTGGAGACGATCGACCTCTCCGACGTGGTGGACCGCGCCCTCTCCCGGGTCCGGCTGCGCGCACCGTCGGTGACCTTCACCGAGGAGATGTCGCCGTGGTGGGTCATGGGCGACGCCAGCTCGCTGGAGCGGGCGGTCACCAACCTGCTCGACAACGCCGCCAAGTGGTCCCCGGCCTCCGGCACCGTACACATCTCCCTGAACGCCGGCGTGCTGAACGTCGACGACGAGGGGCCGGGCATCGCCGACGCCGACATCCCGTACGTCTTCGACCGGTTCTACCGCTCCACCGAGGCTCGGTCGATGCCCGGTTCCGGCCTCGGCCTCGCTATCGTCCGACAGGTCGCCGAGCGCACCGGCGGGTCGGTGTCCGCGGCTCGCTCCCCGTACGGTGGCGCGCGGATGACGCTGCGTCTGCCCGGCTCGGCCTCTCCGAGGCCGACCGAACCGCCCGCGGCTGTGCTGAACGATGAAGGGCTGAAGCATTGAGATTCGCCGTCCTGGCGCCCGGTCTGGTGGCGCTGCTGTCCCTCGCTGCCTGCGGAGCCGAGGAGCCTGCCGCTCCGTCGGCCTCCGCGTCCGCGTCGGCCTCGGGGCAGGCCGCCGAGAAGACGTTCAACCCGTGCGACGGTCTCGACATCGAGCCGGTGGAGAAGGCCCTCGGCGCCGGGCTCCGCGTCGAGAAGGGCACCTCCGCGGCACCCCGCTGCGCGCTGCTCCCCGACGAGTCGGGTGGGACGGCGTACGAGCTGAACTACCTGCCCTTCAAGGGCACCCTCGCGGAAGCGTGGAAGACCATGGACGTGAAGTCCGGCAAGGTCAGCGAGCCCGATGTCAAGGGCGCCGATGACGCCCGGCTGGTCACGCAGCAGGGCGTCAACTCGTACGCCGTCACCGGTTTCGTCCAGAACGGCGCCCTGATCCAGAGCTTCAACTCCGTCGACCTGGATCCTTACGACGGCGAGGCCATGGACCGCGCCGCCCAGGCTCTCCTCGAGCAGCTCAGCGCCAACGCGCCGTAGCCGAGGCGTCACGCGCGTCGGCCGAGGCGTCACTTCGGTCGGCCGAGATGGCATCCAGGTGCCCACTCGACCGACCGGAGTGACGTCTCGGCAGGGCCTTTCGGCTAGTGCTTCTTCGTCTCGCGCCAGGAGCGCTCGAACGGGAGGCGCCAGGCGTGCGGGGCGATCAGCTGGTGGATCGAGTTGGGACCCCAGGAGCCAGGAGCGTAGAGGCGCACCGGCGGCGGGTTGTCGAGGAGCGGCTGGGAGATCTCCCAGAGCGTCTCGATGCCCTCGGCGGTGGTGAAGAGGGTGTGGTCGCCGCGCATGGCGTCGTGGATGAGGCGTTCGTACGCCTCCAGGACGCCGGTCGAGGAGCTCGTCTCCTGAGTGGCGAACTGCATGGAGAGCTTCTCCAGCTTCATGCCGGGCCCGGGACGCTTGCCGTAGAACGACAGCGACATCTTCGACTGGTCGGCCAGGTCGAAGGTGAGGTGGTCGGGACCCTGGGTGCCGGCGCCGGAGTTGGCCGGGAACATCGTCAGCGGCGGCTCCTTGAACGCGATCGAGATGATCCGCGCGCCCTCGGCCAGCTTCTTGCCGGTGCGCAGGAAGAACGGCACCCCGGCCCAGCGCCAGTTGTCGATGATCACCTTCATCGCGATGAAGGTCTCGGTGTCGGAGTCGTCGGCGACCTCGTTCTTGCCGCGGTAGCCGGAGTACTGACCGCGCACCACGTTGCGCGGGTCCAGCGGCTGGATCGAGCGGAAGACCTTGTTCTTCTCCTCGCCGATCGGGTCGGGAGCCAGCGAGGTCGGCGGCTCCATCGCCATGAACGCGAGCACCTGCATCAGGTGGGTCACGACCATGTCGCGGTAGGCACCGGTGCCCTCGTAGAAGGCTGTGCGTCCCTCCAGGCCCAGCGTCTCGGGGATGTCGATCTGGACGTGGTCGATGAAGTTGCGGTTCCAGATCGGCTCGAAGAGTCCGTTGGCGAAACGGAAGGCCAGGATGTTCTGCGCGGCCTCCTTGCCGAGGAAGTGGTCGATCCGGAAGATCTGCTCCTCGGAGAAGACCTCGTGGATCTTCGCGTTGAGCTCCTTGGCCGACTCCAGGTCGGTGCCGAAGGGCTTCTCCATGATGATCCGGGCACGCTCGACGAGGTCGGCCTCCTCGAGCTGGCGGATCACGTCCTGGGCGGCCTTGGGCGGGACGCTGAGGTAGTGGAGGCGGCGCACGTCGCTGCCGACCCCCTGGAGCTTCTTCTCGGCGAGCTTCACCGCGTCGGCGAGCGCGTGCGGGCCCTCCTTGGTGGAGACGTAGGAGAGCATGCCCCCGAAGGCTTCCCACCGCTCGTCGGTGATGTCCCCCTTGCCGAACTCCTCGCAGGCCTCGCGGGCGAACGCGACGAAGTCCTCGTCGGACATCTCCTCCAGGGACGTACCGACGATCTGGGCGTCCGTCATCAGCCCGGCCTCGTTGAGTCTGAGCAGGCCAGGCAGGAGTTTGCGGCGCGCCAGATCACCCGTCGCACCGAAGAGCACGATCACATGTGGCAGGGCTTTGTCATCGATGGTGGCCATGATGAGTCCACGGTAGTCCCCGTTTTATGAACGATCCAATAGACAACGGCCGCTGTCTCAACGTGTCGCCGTCTTTTCACCTGCTTGATCATCTGCCGAGGGAAGCGCGGACCCGATCGGCCTTCAGACGCGCCTCCTCGGCCTCCTCGGCGACGTCGGATCTGACGGTGATCCCGCCGCCGGTGCCGATCTGCCAGGTGTGGGTGTCGTGGGTCGTCAGGGTGCGGATGACGACGCCCAGGTCGGCCGGTCCGTCGCCGGAGATCCAGCCGAAGGCGCCCGCGTACGCCGCCCTGGGCCCGCCCAGGTCACGCTCGGCGCGCTCGATGACCTCCATCGTGCGCAGCTTGGGAGCCCCCGTCATCGACCCTGCGGGGAAGAGCCTGCGCAACGCCTCGATCGTGGTGATCCCGTCGCTGAGATGTCCCCTGACGGTGGTGACGAGCTGATGCACGCTCTCGTAGGACTCGACCTGCATCAGCCCGGGCACCTCCACCGTCCCCGGCTCGCACACCATCGCCAGGTCGTTGCGGAGCAGGTCGGTGATCATCAGGTTCTCGCTGCGGAGCTTGGGATCGGTCCGCAGCAGCTCCGCGTTGGCGGCGTCCTCCTCCTCGGTGGCTCCTCGCGGCGTCGTCCCCTTGATCGGTCGGGTCTCGATCACCCGATCCTCGCCGATGACCGCGTACCGCTCCGGGCTCGAGCTCAACAACCACACGCTGTGCCCGTCGATGTCGTGCTGGAGAAAGCCCGCGTACGGCGCGGGGTTGATGCTCCTGAGCCGCAGATAGGTCGCCACCGGGTCGGCGGAACCGTGGACAGTGGCGCGATAGGTCAGGTTCGCTTCGTAGGTGTCACCCGCCCGGAGAGCTTCCTGAACCTGGTGGAAGGCGTCGGTGTAGGCGGCATTTCGGGGTAGTCCGGTAGCGAACTGCCCATTACTGGCGGGTATATGGGCAGTTCGCTCCCGGACTACCCCGCCGTGGTCGAACAGCCGCACATGCGACGGCCGCATCCAGACAGCGTCCGGTACGTCCCGCGACGGAGCAGCGGGGAGATCGGGCCGGCAGGCGTAGCCGAGGTAGCCGAACCACTGCTCCCCGGGCCCGACCTCGCGCTCCAGAACCTGCCAGATGTCGTCGCCCACGACCTCGGACCGCCCGGACACATGGCGCAGCACCTCGCGACGCGAGGCCGAGTAGGTCAGCGAGACGTCGTCGTCCTCCAGCCAGCCGATCAGCGACCGGCTTCCGGACCACTCGCGCGCGCCGCCGCCGTCGAGCCAGACGCAGCGGGGGTGCGCCGCGGCCACCTCGGCGAAAAGATCCTCGACGTTCATCGTTGCCCCTCGCTCGGCCGGTTCAAGAAGTTCGCGACCATCGCGGCGCCGTGCCGGGAGAGCACCGACTCGGGATGGAACTGCACGCCCTCGAGGGGCAGCACCCGGTGACGTACGCCCATCACGACCCCGTCCTCGGAACGGGCCGTGACCTCCAGGACATCGGGCACGGAGACGGCCGCGAGGGAGTGGTAGCGGACCGCCTCGAGCGGCGAGGGAAGGCCCGCGAAGACCCCGCGCCCGTCGTGAGTCACCCGAGCGACCTCACCGTGTGCCGGCTCGACCCGGTCGACGACGCCGCCGTAGGCGGTCACCAGACCCTGCATGCCCAGGCAGACGCCGAGGACCGGCCGGTCCCCGGCCAGGAGTACGTCCCGCCCGACCGCAAAATCAGCAGGAGAGCCAGGGTGGCCCGGCCCGGGCGAGAGCACCACATGGGTGTAGCCGGCGAGGTCGCCGAGCTTCACCTCGTCATGCTCCACGACGTCCGGAAGGACCCCGCTGACCTGCGCGATCATGTGGACGAGGCTCCACACGTAGGAGTCGTGGTGATCGACCACGACGACGCCGCTCATTGTGCCAACAGGTCGCTGACGACGTCGTGGATGAGGTCGTAGCCGCGCTCGGTGAGGACCGACTCCGCGTGGAACTGGATGCCGGCGTAGTGGGGTCCGGAGATGGCGTGGATGTCGCCGGTCTCGGGATCGGCGTCCACCGACACCCCCTCGGGCAGCGAGGCAGAGCCGACGCGACCGACGAAGGTGTTGTAGAAGCCGACCCGCTCACGACGCGGCCGTCCCCCGAACCCGAGACCGACCCGGGTCTGGGTGCCCTGGAAGACGATGTCCTTGTAGTGCAGCCCGATCCCGAGCTGGTGGCACAGCGCCTGGTGGCCGAGACAGACCGCCAGGAACGGCTGCCCGGTCTCGAGCAGCGAGGCGACCGCAGCACGCAGCTTGGCCATCTTCGGATCGGAACCGTCCCGCGGGTCACCCGGACCGGGGCCGACGATCACCAGATCAGCGCCTTCGAAGGCACCGGCCTCGTAGTCCTCGTGGCGGACCACCGACGACGTCATGCCGAGCACCCGCAGGACGTGGCGCAGCATGCGCACGAAGTCGTCCTCGCCGTCGAGGATGACCGCGTGCTTGCCGGCGAGGTGGGCGGAGGGCTCCTCGTCGGCCTGGTCGGTGAGCCAGAACGACGACAGCCGACGGTTGCGGGCGGCCAGGGTCAGCAGCAGGTCCTCGTCGTTGACCAGCTCGGACACATCCTGTGCCAAAGCAGGCGCGGCCGGCACCAGGCCGAAGGCGGACAGGATGCCGCCGGCCTTGGCGTGCGTCTCGGCGACCTCGTATTTCGGGTCGGAGTCGCGTACGAGGGTCGCGCCGGCGCTCACCTTCAGCTCACCGGTGAGCGACACGTCCGCGGTGCGGATCACGATCGGCGAATCGACGGTCGGGGCGCCGGACTCGTCACGGCCGAGCAGCGCGAGGGCGGCACCGTAGTAGCCACGGCCCTCCGGCTCGTACTTCTTGATCAGCCGGCACGCGTTCTCCACCGGCGAGCCGGTGACGGTGGCGGCGTACATCGTGTCGCGCAGGATCTCGCGCGGGTCCCGCGCGGAGCGGCCGGCGAGCAGGTATTCGGTGTGGATCAGCCGCGACATCGGCTTCAGGAACGGGCCGAGCACCTGGCCGCCCTGGTCGCAGATGTCACACATCATCTTGAGCTCCTCGTCGACCACCATGAAGAGCTCGTAGACCTCCTTCTGATCCGTCAGGAAGTCGGTCAGCTGCCCCTTGAGGTCGTGGGCGATCTTCTCGGGCGAGCCCTCGAGGTCGCGCGGCAGCCGGAAGGTGCCGGAGATCGGGTTCATCCGGACGTCGCCGCCGTGCACGCTCACGTGGCGCTCCGGCGAGGCGCCGATGAGGTAGCGGTCGCCGGTGAAGAAGCAGTAGGTCCAGTACGCCCCGCGCTCGCGCTCCAGCAGCCGGCGCAGCACGGTGAGCGCGCGCTCGTGGTTCCAGTCGTCGAGCTGGGCGCGGTAGTGGCGGCCGATCACGAAGTTGGCGCCCTCGCCCTGGCCGATCTCGTCCTCGATGACGGTCTTGACCAGGTCGGCGTAGGTGTCGTCGTCCACGTCGAAGCCACCGCGGTCGGTGAACTCCACGGGGACGTCGGGCAGCGCCTCGATCACCTCGGCGACGGAGAACTCCCACTCGCGCTCGACATCGACGACCACCAGCGGGGTGCCGTCGTCGTGGGCCTCGAAGCCCCGCTCGCTGACCTGGCGGAACGGCACCGCGAGCAGCCGGTCGGCCACCTTCCCGGGCTCCGGGGTGCCCTCCTCGAGCGGTACGTCGAGCAGCGACTCGACCACCGACCGGGTGCCTGCCAGCATGCCGACCGTGTCCCGATCACCCGCCCGCGAGGAGCGCCGGATGATCGCCCACGCCTCGTGCCCCGTGATCTCCTCGATCGCGGTCGTGGCAGGGCTGTTGGTCGTCATGGGAGGAGCCTAATCCGCACGCTCGCGGGAGACGTATTCGATTCGGATCGTGAGCCGCGTGCAACCCCGCGGTGCCTCCGATCCGTTGAGAGAGCGTGAGACGTTCCCAAGACGCCGAATTCGAGGCCTTCGTACGCCGCCACCGAGCGCAGCTCGTCGGCACCGCCCGGCTGCTGACCGCCGGTGACGCCCACCTGGCCGAGGACCTGGTCCAGACGACCCTGGTCAAGGTCTATCTCGCCTGGGGGCGAGCGTCCCAGCAGCCCGCTGCGTACGCTCGCCGCACCCTGGTCAACTGCCTGACCGACCACCGCAGGCGGCCGTTCTTCCGGCGGGAGCAGGGCGCGGACTCGCTGCCCGAGGCTCCCGTCGAGGATCCGGCGATGGTCGATCCCGAGCTGGTCGCGGCGCTGGCCGAGCTCCCACCCCGGCAGCGCGCGGCCGTCGTGCTCCGCCACGTCCACGACCTCTCGGTCGACGAGGTCGCCGACGCGCTCAGCTGCTCGACCGGAACCGTGAAGTCCCAGACGGCACGCGGCCTGGACAAGCTCCGGGCGCTGCTCACCCCCACCCAACTGACAGGAGACTCCCGATGAACGACGTGATCGACCGCCTCGCCCGCCTGACCCCCTCGCCGGCCGCCCCGACCGGGGATGCCACCGCCGATCTCCGCCGTGGCCACCAGGCCCTCTCCCGGCGCCGGATCAAGCGCGCCGCCCTCGGCGGTGCGGCACTGACCCTCGCGGTCGGCGGCGCCTTCGGCGGGATCGCGCTGACCTCCGACAACGGCAGCACCCCGGCGGTCCAGGCCGCCGACACCGTACGCCTCGTCGACTACGACGGCACCCAGATGCCCGGCTACACCGTCGCCAAGGTGCCCGAGGGGTTCGTGCTGCAGGGCTCCGACCAGTTCGTCCTCGCCGTCGCCCGCCCCGACGACAAGTCCTCCATCAGCGACTTCCGGGACAAGATCGTGGTCACCCTCGAGAGCCCGTCCGGCACCGAGGACTCGCCGAACACCACCGTCAACGGCCAACCGGCCACCCTCGTCACCACCCCCGACGGCGCGACGATGCTCAAGTACGCCTACCGCGACTTCACCGTCGTCATCCAGATGTGGAACTCCATCCACCTCACCGACAAGCAGCTCGTCGAGTTCGCCGAGGGCGTCGAGGTCACCGCCGACGCCAAGCCCTCCGTCGGCTGACCCCTCCGCGGGCGCTGCACCAGCCGATGACACTTTGTGAACCGTTCACAAAGTGTCATCGGCATGCGCAGGTTCGTCGCTAGGCTTCGCGGGTGGGCGTCAACGATCTGAGCAACGATGAGTTCGAGCGGCTCTGCGGCCCATGGGCGACGCGCACTCCGGCTGATGTGGCCGCACTGTTCGCGGGTTATCCCGGCACCTGGTGGATAGCGGGTGGTTGGGCGATCGAGGCGTTCACCGGCGTACGTCGCGAGCACGAGGACGTCGACGTCAGCGTGCTTCGCGACGAGCTGCCGAGCCTGCGGAAGCATCTGGCCGGCCGCCTCGATGTGTGGGCGGCCGGGAGCGGGGCACTTCGTCCCCTGCTGCCTGATGACGACATCGACGACGATCCTGACGCAGCGTTGTGGGACACCGAGGGACAGATCTGGACGCGCGTCAGCGCGCAGGACCCTTGGGAGTACGACATCCTGCTCTCCCCCGGGAGCGCTCGGCTCTGGGAGTACCGACGCGATCCGTCGATCCGGATGCCGATGAGCGATGCGCTCTGGGCGCGCGACGGCGTCCGCTACCTGCAGCCCGAGATCCAGCTGCTCTACAAGGCACCGGGCCTACGACACAAGGACCAGCTCGACTTCGACAACACCGTGCCTCTGCTCGACGATCGCCGGCGCCGCTGGCTGCGGCAGGCGCTCGAGCAGACCCTCCCCGACCACCCTTGGATCGCGGCCCTCTAGCCGCTCGGCGGCTTCGACTCAGGAGACCGTGGTCAGCAGCTGGGTGGCGCGGGTGAGGACGACGTAGAGGGTGGCGCGGCCGGTGGCCGACTCACGCTCGATCTCGTCGGGGCTGACCACGACGATGCCGTCGAACTCGAGGCCCTTGGTGTCCAGGCCGGTGAGGACGACGATGCGGTCCTCGCCGGAGGGCACCGAGGTCGGGTCGGCGGCAGAAGCGGCGGCCGATGGAGCGTCGGCCGCGAACTCCGTCCACGATGCCAGCCACGAGTTGACCTCGGAGCGGCGCGCGACCGGGACCACGATGCCGACGGTGCCGCCGACCTGCGAAGCGATCTCGCCGACCGCCTCTCGGGTGGCCTTCTCCAGGTCGACCGCGTGCTCGATGACCCGCGGCTCGACGCCGGTGGAGCGGACCGCGGTGGGCAGGTCGGCGTCGAGCCCGACGCGCTCGGCGTAGGCGGCGGCGAAGGCGTAGATCTCGGCCGAGTTGCGGTAGTTCGTCGACAGGTGGAAGGAGTGGACCGGCTTGCCCTCGAGCGCCTTGGCCCGCGCCTCCTCCGCCTCCGCCGGCACCGGCCACGAGGACTGGGCGGGGTCGCCGACGATGGTCCACGAGGCCGTACGTCCCCGGCGACCGACCATCCGCCACTGCATCGGGGTGAGGTCCTGGGCCTCGTCGATGAGGATGTGGGCGAACGGGTCGTCGTCGATGCGGTAGGTCGGCGGACGCCAGCCGCGGCCCGAGGCGAACTCGCGGTCGGAGGCCGTCATCAGCTCGGCGATGTCGATGCCGCTCTGGTCGGCGTCGCGCTCGTCGGCCGCCTGCTCGGGGATGTCGCCGATCGCGTAGCGGAGCTCGTCGAGCAGCGGGATGTCCTCGATGGCCAGGTCGGCGTCGGTCAGGCCGCGGCCGGCCCACGACTTGAGGAGCAGCTGCTGCTCGTCGTGGGTCAGCACTCCCTCGGAGACGCGGGCCAGGAACTCGGGGTCGCGGAGCCAGCCGAGCACCTCGCGCGCCTCCAGCGCCGGCCACCAGGCGGCGGCGAACTCGAGGAAGGCCGGGTTGTCGAGCATCTCGTCGTTGAAGACCTCACGGCCCCGCTCACGGCCGCGGTCGCCGCGTACCTGCCGCCAGAGGATGTCGAGCAGCATCTGGGGTACGCGGCGCAGCTGCTGGTTGCGGCGGCCCTGGCTCATCAGCTGCCGGCGCAGCTCGCCGAGCCGCTTGCCGTCGAGCCGCAGCGAGTCGTCGCGGTAGAAGACCTTGAACTCGCGCGGGGAACCCGGCGCCTGCTGGCGGGAGGCACGGCGCAGCACCTCGGCCATCCGGGCCGAGCCCTTCACGTCGGCGACGGCGGGGTCGTTGTGCCAGGTCGCGCGAACGCCGTCCACGACCTCACCCAGGGAGCGCAGCGCCACCGCGGTCTCACCGAGGCTCGGCAGGACGCGCTCGATGTAGCGCATGAAGACGCCCGAGGGACCCACGATGAGCACGCCGCCGGACTCGTAGCGACGACGCTCGGTGTAGAGCAGGTAGGCGGCGCGGTGGAGCGCGACCACGGTCTTGCCGACGCCGGGACCACCGGAGATGGTCGTGACACCCTTGCCCGGCGCGCGGATGGCCTTGTCCTGCTCGGCCTGGATGGTGGCGACGATGGAGTGCATCGTGCGGTCGCGAGCGCGGCTGAGCTGGGCGATGAGGGCGCCCTCGCCGACGATCGGCAGGTCCGCGCCGGAGCGCTCCAGGGCCTCGGCGTCGAGCAGCTCGTCCTCGACACCGATGACGGTCTGCCCCTCGGAGCGGAGCACCCGGCGCCGGATCACCGACTTCGGCTCGACCGCGGTGGCCTGATAGAACACCGCGGCCGCAGGCGCACGCCAGTCGATCAGCAGCGAGTCACGCTCGGCGTCGCGCAGACCGATGCGGCCGACGTATCGGGGTTCGGGGTCGATCGCGGGGTCGAGGTCGAGGCGGCCGAAGACCAGCCCCTCGTGGGCAGCGTCGAGCTGCGCGATCCGTCGCGCCGCCTGGAAGGCGAACGCATCGCGCTCGACCAGTCCGCCCTCGTGTCCCAGACGCCCACGGTCGCGGCCCTCGTTGGCCAGCTCCTGCGCAGCGCGCGCCGACTCCCCCAGCTGGAGGTAGACACGATCTACGAACCCCTGCTCCTGAGCGATCTCGCGCTCAGCCAGCTTGTCGTTCAACTGGATGTTCCCCCGTCACAAAGATCCACACCCGCCGTGCGCCCCCCATGGCGCACGGCAAGGAGACAACTCTACCCCGACGTGGGGTAACGAGGGCACGCGCGCCACCGAACGACTACCGCTTGCGGGTCAGGAACGCGGTCATCGCCTCACGGGCCTCCTCGGAGCCGAAGAGGCGGGCGGAGAGGGTGGCCATCTCCTCGCCGCCGGCGTCGATGTGCTCGACCAGGCCGCGGACCATGAGGCGCTTCGTCTCGCGCAGACCCTGCGGGGAGCCCTTGAGCAGGGAGGAGGTGATGGCGGCGACCTCGTCGTCGAGAGAGTCCGCGGGGACGGCGGCGGTCAGGATGCCGATGCGGGCGGCTTCGGCGGCGTCGAACTTGTCACCGGTGAGGAAGTAGCGGGAGGCGGCGCGGGAGTCGATCCGGGGCAGGATCGAGAGGGAGATCGCGGCCGGCGCCAGGCCGAGCCGGACCTCGGTGAGCGCGAACGAGACGGTGTCGGCGGCGATCGCGATGTCGGCGGCGGCGACGAGCCCGAGACCGCCCGCGCGCACCGGCCCCTGGACCTTCGCCACGACGGGCTTGGTCAGGGCGACGATGGTGCGCTGGAGACGTACGATCCCGCGGGTGCCCTCCTCCATCGGCACCGTCGCGGCCTCGGAGAGGTCGGCGCCGGAGCAGAAGACGGTGCCCGTGGCCTGGAGGACGACCGCCTTGACCGAGGTGTCCTTGTCGGCCGCGTGCAGTGCCTCGAACAGCTCGGTGACCAGCTGGCGGGAGAGTGCGTTCCGGTTGGCCGGCGAGTCGAGGGTGATGGTGGCGACACCATCGACGACATCGAGGTGGACGAGCTCAGCGGTGGTTTCGGGCGACTCAGTCATGGGGCAGACACTACGGTGCTTGACTGGACGTGTGGACCGGGTGCTCTATGCATTTTCCGCCATCCCCCGGGAGGGCTTCCTCCCACCCGAGGAGCGGGACTTCGCGGGCTTCGACGAGCCGCTTCCGATCGGCCACGGGCAGACCAACTCGCAGCCGCGGACCGTGGCCGACATGCTCCGTCTCCTCGAGGTCGCACCGGGCGACAAGGTGCTCGACGTCGGCTCCGGGTCGGGCTGGACGACCGCGCTCCTCGCCCACCTGACCGGCCCCGAGGGAAGCGTCGTCGGGGTCGAGCTGGAGCCCACCCTGGTGAGGTTCGGCCGCCGGAACCTGGCGGCGACCGACCAGCCGTGGGCCCGCATCGAGAAGGCGAAGCGCGATGTCCTCGGATGGCCCCCAGAGGCTGCGTACGACCGCATCCTCGTCTCCGCCGAGGCCGAGGCGCTCCCGAAGGAGCTGATGGACCAGCTCGCCTCGCCCGGCCGGATGGTGATCCCGGTCGCCGGGCTGATGATGCTGGTCGAACGGAACGCGACCGGCACCGCACGGCTGAGCAGCCACGGCTGGTACCGCTTCGTGCCGCTGCGCAGGAAACCCTAAGGATTCGTACGCCGCGGCCGCTCGTTCTCCTCAGGGTGCGGCACCGCGCGCAGCTTGCCCGGCGGCACCGGGGGCGGCGGCTTGGTCGGCGGCAGCGGCCGGCTGAACTCGTCGCGGCGCCGGATCCGCCGAGCGGTCTTGCGGAGCCAGGAGGGGTCCATGACGATCTCGTGGGTGTTGCCGTCGGGGCCGTCGAAGGTGACCGCGACCGTCTCGAAGCCCTTGTGGCGCTGCATGAGGGCGTAGCTGGCGTACGCACGGCGGTCGGCCTCGGTCAGCTCGACGTCGTCGGTGAAGAGAGTGAGGAGCGCGCGCGGCCACAGGTGGCGCGAGTAGACGACGTTGACCTCGATCGAGATCACCACCATCAGCGCGGCGATGTAGAGGAAGGCGACCAGGCCGAGGACCAGGGCGAAGGTCTGGTTCATGCCGCGGGTGGCGGCGAGCACGTGCTGGACGAACTCGGCACCGAAGTACTGCAGCACCTGCCACAGCATCGCGAACGTCAGCGCCCCGGGAAGGGCGTGGCCGAACGCATGGTCGCGGGTGGTGGCCATCCGGAAGACGACGCACAGCATCCCGGTGACGATCACGACGGTGCCGAGGATGACCAGCCAGTAGCCGACATCGACCGCCTTGAAGCCGAGGAAGTCGGTGCGGCTCAGCACCAGCGACAGCGCGGTGACCGAGAGGATGGCGAGGCCGCCGGCGGCGAGCATGAGCAGCGACCGGACCCGCAGGAAGATCGGGTTCGGGCGGCTGTTGCGCGGCACCGACCAGGCGGTGTTGACCGCGTTCTGCATCGAGAGGCCCAGGCCGAGCGCACCGTAGAGGGCCGCGATACCACCGATGATGATCGCGCTGGTCGACCCGGTGAGCTCCTTGCGACCGAGCTGGTCGCCGATGATCGGGAACTGCGCCAGCGCCGTGTCGAGCACCGCCTCCTGCAGGCTCGGGTCGCCTTCCAGCACGAAGCCGAGGATCGAGGAGGCGAGCAGCAGGATCGGGAAGACTGCGACGAAGGCGTAGTAGGTGATGATCGCGGCGAGGTTGTTGCCCTGGTCCTCGTAGAACTTGTAGACGACGGCGATCGGGAACGCGACCGGCGGGAACCGGCGCTGAGCCCGATCCATCGCCCTCGCAACTCCAGCCATGAGGGTCAGGCTAACCCCTGCCTGACCCGATAGATTGAACGTCGGTCACGTCAGCAGGTCAGCACACTCGAGGAGATGACCCACCAGATGTCCAACTTCGGCCCGCCTACGGGGCCGCCGCCAGGCGCACCGCAGGACCCCATGCGTGGACCGCAGCCCCAGGCCCCGCCGTGGGCACAGCAGGCGTACGTCCCCTCCGGTCCCCCGCTCGCGACCTGGGGTCGCCGGGCCGGGGGCGCGCTGATCGACGCGGCGCTGCTGCTGCCGTTCTACCTGGTCGCCGGGGTCGGTGGCGGGCTGTCTCAGGAGTCCGGCTTCTTCGTCACCGCGTTCGGCCTGCTCGTCACCGCGGTCGGCTGGTTCGGGTTCATCGGCTTCGCCGTCTGGAACCATGTCCTCAAGCAGGGCCGCACCGGCTACACCATCGGCAAGGGTGTCGTCGGGATCAAGCTGATCCGTAAGGCCCCCGACAGCTCAACCGGCTCGGCCACCGTCGGCGTCCCGGTCGCTCTGCTCCGACAGGTGCTCCACGTCCTCGACGGGTTCTGCCTGATCGGCTACCTGTGGCCGCTGTGGGACGACAAGCGCCAGACCTTCGCCGACAAGATCGTCGGCACGCTGGTCGTCGTGGAGCCTCGGCCCTAGCCCGGCGGGGCTCAGGCGTGTGCGCTGACTTTTGCGTTGAGATGTGGCCATACTCTGCCCCATGTCTAACTACGGCCCGCCTCCTGGCGCCCCGCAGGACCCTTCCGGCCAGCCCCTGCCGCCGACTCCGCCGCCCGCTCCGGCCTACGGTCAGCCCAGCGCTCCGCCGCCTCCTCCCACGCCGGGCTACGGCGCTGCCCCCGGTTACGGCGCTGCTCCCGGCGGCTACGGTGCCGCCCCGGGTGGCTACGGCACCCCGGCCCCCGGCGGTTACGGCTACGGGGCGCCGACCCCGCCGTACGCCTCCTGGGGCGCTCGTGTCGGCGCCGCGATCATCGACGGGCTCGTCGGCGCGGTGGCCATGATCCCGTTCTGGATCGGCTACGGCCTGCTCATCGGCGGTGCCGCCTCGGGTGCCTCCGAGTACGACCCGAACACCGGCATGTACACGACCGGCGAGCCCAACGGGGCGCTGATGGCCATCGGCGGGCTCCTCCTGTTCATCGGCTTCCTCGTGTCTCTCGCCTTCCTGTTCTGGAACTACGGCCTGAAGCAGGGCAAGACCGGCTACACGATCGGCAAGGGCGTCCTCGGCATCAAGGTCGTCAAGGAGGCCGACGGCCAGGTCCTCGGTACCTGGTTCTCGATCGGACGCTTCTTCGTCCACTACCTCGACCAGCTGGCCTGCTACATCGGCTACCTGTGGCCGCTGTGGGACGACAAGCGCCAGACCTTCGCCGACAAGATCCTCAGCACGATCGTCGTCGTCGAGCCGAAGAAGTAAGAACAGACGTACGCAGCAGGGCCGGTCGCGAAGGCGACCGGCCCTGTGCTCATTTCGTGGTGCTCAGTAGGACTTCGGGAGTCCCAGGGTGTGCATGGCGATGTAGTTGAGGATCATCTCCCGGCTGACCGGGGCGATCCGGCCGAGGCGGGCGGCGACGAGCTGGTTGGCCAGGCCGTACTCGACCGTCAGGCCGTTGCCGCCGTGGGTGTGGACCGCGGCGTCGGTGGCGTTGCAGGCGACCTCGCCGGCGGCGTACTTGGCCATGTTGGCGTACTCCCCGGCGCCCGCGTCATCACCGGCGTCGTAGAGCGCGGCCGCCTTCTGCCACAGGAGGCGAGCCTGCTCCAGCTCGATCTTGACCTTCGCGAGCGGGTGCGCGATGCCCTGGTGGGAGCCGATCGGGGCGTCCTTCCAGACCGAGCGGCTGGCGGCGTACTCCACGGCCTTCGCCAGGGCGTAGCGGGCCATCCCGCAGGAGAGGGCGGCGCCCATGATCCGCTCCGGGTTGAGGCCGGCGAAGAGCTGCCAGATGCCGCCGTCCTCGTCGCCGACGAGGGCGTCGGCGGGGAGGCGTACGTCGTCGATGAAGAGGGTGAACTGCTTCTCCGGCGCCTCCCAGGCCATCGGGATGACCTGCTTGGTGAAGCCCTCCGAGTCGGTCGGGACCACGAAGAGCGCCGGCTTGAGCTTTCCGGTCTTGGCGTCCTCCGTGCGGGCGACGATGAGGACGGAGTCGGCCTCGTCGACACCGGAGATGAAGGTCTTCTGGCCGCTCAGGACCCACTCGTCGCCGTCACGCTTGGCGGTGGTGGTGATCTTGTGGGAGTTGGAGCCGGCGTCGGCCTCGGTGATCCCGAAGGCCATCAGCAGGCTCCCGTCCGCGATGCCGGGGAGCCAGCGCTTCTTCTGCTCGTCAGTGCCGCAGCGGCCGATGATGCTGCCGCAGATCGCCGGGCTGACCACCATCATCAGCAGCGGGGCGCCGGCGGTCGCGGCCTCCTCGAGCACGGCGGCCAGGTCGCTCATGCCACCGCCACCGCCGCCGTACTCCTCGGGGATGTTGACGCCGAGGAAGCCGTTGCGGCCCATCTCGAGCCACATCTCGGTCATCTTGCCGCCCTCGCGGGCCTGCTTGGCAACGAAGTCGTGACCGTACTTCCCGGCCAGCTTCGCCACCGCCTCGCGCAGCGCGGTCCGCTCCTCGGGCTCGCCAAATGGATTGGGCACGGTTGCGGTGGTCATTCTGCCTCCTCTACGACGGCCAGCACCTCGCCGGCGGCGACCTGGGTTCCTGGTGTGACGTTGATCTGGGTGAGCACGCCGTCGGTGGGCGCGGTCACCGTGTGCTGCATCTTCATCGCCTCCAGGACCAGCAGGGGCTGGCCCTCGGTGACGCTGCTACCGGCCTCGGCGAGCACGTTGACGACCGAGCCCGGCATCGGCGCCAGCAGGCTTCCGGGCTGGGTCTGGGTGGCCGGGTCGGTGAACCTCGGCCGCTTGCGCAGCGCGGTGTGGCCGAACGAGGAGTCGACGTCGATCCGGTCGCCCTCGATCGCGACCGCGTACGTCGTGCGCAGGCCGTCCTTCTCGAGGACAACCCGCTCCTGACCTGCCTCGATGACGTCGAAGCCATCGATGCGGTAGCCGTCGCGGGTGCCGTACCACTCTACTGTGACACCGTCCTCGGAGCCGTCCTCGAAGACCGTCCGCTGAGGCTGGTTGACGACGTTGCGCCAGGCGACCGGGATACCCGGCCGACGGGTCCGCTCGGCCAGGGCGATCGCGGCCGCGACGGGGGCACCGGGGTCCTCGGCCGATGAAAGAAAAATTTCTTTCGCGAGCAGAGCGGTGGTGACCTCGCCGCTGCGGAACGCATCCGAGCCGAGGATCCCGATCAGCTGCTCCCGGTTGGTCACCAGGCCGTGGATCTTGGCCGTACGCAGCACCGAGACCAGCCGCCGGATCGCCGCCTCGCGCGTCGGCGCGTGCACGATCACCTTCGCCAGCATCGCGTCGTAGAAGGTGCTGACCTCCGAGCCGGACGTGTAGCCGGCATCGATCCGGGCGTCGCTCTGGAACTCCAGCTTGGTCAGGACTCCCGATTGCGGCTGATAGTCCGCCGAGGGGTCCTCGGCGTAGAGCCGCACCTCGATCGCATGCCCGTTCACGTCGGTGGTCGAGCTTGTCGAGACCACCCCCGAGACACCCTCGGCGACAGCGATCTGCAGCTCCACCAGGTCGACCCCGTGCACGAGCTCGGTGACCGGATGCTCGACCTGGAGCCGCGTGTTCATCTCCAGGAACCAGAACCGCTCGGTGGCCGCGTCGTAGAGGAACTCGACGGTGCCCGCCCCGCGGTAGTCGATCGCCGCGGCAGCGTTGCGGGCCGCCTCGTGGAGCGCCGACCGGACGGCATCCGGCAGCAGGGGGGCCGGGGACTCCTCGACGACCTTCTGGTGACGGCGCTGCACCGAGCAGTCGCGCTCGCCGAAGACGGCGACGTTGCCGGCACCGTCACCGACGACCTGGACCTCGACGTGGCGGCCGGCCTCGACGTACGGCTCGACGAAGACGGTCCCGTCACCGAACGCCGAGGCGGCCTCGGCCTCGGCGGCCGCGATCTCGGTGGTGAGGGCGTCGAGCGAGCGCACGATCCGCATCCCGCGCCCACCGCCACCGGCGGAGGCCTTGACCAGCAGCGGCAGATCCGCCTCGACCGGGGAGGCCGGCGCCTCCAGGACTGGGACCCCGGCGGAGGCCATGATCTTCTTGGCCTCGATCTTGGAGCCCATCTGCTCGATCGACTCGGGCGCGGGACCGATCCAGACCAGGCCGGCCGCCTCGACGGCGCGGGCGAACTCGGCGTTCTCGGAGAGGAACCCGTAGCCCGGGTGGATCGCGTCGGCACCCGCCACCTTGGCCGCCTCGATGACGAGGTCGGCGCGGAGATAGGTGTCGGCGGGGGCGTTGCCGGGGAGGCGTACGGCATGGTCCGCCTCGGCCACGAACGGCAGGTCCGCGTCGGCGTCGGAGTGCACCGCGACCGTCTCGATGCCGAGCCTGCGGGCGGTGCGGAAGACGCGCGAGGCGATCTCTGCGCGGTTGGCGACGAGCAATCTGGTGATCATGAGGCAATCCCGTTCATCGAGCCTCGGACTCCGGTGGTCGAGCTTGTCGAGACCACCCTCGAGGCAACAGTCCTTGTGGCGGCGACGTCACATCCGGAAGACACCAAAGTTCATCGCCCCCTCGATCTCCTTCGTGGCGATGGCGGACAAGCAGAGTCCGAGCACGGTCCTGGTGTCGCGCGGGTCGATGACCCCGTCGTCGTAGCCGAGGCCGGAGAGGAACATCGGCAGCGACTGCTCCTCGACCATCGACTCGACCATCTCCTTGACGCCCTTGAACCCCTCGGCGTCGAAGACCTCGCCCTTCTTCTCGGCCGACTCGCGGGCGACGATCTCCATCACCCCGGCGAGCTGGGCGGGCCCCATCACCGCGGACTTGGCCGAGGGCCAGGTGAAGAGGAATCTCGGGTCATAGGCTCGGCCGTTCATGCCGTAGTTCCCCGCGCCATAAGACGCGCCCATGATCACGGTCAGGTGCGGGACGGTGGAGTTGGAGACCGCGTTGATCATCAGGGCGCCGTGCTTGATGATGCCGCCCTGCTCGTACTCCGTGCCGACCATGTAGCCGGTGGTGTTGTGGAGGAAGAGCAGCGGGGTGTCCTTCTGGTTGGCGAGCTGGATGAACTGCGCCGCCTTCTGGGCCTCCTCGCTCATCAGCACGCCGCGCGCGTTGGCGAGGATGCCGATCTCGTAGCCGTGCAGCCGCGCCCAGCCGACGCAGAGGCTCGATCCGTAGAGGGGCTTGAACTCGTCGAACGCCACCTCGTTGTCGGGCCCGGTCCCGTCGACGATCCGCAGGATCGCCTCGCGCGGGTCGAAGGGCTCCTTGAGGTCGGTCGGGATCAGGTCGAGCAGGCCGTCGGGATCGAGCTCGGGCTCGTAGCTCGCCTTCGGCTGCGGGCCGCGCTTGCGCCAGTTGAGCCGGGCGACGACGCGGCGCGCCTGCCGGATGGCGTCGTGCTCGTCGACGGCGAGGAAGTCGGAGGAGCCGGAGATGCGCGAGTGCATCTCGGCACCGCCCAGCGACTCGTCGTCGGTGTCCTCACCGGTGGCCATCTTCACCAGCGGCGGGCCGGCCAGGAAGACCTTCGCCCCCTCCTTGACCATGATCACGTAGTCGCTCATGCCGGGGACGTACGCACCACCGGCCGTCGAGTTTCCGAAGACCACCGAGATGGTCGGCTGCTTGCGGGCGGAGGACCTCGTCAGGTCGCGGAAACCGCGTCCGCCCGGGATGAAGATGTCCTTCTGGGTGGGCAGGTCGGCGCCGCCGGACTCGGTCAGGTTGATCGTCGGGAGACCGATCTTCTCGGCGATCTCGGCCGCCCGGAAGGAGCGCTTGAGGGAGTAGGGGTTGAGCGCGCCGCCCTTCACCGTCGGGTCGTTGGCGACGATCATGCACTCGACGCCCTCGACCACACCGATGCCGGTGATGATCGAGCCACCGACCGGGAAGTCGCTGCCCCAGCCGATCAGCGGCTGGGTCTCCAGGAACGGGCTGCCCTCGTCGAGCAGCAGCTCGATCCGCTCGCGGGCGAGGAGCTTGCCGCGGGCCTTGTGGCGGGCGACGTACTTCTCCCCGCCGCCGGCCGCCGCCTTCGCGTGCTCGGCGTCGAGGGCCTCGATCTTCTCAAGGAGTGCTTCTCGGTTGCTCATGATGTGTAGCCCAACAGCTTGGCGGCCAGGTCGGTCATCACTTCGGTGGCTCCTCCTCCGATCGGCAGGATCCGGGCGTCGCGGTAGTGCCGCTCGACCTCGGTCCCGTGCATGTATCCCGTCCCGCCGTGGAGCTGGACGGCCTGGTCGACGACCCAGGTGCAGGCCTCGACCGCTGTCTGCTTGGCCAGCGCCGCCTCGGCGATCGTCTGCTGTGTCGAGCCTTCGCGGTCGTAGCGGGCGACGACCGCGTGCGTATAGGCCTTGGCGACCTCGACCTGGCGGTGCATCTCGACGAGCTTGTGGCGGACGACCTGACGCTTGATCAGCGGCTCACCGAAGGTCTGCCGCTGGCGCGCGTAGTCGGCGGTGAGCGCCAGGCAGCGGGCGGCGGTGCCGTAGCCCTGCACGGCCAGCGCGATCCGCTCGGTCACGAACGCCTCGGCGATGTAGACGAAGCCGGCGTTCTCGTCGCCGACGAGGTTGGCGGCCGGGACGCGTACGTCCTCGAACGCGAGCTCAGCCGTGTCGGAGCACTTCCAGCCCATCTTCTCGAGCTTGCGCGTGACCGTGAAGCCAGGCGTGTCCTTGTCGATCACCAGCAGACTGATGCCGCCGGCTCCTGGCCCGCCGGTGCGGACCGCGGTGGTGACGAAGTCGGCGCGGCAGCCGCTGGTGATGAACGTCTTGGCGCCGTTGACGACGAACTCGTCGCCGTCGCGGATCGCGGTCGTGCGGAGGTGGGAGACGTCGGAGCCGCCGTCGGGCTCGGTGATCGCGAGACTGCCGATCTTCTCCCCGGCCAGGGTCGGCTTCACGTACGTCTCGATGAGGTGGGGCGAGCCGTGCTTGGCGATGTGCGGCAGCGCGATCCCGTGGGTGAACAGGCCCGCGAGCAGGCCGGACGAGGCGCCCTCGGACATCATCCCCTCGGTCACCGCGACGGTGTCGGCCAGTCCGCCGCCCTCGCCGCCGGCCTCCTCGGGGAACCCGATCCCGAGCAGCCCCTGCTTCGCGGCCGCCAGGTGCACCGCCCGCGGGATCTCCTGGTTGTCCTCCCACTCCTGGAGGTCAGGGAAGACTTCACGGCGGGCGAACTCGGCGCCCAGCTGGAACAGGTCGTCGCTCACAGGAGCTCCTCCGGGCTGAGTTCGGCAGGTACCTCGACGATCCGGCTCCGGGCCCACTCGCCCAGACCCTTCGCCTGCGGGTCGAACCTCGTCGAGGCCGCCACTCCTTCGCCGAGCAGGTCGTGGATGACGATGTTCACCCCGCGCAGATGTGGCAGCGGGGTGATGTCGATGGCCAGGTCCTCGGCCTCCGGCAGCAGCGCCCGCACCCACTCCGGGGTGACGGTGTCCAGCAGCCACTCGACGACCGCGTCCGGCCGCCACTGCGGCGCCCAGAGCCCGAGGTTGGCATCGCCGCCCTTGTCCCCGGACCGCGCGTAGACCAGCTCTCCCAGCGCTCGTCGAGGCGTCGCCCCCGTCGGCCGAGGCGTCGGCCCCGTCGGCCGAGGCGTCGCTCCGGTCGGTCGAGTGGTCACCCCGCTCGCTGCGCGTGACGTCTCGGCCGACGCGCGTGACGTCTCGGCCGACGTACGTGACGCCTCGGCCGACGTACGTGACGCCTCGGCGTAGTCGAGGGGAGACGGAACCTCGTAGGTCGACCCGTCGGGGAGGTGGACGGTCTCGGGAGCGCGGTCGCGCCGGACGTACGCAGCCTTGTAGATCCCGAACGGGGACGGCCGCCCCGGGGGCGCGGTGACGTGGAAGCCCGGGTAGGAGGCGAGGGCCAGCTCGATGGCCGGGGCCGTCAGTGCGCGCCCGACGGCGTCGGCGTCGGCGGCCCGCGCGGAGAGCCGCAGGATGCAGGCGGCTCCCTCCTCGGTCGGCGAGTCGGGCGCGGGGATGCGGTAGGTCGACCAGGTGTAGTCGGGACCGATCGGGAGCTCGGCGTCGAGCTGGTCGCGCAGCCAGGCGGCCTTGGCGTCGATGTCGGGGCCGGTGAGCACGAACTCGGCCGAGTTGCGGTAGCCGCCGAGAGAGTTGACGGCGACCTTGAGCGTGGCCGGCGGCGGGGTGCCCGTGACGCCCGAGATGGCCACGCGATCGATCCCGACCTCGGACAGCCGGATCGAGGTGAGGTCGGTGGTGACGTCGGGGCCCAGATAGAGCGGTCCCTGGATCTCGTAGAGCAGCTGTGCGGTGACCGTGTCGACCGTGACGGTGCCCCCGGTCTCGTCCTGCTTGGTGATGATCGAGGAGCCGTCGACGGCGATCTCGGCGACCGGGAACCCGAGCGGGCGAGCCCGGGCCTGCGGCGACATCGTGAGGAACCCGGAGAAGTTGCCGCCGGTGGCCTGGGTGCCGCACTCGATCACGTGGCCGGCGACGACGGCGCCGGCGAGCTCGTCGTAGGAGTCGCGCTTCCAGCCGTGGTGGGCGATCGCCGGCCCGACGACGACGCTCGCGTCGGTCACCCGGCCGGTGACGACGATGTCGGCGCCGGCGTCGAGCGCGTGCGCGATCCCGAAGGCGCCGAGATAGGCGTTGGCGGTCAGCGCGTCCGGGTGGGAGTCGAGGCGACCGCGGAGGTCGTCGCCGTCGACGTAGGCCACCTTCGCCCGCGTGCCGAGCGCCTCGATGGCGGCAGCGAGACCGGCGGGGTTGAGGCCGCCGGCGTTGGAGACGATCTTGACGTCTCGCTGCAGAGCCAGGTCGAGGCAGTCCGCGACCTGGCGCAGGAACGTCTTGGCGTAGCCCGTCGTCGGGTCCTTGAGGGTGTCCTTGCCGAGGATGAGCATGGTGAGCTCGGCGAGATAGTCGCCGGTGAGCACGTCGAGCCGACCGCCCTCGAGCATGTCGCGCATCGCCGAGAACCGGTCACCGTAGAAGCCGGAGCAGTTGCCGATGGTGATCACTTCTTGGGCCTCCCGTCCCCCGCGGGCCCGGCGAACGCCTGGGCGATGGTCAGCCACTTCTCGGCGTCGTCGCCGGTGGTCTCCAGCACGGTGTCGTCGCGGTGGATGCGCTGGGTGACGAGGCGCGCGAAGTCGTACGCCGGGCCCCGGACGCTCTGCGCCGCATCCTCCGGCCCCCACGCCCACTGCTCGCCGGACGGAGCGGTGAGCTCGACGCGGAACGGGTCGGGCGGTGGGGTCAGGCCGTGGACGCCGTAGGAAAAGTCGCGGGTGCGGGTGCCGAGGTGGCAGACGTGCTTGATGCGATCGCTGGGCTCGTAGGTGTGGCCGAGCGCCTCGCGCACGTCCAGCCCGTGGGCCCAGGTCTCCATGAACCGCGCGGTCGCCATCGAGGCCGGCGACATCGGCGGCCCGAACCAGGGCAGCTTCTTGCCGTCCGGGACGTTCGCGAGCGCCTCGGCGAGCTCGCCGCGTACGCCGTCCCAGTGCTGCAACAGCTCCGTCGCCGGCATCGTGGCCAGCGCCAGCGCGGCCTCGTCGACGTAGCCCTCGGGGTTCTTGAGCCCCTCGGTGACCAGCTCGTCCCAGGCGGTCGCGTCACCGGCCACCCACTCGGTCGCGGCGAGCGCGGCCTCGTCGGTCCAGGCCAGGTGGGCGATCTGGGCGGCGACGTCCCAGCCCGCGGCCGGCGTCGGCTCCCGCCAGCCCGCCTCGCTCAGCCCCGCCACCACCTGGCGCAGCTCGAATCCCTCCATGGACAGGTCCTCGAGAAGTTCATCCAGCAGACTCATCGCAGCTCTCTTTCCAGAACCTCGGCCCAGTGATCGAGGATCCGCTCGCGTCGGGCAGCGTCGTCGGTAATCGTGTCAGCCAGTGCCAGGCCACGGACGAGATCGAGCGTGGCCTGCACGAGCTCACGTACGCCGGGCTTCTTCTCGTCCACGTCGAGCAGCTCGACCGTGGCCCGGTGGAGCTCGCGGCCGATCCGCTGCTCGAGCGGACCCACCGCCGCGGCCAGCTGCTCGTCGGTGCGCGCCGCCACCCACAGCTCCAGGGCGGCGGCGAAGACGGGCGAGGTGACCTGCTCGGCGAGCATGGCGAGCACGTGCCGCGTACGCTGCCCGCCCTCCGGCAGCGCCCCGGCAGCCTCCTTCAGCGCCTCACCACGAGCCTCGGTGATGTATTCGACCGCCGCCACGACCAGGTCGTTCTTGGCCGGGAAGTGGTGCAGCTGCGCGCCACGGGAGACCCCGGCGCGCTGGGAGACGAGCGTCGTCGACGTGCCGGCGAAACCGCGCTCGGCCAGCAGCTCGACGGTGGCGTCGAGGAGGCGGGTCCGCATCGCGCGGGTGCGCTGCTCCTGAGGTACGCGGGTGGCCTGGCTCACAGGCAGGCACTCTGCCGCGCCAGAAACAAACAGTCAACCCTGACTGTATTTTTCTGAGACGGCGGCGTCACAGGCGGAAGCCGAATGTCCGGAACCCGCCCTAACGTCGGATCCATGGCTATCGCACGCAATCCGCAATGGGTCATCGACTGCCCCGACCCGGCAGCCCTGGCCACCTTCTACGCCCAGCTCCTCGGCTGGAAGACCAAGGTCGACGACAGCGGCGGCTGGGCCAGCGCCTGGGGAGAGGGCGGCGGGCTCGAGTTCCAGCGCGTCGAGGACTACCGGGCGCCGCAGTGGCCCGGTCAGGACGTACCTCAGCAGTCCCACCTCGACGTCACCGTCGACGACCTCGACACCGCCGAGGCGGCCACGCTCGAGCTCGGCGCCACCAAGCACGAGGTCCAGCCCGGCAAGACCTTCCGCGTCTTCCTCGACCCCGCCGGCCACCCGTTCTGCCTCTGTCAGGCCTGAGCCGAGAATGCAGTTGTGGGCGACGAAACTCGATCTTCGTCGCCCACAACTGAGGATTCGGCCCGCCAGAAGTCCCTATTCGACGCGGGCGACCATGGGGAGCCGGCTGCGGGTGGTGACCGCGACGATGAGCGCGATCAGCAGCGGCAGGCCGACGACCACGATCCCGACCAGGTCCCAGGGCACCTCGAGGTAGTGCGAGGCGACGCTGTCGCGCTCGGGCCAGCCCTCGGCGGTGAGCGGGAAGCTGACCGCGATGCCCGGGACGAACCCGATCAGGGCGCCCGGGATCGCGCCGAGGAGCGCGATGACCAGGGCGTACGCGGCAGCGACCCCTCGACGCGTACGCGTCGGCGCACCGACGGCCGACAGCGTGGCCAGGTCGGGGCGAGCGTCGTTGAGCGCGAGGTAGGTCGCGGTGAGCGCGCCGCCGATCATCAGCACCGCGGCCAGGGTGATGAGCAGCAGCCAGACGATCACCGCCTTGTCGTCCTGCTGGAACCCACGCTCGACCGTGATCGACGTCGGGACCTGACCGGCAGCGAGGGCCTCGTCGAGGTCCTGCTCGGCAGCGGGGGTGATCCGCGCGTCCTGGACGTAGAGGCCGCTCACCTGCGGCTCGGCACCGAGCTTCTTCGCGACGTCCGGTGAGACGACCGCATACGCAGGGGCGTACGCGTCCTCGACATGGAGGTAGGTCGCCGGCACCGTGACCGAGGCCTGCTCCTTCTCGGACTCCGTCTCCTCGTCCCACTTCCGGACGTCCAGTCGCGCGTCCTTCGACGACGGTTCCTCGCCGTCGGTGAACACGACCGCGCCACCTGCGCGAACGGTCTTCTCGGCCGCAGCGACATCCGCGTCGCCGAGCACGCGCGTCACGGCCGGCGGGAGCGTGCCGTCCGCCCCGGCGACGAGCATCTCGCCGAAGGTGCCGTTGCTGGACCCCGGCGCGACCTCGGCACCGTCGCCGGTCCGGATCGTGAAGAAGGTCTCAGGATCGTGGAACACGGCGGCAGCGACCGGCACGATCGTCGCCTTCGGGATCTCCTTCGCGACCTGCGCCGAGACTCCCTCCCACGCCGTGGCGTCCGTGTTCTCGGCGGAGACGGCGCCTGAATCGAGCTGTACGGCAGCGTCTCCGTAGGCGAACGACGGCAGGTAGGTCTCCTGGTTCTGCTCCTGGTCGCTGCCGAAGGCGATCCCGAGGGCGACCGCGCCGACCACGGTCACCGCGATGGCGCCCGCGGCCGGGACCGTCCGGGTGCGGTGCCGGTCCGCATCACGTGTCGCGAACCGGATCACCAGCGGCATCCGGGCGCTGAACCGAGCAGCCATGGAGACCAGGACGGGGAGGATGAACAGCACCCCGGCGACGCACAGCAGCACGCCGAGGGCGATCGGGATCCCGTCGTAGGCTCCCCGCGTGCCGAAGACGGACGACACGACCCCGGCGAGCACGAGGACGAGCCCGATCACCGGTGAGTGTCGCGACGGCCGGCTCTCGGAGCGGCGCCCGGACAGTACGCCGACCACGTTCTGTCGCGATGCGATCCAGGCCGGCACGATCGCCGCGCAGATCGCCGCAGCGAACCCGATGACGGCGATCGCCAAGATCTGCAGCCACGGGACCTCGAACGGGCCGAACCATGCCGCGACCTGGTCCTGGGCGAGCGGCTGGAGCAGGCGGGCGAGCCCGATACCGAGCACGGCCCCGACGGCTGCGGCCACCGCACCGATGACGATCGCCATCCCGAGGACGGCACGCCGAGCCTGGCGAGCCGTGCCGCCGGAGGCGGCGATCAGGGCGAGATCCCGCGCCTGTCGACGAGCCGCCACCGCGAAGGCAGGGCCGGCCAGCAGGACGACCTCGAGGAGCACCATGACCACGATGAGGACGACGACCACGGTCTCGGAGGCATCCGGCGCGCGCTCCATGGAGCCGAGCTCCCGATCGGCGGCCAACGCAGCCGCGGAGGGGTCCTCGACGACCGAGCGGGAGAGCACGAAGGCGCCCTTCGCGTTCAGCTTCTCGACGTCGCCCCAGCTCACCGGAGCACCGCCGACCAGCCAGGTCGCGGTCGTGACGAAGCCCGGGTCCGGCAGCCCCGCTCCGGCCACGAAGGGCTCGTTGCGCACGCTGGCCGACTCGACGATCCCGACGACCTTGCGGGCCTCCTCGGAGCCTCCGTTCCGGAACCGCAGCTCCTTCCCGAGGCCCGGACCGCGGGCAGCGAGAGCGGCGTTGACCACGACCTCGTCGGGCCCCTGGGGAAGCCGGCCGTCGGTCAGCCGGGTGAGCCCGGCAGCCAGCGGGTCGGTCAGATCGGTCCGCAGACCGCTGGCCCACGCGACACCCTTGTCGGTGCGTACGTCCAGGCCGTAGTCGTCCACGGAGAGCACCGGCCGGTCACCGACGACGGCCCGCAGCCCGGCCGCGTCCAGCGGCTCGGTCCCGGTCTCGTCGAGCCACTGGCTGGCCTGGTCGGGGTCGATGCCCTGACGGACCCGCGCGGGACTCTGGGCCTCCACCCTGGCCGCGGCCTCCGTGCCGAGCCGGCGGTCGAGGCCCTCGACGGTGTTGACGTCGTAGGTCTTGTAGGTCACCGCGATCGCGGTGACGCCTGCCACCGGGAGCGCGATCATCATGATGACGAGCAGGCTGCGCCACTTCGCCCGCCGGGCCTCCCGTTGCCCGATCCGGAGCGCGAGCCGCCAGCCCCCGAGTCCCCCACTCATGCCGCCACCTCCGTAGCGCAAGCGCCAGAATACGGACGCGGCGGCACGAGGCTCATTGTCGCTCGCTGACGCTCGCTCATGCCCCGGCCTCGTCCACGAGCAGCGCGCCGGGCGTCTCGCCGGCCTCGTCGACGACGATGCCGTCGCGCACGTAGATCACCCGGTCGGCCCAGCTGGCGTAGCGCGGCTCGTGAGTGACGAGCACACCGGCCGCCCCTGCGTCGCAGCGTGCGCGGATCAGCTTGAGGATGTCCTCGCCGGTCTCGGTGTCGAGGGCACCGGTCGGCTCGTCGGCCAGGATCAGACGGCGCTCGCCGACGATCGCCCGGGCGATCGCGATCCGCTGCCGCTGCCCGCCGGACATCTCGTCGGGGAACCGGTCGGCGAATCCGTCCAGCCCGACCTCCTCGAGCGCCGTCCTCGCTGCGGCCTGCGCCGAGCGGCGGCCCGCGCCGTCGAGCTCCAACGGCAGCGCGACGTTCTCGGCGGCGGTCAGGGCCGGGATCAGGTTGAAGTCCTGGAAGACATAGCCGATCGACGTACGCCGCAGCTTGGCGCGCCCGCTGATCCCGGCCTCACCGAGATCCTGGCCGTCGACGGTCACCGACCCGGAGGTCGGCGAGTCGAGGCCGCCGGCGATGGTCAACAGCGACGACTTCCCGGAGCCGCTCGGCCCCATGATCGCGACCAGCTCACCGGCGTACGCAGCCAGGCTGACGCCGCGCAGGGCGTGGACCTCGGCGGCGCCGGTGCCATGGACGCGGCTCACGTCGGTGAGCCGGAGGACGGGTTCACTCATCGGTGGACTCCTTGGTCTGGGTAGTGCCTGCCTGGGCAGGCGATGCGTGGGTGCGGCGGCTCAGCCGCTCGCGGGCGTCGGCGAGCCAGCGGTTCTGGTCGTGGCTCAGCCGGCGCAGGTCGTGGGCGAGGGCAGCGTTCATCGGCCGCCTCCGCCTGTGGGCTCCGGCGCGGTGCTCGTCGCGGCCGCCCGGCGGAGCCGGGCCTCGCAGTGGTCGAGCCAGCGGATCTCGGCCTCGGCTGCGAATACGAGGCGGTCGAGGACCAGCCCGCCGGCGAGGTCGTCGGCAACCCCGGAGCGCGCCTGGCGGCGGTATCCCTGGAGCGCCTGCATCGTCGCGTTGCGCTGCTGCTGGACGACCTTGCCGACGTCCACGCTCGGCACCGCGACCGCCACCGCGAGCTTGATCGCGAGCTCGTCGCGCTGTGGCTGCGTACGTTCCACCGGGGTGTCGAACCACCCCTTGACCTCGACCCTGCCGGCCTCGGTGAGCTGGTAGAGGGACCGTCCCTCCGCGTCGGTCCCTCCGGCCTCGACGAGGCCGTCACGCTCGAGTCGCGACAGGGTCGTATAGACCTGCCCGACGTTCAGCGGCCAGCTGGCGCCGGTGCGCTGCTCGAACTCGGCGCGCAGCTCGTAGCCGTAGCGCGGCTTCTCCAGCAGCGCCAGCAGTGCGTGTTTCACGGACACTCGATCACCTCCTCATCATGCATACCGAGTATGTATATACTGAGTATGGTCCGCTTGACAAGCGCTCACGACAGGAACGGAGAGCCCATGGAGACGATCACCGAACCGATATCCGCACCGACAGGTGCGGCCACCACGCGCCGAGTACTCGTGCTCGCAGCGTCCAGCCTTGTGCTTGGTGGCCTGACCAGTTACGCCCAGGGTTTCCTTCCCGATGCACTGCGGTCGTTCGCGAACTCGGCAAGCGGCTGGACGCTGCTCACCGTGCTGCTCGTCCTCTGGTCACGTACGTCACCCGCAGCCGCCGCGCTCCTGGCTGTGGCCGGCTTCGTCCTCCTGGTGCTTGGCTACATGTGGGTCTCCGACCTGCGCGGCTACTACTTCAACCCGGTCTACTGGTGCGCGGTCGGAGTCGTCACCGGCCCGTTCGTCGGCCTCGCCACCGCCTGGCTGCGCACATCCGGGCTGCGTGCGTCCCTCGGCACCGCAGCACTGGCCGGGCTCGGCATCGGCGAGGGCGTGTACGGCCTCACCGTCGTCCGCGAGACCACCAGCCCGGTCTACTGGGTCATCATCATCGTGACCGGGGTCGCACTTCTCGCCTATCAGCTCGCGCGGCGCATCAAGGGAACCGCTGCCATCACCTCAACGATCGCAGCCACCGCCGCTGTCGCCATCGCGTTCACCTTCGGCTACCCCGCGATCGGATCTGCAGTCCGACTCTGAAAGGCGAGGTCAGCACGAAGGTGGTCACCACGGACCGCTCGAGCACCTAGGACACAGATGCATCAGATGAGCCGCCCGCGCCGTGTCGCGGTTTCTCGCCGTCGCACGCCGCGAAAATACGGGCGACGGCTCCGCCGAGAGCCTGGGACACTTCTGGTCGCTGGGTTCGGGCCGGCGGTCCTGTCGGCTCGTGAAACCTCCGGGCCGCTCCCACTCCGAAGGAGTCGAAGTGTCACCTCGTAGACGCGTCGTCGCCCTGACCGCGACCGCACTTGCCCTCGGCGGGCTGAGCGTCATTCCGATGGCCCCGCCCGCCTCCGCCGAACCCGACCCGGTCGCGGCCTATCAGGACCGCGCCGGCGTCCCGCTCACCATCCATCGGACCGCCGACGGCACGGCCGACTTCATCGGCTCGAAGTCCGAGAGCGCGGAGCCGCTGGGCGCCGCCGTCAAGCCGGCCAAGGCGGCCCGCACCCAGCTCGACCGCGCCGCCGAGGCGCTCGGCACCGACGAGGCCGACCTGCGGGAGACATCCACCGGCAAGGCCGTCGGCGGCGGGTCGGTGACCCGATTCGAGCAGTACGTCGACGGCCTCCCGGTCCTCGGCGGCGAGGTGGTCGTCGGGCTGAACAAGGACCGCGGCCTCACCTCCGCGGCCACCAACCTCTCCGACGCCACGACCGCGGACGTCACCGCGCCCGACGAGGCCACGCGCGCCAAGGCGGAGTCCGCGGCGAAGGCCGTGGTCGCCAAGGCCCACCACGGAGCCACCGGCCTCACCGTGAGCGACGAGGGCACCTGGCTCTACGACGACGACCTGGTCGCCGGACCGCAGCTCGGCGAGACCAGCGTCTTCCGGTTCTCGGTGACCAACGGCTCCACCATCCGTGAGACCGTGCTCGCCCACGCCGGCTCCGGCCGCGTACTCATGCACGTCGACGAGATCGCTCACGCCAACCGCCGCATCTGCGACAACGCGAACGTCCGCGCCGCGGAGAACGGCTGCGCCGACACGAGCCTGACGGTCAAGCGGCGCGAGGGCGATGCGCCGACCGGCCTCGCCGACGTCGACAGCGCCTACGACCTGCTCGGCGCGACCTCCGACCTCTACGCCTCCCTCGGGCTGGACCTGACCGAGGAGATCGGCTGGTCCGAGGGCGTGACCGCCAAGGCGATGACCGCCACGACCCGCTACTGCGAGCCGACACAGCCCGGCTACACCCCGCCGTGCCCGATGGACAACGCCTTCTGGAACGGCCAGCAGATCTACCTCGGCCAGGGCCTGGTGGTCGACGACATCGTCGGCCACGAGCTGACCCACGGCGTGATCGAGCACAGCTCGAACCTCTTCTACTGGTACGAGTCGGGCGCCATCAACGAGTCGATGGCCGACATCATGGGCGAGATCGTCGACCACCGCTACGCCACTCCCGGCGACTCCCCGACCGACTGGCGCATCGGCGAGGACTCCTCGTTCGGCGCGATCCGTGACCTCGCCGACCCGACGATCCACAGCCAGCCCGACCGGATGACCAGCTCCCTGTGGGACGCCGACGACCTCACCTACTACGCCGATGGCGGCGGGGTGCACACCAACAGCGGCGTCGGCAACAAGACGGCCTACCTGATCTCCCAGGGCGGCACGTTCAACGGCCGCACCATCACCGGCATCGACGGCGGCGACCCGACCCTGCAGAAGACCGCGACGCTCTACCTCTACACGATCCAGCACCTCGTCTCCGGGAGCCAGTACGCCGACCTGCGCCGTACGCTCGCCAGCGGCTGCTCCGCGCTGGTCGCCGCCGGCACCGCCGGCTTCACCGCGGACGACTGCACCCAGGTCAACCTCGCCACCGACGCGACCGAGCTCGCCAAGTCACCCACCAAGGCGGGCGCGACCCGGCCCGCGGAGGCGCCGAACACCTGCCCCGCCGGCAGCACCGGCAAGGCCGCGATGACGACCCCGTCGCTCACCCGTGGCGGCCTGTGGCACCAGGCACCCGACGCCGCCCAGAACGTCCCCGAGAACGACCGTGACGGCAACGGCTCCGACTTCGGTTGGGACCCCGACCCGGAGACGTACGGCGACCCGACCGCCAGCGGTCTGACGACGGCCGCGATCAACGTGCCGGCCGGTAAGCGGACCTATCTGCGGTTCAGCCACTGGTATCTCTTCGACTGGTACACCGGCAGCGACCCTGCCCACCCGGCACCGGAGTACTACGACGGCGGCGAGGCGCGCCTGCTCGTCAACGGGGTCGCGACCGCCATCCCGTCGACGGCCTGGGTGAACGGTCCGAAGCAGAAGCTGCTCCTGAACAACCCGAACAGTCCGCTGACCGGCTTCGGGGGCGACTCCAACGGGTGGATGAGCTCGCGGGTGGACCTCTCCGCCTTCGCCGGCAAGTCCGTCCAGTTCCAGTGGGTCGTCCGTGGTGACCAGTCGGTGTCGTACGTCGGTTGGTTCATCGACGAGCTCGAGCTCTACAGCTGCACCCCGCTGACCATCGCGAGCACCGCGCCGCCGACGATCAGCGGCACTGCGCGGGTCGGCTACACCCTGACCGCGACGAAGGGTTCCTGGAGCCCGACTGCCACGTCGGTGAAGTACCAGTGGCTGCGCAACGGCGTGGCGATCTCGGGTGCCACCGCGTCGACCTACAAGCTGACCGGGGCCGACCACACCAAGGAGATCCGGGTCCGGGTGACGGCGTACTCCACGTCCTGGCCCGCCGCCAATCCCGGCGTACGGACGAGCGCTGCGACCGCGAAGATCGCGGCCGGCTACCTCACCGCGGCCACGCCGACGATCGGCGGCACCCGCAGGGTCGGCTATCTGCTCACGGCCTACCCGGGCACCTGGAAGCCGTCGGGGATCACCTTCTCCTACCAGTGGCTGCGCAACGGTGTCGCGATCTCGGGTGCCACCGGGAAGTCCTACCGGCTCCGATCCGTCGACCGCGGTGACCGCATCCGCGTCCGGGTGACCGGCCGCAAGACCGGCTACTACACCAAGACGGCGACCTCGGCCGCCACCAGCACCATCCGCTGACCGCCCCGACCCGACGACGGCCTCAGCCGCCGTCGTCGGGTCGGCCGGGATGCAGCAGCAGGTCGACCTCGTCGATGACCACCTCGGTCACCACGCCGGCGGCGAGACCGTCGATCCGGATTCCCTGGAGGGCGGTCGCGAGGCCGTCGTGCCCGGTCAGCCACGCCGCCGGCCGGGCGCGGACCGCCTCGCCGACCCGGCGCTCCAGCGCGGTGTGCAGGACCGCACGCGGGTCGATGTACGCCGCACCGACCCGAGGCGGGTCGACGTCGACGGTGAAGGTCGCGAGGACGCGTACGTCCTGGCCGTCGCCGGTCCGGGTCCGGACGACGATCGCGATCTCGACCTGACCCGTCGGCCACTCCAGCACCTCGTGGAAGCCCGGGATCGCCATCGTCATCGAGTCGGAGGCGATCCGGACGATCCGCCGGTGCCTGGTCACCACCAGGCACTCGCCCCGACGGGCCCGCCTCAGCAGCGAGGCCACCACAAGGCCGGCCGCGGCCGCCGCGATCACCAGAACCGTCGCCATCTCGCCCATGACTCGAGTCTTCTCGGCCCGGACTCGATCTCGAATGGGCGCTGCCACCCATTCGTTCATCGCCCAGACAGCACCTTGATGCCGACGAGGCGGTCACCATCTGCTGACAAACCTGCCGAAGCGTCACGTACGTCCGAGCACGGCGGTCAGATCAAGGCTCGCCAGCCGCTGCGGGTCGGAGAGCACGTCGATGGCGACAACTGCCCCGTCCACAACGGTGAACGCCATGACGACCTGGGCCTCACGTCGGGGCGCGACGACCACACCGGCGGCGCCGTTCACGAGCACCGGGCGCACGAACGGCGCCAGCGCGGAGGTCAGGACTGCCTGCGAGGCCACCACCCGCGCGCCCCGGAGCAGACGGTTGAGCTGCGGGCGCGCCGCGCCGCCGTCCGAGCGGAGGACGACCTCGGGGTGCAGTACCGAGACCAGCCCTTCGAGATCGCCGTCCCGGGCCGCCGCGAAGAACGCGTCGACGACCTTGCGTTGCCGGCCGAGGTCCGGGTCTGGGGTGGGCGCCTGCGTGCTCACGCGCTGTCGCGCGCGGCTCGCCAGCTTGCGCGCCGCCGCGGGCGTCTTGTCGAGGACCGCGGCGATGTCGTCGAAGGGCACTCCGAACGTGTCGTGCAGGACGAACGCCACCCGCTCGTCCGGACCGAGCGTCTCCAGCACCACCAGCAGTGCCAGCCCGACACCGTCCGCGACCAGTGCCGATGCCTCGGGATCCTCGGCGCCGCCGAGCGTGATGATCGGATCCGGCACGTGGACGAGCGACTCCTCACCACGCGTACGCCGGGACCGCAGCTGGTCGAGGCAGATCCGGGCGACGACGGTGGTCAGCCACGCGACGAGGTTGTCGACTCCGGAGATGTCCGCACGGTTGACGCGCAACCACGCGTCCTGGAGGGCGTCGTCGGCATCCGCCGTCGAACCGAGCATCCGGTAGGCCACCGAGCGCAGCTGCGGGCGGTGCTCCTCGAACTGCTGTTGCCAGCCGCGGTTCATCGCCGGCATTCGATCGTCACTCAGCACCTCGGAATCCTTGCAGCCCGGCGAAGGCCTCTCGCCGGCACTCGCGACGATGTGCTCCAGATCACATCGGCTCCTCCTGTGATCCGGTCACATTCGTACGGCGCCGGGAGTCGACCAGGCAGAACGGGCCGCCCCGACCGGCTGGCCCCTGAACGAAAAGGAATCTCCATGACCACCACCGTCGTCGTGATCCTCGCCGCCGCCTGGGTCGGCTTCTCGGCCTTCTCCCTCCTCACCCGCAAGGCGTTCGTGACCGACAGCCTCGTCGCGTACGGCGTCCCCGAGAGCTGGTGGCCGTGGCTCGGCGCGGCCAAGGCGCTGGGTGCGGTGGGCCTGCTCACGGGACTCGCCGTGCCTGCGGTCGGAGCTGCTGCCGCTGTCGGCCTGTTCCTGTACTTCGCCGGCGCCATGATCACGGCAGCCCGCGCGGGTGCCTATGGCCACATCGTGTTCCCTTTGCTCTACCTGGTGCCCGCCGTCGCTGCGGGCTTCCTGGTCGCCGGAAGCTGAGAGGCCGAGGCACCGCGGCGGTCAGACAGCAGATCGAGCTGGCACCGTGGTGCCAGCTCGATCTGCGTACGTGACGTCTCGGCGTCAGGCGGGGCTGATCAGACGGGGAAGCCCTCACCCTTCGCCGCGAGGTCGCGGAGGTACTGCGTCGGGCGGAACCGCTCGCCGTACTTCTCGGCCAGCTCGTCGGCACGGGCCAGGAACGCCTCGATGCCGATCGAGCCGTCGGCGGCCTCGTAGCCGGTGATGAACTGGGCCGCACCACCGGTCTGCGGCGGGAAGCCGATGCCGAAGATGGAGCCGATGTTGGCGTGCGCGGCGGAGGTGATGACGCCCTCCTCGAAGCACTTCGCCGTCTCCAGGGCCTCGATGAAGAGCATCCGCTCCTCGGCGTCCCGGATCGGGATCTGCTTCTCGGCGACCGGGAACACGGTCCCGAGGTCGGCCCAGATCGAGCCACGCTTGCCGTCGGTGTAGTCGTAGAACCCGGCACCCTTGAGCTTGCCGGAACGACCCGCCTCGATGAGCGGGTTGAGCACCCGCTCCGTGGTGGTCAGCTCCTCGACGCCGGCAGCCTCCCGGGTCGTACGAGCGATCTTGACCATGAGCTCGTGGTTGAGCTCGTCGGCGATCTGCAGCGGCCCGACCGGGAACCCGGCCTGGGTCGCGGCGCGCTCGAGCGAGTAGGGGGCGAAGCCCTCCGCGAGCAGCTCCAGGCCCTCCTGGATCTGGGTGCCGATGACACGCGAGGTGTAGAAGCCACGGCTGTCGTTGACGACGATCGGGGTCTTCTTGATCTGCTGGACGATGTCGTAGGCCTTGGCCAGCGCGACGTCGCTCGTCTCGGCGCCCTTGATGATCTCGACCAGCGGCATCTTGTCGACCGGGCTGAAGAAGTGCAGGCCGATGAAGTCGGCCGGGCGGTCGATGCCCTTGGCGAGCTCGGTGATCGGGAGGGTCGAGGTGTTGGAGCAGAGCACCGCGTCGTCGTTGACGAACGGGGCGATCTCGCTGAAGACCTTCTGCTTCAGCGCGACGTCCTCGAAGACCGCCTCGACGACGACGTCGACACCGGCGAAGTCCTCCGGGGCGACCGTCGGGGTGATCCGGTCGAGGATCTCGTCGGCCTTCTCCTGGGTGAGCTTGCCGCGCGAGACGGCCTTCTCGTTGAGCTTGGCGGTGTAGGCCTTGCCACGCTCGGCCGCGTCGATGGCGACGTCCTTGAGGACGACCTCGGCACCCGCCCGGGCGAAGGAGTACGCGATGCCCGCACCCATCATCCCGGCACCGAGCACGCCGACCTTCGTCGCCGTGAACTTCTCGACGCCGTCGGGACGCAGCGTGCCGGCGCCGATGGCGCCGAGGTCGAAGAAGAACGCCTGGATCATGTTCTTCGACTGCTGGCCGGTGACCAGCGAGGTGAAGTAGCGCGACTCGATCCGGGTGGCGGTGTCGAAGTCGACCATCGCGCCCTCGACCGCGGCCGACAGGATCGCCTTCGGCGCACGCATGTCGGACTGCTTGAGCTGCTTGCGCAGGATCGGCGGGAACGCGGGCAGGAAGCCGGCGAGCGCCGGCGAGGTGGGCTTGCCACCGGGCATCTTGTAGCCCGGCTTGTCCCACGGCTGCGCGATCTCGTCAGGGTTGGCCTTGATCCACGCCTTCGCGGCGGGCACGAGCTCATCGGGGGAGGAGACCAGCTCGTGGATCAGGCCCTTCTCGAGGGCAGCGGCGGGCTTGAACTTCGTGCCCTGGCCCAGGACGTCCATCAGCCCGGTCATGATGCCCAGGAGACGTACGACGCGGGTGACGCCGCCGCCGCCCGGCAGCAGACCGAGGGAGACCTCGGGCAGGCCGATGTCGTAGCGGGCGTCCAGCGCGATCCGATGCTGGCAGGCCAGCGCGATCTCCAGACCGCCACCGAGGGCGGCACCGTTGATCGCCGCGACGACCGGCTTGGGGAAGGTCTCCAGCTTGCGGAGGGTCGCCTTGATCGACTCGACCTCCTCGAAGACCTGGGCGGCGTTCTCCGGGCGCACCTGGATCATGTTCTTGAGGTCACCACCGGCGAAGAAGGTCTTCTTCGCGGAGGCGATGACCACACCGGTGACGCTCTGCTCATCGCTGGCGGCCTCGGCGTACAGCTTCTCGACGGCCTCCGCCATCGAGGTCTTGTACAGCTCGTTCATGGTGTTGGCCGACTGGTTCGGGTCGTCCAGGGTCAGCGTGACGATGCCGTCGGCATCCTTGTCGTACTTGACTGCACTCATAGCTCTTCAGATTCCCTTTCAGACCAGCTCGACGATCGTCGCGATACCCATGCCGCCACCGACGCACAGCGTGGCGAGGCCGCGCCGCTTGCCCTGGCGCTCGAGCTCGTCGACCAGGGTGCCGAGGATGATGGCGCCGGTCGCGCCCAGCGGGTGACCCATGGCGATCGCGCCACCGTTGACGTTGGTGATCGACTCGTCGATGCCCATGTCCTTGATGAACCGCATCGCGACCGCGGCGAACGCCTCGTTGATCTCGAACAGGTCGATGTCCTCGACGCTCAGGCCGGCCTTGGCCAGCGCCTTGCGCGAGGCCGGCGCCGGGCCGGTGAGCATGATCGTCGGGTCGGCGCCGGAGACGGCGGCCGAGACGATCCGCGCACGCGGGGTGAGGCCGTTGGCCTGGCCGGCCGCCTCGGAGCCGATCAGCATCAGCGCGGAGCCGTCGACGATGCCGGAGGAGTTTCCGGCGTGGTGGACGTGGTCGATCTTCTCGACCCAGTGGTACTTGGCCAGCGCGACGTCGTCGAAGCCGGCCTCCTGGCCCTGCTGGAGGAAGGACGGCTTGAGCCCGGCCAGCGTCTCCGCTGTGGTGCCGGGGCGGATCAGCTCGTCGTGGTCGAGCACGGTCAGGCCGTTCTGGTCGACGACCGGGATCACGGCGTCCTTGAAGTAGCCGTTCTCCCAGGCGGCGGCCGCCCGGGCGTGCGACTGCGCGGCGTAGCGGTCGACGTCCGCGCGGCTGAAGCCCTCGAGCGTCGCGATCAGGTCGGCGCCGATGCCCTGCGGGACGAAGCCGGTCTTGAGGGCGGTGTCGGGGTCCTGCGCCCAGGCGCCGCCGTCGCTGCCCATCGGTGCCTTGCTCATCGACTCGACACCACCGGCGAGGATGAGGTCCTCGAACCCCCCGCGTACGCGGGAGGCGGCCTGGTTCACGGCCTCGAGGCCGGAGGCGCAGAAGCGGTTGAGCTGCACACCGGCGGTCGTCTCGGGGAGACCGGCCTTGATGGCGGCGGTCTTGGCGATGTCACCGCCCTGCTCGCCGACGGGGGTGACGACACCGAGAACCACGTCGTCGATCCGCGCGGGGTCGAGGTTGGGGTTCCGCTTGCGCGTCTCGTCGATCAGGCCGACCACCAGGTCGATCGGCTTGACCTCGTGGAGCGATCCGGTCTTCTTACCCTTCCCGCGCGGCGTGCGCAGGTGGTCATAGATGAATGCTTCAGCCATGCGCCGATTGTGACACTAAAACTGTCACAGTCAACAGGGTTGGTCCGAAAGGTTCACGATAGATTGCGCGAGATCGTCCGGTTCACGGCGTCCTGGAAGCTCACCACGATGGCCTCGGTGGTCAGCTGACGCAGCCGCGGGAGCACCTCCTCGAGGTGCTCGGCCTCCTCCGGGCTGTGGTGGGTGCGCCGGAACGGGTCGACGACCTGGTCGCGCAGGATGACGTTGAGCTCGGCGGCGAGCTCGGCCATGTGACGCGAGGTGGCTGCGTACGCCGCCGCGAGGGCGTCGCGCGGCAGTCCGAGCGCGATCAGCTCGCGCCCGATCCGCGCCTGGATGTCCTCGGTCGGCTCGGTGGCCCAGGAGGTGATCATCGCGCGCTGCATCGCGAGGTCCTCGCGGGTGATGTCGGCGGGGAGCCGGGCGAGGTAGCGCTCGATCGCCTGCAGCGTGAACCCGTGCGCCTGCAGCGCGGTGACCAGATCGAGCCGAGCGCGGTGCTCGGGGCCGTAGTAGGCCACCCGCCCGCGGCGTATCGGCGCCGGGATCAGGCCGAGGCTCGCGTAGTAGCGCGTGGTGCGCACCGAAAGCCCCGTGGCGGTCGACAGCTCATCGATCGTCATCAGCTCGTCGGTCGTCTCGGTCATGTCAGGGACCGTAGACCAAACCATTGCCACTTCGCCAGTATTACTGTCACAGTTGCTCCGTCGCCCATCACGACAATGCGGCCTGCGTCACAGTGGTGAGGCATCATTAACCGGGTACGTCTACGGAGGAGAGTCATGCCCCAGAAGCCCACCATCTACGAAGCTGAGCACGAGGATTTCCGTGCCACCGCGAAGGCCTTCTTCGAGAAGGAGGTCGTGCCGTTCCACGACCAGTGGGAGAAGGACGGCATCGTCCCCCGCGAGCTGTGGAAGAAGGCCGGCGACACCGGGCTGCTCTGCTTCGACGTCGACGAGGAGTACGGCGGCCCCGGCATCAAGGACTTCCGGTTCAACTCGGTCCTCCACGAGGAGATGGCGAAGATCGGCGCCAGCGGCCCCGGCTTCTTCGTCCACACCGACATCATCGTCCCCTACATCTCCCACCTCGGCACCCCGGAGCAGAAGGCGCGCTGGCTGCCGGGCTGCGTTTCCGGCGACATCATCACCGCCGTCGCGATGACCGAGCCGGGCGCGGGCTCGGACCTCCAGGGCGTACGCACCACCGCGGTCGACAAGGGGGACCACTACCTCCTCAACGGCTCGAAGACGTTCATCTCGAACGGCATCAACGCCGACCTCGTCATCGTGGTCGCCAAGACCAACCCCGACGCCGGCGCCCACGGCATCTCGCTGCTCGTGGTCGAGCGCGGCATGGAGGGCTTCGAGCGCGGCCGCAACCTCGACAAGGTCGGCATGAAGGCGCAGGACACCGCCGAGCTCTCCTTCACCGACGTGGTCGTACCCAAGGAGAACCTGCTCGGCGAGGAGGGCTCCGGCTTCATCTCCCTGATGACCCTGCTGCCGCAGGAGCGCATCTCGGTCGCCTCGATCGCGGTCGCCGCGGTCGAGCAGGTCCTCGAGCTCTCCCTCGACTACGCCCGCACCCGCGAGGCCTTCGGCCGCCCCATCGGCCGCTTCCAGAACACCGCGTTCACCCTCGCCGAGATGGCCACCGAGGCCTACCTCGCCCGGCTGTTCCTCAACGACGCCGTCACCCAGCTCAACGCCGGCACCGCCGACACCGTCCTCGCCTCGATGGCGAAGTGGTGGACCACCGAGCTGCAGAAGAAGTTCGTCGACCAGGGCGTCCAGATCCACGGCGGCTACGGCTACATGATGGAATACCCGATCGCCAAGGCGTTCATCGACAGCCGCATCCAGACCATCTACGGCGGCACCACCGAGGTGCAGAAGCTGATCATCAGCCGCCACCTGGGGCTGTAGATCAGATCGGTCGGCCCGCGAGCTCAGCGAACGGGTCGACCGAGGCAGCGCCGGGTCCTCACCGGGCCTGGCTCGACGTCGGACGTCGGACAGGTTCGGGTGCGAGTCTGTCCAGGTGTCGCACTCGATCGACCCGGACGCCATTCGTCTTGCCCCGATGACGCTGGAGCAGGCCGAAGACATCACGGGCTGGCGCTACCAGGCGCCTCACGACGTGTACGACATGGCCGGCGTGAGTCCCGACGAGCTGGTCGATCCGGACGCCGGCTTCTACTCCGTCATCGCAGGCGACACCCTGATCGGCTTTCGCTCCTTCGGGCCCGATGGCCAGGTGCCGGGATGGGACTACGACGAGTCCGCACTCGACACCGGGGGCGGAATGCGCCCCGAGCTCACGGGCCAGGGACTCGGCCGGGTCGTCATCGCGGCAGGTCTCGAGTTCGGTCGGAGCCGGTTCGCGCCCGCAAGGTTCAGAGTCACCGTCGCGTCGTTCAACGCCAGAGCGCTACGAACTATGGAATCCCTGGGCTTCGAGCGAGTCGGGACCTTCAGAGCGACCCGCAGCAACCGCGACTTCCACGTCCTCGTCCGCGTCGAGCATCGACGACACGAAGGCCCAGCGCCGCATGCTTGACAGTCTCGACCCAAGCAGACGTCGAACGATCCGAGAAGTGGTCGATGTGGGCCCGCCGAGACACTCCCCTCGGGCCCAGATCGACCACTTCTCGTCAGGAGAGCTCTTGGCTGCGTACGTAGGCGGCGCGGGTGGCCTCGAGGAACGCCGCCCGCAGGCCGCCCTTCTCGAGCGCACCCAGGGCGGCGGCGGTGGTGCCGCCCGGTGAGGTGACCTGCTCGCGGAGGATCGCGGGATGGGTGCCGCTCTCGAGCAGCTTGGCGGAGCCGGTCAGCGTCTGGATGACGAGGGTGGTCGCGTCGTCCCTGGTCAGACCCAGGTGGACGCCCGCCTCGATCCAGGCCTCGGCGACCAGGAAGACGTACGCCGGGCCGGAGCCGCTGATCGCGGTGACCGCGTCGATCTGCGACTCGGGGACGGTGACGACCTTGCCGACGGCACCCATCAGGTCGGCTGCGGCGGCGACCGCCTCCGGCGTCGCCTTCGCACCACCGGCGACCGCGGACATGCCCTCGCCGACCAGGGCCGGGGTGTTGGGCATGACTCGCACGACGGAGACACCGTCGGGCACGGCGGGCTCCATCGCCGAGGTGGGCACGCCGGCGGCCAGCGAGACGACCGTGGTGCCTTCGCGCAGCGCGGACGCGATCGACTGCAGCACCGGGACGACGCCGTAGGGCTTCACGGCCAGCACCACGACGTCGGCCTCGGCTGCGGCGTCGGTGGCCGGCAGCGTACGGATGCCGTGCTTCTCGCGGAGCGCGGCGGCCTGCTCCTCGCGGGCCTCGACGACGATGACGCTCTCCGGGGAGTGCCCCGCCTCGAGCAGCCCGGCCAGGACGGCCCCACCCATGTTGCCTGCACCGATGATCGCGATGGTCATGCTCGCCAGTGTGTCAGAGCGGACGACCTGCACGGATAAGCCCCCAACGGACCCAAGCAACTGCTAGGTTGCGATACCCGCACCCGTACATTCGCCGCTGGTCATCGGGAGGCCACATGCGCTTCAGACGTACGTCCCTGCTTGCTGTGGTCGCCCTCGCGGCGACGGTCGCCATGGTGGGTCCGCCGGCCGAGGCGGACGGTGAGGGGCAGCGCCGGCTCCCGTCGCCCGAGTCCGAGGTCAACGTGACCGGCGAGCCGTTCACCGGCACCGCGCCGGACGGCACGGTGCAGGGGCTGATCGACGCCCACAGCCACATGTTCATGCAGGACGGGATCGGCGGGGCGGCGGTCTGCGGGAAGGTCTTCTCCGAGGCCGGGGTCGCGGACGCGCTCGAGGACTGCCCGTCCCACGGGATCGCCGGCGAGACGGCGCTGCTGGAGAACCTCACCCGTTCGGGCAGCCCGCTCGGGTTCCACGACACCACCGGATGGCCGTCGTTCAAGGACTGGCCGGCCTACGACTCGCTGACCCATCAGCAGATGTACTACCGCTGGGTCGAGCGCTCCTGGCGGGCCGGCCAGCGGGTCATGGTCGTCAACCTGACCAGCAACAAGGCGCTGTGCGCGATCAACCCCGGCACCCACCAGTCCTGCGACGAGATGACCGCGGTGCGGAGGCAGGCGCGGGATGCGTACGACACCCAGGCGTTCATCGACGCGCAGTACGGCGGCGCGGGGCGCGGGTGGTACCGGATCGTCACCGACCCCGGCCAGGCGCGCGAGGTGATCGAGGACGGCAAGCTCGCCGTGGTGCTCGGCGTGGAGACCTCCGAGCCGTTCGGCTGCTCCCAGAAGCTGCGGCTGGCCATGTGCACACGCGCCAACATCGACGCCGGGCTCGATGAGCTGAAGTCGCTCGGTGTGTCGTCGATGTTCCTGTGCCACAAGTTCGACAACGCGCTGTGCGGCGTCCGCTACGACGAGGGCACCACGGGCCTGCTCATCAACGCCGGGCAGTTCCTCACCACCGGGACGTTCTGGACGCCGAAGGCCTGCGACCCCGACCAGCCGCACGACAACAACCCCCGCCTGGTCGACCGGCCGGCCGAGCTCGACTGGCTGCCGCAGCCGCCGATCTATCCGTCGGGGACGGTGTGCAACCCCTACGGCCTGTCATCGCTGGGCGAGTATGCGCTGAGGGGTCTGATCAAGCGCGGGATGATGGTCGAGGTCGACCACATGAGCGCCAAGGCCGCCGGCCGGGCCCTCGACATCCTCGAGGAGACCGACTACCCCGGCGTCCTCGCCACCCACTCCTGGATGGACGAGCGCTACCTCGACCGGCTCTACGCCCTCGGCGGCTTCTCGACGATCTACGGCCACAGCACCGACCAGTTCCTCGCGGAGTACGCCCGCACGGCCCCCGTCCGTGACCGCTACGGCGCGGGCATCGGCTTCGGCTTCGACATGAACGGCTTCGGCGGCACGCCCGGGCCGGCGAAGACCCACGTCACCTATCCCTTCCGCAGCATCCTCGGTGACGCCGTGGTCGACCGTCAGGTCACCGGCCAGCGGATCTGGGACTACAACACCGACGGAGTCGCCCACTACGGGATGATCCCCGACTACCTCGAGGACCTCCGCCTCACCGGCGGCCAGGACGTCATCGACGACATCATCCGTGGCCCGGAGACCTACCTGCGTACGTGGGCAGGAGCAACCGCAGCAGCACACTGACCCGCGGGCCTGCCGACTCGGCGCATCTGACCCCGTGCCTCGCGAAGCGAAGCGAGCGAGGAGAACGCACTCAACCACACACCGACCCGAAGGCCCGCCGAGTCGGCGCATCTGACCCCGTGCCTAGCGAAGCGAAGCGAGCTAGAGGGGTCGGATGCGCCGACTCGGCAGTCACGTCAGAAGCAGGCGATTCAGTCGTCTCGAGAACGCCTCAGCCAACCCCCGCCGAACAAAGCCCAGACCACGAGCACAGGCTGGAAGAACAGCCGAACGAAGCGCTTGGTGTCCGTGTCGAGCCCGAACGCGTCGACACCTTCCACGTACTGCCCGACGTTGCCCGGGAAGATCGCCACGAAGAACACGGCGAGCAGCGCTCCGACGACCCGCCGCTTGCCCGGTAGCACGAGGAACGCCAGCCCCAGCCCGATCTCGACGACGCCCGACGCGAGCACCGTCAGGTCCTCGTCGATCGGGAACCAGCTGGGCACCTGGGCTCGGAACTCGTGTCGCTGGGTGGTCAGGTGCGCCACCCCGGCACCCATCATCGCCACGCCGAGCAGAAGACGCGCGATGGTTCGCGCGATCGATGTCATCGCATCACTGTAGGAGAACGCGCCGAACCCCACGCACGCCGAGTCGGCTCGTCCTGACCGACACCAGCGCCGAGCCGGCTCGTCATGACGAGCCGACTCGGCGCGGATCTGTGTCAGAACGAGCCGACTCGACCTCAGAAGAGGTTGTCCACCAGCGGCGTCGGGGAGCCGAAGCGGTGGGCGGTGATCGAGACGGCCTGCTCGTGCACGAAGGTGAGCAGCTCGACCCGGCCGGCCTCGACGACGGGCTGGGCGTAGAGGGCGATGTCGACCCGGCCCTGGCTCGCCTCGGCGAAGGCCTCGCGCGACCCACCCAGCAGACGTACGCGGCTGGGCGCATACGGACCGGAGAGGATCGACGCCCACGCGGCCATGTCCTCGACGACATACGTCGCACCGGTCGCCTTCACCAGCGAGGCGGTCTCGTCGTCGAGCGCGTCGGCGACGGAGACCGTCACCGGGGCGCCGGCGGCGACACCGGCGGCGAGGACCCGCAGCAGGTGGGCGACGGGACCACCCTCGTAGCGGATCGTGACCGGAACCGGCGAGTAGCGCAGCACGTTGACCTCGGCGGTCAGTCGCGACACGTCCCGGGCTGCCCCGAACTCACGCTCCCAGGCGACCGCGTCCGACCCGGCGCCACGCTCGAGCATCTCGATCTCGTCGACCCCGATCCGGCGGGCCCAGTCGACGAGCGACCGGACCGCAGGAGCCGGCGTGGCGAGCTCGGTGGCCGGAGCCGACACCCAGTCGCTGAGACCGACCAGGTAGTTGGGCCCGCCGGCCTTCGTCCCGGCGCCGACGGCCGACTTCTTCCAGCCACCGAACGGCTGCCTGCGCACGATGGCGCCGGTGATGCCGCGGTTGACGTAGACGTTGCCTGCTTCCACCGACGAGAGCCATTGCGAGATCTCGGCCCGGTCGAGGCTGTGGAGGCCCGCGGTGAGGCCGTAGTCGACCTGGTTCTGGATCTCGATCGCCTCGTCGAGCGAGGAGGCCGAGATCAGACCGAGGACGGGCCCGAAGTACTCGGTCAGGTGGAACTCGGAGCCGCGCTTGACGCCGGTCTTCACACCCGGCGACCAGAGCCGGCCGGTGTCGTCGAGCTGGCGCGGCTTCACCAGCCACGACTCACCCGGCGCGAGGGTGGTCAGGGCCTTGAGCAGCTTGCCGGAGGCGGGCTCGATGACCGGGCCCACCTGTACCGTCGGGTCGGTCGGGTAGCCGACGCGAAGCGAGGTCACCGCGTCGATGAGCTGGTCGCGGAAGCGCCGTGAGGTCGCGACCGAGCCGACCAGGATGCCCAGCGATGCGGCGGAGCACTTCTGCCCGGCGTGACCGAAGGCGGAGTGGACGAGATCCTTGACCGCCAGGTCGAGGTCGGCGTCGGGCGTGACCACGAGCGCGTTCTTGCCGGAGGTCTCGGCCAGCAGTGGCAGGTCCGAGCGGAAGGAACGGAAGAGCTCGGCCGTGTCGAAGGCGCCGGTCAGCACGAGGCGATCGACCAGCGGCGAAGCGATCAGCGCGCGACCCACCTCGTTCTCCGGCACGTGGACCAGCCGCAGCACCTCCTTCGGCACCCCGGCGGCCCACAGCGTCTCGACCAGCACCGAACCGCAGCGCTGCGCCTGCGGCGCCGGCTTGATCACCACCGCCGACCCGGCGGCGAGCGCCGCTGCGACGCCACCGGTCGGGATGGCGAGCGGGAAGTTCCACGGCGGGGTGACCAGGGTGAGGCGTACGGGCACCTGACGCGCGCCGTCCACCAGATCCAGCTCCTCGGCCAGACCCGCGTAGTAGTTGAGGAAGTCGATCGCCTCGGAGACCTCGGGGTCGCCCTGGTCGAGCGTCTTGCCGCACTCCGACGCGGCGACCTCGAGCCATTCGGCACGGCGCCGCTCGACCTCGACCGCGGCGGCCCGGAGCACGGCGGCCCGCTCGGCACCGGTCTTGCGGCCCCAGTCGGCCTGGGCGCCGACGGCACCCTCGAGCACCGACTCCACGGCCTCGACCGACGTCACGGTGTGGTCGGCGACGAGCTGGTCACCCAGCGTCGAGGAGCCCACCCGGGCGATGATCGCCTTGCCCCACTCGCGGTTGCCCGGCAGATGCGGGTCGGTGTCGGGGGTGTTCTCGAAAGGCTTGGCCACCGGCGCGTCTGCCACCGGCTCGCGCCGGTCCTGGGTGCGGTTGGGCGGCGGCACGGACTCGTCGACAGCCGCCAGCGAGCGTACGAACCGCTCCTTCTCGCGCTTGTAGAGCGCCTCGGAGGAGTTGAGGTCGAAGACCGCCGACATGAAGTTCTCGGTGCTGGCGCCTTCCTCGAGGCGACGCACCAGGTAGGCGATGGCGACGTCGAAGTCCTTCGGGTGCACGACCGGCACGTAGAGCAGCAGGCCGCCCACGGTCTCCCGGACCGCCTCGGCCTGGCCCTCCGCCATGCCCAGCAGCATCTCGAACTCGACCGAGTCGCGCACCTGGCGCTCACCGGCAAGGATCCAGGCGTACGCCACGTCGAACAGGTTGTGGCCGGCGACGCCGACGCGCACGTTGGCCATCCGCTCGGGCGTCAGCGCCCAGGACAGCACCCGCTTGTAGTTGGTGTCGGAGTCCTGCTTGGTCGGCCAGGTCGCGACCGGCCAGCCGTGCAGCGACGCCTCGACGTGCTCCATCGGCAGGTTGGCACCCTTGACCAGACGCACCTTGATCGGCGCGCCCCCACGCGCACGCCGAGCAGCCGACCACTCCTGGAGCCGCATCATCGCCGACATGGCGTCGGGCAGGTAGGCCTGCAGGACGATGCCCGCCTCCAGGTCGGCCAGCTCGGGCCGGTCGAGGAGCCGCGTGAAGACGTCGATGGTCATGTCGAGGTCGCGGTACTCCTCCATGTCCAGGTTGATGAACTTCTTCGTCCCGGCGGCCGAGGAGTTCGCCGCGTAGGTGTAGAGCGGGAGGAGCCGCTCGACCACGTGCTCGACGGCCTCGTCGTAGGCCCACACCGCGTGCGGCGCGACCGGCGAGGAGACCTTCACCGAGACGTAGTCGACGTCGTCGCGCGCGAGCAGCTTGCGGATGCCGGCCAGGCGACGGTCGGCCTCCTTCTGCCCCAGGACGGCCTCACCGAGGAGGTTGATGTTGAGGTTGACGCCGCGCTCGCGGATCCGCTCGATCTGCTTGCCGAGGCGCGCGTCGGAGGCGTCGATCAGCAGGTGGCCGACCATCTGCCGCAGCGCACGACGCGCCACCGGGATGACGAACCAGGGCGCGACCAGCGACATCAGCGCGCCGAGCTTCACGCCCAGCTTCAGGTGCCAGGGCAGGAACGAAGGTACGTTGCCGGCCAGCTCGCGCAGGCTGGCTGCGGCCACGCGTACGTCCTCGGGACGGATCACCCGGTCGACGAACCCGACGGTGAAGTCGAGCCCGGACGGGTCCTTGAGTACGTCGGCGAGGCGCTGGGCGGCCGGCGCGGTGGGCTTGGTCGAAGCCTTCGCCAGCCAGCCGCGGACGAGGTGGTCGACCTCGGCGATGAGCGCGTCATTGGTGGTCATAGTGCCGAGTATGCGACCGGAGTCACGTAAGATAAAGCGATGTTTCTTGGAGATTATTCGTGAGAAGAAGTGAAGGTTCAACGTGCTCGACGTCCGCCGCCTCCGCCTGCTCGCCGAGCTCGCCGCGCGCGGGACCCTGGCCGAGGTCGCCGAGGCCCTCCACCAGAGCCCCTCGTCGGTCTCCCAGCAGCTCGGTCTGCTCGAGCGGGAGGTCGGCGTCCCCCTGCTCACCAAGGCGGGAAGGCGGGTCCAGCTCACCGCCGCGGCCGAGGTGCTCGTCGAGCACACGACCGAGATCCTGGCCCGGCTCGAGGCGGCCGAGGCCGCGGTCACCGCGCTCGGCGACGAGACCGCGGGCACGGTGCGGGTGGCCGTCTTCCAGTCCGTGGCGCTCGCCTACATGCCCCAGGCGCTCGCGGACCTCACCCGGCGGCATCCACGGCTGCGGGTCATGCTGTCCCAGCGCGCACCCGAGCAGGCGCTCAACGACCTCGCCCTGCGCGAGCTCGACCTGGTGGTCGCCGAGCACTACCCCGACCACGGCGCTCCGCACTTCGACGGGCTCGACCGGCAGCCGCTCACCACCGACCGTCTCCGGCTCGCCGTCCCGCCCGACGGCTCCGGGGAGATCTGGGACGACATCACCTCGCTCGCCGACGCCGGCCGGGTCCCGTGGGCGATGGAGCCGCCGGGCACGGCGTCGCGCCACTGGATCGAGGAGCAGTGCCGACGCGCGGGCTTCGAGCCCGAGGTCCGCTACGAGACCGACGACGTCGAGGCGCACGTCGCGCTGGTCGAGTCGGGCAACGCCGTCGCCCTGCTCTCCGACCTGATGCGGGTCCGCCACCGGACGGCGGTGCGGCTCGTCGAGCTGCCGGGGACACCGCGGCGTACGGTCTTCACCGCCACGCGCACCGCCATCGCCGACTCCCCCGGGATCATCGCGTGCCGCGCCGCCCTGGCCCGCGTGGTGCCCACGGACCTGACGCTGCCCGGCTGAGCCGGACCGGTCAGCCGAAGAGGTCCTCGAGCGGCTGGTCGTGGTCGATCGAGAGCCCGTACGCCGTGGCGCGGGTGTCGATCATGGCCAGCACGGCCTCGGTGACGACCGAGGTCAGATGCTCGGCGTCGGGGATGCCCTCGCCGAGATGGACCCAGCGGCGTACGGCACCGAAGACCATCCCGATCAGGCCGTAGATCAGCGGGTCGACGGCCTTCTTGTCGATCTCGGAGATCTCCACGCCGCCGAGCTCGAATGCCGCCAGCATCAGCTCCTTGATCCGCTCCGCGATCCGATCGAGGCCCTGCTGCAGCGGCCCGGTGCCGTTCGGCGCGGTGTCGACGTCGGCCACCTGGTGTAGGAGCGGGTGCTCGAGCGCCCAGTTGACGTAGGCCCCGACGGTGCGGGAGATGATCTGCCGGATCGACCCGGTGAGCTCCATCGCCGGGAAGAGCTTGGCCCACAGCCCGGCGAGGATGTCGGCCTGGATGGCGAGGTCGAGCTCCCGCCGGTCGGCGAAGTGGCGGTAGACCACGGACCGGGAGAGCCCGGCCGCCTGGCCGATCGCCTGCAGGCTGACGTTGACGCCGTCGGTCTCGATCAGGCCGATCGCGGCATCGACGATGCGCTTGCGTCGGTCATCGTTGTGACGCTTCCAGCGAACTGCCCTGCCATCCATGGTGAGGACATCGTAGTCCCCGCGACGGCAGCGTCTCAGGCGAACCTGCTCAGGTGAACCTGCTCAGCTGAACTTGAGGGCCCCGTCGGCCACCGGAGCACCGAGCGCCTTCATGTCGACGAGGTAGTTCTGCTTCGCGGCCCACGGCGCCCGGTCGCCGGCCTTCGGCATCTGGTCCAGCGAGCGCTGGATGTAGCCGGAGGCGAGGTCCATGAACGGCCGCTCCTCGACGCTGGGGTCCCGGGTGACCGCGGCGACGTCGTAGCCGTTCTCACCCATGAAGTCGAGCAGCCGGATCACGTAGTCGGTGACCAGGTCGGCCTTGAGCGTCCAGGAGGCGTTGGTGTAGCCGATCGTGTAGGCGAAGTTGGGCATCCCGGTGATCATCAGGCCCTTGTAGGCCATCTGGTCGGGCAGGTTGATCGGCTCGCCGTCGACGGTGTAGTCGACGCCGCCGAAGAGCCGGAGGTTGAGCCCGGTGGCGGAGATGACGATGTCGGCCTCGAGCGTCTCGCCGGACTCGAGCTCGATGCCCTTCGGCACGAACGTCTTGATCCGGTCGGTCACGACCTCGGCGTAGCCCTCACGGATCGACTTCATCATGTCGCCGTCGGGGACGAAGCAGATCCGCTGGTCCCACGGGTTGTAGGGCGGGTTGAAGTGCTTGTCGACGTACGCGATCGCCTCGTCCTTGGTCATCCCGGGACGCCCGCCGCGGGCGGTGAGGCCGTTGATCCACTGGTCGCGGATCGCCTTCTTGACCACGCCGGGCGCCCGGCGGGCGAGCTGATAGGTGCCGACGGTGAGGACGATGTTCTCCCAGCGGACGGTCTCGTGGCCGATCTTCTCGCGCACGCGCTTGAACGGCAGCTTGCCGAGCAGCTTGAAGGGCGCGGTCTTGAGCAGCGAGGCGATCGCGTCCTGGCCCGGCCGGGAGAGGATGTACGTCGGGGTGCGCTGCAGCATCGTCACCTTCTCGGCCCGGTCGCTGCCGGCGCCGGCCAGGTTGGGCAGCAAAGTCACCGCGGTCGCGCCGGAGCCGATGATGACGACCTTCTTGCCGGCGTAGTCGAGGTCCTCGGGCCAGTGCTGCGGGTGGACGAAGGTGCCCTCGTAGTCGTCGAGCCCGGCGAACTCGGGCTGGTAGCCGTTGGCGTAGTCGTAGTAGCCCGTGCAGTTCCACAGGAAGTCGGCGGTGATCTCGGCGGGGCCGTCGGGGGTCTCGACGGAGACCGTCCACCGCTTGTCCTCGGTGCTCCAGGCGGCACCGGTGACCTTGTGGCCGTAGCGGATCAGCTTGTCGACGCCGTAGTCCTTCGCCGTCTGGCGCAGGTAGTCACGGATCTGGTGACCGTCGGCGAGCGCCTGCGCGCTCTCCCACGGCCGCCACTTGAAGGCGAAGGTGAACATGTCGGAGTCGGACCGGATGCCGGGGTAGCGGAAGAGGTCCCAGGTGCCGCCGCTGGCATCACGCTGCTCGAGGATGGCAAGCGTCTTTCCCGGGAGGCGCTCACGGAGCTGTGCGGCCGCTCCGATGCCGGAGACGCCGGCACCGATGATCAGTACGTCGACATGCATGTGACTGAGGTTACCCGGAAGTATCTGATTGCGACACCCTGTCTCGCGAACTTTTGCAAGCAAATCAGATTTTCAGCGATTGAGGAACGGCTCGGTAACACCGGACAGCCCCGCTTCCACGCGCGCACGCGAGGTCACTACGCTGCGGGCTGCAGCTGTGGGGGCGGCGAAGCATCCACAGCGATTTCGGGGTCACTCACCCATCGCTTTCGGTGGCTGAGGCTGCATGCGGACCGCATGGTGCGGTCAATGGTCTTCGAAAGGTTTTCCAGTGTTGAGTTTCGTACGCGCCGGCGCGGTTGTCGCGGGCGTCACCATCGCCGGGCTCGCAGCGGCCCCGGCTTTCGCCACCGGCGACGACCCGGCCGGCAACAACGGCACGGTCAAGATCGAGAAGTTCCTCGCTCCCGACGACGTGCCGGACACCACGCCGGAGAACGATCCCCACCAGGACTGCAAGTTCGACATCGAGTGGTACGGGTTCGACAAGGGCGACGACATCATCTCGAAGGTCTCCTTCGAGCTGCAGGCGCCGACGCTCGACGGTGAGCTCACCGTCGACGGCCCGCTCGAGGTCTTCGTCGGCGAGGACGACGCGTCCGGCGCCGGCACCGAGGACGGCCTTGACGGCCGCGAGACCTACACCCTCAACTCGACGGGCACCGCGCACCCCGAGCAGGGCTTCCACGTGAAGGTCACCGTCCACACCCCGGGCAGCCAGGGCAACGACACCAAGTCCAAGGTCTTCTGGTTCGAGAACTGCGGCGGCGACACGAACACCACGTCCCCGACCCCGACCCCGTCCCCGACGGAGCCGCTGGAGTCCGAGTCGCCGTCGGAGGAGCCCTCCGAGTCGCCGTCCGAGTCCACCCCGGCCTCCGACGAGACCGAGCCCGTTGCCGACGAGTCCTCCGAGGCCCCGGTGACCGACTCCGAGGTCCCGACCAACATCGACGCCGGTCTCGCCGGTGAGAGCGACTCCCCCGTGCCCGCGATGTGGCCGCTGCTGGCCATGCTCGCCGGTGCTGCCGCCGCCGGCACCGCGCTCGTCGTGGTCCTGCGTCGCCGCGCTGCCGCTCTGGTCAACAAGGACTGATCAGAACCGCGCCGTTTCTGTTTGTCCGCGGTCCGGTCGTCAGTCCTGGAACGCGGCGCCCTTCTCGATCAGCGCGTCGGCGTCGTCGATGCCCCACGCGGCGAGGGCCTCGCGGGTGTGCTGACCGGCGCTGGCCGCCGGTCCCGCGCCCAAGGTGGAGGTCGTGCGGCTGAACCGCGGGGCCGGGGCCGGCTGGGTGACGCCGTGGTGGGTGACGTACGTCTGGCGGGCCTGGAGGTGCGGATGGACCGCAGCCTCGGACGGGGTGAGCACGGGGGCGACGCAGGCGTCGGTTCCCTCGAAAAGCTCGGCCCACTCGGCCATCGTCTTCGACGCGAAGGTCTTGGCGAAGAGGTCGCGCATCTCGTCGTAGCGCTCCATCTCGTACTGCCCCGGGCAGACCCCGTCGAGCCCGAGCCGGGTGACCATCTCGGCGAAGAACTTGCCCTCCAGGGCGCCGACCGCGACCTGCCGGCCGTCGGAGGTGTCGTAGAGCGCGTAGAACGGCATCGCACCGTCCAGCAGGTTGCTCAGCCGCTGCTCGTGCCAGGCGCCGGAGGCGAGCATCCCGGAGATCATCGTCGCCAGGTGGGCGGTGCCGTCGACGATCGCGGCATCGACGACCTGCCCCTGGCCGGTCGTCTTCGCCTCGACGAGGGCGGCGAGGATGCCCATCACCAGGTAGGTCGATCCGCCGCCGAAGTCACCGAGCAGGTTGAGCGGGAAGTGAGGCCGGGCGCGGTCCTGGCCGAGCCCGTTGAGCACGCCGGTGGTGGCGATGTAGGTGAGGTCGTGCCCGGCCGACTGGGCCAGCGGACCGTCCTGGCCCCAGCCCGTCATCCGGCCGTAGACGAGGCGCGGGTTGCGCTCCAGACAGGCGTCGGGGCCGAGGCCGAGGCGGTCGGTGACGCCGGGGCGCAGCCCCTCGACGAGTACGTCGGCGCTCTCGACCAGCCGCAGGACGGTCTCGACGGCGTCCGGGTTCTTGAGGTCCAGCGCGATGCTCGGACGGCCGCGGGTGAGCAGGTCGCCGGCGCCGCCGCCGAGCAGGTTGCCGCCCGGCCGGTCGACCCGGATCACGTCCGCGCCCATGTCGGCGAGGATCGTGCAGGCGTGGGGCCCGGGGCCGATCCCTGCCAGCTCGACGACCTTGACCCCGCGGAGGGGTCCGGTGCCCTGGCCCAGTGTCACTGTGGATTTCTCCGTCGACTCAGTCATGCCGGCCATCCTCGCAGGATCCGTCCTTCCGGAGTCTGGAACCCTCCGCCCGGCCTGACCCGATCGCCGAGCCGAGTCCGATACGCTCCGAGGCACACTCGCCGGTGCACAGGAGCAGAGAAGTTGTCTCGGGAAATCCCCACATCCCCCCAGTCCCTCCCGATCAGCTCGGTCAGCCCGCTGACCGCCAACGATCCCCGCGAGATGGGCCCCTACGCGCTCTCCGGCCGCATCGGCCACGGCGGCATGGGCGTCGTCTACCTGGGTGAGGACGCCCGGGGCACGAAGGCCGCGGTGAAGGCGATCCTTCCCGAGCTCACCTCCGACCCGGGGTTCCGGGCGCGGTTCGAGCGGGAGATCGAGGCCGCCAAGAAGGTCGAGAGCCGGTTCACCGCGAGGGTCCTCGACGCCGACCCCGGTGCCGAGCAGCCCTGGATGGCGAGCGAGTACGTCGCCGACCCGCCGCTCAACAAGCTGGTCAACTCCGGCCAGCGGCTCTCCGAGATCGACGTACGCCAGCTGGTCGCCGGGGTCGCCGAGGCGCTCGCTGCGGTGCACGCGGCCGGGCTCGTCCACCGCGACATCAAGCCGGGCAACATCCTCTACGGGGTCGACCCGTGCGTGATCGACATGGGTATCGCCCGCTCCGTCGACGGCACGGCGCTCACGCAGACCGGCAAGGCCGTCGGCACCTACGGCTACCAGGCGCCCGAGCAGGTCCAGACCGGGACGTTCTCCAGCGCCGTCGACATCTGGGCGCTGGGGCTGGTCGCCTTCGTCGCCGCCACCGGCCGCTGGCCGTTCAGCGGCGAGATCGGCTCGATGGGACACCTCCTCAAGGGCGAGTCGCCCAACCTGAGCCTCTGCCCGGACTACCTGCGGCCGCTGGTCGCCGCGTGCCTGGCCGAGAACCCGGCCGCCCGGCCCTCCGCCGCGGACATCCTCGCCACCAACGGCGACTGGACCCTGCTGCCGGCCCCGGCCACCTCGGAGGCGGAGACCACCATCGGCGCAGTGCCCCCGGCCTTCACCGGCGGTATCGCTCGCGCGCCTCGGCACGCTCCGTCTGCCTCCGGCACCGTCTCCGACACGGCTGACCTGCCGACCCGCGCGCCCACGTTCGCGGAGCCGACCCAGCCCTCGGGGCGACGTTGGAAGATCGCGGTCCTGGCCGCGGCGGCCGTGGTCCTGGTCTCGGCCGGTGTGGCCGTCGCCGCCAACCCCGACCTCCTGCCCGGCCAGGACGACGACACCCCGAAGGTCGGCGAGGTGACCCCGTCGGCCGAGCCGACCACCGGCGAGAGCGACTCGGCCCCGAACGAGCCGGTCGGTGGCTCGGTGGACACCGGATCGGAGCCTGATCTGAGCGAGGAGCCCGACGAGGGCACGGACGACGCCGGCGAGATCACGCCCAGCAGCGACGCGACGAGCGACGAGGCGTCGACGGCCGAGTCTCCCGAGACGACCGAGCCGGACCCGAGCGACCCGCCGAGCGAGACGGTCACCGAGACGCCGACGACCGAGCCGACCGAGACCGCGACGGCCGAGCCGACCGAGGAACCCACCGCGGATCCGACCGCGACCGCGACTCCCTGAGCAGCTCCTCGGAGGGGTCGGGAGACCCCGGTCACACCGCGTCCCAGGTTGGATCGATCAAGGTGGCCGGGGCCCTGGGGATGCCGATAATCGAGCCTGGCGGAGTGTGCCGTCCACCCCGAAATGGGCATCCCCGAGCAACCGAAAGTTGAGCTGTGAGCGACACCGACGAGACCTTCAACGACTGGCAGCACCGCGAGGAGCTCGCGGAGACGATGATCCCGATCATCGGCAAGCTCTACCGCGAGAAGGATGTCACCATCCTGGTCCACAGCCGGTCGCTGGTGAGCAAGTCCGACATCTCGATCCTGAAGGCGCACCGCTTCGCGCGCCAGATCGAGGGCGAGGAGCTCTCGGTCACCGACACGTTCCCGCTGCTCCAGGCCGTCGCCAAGCTCGACCTGGGCCCGTCGAAGATCGACCTGGGCCTGCTCGCGGTCCAGTACGCCGAGGACCAGCGCGGCCTCTCCGCCGACGACTTCGTCGCCGAGAAGCTCGCCGGTGCCACCGGTGAGAACAAGATCGAGCGCAACGGTGGCCAGGACGTCGTGCTCTACGGCTTCGGTCGCATCGGCCGGCTCGTCGCCCGGCTCCTCGTCGAGAAGGCAGGCTCGCGCCACGGCCTGCGGCTGAAGGCCGTCGTCGTCCGCAAGGGCGGCGAGGACGACCTGATCAAGCGCGCCTCGCTGCTGCGCCGCGACTCGATCCACGGCCAGTTCGCCGGCACCATCACGGTGGACGAGAAGAACGGCGTGATCATCGCCAACGGCAACCCGATCCAGTTCATCTACTCCAACGACCCGACGACGGTCGACTACACGGCGTACGGCATCAAGGACGCCATCCTCATCGACAACACCGGCAAGTGGCGCGACCGCGAGGGGCTCTCGCAGCACCTGCGCCCGGGCATCAAGAAGGTCCTGCTGACCGCGCCGGGCAAGGGCGACGTGCCCAACATCGTCCACGGCGTCAACCACCAGACCCTCACCGGCGACGAGAAGGTCATCTCCTGCGCGTCCTGCACGACCAACGCGATCGTGCCGCCGCTGAAGCTCATGGAGGACCGCTTCGGCATCGTCCGCGGTCACGTCGAGACGGTGCACTCGTTCACCAACGACCAGAACCTGCTGGACAACTACCACAAGGCCGACCGTCGCGGCCGCTCCGCACCGCTCAACCTGGTGCTCACCGAGACGGGTGCCGCCTCGGCCGTCGCCAAGGCGCTCCCGGACCTCAAGGCGAAGATCACCGGCAACTCGATCCGCATCCCCACCCCGGACGTCTCGATCGCGATCCTGTCGCTCTCGCTCAAGGGCGAGACCTCGAAGGACGAGGTCGTCGACTACCTCCGCGAGGCCTCGCTGACCGGCGAGCTGCGTCGCCAGGTGGACTTCACCACCGCCCGCGACGCGGTCTCCTCCGACTTCATCGGCTCCCGTGCCGCCTCGATCATCGACGGCAACGCGACCATCGTCGACGGTGACTCCGCGATCCTCTACGTCTGGTACGACAACGAGTTCGGCTACTCCTGCCAGGTCGTCCGCACCGTGCAGTCGATCTCGGGCGTCGAGTACCCGACCTTCCCGGCCCCGGCCGCAGTCTGATTCAGACCCCTACGCTGCCCCGTCCCGTCCGGTCTCCGGACGAGGCGGGGCAGCGGCGTCCCAGGCTCGAAGGATGGCATCGGCACTGGTCAGGCCGACCTGAGCGACATCGCGGAGGGCCGGCGCGGACCGCAACCACATCTCGTACTCGATCTGCTCCTTCTGCTTCTCGGCATCGACCCTGAGCCAGTCGACCTCGCGCAGCGGCCCGTTGGTCGGCGCGCCCCAGACGGTCACCGTCGGTCCGTGCTCGAGCGGCAGCCAAGTGTCCTTGATCGGCTCGAACCAGGCCCCCGGCGGTTCGACGTGAAACGTACGAGGCGGGATGCTGCGGTTCGCCGCCGGCGGTGCATCTTTGTCGTAGCTGTGGCCGGTGACTTCTGCACCGAACACCACCCAGCTGGCGACGGTCGCGACCAGCGGGAACCGGCGGCCGTCCAGACACCCCCAACTGTCCAGCAGCGTGCCGAGGAGGAACGGCACGTACCAGTTCGGTCGCACCACCTCGGCCTGCTCCTCCCAGGTCCGCGAGAGGTCGAACCTGCGATCGCGACCGAGCCGGACGATGAGCGGGCGGACCTCGTCCAGCGTCGGTCCGTGCAGCGCGGCCGGGCCAGCAGCTCGGCGAGCCTGCGCTCGTCATAGACGATCGCGCTGCCGACCCTCTGTCCCGGGCCGGCGAGGCCGGCCGTCAGCACCCGGTTCGCCTCGACCTTCCCGATCATGTGCAGCTCGCAGATCCGACGGATCGCCTCGCGCGTCGTGACTCGTGTCATCGCCCCCATACGTCGGGACGCTAGGCAGCGAGGTCGCATCGTTCGACCCGAAATCAAGATGCTGTGGATAACCCTGTGGATAATCCCAGGGCAGCCCCGCGCGGAGAGCCAGATCCGTTCCTTTTACTAGACGATGACACCTTGTGAATCGTTCACAAGGTGTCATCGTCTAGTAAAAGGTGCGGATATCGGGCTCCGCGCCGGCGCTCAGGAGCGGACGCGGGCCAGGAAGGCTCGGGTGCGCTCCTCGACCGGGTCGCCGAAGAGCTGCTCCGGCGGACCCTGCTCCAAGACGCGCCCGCCGTCCAGGAAGCAGACCTTGGTGGCGACCTCACGGGCGAACGACATCTCATGGGTGGCAAGCACGAGGGTCGTACCCGCCTCCGCCTCGGCCCGGACGATCTCCAGCACCTCACCGACCAGCTCGGGGTCCAGGGCAGCGGTGATCTCGTCGAGGAGCAGCAGCCGCGGCCGAGTGCACATCGCCCGCACCAGCGCGACCCGCTGCTGCTGGCCTCCGGAGAGCGCGTCGGGATGGGCGTCGGCCTTGTCGGCGAGGCCGAACCGAGCCAGCAGCTGCCGCGCTCGATCGGCCGCCTCGTCCTTGGCAACGCCATGCACCCGCACCTGCGCCAAGGTGCAGTTGTCGAGCACGGAGAGATGCGGGAAGAGGTTGTACGCCTGGAAGACCATCCCGATCTCGCGGCGGACCGAGCGCGGGTCGACGAGCGGGTCGGAGATCTCCCGGCCGTCGAAGGTGATGATCCCGTCCTCGATCGTCTCGAGCAGGTTCAGGCACCGCAGCAGGGTCGACTTCCCCGACCCCGACGCCCCGATGAGACAGACCACGTCGTGCTCGGCCACCACCAGATCGAGGCCGTCGAGCACGACCTTCCCCCGGTAGCTCTTCCGCAGGCCCTTGGCCTCCAGCAGCGCCGTCATCGGCCTTGCTCCTTCTCGATCTGTCGCCGCATCAGCCAGTCGGTGAGCCGGGTGAGCGGCACCGCGACGACGAGGAAGTACGCCGCGGCGACGAGCAGCGGCGTGCCGTTGAAGTTGTAGCCCTGGTAGTCCTGGGCCGCCCGGAGCGCCTCGAAGACACCGACCGCCGAGATCAGCGCGGTGTCCTTCTGCAGCGAGACGAGGTCGTTCATGAGTGGCGGTACGACGCGGCGTACGGCCTGCGGGAGGACCACGAAGCGCATCGTCTGGGCGCGGGTCAGCGCCAACGCCTCGGCCGAGGCGACCTGGGTGGGATGGATCGCCAGGATGCCGGCGCGGAAGACCTCCGCGACGTAGGCCCCGTAGCAGAGCACCAGCGCGAACGTGGTCAGCCAGAAGAGCGAGCTGGTCACCCCGGACAGGCCCAGCGCCGGGATGCCGATGCCGCAGATGACCACGACCATGATCGACGGCACCCCGCGGAACAGGTCGGTGTAGCCGGTGGCCAGGAGGCGCACCGGCGCCAGCCACGGGGAGGTGGTCTGGCGGGCGATGGCGACGAGGGCACCGAGGACGAGTACGCACGGTTCGGCGACCAGGAAGATCCGGATGTTGATCCAGAACCCCTCCGCGATCGCCGCGAACGAGTCGCGTGCGTGGGACCAGCTCAGGAAGTAGTCCCGCACCCGGTCCCACCCCGGCGAGGAGACGATCAGCAACGCCAGCCCGACCGCGACCACGACGGTCACCACGGTGGCGATGACGGTCTGCTGGAGCCTCAGCCGGCGGCGTACGGCCTGTCTCTCGAGCTCCCGCTCACTGGGAACCCAGCTCACTTCAGACTGCGTCATTTCAAGACGGGCACAGAAACGACGTCGGAGAGCCACTCCTTCTCGAGCGCCGCGAGGGTGCCGTCCTTCTCGAGCGCGTCGAGGGCGTCGTCGAGGCAGGGCGCCAGGCCGCTGTCCTTCTCGGTCAGCAGGCCGAACTCCTCCGGCTTCTCGCTGCTCTCGAACTGCCCGGTGATCGTGCTGCCCTCGATCTCGGCGGCGGTGATGTAGAACGCCGTGGGCAGGTCGAAGACGAGCGCGTCGACCTGGCCGTTGAGCAGCGCCTGCTTGGCCTGGTCGCTGGTGTCGAAGACCAGCGGGTCGGTGGTCGGCTTCACGTCCTCGCGGATCGCGGTGAGCGACGTGGTCGCGGTCTGGGCACCGAGCTTGAGGCCCTTCAGATCGGCGAGCGATGTCGCCTTCGCGGCGTCCTTCTCCATCGTCACGACCGCCTGCGAGGCGGTGTAGTAGCCCTTCGAGAAGTCGACGACACCGGCACGCTCGGGCGTGATCGAGATCTGGTTGATGTCGAAGTCGAACTTCTTCTCGCCCGGCGTGTAGGAGGTGTTGAACGCCTGCTTGACCCAGACGACGTCGTCCTTCGCGAACCCGAGCTGGTCGGCGACGGCGTAGGCGACCGCCGACTCGAAGCCCTTGCCGTTGCTGGGGTCGTCGTCGGAGAACCACGGCTCGTAGGCCGGGGAGTCGGTGCCGACGGTCAGCTTGCCGTCCTGCTTCAGCGGCAGGTCCGCGGCCTTACAAGAGGCCGGTGCGCCGCCCGCGGCGCTGGTGTCGTCCTCGCTTCCGCAGGCCGTCAGAGCGGCGGCCAGAGCGAGGGAAGCGACGAGAAGGGGAGTAAGGCGAGTGCGCATGTGCGGAATGCTAAATGGAACCGGCACTGGCCGCTTCTTATTACTCATGAGTAGCATACGTCCATGGCGTACGAATCCCTGCTCTCCCCGCTCACGATCGGGTCGCTCACCCTGCGCAACCGCGTGGTGATGGGGTCGATGCACACCGGCCTCGAGGACCACGCGTGGGACATCCCCAAGCTGGCGGCCTACTTCGCCGAGCGCGCACGGGGCGGCACCGGGCTGATCATCACCGGCGGCTACGCACCGAACAAGCGCGGCTGGCTCAAGCCGTTCGCGAGCGAGATGAGCTCCCGGCTGCACGCCGCCCAGCACCGCCGGGTCACCGGCGCGGTGCACGAGGAGGGCGGCGCGATCGCGATGCAGGTGCTGCACGCGGGCCGCTACGCCTACACGCCGTTCTCGGTCAGCGCCTCGGCCGTCAAGGCGCCGATCAACCCGTTCAAGCCCGCGGCCCTCTCCGACAAGGCCGTCGACGCGACCGTGAACGACTTCGCCAAGAGCGTCTCGCTGGCGAAGAAGGCGGGCTACGACGCGGTCGAGATCATGGGATCGGAGGGCTACCTGATCAACCAGTTCCTCGCCGAGCGCACCAACCAGCGCGAGGACCGCTGGGGCGGCACCGCGACCAACCGGATGCGGTTCCCGGTCGAGATCGTCCGACGGAGCCGCGAGCTCGTCGGTGACGACTTCCCGATCATCTTCCGGCTCTCGATCCTCGATCTGGTCGAGGACGGCCAGACCTGGGAGGAGACGATCGAGCTCGCCTACGCGCTCCAGGACGCCGGGGTCTCGGTGTTCAACACCGGCATCGGCTGGCACGAGGCGCGGGTGCCCACGATCATCACCCAGGTCCCGCGCGGCGCCTGGCTCGACATGACCGCGCGACTCAAGGCCGAGGTCAACGTCCCGGTCTGCGCCTCCAACCGGATCAACACCCCGGAGCTCGCCGACTCCGCGATCGCGACCGGCAAGGCCGACCTCGTCTCGATGGCCCGCCCGCTGCTGGCCGACCCCGAGTTCGCCAAGAAGACCGCCGAGGGTCGCACCGACGAGATCAACACCTGCATCGCCTGCAACCAGGCCTGCCTGGACCACGCCTTCGCCAACAAGGCCGCCTCCTGCCTGGTCAACCCGCGCGCCGCGCGCGAGACGACCCTGGTGCTCTCCCCGACCAAGCTCAAGCAGTCCGTGGCCGTCGTCGGTGCGGGTCCGGCCGGCCTCGCCGCCGCCACCTCGGCCGCCGAGCGCGGCTTCGCGGTGACCCTCTTCGAAAAGTCCCCGGAGATCGGTGGCCAGTTCCGCCTCGCCATGGCGGTGCCGGGCAAGGAGGACTTCAAGGACACGCTGCGCTACTTCGGCCGGCGCCTGGAGGTGCTGGGCGTCGACGTACGCCTCGACACCGAGGCCACCACCGCCGACCTGGAGCCCTTCGACCATGTCATCGTCTCGACCGGCGTCACCCCACGGCTCCCGCGGATCGCGGGCTCCGAGGACGACCGGGTGGTGACGTACGCCGACGTGCTCGCCGGCCGGGTCGTCCCGGGGCGCCGGGTCGCGGTGATCGGCGCCGGCGGCATCGGCGTCGACGTGTCCGCCTGGCTGACCCACCAGCCCGAGACCCTCGAGGAGTGGAAGGCCCGCTGGGGCGTCGGCGACCCGGCGACCTTCCGCGGCGGCCTCACCACCCCGGTCCTCGAGGCCCCCGCCCGCCAGGTGACCCTGCTGCAGCGCAAGACCACCCCGATCGGCATCGGTCTCGGCAAGACCTCCGGCTGGGCCCACCGCGCCCACCTGAAGCAGGACGGCGTCAAGCAGGTCCGGGGCGCGACGTACGACAAGATCGAGGCGGGCGACGACGCCGTCACCCTCCACTACGCCGTCGACGGCGAGCCGCACACGCTCGAGGTCGACCACATCATCCTCTGCGCGGGGCAGGAGTCGGTGCGCGACCTGTGGACCGAGCGCGAGAACTGGCACCTGATCGGTGGCGCCGACGTCGCGGCCGAGCTCGACGCCAAGCGGGCGATCAAGCAGGGAACCGAGGTCGCCGCGGGCCTGTGACCCGATAGCCTCGGGGCATGAGCGATCCCGACTGCCTGTTCTGCAACATCGTCGCGGGCAACATCCCCTCGACGAAGGTCTACGAGGACGACGAGACGTACGCCTTCATGGACATCGCGCCTGCTGCTGAAGGGCACACGGTGGTGGTGCCGAAGACGCACACCAAGGACGTCCTGGAGGCCGACCCGGCGGTGTACGCCTCGACCGCGAAGGCCGCCCAGGCGGTCGCGAGGCGGGCGGTCGACGTGCTCCAGGCGGACGGGGTCAACGTGCTCAACAACTGCGGGCCGGCCGCGTGGCAGACCGTCTTCCACCTGCACTTCCACGTAATCCCGCGCTACACCGACAAGTCCAAGGACTCGCTCACGCTTCCCTGGGTGCCGCACCCGGGTGACCTGGACGCGATCCGGGCGATCGGCGAGAAGCTCGCCTTCTAGGCTCAGCCTGTCGGCGCGCCTTCGGCGTGGGCGGCGACCATGTCGGCGTACCACCCGAAGGAGCGCTTCGGCGTCCGCACTCCGGCGGCGTCGACGTGCACCAGACCGTACTTCCCGCCGACGCCGTCCTCCCAGTCCTTGCCGGTGAACGGGGCCTCCCAGCCGTCGCGGTCGAGCAGCGTGTAGGCGTAGAAACCGCGGACGTCGACACCGCGCTCGATCGCGGCCGAGACCGCCTCCAGGTGTGCCTCGAGGTAGTCGATCCGAGCCTGGTCGTCGACCTCGCCGTCCACCACCGGAGCGTCGTACGCAGCACCGCACTCGGTCACCACGATCGGCGGCATCGCGGCGCGATAGCGGGATCGGGTGATGATCAGCCACTCCCGCAGCGCGGTCGGCACCACGCCCCAGCCGGTGTCGGTGGCGGGGTAGCCGACGAGCGGCACCATCCGGAACGGGATGTCGTCTCCCTCGGCGGAGGCGCCGATGCGCTGCGGGGCGAAGAAGTTGACCCCGTAGAAGTCCAGGGGCGAGCGGATCACAGCCATGTCGCCCGGCATCACGACCTCGTCGGCGAGACCGGCCAGATCGCGCGGGTAGCGGCCCATCAGCATCGCCTCGAGGGGCACCGCGTTCCAGGCCAGATCGATGAGCTTCGCCGCACCGACGTCGGCAGGGTCCTCCGAGAGCGGCCAGATCGGCTCGTGGTGGTTCGCGCAGCCGACCGACCCGGCTCCGGCGGCGCGCAGCACCTGCACACCGCGGCCGTGGGCGAGGAGCAGGTGGTGCATCGCGGCGACGACGCCCCAGCCGGCACGGCGGCCGGGCGCGATCGTGCCGAGGCCGTAGCCGAGATAGCCGGCCACGTTGGGATCCTGGACCGGCACCCACTCCGGGATCCGGTCGCCGATCAGGTCCGCGACCATCTCGGCGTAGACGCCGAAGGCATCGACCGTGGCGCGGTTGAGCCAGCCGCCGTCGGCGGCCAGCGGCTCCGGAAGCTCACCGGCGTAGAGCGTGGCCGACGGGCGCAGGCCGGCCTCGAGCAGCTCGTCGACCAGGCGGTCGTAACGAGCGCGGGCCTCGGGATCGAAGACACCGCGACCACCCGGCTGGAGCTCACGCCAGGAGACCGCGAACCGGTATCCCGGCGCACCGAGACGCTTGAGCAGCGCAACATCCTGCTCGCCCCCCGGCCGGGTGGCGTCTGCAGTGCCGAACACGAAGCCAGTCGGGAACTTGGGAAACGCCACGGCACAATCATGACTGTGACTGCCCAGATCCGCCGAGGAACCGCCCGATTCACGGAACGTCCCCCCGGCCTCAGGCCAGGAAAAATTACCTGGCACACCTACTCCTTCGGCCCCCACTACGACCCCAGCCGGGTGGGATTCGGCCCGATCGTGGCCTACGACGAGCACCTGCTGCGCAACGGGGAGGGATTCGACACCCATCACCATGCCGGCGTCACGATCGTCACCTGGCCGCTCTCCGGCGAGGTGACCCACACCGACTCGACCGGCACCACCGGCACCGTCTCCCCCGGCCAGGTGGGCGTCTTCACCACGGGTGACGGCGTCGACCACTCCGAGTTCGCCACGGCCTCCGGCACCCGGTTCATCCAGGTCTGGGTCGCCGGCAGCACCGGGGAACCGGCGTACGCCGTCCACGACGTCGCCCCGGTCGAGGGCGACTGGGTCGAGGCGGTCCGCCTGGACCAGGGGTCGCTGCGGGTCGGCCACGTCGGCACCGACGGCCCCGCCGAGATCACTCTTCCAGAGGGTCGGCTCCGCCATCTCCACGTCGCGTCGGGCGCTCTGCTGCGCAGCGGGATGGCCGAGCCACTCACCGCCGGCGACGCCTTCGAGATCACCGCCGGCGAGGATCTTCCGCCGGAGTTCACGGTCAGTGCGGGCGTACCGACCGAGCTACTTCTCTGGACCTTCGAATAGAGCGGACAAGGCCGAGTAGCGACGGATAAAGTCCGCATCAGACTGCTGCTCAGTGTGGAGGATTGTGTGACGACGTTCCTGATCATCGGAGCCGTCGGGCTGGGCCTCCTGCTGGTGTCGCTGGTGATCGGCGACCTCCTCGACGGCTTCCTCGGCGGCGCGCTCGATGCCGACTGGTTCTCGACCGCCGCGATCGGCGGATTCGTGTCCGCCTTCGGGTTCGGCGGCGCGCTCGCCGTCGGACCGCTGGGCACGATCCCGGCCATCGGGATCGGAGCCCTGGGCGGAGCGCTCTTCGCCTGGTTCGCGCTGTGGCTGACCCGCCTGCTGAAGGAGGAGCACACCGACGCTGTGCCCTCGGGCGACGCCGCCGTCGGGCTCGACGCCGCGGTGATCACCACGATCCCGGCCGGCGGGTTCGGTGTGGTGCGGGTCGCCCTCGGGGGCCACACGGTGACCTACAACGCCAAGTCGCCCGACCTCGACGAGCCGATCACGCCGGGCACGCCCGTGCACGTGACCGGCGTCCTCTCACCGACGGCAGTCACCGTCGCGCCGACCTGGCGCGAGATCACCTCCTGACCTGAAGGGGTCCTCATGGAACTGCTGGTGCCGATCGCCGGCCTTGTCGTACTTCTCATCCTGCTCCTGCTGCTGGTCACCAGCCGCTACAAGGTCGCCGGGCCCAACCAGGCCTTCATCGTCACCGGCCGTAAGGGCAAGGCTGTCCTCAACCCCGAGACCGGCCAGCTCACCACCGACCTGTCGGGCCAGAAGGTCGTCCTCGGTGGCGGCGTCTTCGTGGTGCCGTTCGTCCAGAAGCTGGCGACGATGGATCTCTCCTCGCGCCGGATCTCGGTCCAGATCCGCGGTGCGGTCTCCGGGCAGGGCATCAAGCTCAACCTCGACGGTGTCGCGATCGTGAAGGTCGGCGGCAACGCCGACCAGATCCGGCTGGCCGCGCAGCGGTTCCTCTCCCAGCAGGAGGAGATCGAGCCGTTCACCCAGGAGGTGCTCGCCGGTGCGCTGCGCTCGATCGTCGGTGGCCTCACCGTCGAGCAGATCATCCGTGACCGGGCCGCCTTCGCGCAGCGCGTCGCTGACGAGTCGGAGTCGAGCCTCACCGGCCAGGGCCTGATCCTGGACACCTTCCAGATCCAGGACGTCACCGACGACGGCTCCTACCTCGCCAACCTCGGCCGTCCCGAGGCCGCCCGCATCACCCAGGCCGCCTCGATCGCCGAGGCCGAGGCCCGTCGTGCCGCCGAGCAGGCCCGGATCAAGGCCGAGGAGGAGATCGCGATCGCCCAGCGCGCGCTCGCCCTCAAGCAGGCCGAGATCAAGGCCGAGACCGACGCGGCCGCCGCCAACGCCGCCGCCTCCGGGCCGCTGGCCCAGGCCGACCGCGACCAGGCCATCCTCACCGAGCAGGAGAAGGTCGCCGTACGCCAGGCGGCACTGACCGAGCGACAGCTCGAGACGCAGGTCCGCAAGCCCGCCGACGCCGAGCGCTACCGCGTCGAGCAGGAGGCGGAGGGCCGCCGCAACTCCGAGATCGCCGCCGCCGAGGCCCGCAAGGCGGCCACGATCGCCGCGGCCGAGGCCGACGCCGAGCAGGCCCGCCTCACCGGTGAGGCGGAGAAGGCCCGCCGTGCCGCGCTGGCCGAGGCCGAGGCCATCGAGGGTGCCAAGCGCGGTGAGGCGCAGAAGTCGCTGCGTCTGGCCGGCGCCGAGGCGACCCGGGCCGAGGGTGAGGCGAGTGCTGCCGCGACCCTGGCCGTCGGACAGGCCGAGGCCGAGGCGATGGACAAGCGCGCCTCGGCGTTCGCGTCCTACAACGACGCCGCCGTGCTGCAGATGCTGATCGAGGTCCTGCCCCGGATCGCCAAGGAGGTCGCCGCGCCGATCAGCGCGATCGACAGCCTCACCGTCCTCTCCACCGAGGGTGCGGGCGCCATCCCGAAGCAGGTCAACGACAACGTCGTCCAGACCCTCAACATGCTCAAGACCACCACCGGCGTGGATCTCGGGTCGCTGCTCCGCAAGGCCGTCGACAAGACCGACAAGACCGCCGAGAACGGCACCGCGGAGATCCCCGCCGGTCAGTGACCGATCCACACCTTCCCCACGCTTGGTGACCAATCGTGTGGAAATGGGGCATAAACGTGACAGCCAAGAACAAGTCTGGTTATGTATCCACGTCGACGTAGGGAGGGAGCACTCCACGCCTCGACCGGGCCTCGCGGCCGCAAGGCCGCCAGGCTCGCCCCTTGAGCTTCTCTACTGTTCCCCCCGTCGGTAGAGAAGCACCGAGGGAAATCGAATGTGGCCCGGCCTCACGGCCGGGCCACATCTCATGTGTGGGTCGCTAGCGCTCGTTGACCATCCGCAGGAACGCCTCGACGAGCGGCCCCGAGGTGGCGGCACCGTTCTCGCCCTCGTCGACGTAGACCGCCACGGCCAGGTCACCCTGCGCGGCGATCATCCAGGTGTGGGTAAGGCGCTTGCCGTTGCGGTCGAACTCCGCCGTGCCGGTCTTGGCGATCACCGGCTTGCCGGGCACGTCGGCCAGGCCGCTGCCCGTGCCGTCGGTGACCACACCCCGGAAGATCGTACGCAGCTGTTCGGCCTCGTCGGCGGCGAGCGGCTCGATGCCCGACGGCTTGGCGACCTGGCCCTCGACGAGGTTCGGGACCACGGTGTGACCGCTCTGGATGGAGCCGATGACGGCGGCCATCACGAGCGGCGAGGCGAGCACCTTGCCCTGCCCGATCGCGTCGGCGGCGTGCTCGGTCTCGCTGGCGGGCTCGGGGATCTGTCCGAAGTAGGAGGTGAAGCCGGCGTCGCGGTCGATCCCGAAGCCCAAGGAGGCGGCGGCCGAGGCGATCTCGGCGTGGCCGACCTCGCTCGCGGCTCCGACCATGGCCGTGTTGCAGGACTCGGCGACGGCGTGGGCGAGCGTGATCTCCCCGAGGGCCGACTTGGGGTACCACGAGTCGTTCGTGAAGGTCTTGCCGTCGACGGTGGCCTTGGCCGGGCACCTGACCTGGCTCTTGGGGTTGAGACCCTTGCGCAGCAGGGCCAGCGTGGTCGCGGCCTTGAAGGTGGAGCCCGGGGCGGCCTGGCCGTAGGTGGCCAGGTTCATCTTGTTGTCCCGGCCGTTGGCGGCGACCAGCACGGCGCCGTCGCTGGGCCGGATCGCCACCAGGGCGCTCTCGGGCTTGATGCGCTTCAGGATCTTCTCGGCGCTCTTCTGCAGCCGCTCGTCGAGGGTGACGGTCAGCGACTTCCCGTCGACCGGATCGGTGCTGTAGAGCCGCTTGAGGACCTCGCCCTCGTCACCGAGCACCGCCACCTGCAGCCCGGGCTTCCCGCGCAGCTGCTCGTCGTAGCGCGCCTGCAGCCCGGAGAGCCCGGCGAGGTCGCCCGGGAGGTAGGTGCCGGGATGCTTCTTCATCATCTCGGCCGTCACCTCACCGACGATCCCGATGACCGGGGACGCGAACTCCTTGGTCGGACCCAGCGGGAGCGTGCGGTTGAGCATCGCGGCACCCTTGATCTTGGCGATCCGCGCGGCCTTGGTCTTCGTCATCATCGGCTTGCGGATCGAGATCGCCTCGACGAACGCCTTGTCACCGGCCGCCTTGACCCGCTTGGCGTAGCGCTTCGGGTTGATGCCGACGATCGCGGCGACGTCCCGGGCGGCCGCGGGCGCCGCCACCGGGTCGATCAGGGTCTTGTCGATGCCCACGGTGACGACCGGACGGTCCGCGACCAGGGTCGCTCCGGACGTGCTCAGGATCTCACCGCGCTGCTGCTGGACGGTCTCGACGTGGAGGCTGCGTCCCTCGGCGAGGGCCGGGGCGACGACGGTCGGCTCCCAGACGAACTCCCACGTCTCATCGGTCTTGCGGAGCTCGACCTCCGACTCGTAGGTCCACCGGCCGCCCGGCAGGCCCCAGGCCCAGGTGAGCGTCGACTTCGCGCTGTCGGTGCCGTGGCCGGTGAAGGTCGGCTTGGTCGCGGACACGTCGGGCGCGCCGAGCTTCCCGAACAGGTTGCCGGTCAGATCCGCGTAGTCCGCCGCGACGGACGCGGGATCGGTCTTGGCCACGAAGTCGACCTTCGTGAACGTGCCGGTCTCCAGGGCGGTGGTCAGGCTCGACATGCTCGGCCCCAGGTCCTTGTCCCCACCACAGGCCGCAAGCAGCGGTAAGGCAACAGCAAGGGCCGCTATGCCCCGGGATACTCGCATGGAACGGTTCTATCAGCCCCGCCCCCAAGATTGGGTTACACCTGTCCAACGCGGAGGTTGTGAAGCCGAGAGTGACCGATAGGCCACGCTCGGCTTCACAACCGTTCCACAGCCGTCAGGTCAGTGCGTCGCCAGCCAGCTGTCCAGATCGATCCCGCGCTGGTCCGCGCGCCTCTGGAGGCGCTCACGGGTCGGCGGCTGGAACACCTCCGGCTCGATGTGGCGGTCGAGGGCGGCGTACCTCTGCTGCTTGGCGGCCTGCGCGGGACCGGATGCCTCGGCCGCGGCGAGCACTGCCGGGGTCGCGGTGACCGCGGCGCCGGTGAGCGGCGTGCTCACCAGGGGCGTGTAACCGTCACGCTGTCCGGCGACGTTGGGGTGATAGGACTCCTCGATCGGGTTCGAGAGACCGTTGATCCACTCGACGTCGTCGCAGACGGCGTGCCCGGTGAACCGGCTGATCGGGTTGACGTAGGAGAAGCCGGCGGCGCTCGCCCGTGACGCCGTGGTGTTGTTGAGGAGCACCGCGGTGTCGTTGAGCATCGTCTCGTCCTCCGGGCTGAACCAGGTGGCCGCGTTGCAGTCCTCGCCCATGAACAGCTTCGGGTAGCCCACGACCACCACCTTCGCGTACGGCGCGGCCGAGCGGATCCTGGAGTAGAGCGTCGTGAGGTTGCCGGGGAGCGTGTTGCGGATGTAGCTCTGCGCGCCCGCGACGGCGCCCGCGCAGTCGCTCGCCCAGGCCGGATAGGCGCACTCGGTGATCACGTCGGCGAAGCCGGCGTCGTTGCCGCCGACCGAGATCGTCACGTACCGGGTCGATGTCGACAGCGCGCTGATCTGCGTGTTGAGGACATCGGGGACCTTCGCGCCCGAGCAGGCGCGGAAGTTGAGGCTGTAGCTCTTCGCCGCGGCGACCAGGCTCGGGTACGCCAGGGTCGACCGTTTGCACGAGGTGCCGTCGGAGATGTAGCTGCGCGTGCCGACTCCCGAGGAGTAGGAGTCGCCGAGCGCGACGTACGGCTCCCCAGCCGCTGAAGCTGGGGAGCCGGGGGCGGCGGCGAGGCCGGCGCCGAGGAGGGCGATGGAGGTGAGGGAGACCGCGAGGCGGACTGTGGACAGGCGGAAGATGGAACCGTTCATGGCAACTCCCGAAAGCCGGGGACCGCTGGGGGTGCGGCCCTTCTCTTCGGTTGTACGCGCCCTCACGCCCGTCCGCAGGAAATTTGTTTCACGTCCAAGTAACTGTCCGGAACCCGCTTACCCGGGTTCATTCCACGTTCTGGAGACGCGGCAGGACCCGGTCGAGCCACCGCGGCAGCCACCACGCACCGGCGCCGAGGATCCGCATCACGGCGGGCACCACGAGGCACCGCACCACGACCGCGTCCAGCAGCACCGCCACCGCCATTACGAAGCCCATCTCCTGCAGCATCCGGTCCGGGCTGAACCAGAACGCACCGAAGACGACGACCATGATCGCGCCGGCCGCGGTGATGACGCCGCCGGTGTGCGCCAGCCCCTCCCGGACCGCCTGCTGGGCGTCGCCGCTGCGCAGCCACTCCTCGCGCATCCGCGAGATCAGGAAGACCTCGTAGTCCATCGAGAGCCCGAAGACGATCGCGAAGGTCATCACCGGCAGGAACGCCTCGATCGGACCCGGCTCGACCCCGAGCAGCCCCTCCTGGAAGACGTACGTCATCGCCCCCATCGAGGCGCCGATCGAGATCAGGTTGAGGACCGCCGCCTTGATCGCCACCGCGACGGAACGGAAGACACACATCAGCAGCAGCGCGGAGAGCCCGACCACGAGCCCGATGAAGAGCGGCAGCTTCTCACCGACCGCGTCGGAGTAGTCGATCAGCGCCGCGGTCGAGCCACCGACGAGGACGTCGCCGCCGAGGTCGTTGCGGAGATCCTCGACCAGCTCGGTCGTCTCGGCGTCCTGCGGTCCGGTCTCCGGGAAGGCGATGGAGGTGAACACCTCGCCGTCGGCCGACGGCTGCGGCGGCGTCACCGCGGCCACGCCGTCGTACCCCTGGACCTTCTCGTACGCCGCGGCCGCCAGCCCCTGCGAGCCCTCGGTCATGATCACGAGGGGACCGTTGGCCCCGGGACCGAACTTCTCGCTGACCAGGTCGTACGCCTTCCGCGTGGTCGAGGAGGGGTCGTCGTTGCCGGCGTCGGCGAAGCCGAGCTGCAGGCCGAGGACCGGGGTGGCGAGGGCACCGAGGGCGACCAGGGAGACGACCAGCGCGGCCCACGGGTGCCGCTGGACGCCGCCGGCCCAGGCACGCCAGCGCTGACCGGGCTCGCGGCGCGATCGGGCGGCGTGGCGGCGTACGGACTTCTCCAGGCGCTTGCCGAACAAGGTCAGCAGCGACGGGAGCAGGGTGACGGCGGCGATCATGGTCATCAGGACGGTGAGCGCGACCCCGAGGACGACGCCCTGGATCGAGGTCAGCTGGAGCACGTAGAGGCCGCAGAGCGCCAGGATCACGCTGACCCCGGCGAAGAGCACCGAGCGGCCGGCGGTGTCGATCGCGGTCGCGGTGGCGTCCTCGCGGGTGGCGCCGTGGAGCAGCTCGCTGCGGTAGCGCGAGAAGACCAGCAGCGCGTAGTCGATGCCCACCCCGAGACCGACGATCATCAGCATCGGCGCGGTGTAGTCCGGGATCGTGGTCAGGTGGGAGAGCAGCGTGACCACACCGAAGGTCGTGCCGACCGCGAAGATCGCGGTGATCAGCGGCAGGCTCGCCGCCAGGAACGAGCCGAACATGAACAGCATGATCACCAGCGCGGCCAGCATCCCGATTCCCTCGGAGCTGCCACCCTCGCCTGCGCTCACCTCGCGCATCGAGTCGCCGGCCATCTCGACCTGGAGATCGCCGGTCGTGGCGTCGTCCGCGATCTCGAGGAACGGCTCGTAGGCACTGGTCGGGAGCTCACCGGGGTTGGCGTCCATCACGACGGTGACCAGCGCCGTCGTACCGTCCTCGCTCACCGACCCGAGCTGCGGATCGGCCGCCTCGACGTGGGCCACATGCGGGGCGTCGGCGAGGTCGGCGAGCAGATCATCCACCGCCTGCTGGTCGGTGTCCCAGCCGCGCTCGTCATGGATCACCGCGCGCAACTCGTCACCGGCCGACCCGCCGTGCTTCGCCTGCAGCTCGGCCATCTCCTGCGACTGGGTGCCCGGGATGTCGAAGGAGTTGCGGTAGTCGTCGCCGATGCCCTGCGCCGCCGCGGTGACGCCGACGAGCACCACCACCCACAACAGCATCGCGGTCCAGTGGTGGCGTTGGGAGAAGGACGCCAGCCGCCGCAGCGGACTGGGTCTCGTGGTCGTCTGGATGGTCATCGTGTCTCCTGTTCTCTGGTGCCTGCCTACCTGTAGACAGGCAACACGTATGGAGACAAGGTACGACGAGTTGTGTAGGCTGTCTACATGAAAGCCGACGCCCTCCGTGGCCACCTCGACTCGCTGATCCTGGCCGTCGTCGAGAAGCAGCCCCTCCACGGCTACGCGATCATCGAGGCGCTCAACGCCCGCAGCGGCGGCGAGCTCGACCTCCCCACCGGCACCATCTACCCCGCCCTGCGGCGCCTGGAGAAGGCCGGCTACCTCCACAGCTCCTGGTCCGAGGTCGGTGGTCGCAAGCGCCGCACCTACGAGCTCTCCTCCGCCGGCCGCAACGCCCTCGCCGCCCACCGTCAGGAGTGGCGTACCTTCGCCAAGGTCGTCTCCGGCGTCCTCGGCGAGGCCTGACCCTGCGGAGTCGGCACTTCTGTCATTCAGGGAGTTCCCTGATGTGGCCGATACCGCCGAGAGCAGAAGATGTGAGCATGAGCGCCGTCGACGTCTACCTCGCGGACCTGCGCGCCGCGATCCCCGGGCCGAGCTGGACCCGGCGCGACCTCCTGCGCGAGGCCGGCGACCATCTCGAGGACGCGACCGAGGCCTACGCCGCAGCCGGCTACACGACCGCCGAGGCGGAAGCCCTGGCGCTGCGCGACTTCGGCTCGGTCGACGACATCGCTCCCGGCTTCCGCGACACCGTCGCGATCGGTGCCGCGAGGCGTACGGCCCTCATGCTCGTCCTCGTCATGATCCCGCAGGCGTTCCTGTGGGACGACGGCATCGACCTGGGTTCGAGCGGGCGGCTGGCGGCTCCCGATGCCGGCCTGTTCAACGTGCTGGACACGATCATCGAGTACGTCGGCACGATCGGCGCCCTGGGCGCCGTCATCGCGCTCGTGGCCACCGCGATCGGTCAGCGCTGGCTTCCCATCGGCCGGCGCGCCGCACGACTGACCGCGGCCTGGGCGTTCGCCATCGCGGTCGTCATCCCGGTCATCGGCCTCACGATGCTGGCCCTCACCGGCAGTCTCACCGTGATGGTCGCGCTGGCCGCGATCGCCTTCATGGCGACCCCGTTCGCCCTGGTCGCCCTCTCCGCCCAACGCACCCTCGCCGCCTGCTGACCCCCTGCCGAGGCGTCACCCCCGTCGGTCGAGACGTCACCGACGCGACCAGTCGGCCGACGCGAGTGACGCTTCGGCCGACGGGGGCGACTTCTCGTCAGTCGAACTTGCGCTTCTGGCGCGGCTTGCGGGGCCGGTCGCCGGCCTCGGGTGCACCGCGGCGCGAGCCCTGGCTCCGGTCGAAGCGACCACCCGAGCGACGCACGGGGCCGCCGCCGGAGTCCTCGGAGAGCTCGATCAGCTTGCCGGAGATACGGGTCGACTCGAGAGCCTTCCAGGTCTCGGGAGCCAGGTCCGCAGGGAGCTCGACGAGCGAGAAGTCGTTGCGGATGGAGATGTTGCCGAAGTCGGCGCGGCGCAGGCCGCCCTCGTTGGCGATGGCACCGACGATCTGGCGGGGCTCGACGCGGTGGCGCTTGCCCACCTGGATCTTGTACGTCGCCAGCGGCTGCCCGTTGCCACGCGACCGCGAGGTCTCCCGACGCTCACCGGACCCACGCTCACCCCGGTCGTCGCGACGACCCCGGCGCTCCTCGTACGCGGGCTTCTCGGGCTCCGGCTCGAGCAGCAGCGGCTCCTCGCCGTGGAGGACGGCGGCCAGCGCGGCGGCGACGTCGACCTCGGGCACGTCGTGCTCCTCGACGTAGTGGCGCACCACGTCACGGAAGAACTCGATCTTCTCACCCTCCTGGAGCGCGGCGGTGATGCCGTCGTCGAAGCGGGAGAGACGGGTCGCGTTGACCTCGTCGACCGAGGGCAGCTGCATCTGCACCGGCTGCGCCTTGGTGTGCTTCTCGATCGCGCGCAGCAGCCACCGCTCACGCGGGGTGACGAACGAGATCGCGTCGCCGGTGCGGCCCGCGCGGCCGGTGCGGCCGATGCGGTGGACGTACGCCTCGACGTCGGTCGGCAGGTCGTAGTTGACCACGTGCGAGATCCGCTCGACGTCCAGACCACGGGCCGCGACATCGGTCGCGACCAGGATGTCCAGCGAGCCGTCCTTGAGCTGGTTGACGGTCTTCTCGCGCTGGACCTGGGCGATGTCACCGTTGATCGCGGTCGCGGCGAAGCCACGCGCGCGCAGCTTCTCGGCCAGCGACTCGGTCTCGGACTTGGTGCGCGTGAAGACGATCATGCCCTCGAAGTTCTCGACCTCGAGGATGCGGGTGAGCGCGTCGACCTTCTGGGGGTAGGACACCATCAGGTAGCGCTGGGTGATGTTGGCGGCGGTCTGGGTCTTCGCCTTGACCGAGATCTCCTCGGCATCGCGGAGGTACTTCTTCGACAGCCGGCGGATCTGCGCCGGCATGGTCGCGGAGAAGAGTGCGACCTGCTTGTCCTCGGGGGTGTCGGCAAGGATCGTCTCGACGTCCTCCGCGAAGCCCATGTTGAGCATCTCGTCGGCCTCGTCGAGCACCAGGAAGCGCAGCTGGGAGAGATCCAGCGTGCCCTTCTCCAGGTGGTCCATGATCCGGCCGGGGGTGCCGACGACGACGTGGACACCGCGACGCAGCGCGGTCAGCTGCGGACCGTAGCCCTGCCCGCCGTAGACCGGCAGGATGCGTACGCCGTCGAGGTTGGACGCGTAGCGCTCGAACGCCTCGCACACCTGCAGGGCCAGCTCGCGCGTCGGCGCGAGCACCAGCGCCTGGGGCGCGTTCTGGTAGACGTCGAGGTTCGAGAGCACCGGCAGCGCGAACGCGGCGGTCTTCCCGGTGCCGGTCTGCGCGAGACCGACCACGTCGCGACCCTGGAGCAGCGTGGGGATCGTCGCGGCCTGGATCGCGCTCGGCGTCTCGTAGCCGAGGGCCTTCACGGCCTCGAGGACACCGGCGGACAGACCGAGTGAGTCGAAGGTCGGACCCTGCTCTACCTCCACGCTCGGCTCCTCGGACGTGGGAGTGGTGGATACGGCAGAATCAACGTCGGTGCTCACCATCCAACGGTAGGCCCTTATAGCACGATCTCGACATTCCTCGGCGCGGTGGCCCCGGTCACTCAGGAGACGATGACCTCGTCGCCGACCGCGATCTCGCCGGGATGGACGACGCCGAGGTGCACCGCCGCCCAGGTCTTGCCTCCCCACCGTCGATGGACCGCGAGCGTACGCAGCGGCTCCTTGCTCTTCTCCAGCGTCACCGGATCGATGGTGGTCATCACGCAGCGCGGGACCGCCGAGACGACCCGGAACCGGACCGGTCCGATGCCGATCTCCTTCCACCCGTCCTCGGCGAACGCCTCCTCGGCACCCTCGACCAGGAGACTGGGCCGGAACCGCTGCGCGGTGATCGTCACCTCGCTCCAGGAGTCGATCGCGGCGACCGAGGCGTCGGTGATCAGGGAGACCGCGGAGTCGTCGTGGAAGGCGGCGTGGTCGGAGGCGGTGAACCCGTCCTCGGCGTCGAGCACCCGGCGGAACGGGTCGTGGCACCACACCAGCGACAGGTCGTCGCGGCCGAGGGCGCGGCGCAGCCACGCGTCGGCCTCCGGACCGGCCGGACGCACACGCATCCTCGGACGGTTGAACATCTCGACGTCGCGTACGCCCTCGGTCGGGATCGCCAGCTCGATCGGCTCGTGCCCGGGCGCACTCAGCCGCAGGTCGGCGCCGCCGCCGGTCGCCGGCGTGTCGGCGACGATGGTGAAGAGCTCACGGAGCTCCCGCGCGGAGACGAGCCTCCCGTCACCGTCGACGACCATCCACTCCCGGTCCCCGACGAGGCCCGCCCTCCCGACGTACGCCTCCTGCACCGGCCTGATCGCCGTCGACTTCACCGGATGGAGATTGATACCTGCCAGACGCATGGGCCGATTCAACCGCTCCCGGCTACTCAACGGTTACCGATTTTGCGAGGTTGCGCGGCTTGTCGACGTCGTGACCGAGCGCCTTGGCGGCATGGAAGGCGATCAGCTGGAGCGGGATGGTCAGCAGGATCGGGTCGAGCTCGACCTCGTTCTTCGGTACGTCCACCCGCAGTGCGTCGAGCTCGCCGAGGTCGACGTCGGCGTGGGTGACGACGACCAGCGGCCCGCGGCGGGCGCTGATCTCGTGCAGGGCCGCGACGTTGCGGTCGGTGAGCTCGTCCTGGGGCACGATCGCCACGGTCGGCACCGACTCGGAGATGAGCGCGAGCGGGCCGTGCTTGAGCTCGGAGGTCTGGTAGGCCTCGGCGTGCCGGTAGGAGATCTCCTTCAGCTTCTGAGCACCCTCGCGCGCGACCGGGTAGCCGCGTACACGGCCGACGAAGAACATCGACTCGGCCTCGGCCAGGCGCGCCGCAACCTCCTCGAGGTGGGACTCGCCCTTGAGGATCTCCTCGATCTGCCTGGGCAGCGCCTGCAGGCCGGCGATGAGCCGCTTCCCGTCGGCGATCGAGAGGTCGCGGACACGACCGAGCTGGAGCGCCAGCAGGGAGAACGCGACGTACATGTTGGTCAGCGCCTTGGTCGAGGCGACCGCGATCTCCGGGCCGGCGTGCAGGTAGATCCCGCCGTCGACGGCGCGGGCGATCGCCGAGCCGACGACGTTGACGACGCCCAGCACCCGGCCGCCCTTGCGCTTGATCTCCTGGACGGCGAGCAGGGTGTCGATCGTCTCGCCGGACTGGGAGACGACGACGTAGAGCGTGTCGGGCTCGATGATCGGGTTGCGGTAGCGGAACTCCGAGGCCGCCTCGGCGTCGGCCGGGATCCGGGCCAGCTCCTCGATCAGCCCTGCGCCCATCTGGCCGACGTAGTAGGCGGAGCCGCAGCCGAGGATCTTCACCCTCCGGATCGCGCGCAGCTCGCGCGGGTCGAGGTTGAGCCCGCCGAGGTGCGCAGTGCCGAACCGCTCGTCGAGCCGTCCGCGCAGCGCCCGCTCGACCGAGGACGGCTGCTCGAGGATCTCGGTGAACATCCGCGGCTCGTCGGCGAGCTCGCCGTACTCGTACGCCGACGGGTCCACGTCGACCTCGCGGGCCGTCGTGGTGGTCGTCGTCAGGTCCTGGCGGAAGGTCGTGAAGCCGGTCGCGGTGACGGTCGCCAGCTCGCCGTCGTCGAGGTGGGCGACGGTGGTGGTGTGGCGCACGATCGCGGCCAGGTCCGAGGCGACGTACATCTCGCCGTCGCCGACCCCGACGATCAGCGGGGAGCCGTTGCGGGCCACCACCATGCGGTCGGGGAAGTCGGCGTGCACGACGGCGAGACCCCAGGTGCCCTCGACCTGGGAGAGCGCGTCGACCACCTTGGCCTCCAGCGTGTCCGCGGTCGACAGACCGATGAGGTGGGCGAAGACCTCGGTGTCGGTGTCACTGACCAGCTCGACGCCCGCCTCGGTCAGCCGCTCCCGCAGCGAGGCGGCGTTGTCGACGATCCCGTTGTGGACGACCGCGACCCGGCCGTCGGCGGAGGCGTGCGGGTGGGCGTTGGTGTCGTTCGCCGGACCGTGCGTCGCCCACCGGGTGTGGCCGATGCCGACCTTGCCGGCGAACCGCTTCGGCAGCGCATCCACCAGATCGCGTACGCGGCCGGCCTTCTTCACCACCTGGAGCCTGCTGCCCAGCACCGCGACGCCCGCCGAGTCGTAGCCGCGATGCTCCAGCCGGGCCAACCCCTCGGTGAGCAGGCCCGCAGCCTGCTGGGGCCCGATGTAGCCGACGATTCCGCACATGTGTCCTGTCCGTCCTATCCGTAGATGAGCCGTCGCAGCTGGCGCTCGGTCAGCCGCGGCGCGGCAACGACTCGCGCCCGAAGCTCCTCGGCGAGCTGCGCGAAGATCGCGTCGTTCTTCGCGCCGTAGGTCTTCAGCTGTGAGTGCCGGCGACGTACGTAGGCCTCGACCGGTTCGTCGAAGTACGCCACCACGTCCTCGATCACCCTCCCCGCCTCCGTGGGCGGGAGCCCGGTGGTGGCGACCAGGTGGTCGATCAGCGCTTGCTCCGCATTCACGCCACCCACTGTGAGGCACGCGCAGGACGAGACTCAAGTTTCTGCCCGATTTCGGGCAGGACTTGCCACATGGCCGCAAAGTGGGGCACGGCATGCACCTGGCGTGCCTTTCCGGCTCCTCAAGTGGGGCACACCGCGCCATCTGGCCAACTACTTGGACACGAGAGTGGGGGTGCGGTACCTTAGATGAACACAAGGTGAACAGGAGGTGTCTGATGAAGGGAAATGAAGTGACTAGCAGGCTCGAGCTCCGCTGGCTCCCCGTCGTCGACCGCCGCGGCCGTAAGCACATGGAGGCCCGCTGGGTCGAAGTAAGTGCACCCGCGACCACGCGTCACGCTGCCTGACAACCGCTCAACACTTCTGAGGCCCGCTCCCGACAGGGGAGCGGGCCTCATGCGTTTAGGGATAGCGTTGTCACTGCAACCAATCTTCGGCCCTCGCCAGAAACACCGGCGAGAGCGGGAACATTGGGCGAGATTCCCCCGTTATGATGCTTGCAGTTTCAACCAATTCTTCCAGGAGCACACCCGCCATGGGCATTTTCAGCAAGAAGGACACGGCCCCCGCCGCCACCGACTTCGACACCCCGACCGCCGCCATCGAGGACATCTCGGGTGACTACACCCTCGACGTCGCCCACACCCGCCTGGGCTTCTCGGCCCGCCACGCGATGGTGACCACTGTCCGCGGCTCCTTCAAGGAGTTCGAGGGCACCGCGACGATCGACACCGCCGAGCCCGGCAAGTCCAAGGTCTCGCTCACGATCAAGGCCGACTCGGTCGACACCGGCAACGCCGACCGCGACGCCCACCTGCTCTCGGGTGACTTCTTCGAGAACGAGGCCCACCCCAACATCACCTTCGAGTCGACCGAGGTCGAGTTCGACGGCGAGACCTGGAACATCACCGGTGACCTGACCATCAAGGGCACCACCAAGTCGGTCACCGTCCCGTTCGAGCAGACCGGCTCCGCCAAGGACCCGTTCGGCAACACCCGCGTCGGCTTCGAGGGCGCGGTCGCGATCAACCGCACCGACTGGGGTCTCTCCTTCAACGCCGCGCTCGAGACCGGCGGCGTGCTCGTCTCCGAGAAGATCAAGCTCGAGTTCGACATCTCCGCGATCAAGACCGTCGAGGCCTGAGCCTCGACCGGCGCTAGCGCCGGTCGGACGTGAACGGGGCCACCGGGAGATTCTCCCGGTGGCCCCGACGCATCTCACGCACGCATCGCTCAGGGCACGTCAGACCCCGCGGCGTCCGTGACGTAGTAGTACTTCTGCACCCCTACTCGGGCGGTGCCGACGACGTCGGCGGACGACGAGTCGCCCGTGACTCCCCCGGCGAAGCCGACCTGGTCCGTGTCGAGATCGACACCGCGCCCGCCGGGCAGCGGGGGCCGGGCGTCGTTGTCGTGGTGGACCACACCGCCACCGGTCGCATTGTCGACCGGGGACTCGACGTGCGCACGGCCACTGACCACGACCGTCGTCCCATCGGTCGTCACCGTGACCGCCGCATCGTTGCCGGCCTGTTCGCCCGACACCGTGACCGGACCCACGGGTCCGCGATCCGGTTCCTTGATCGGCTGCCGGGCCACCGAGGCGGCTCCGGTGTCGTCCGGCTCAACGGACTGCGAGTCGGCGCAGGCGACCGCAGCACCGGCGACCACCAAGCCACCTGCCACGAGGGTCACCGCCACCGTTCGCCGAAGTCCCCCGAGTAGCTTCGAGTTCATCGCGTTCTCCTGATGTGAGGTTGCGCGGCCGTTCGGCCGCAGGACTCCGCGCCCCTCTAGGCAGAGGGATCCCGGAGTGGTGGGAATGCGGGACCCCGTCGGCGCCTGCACCCGGCGCCCGAGCGCACGGGGATCGCGGCTGGCACCAGCGGGGTCCCGCCGAATGGGGCGAGCGCAGTCCTGGTCACGCTCATAGCCCCACCCATCGGACCGGACGGATCGGCAGTCTCGATGGACTTCGCCAGCCTCACGTCCGGTGGTAGATCCACACAGGCGACGCCCCCCGGCGTCCAATCGTCTGCGTGGATCCGCTGCTCATCATCACGCTCGATCTTCGTCGCAGGTCGGACATGACGAGCCGTCACGGCGCGGCGTACGCCGTCGTCTCGACTGCTCGCCGAGACCATCACAGTCTCTTTGTCCAACATCGACACTCCCGAGATCGGCCCGAATCAGACCTTCAACACTTGTTACGTACGTCGACGGTATGACGTTGCGGTTCCTCTGAAAATAAGGAAAAAGTCCCGCAAACACGCAGTTGAGGCGTGTTTGCGGGACTTTGTCTCAGGATCGATCGACCTCAGCGCACCTCCGTCGTCGAGCTCAGCTCCTCGACGACACCCTCGTCGCCGGCGTCGACCGAGTAGTCCTCGGGCGAGGTCGCGTCCTCCCCGTCCGGCACGTTGAGCGCCCTCAGGATCGGGGTCAGCACGACGACCACGATCAGGTTGAGCAGGAACGCGGTGAGCGCGATGTAGATCGGCGTCTCCGTACCCGGGAACGGCGCCAGTGGTCCACCGAAGTGCTCCTGGGTGGGCGAGGAGACCCCGTACGCGACGATCGTCCCGTACGCCATCCCGACCGCCCAGCCGGCCAGGACCGCCCAGCGGTGGAACCACCGGGTGTAGAGCCCGACGACGATCGCGGGCAGCGTCTGCAGGATCCAGACGCCACCGAGCAGCTGCAGGTTGATGGCGTACGACTTCGACAGCGCCAGCACGAAGAGCAGTGCCCCGAACTTCACGATCAGGGACACGATCTTGGCCTGCCTGGCCTCGTCCTGCGGGGTGGCGTCGGGCTTGAGGTAGGCCTTGTAGATGTTGCGCGTCCACAGGTTCGCGGCCGCGATCGACATGATCGCCGCCGGCACGAGGGCCCCGATGATGACCGCCGCGTACGCGACGCCCGCGAACCACGCCGGGAACTGGTCCTCGAAGAGCTGCGGGATCGCCAGCTGCGGGTTCGGCGGGTCACCGACCATCACTCCCGCCGCGAGAGCGACGAAGCCGAGCAGCGCCAGGAGTCCCAGCAGGAACGAGTACGCCGGCAGCAGCGCCGCGTTGCGGCGGATCACGGTGCGGCTGCGCGTGGAGAGGACACCGGTGATCGAGTGCGGGTACATGAACAGCGCCAGCGCCGAACCGAGCGCCAGGGAGGCGTAGGCCCACTGACCCGCGGCGGCAGCCGGGAACAGCGCCTTCGGCGCGGCATCGCCGGCGGCGATCGCGTCGGCGTTCTCGCTGTTGAAGGTGTCGAAGCCGTTCTGCACCGCGTCGAAGATGTTGCCCCAGCCACCGAGCTGCGAGGGGATGTAGATGATCGCCACGATGATCACGATGTAGATCAGCGAGTCCTTCACGAACGCGATCAGCGCGGGCGCCCGCAACCCGGAGGAGTACGTGTAGGCGGCCAGCACCGCGAACGCGATGAAGAGCGGCAGATCACGGATGAACCAGTTCGAGGAGTCGCTCTGCAGGCCCATCACCTCGAGCACGACCTCCATGCCCACCAGCTGCAGCGCGATGTAGGGCATGGTGGCGAGCAGACCGGTGAGCGCGACCACGAGACCGAGCGACTTCGAGCCGTAGCGCCCGGTGACGAAGTCGGCCGGGGTGACGAACCCGTGCTTGTGCGAGACCGACCACAGCTTCGGCAGGAAGGCGAAGATGATCGGGTAGACGAGGATCGTGTAGGGCACCGCGAAGAAGCCGACGGCCGAGCCGGCGAACAGCGTCGCGGGAACCGCGATGAACGTGTACGCCGTGTAGAGGTCGCCTCCGATGAGGAACCAGGCCACGAACGTACCGAACCCGCGGCCGCCCAGCCCCCACTCGTCGAGGTTGTCCATCGACTTCGCCCTGCGCCAGCGCGCGGCGGAGAAGCCGAGGATCGTGACCAGCAGGAAGAGGAAGGCGAAGACGGAGACTGCCACCGCGCTCACTGGCCGGCCTCCTTCCAGGGGCGCCCGGCGGCGTCACGGTCACGCCGGAACGCGGCCTTGGCGACGAAGTAGGCGATGGTCGTGAACAGGACCGAGCAGGGGATGAGGACGAGCTGGAACCAGAAGTAGAACGGGAATCCGGCGAGCGTCGGGGCCTCCTTCGCGTACAGCGGCACCGCGAGACACGGTGCTGCTGCCGCGACCAGGAGGACCCCGACGAGGATCCACGAGCCCTTGGACGAGGACGGCATGGGTCACCTCCGAGATCTGTCGAAGTGAGATGGGACGATGTGACCTTGGTCACATTGGTGACCCCTGTCCAGCCCAAATCGACCCACACGACGACGAACGGTCGATCTGCCGCGACGAACGGTCGAACCCTGTGCCGCGGGAGGGACCCTTCGACCTCAGCGGTAGATCAGGTACGGCCGGCGGCGGGCGTCGAACTCGGCGAGCTCGTCGGCCCAGGCGGCCTCGATCTCGTCGCCGGTGGCGCCGGCATCGATCTGCGTACGCAGCCTCGTCGAGCCGGTCAGCTTGTCGATCCAGAAGGGCCGGGCGGTGTCCCAGGAGTCCTGCCGCCAGGCGAAATCGGGGTAGAGCGACGTGGCCGTGACCAGCATCTCGACACCGGTGCGGATCGGGTCGAAACGGTCGCGGTCCTGGATCGTGACCTGCACCCCGCCGCACACCTGGCCGGCGAACTTGTTGACCGAGGGGTTGAAGTAGGCCTCCCGGAACGTCACTCCCGGCAGACCCGCCTCCTCCAGCGCCGCGGCCCAGCGGTGGTCGACGAACGGCGCCCCGATCAGCTCGAACGGCTTGGTGGTGCCGCGCCCCTCGGAGAGGTTGGTGCCCTCGAACATGCAGGTGCCGGGGTAGGCGAGCGCGGTGTCGGGGGTGGGCATGTTGGGGCTCGGCAGGATGAAGTCGAGGCCGGTGTCGGCGTACAACGTCGTTCTCCGCCACCCGGAGACCTCGACGACGTCGAGCTGAGCGAGCCGCCCACCGGCGTGCTCCTCGAGGAACTCGCCGTCGAAGAAGCGAGCCAGCTCGCCGACCGACATCCCGTGCTGCTGGACGATCTCGCGGGCGCCCACGCCCGAGGTGTACGCAGCGGTCATCATCGGTCCGCGGGCGACTCCGCCGACAGGGTTGGGCCGGTCAAGGACGACGAAGCGCGTGCCGGTCGCGACGGCGGCCTGCATCGCCGTCCACATCGTCCAGATGTAGGTGTAGAACCGGGCACCGACGTCCTGGATGTCGAAGACGACGGTCTCGACGCCCGCGGTGGTGAACAGCTCGCGCATTTTCGCGACGTTCGCTCCGTAGGCGTCGTAGACGGTCAGGCCGGTGCGCTCGTCGACGAAGGTGCCCTCCGAGCCGCCGGCCTGAGCCGTGCCCCGGAAGCCGTGCTCCGGACCGAACACCCCGGCGATGCTCACGCTCCCCGACTCGTGCATCTCGTCGACGATGTTGCGGAGATTGCGCAGCACGCCGGTGGGGTTGGTGATGACGCCGACGCGTTCGCCCGACAGCACCGACCAGTCGTCGGCAGCGGCTCGGTCGGCGCCGGGAGTCACCGGACGACCTCGGTCCCCGGCCGGCGGTGGCGCGATCGGGCCCGGCTCGGCCCGGGCCGCTCCGGCGAGAACCGGCGCTCCCGCCGCACCGATCGTTGCCGCGGCGAGCAGCCGGCGGCGGGCGATTCTCGGACCTTCAGCGACCATGATCTGCTCCCGTCCTCGGTGACCCTCGACCTGGCAGGCTAGCCCCGCCGCGCCGGCTTGGGGAGCGAAATCCGCTGGTCCGGATCAGGCCTTGGCGAGGTGGGCGTCGAGCCGCTCGGGCGAGAGCAGATGGTTGATGGCGACCGCGGCGCAGCCGACCATCCCGGTGGAGTCGGCGTGGGTGGAGGGGACGAAGGTCAGGTCACGCGTGGCAAGGGCGGTCGAACGCGAGTAGACGGTCTCGCGGACACCCGCGGTGAAGAGGTCGAAGGCGGCGGCCATGTCGCCGCCGATGACGACGACCTCGGGGTTGAGCAGGTTGATCGCGATCGCCAGCACCTCACCGAGCTGGCGGCCGGCCTCCCGCAGCAGGCCACGGGCGATCGCGTCGCCGGCCAGCGCGGCGGCCACCAGGTCACGGATGTGCCCGGCGGAGACACCGGAGTCGACCAGTCCCTGGGTCAGCGCCCAGCCCGCGGCGACGGTCTCCAGGCAGCCGGTGGCGCCGCAGCGGCACGGGCGCTCGCCGGCGGACTCGACCCGGGTGTGCCCGATCTCTCCGACGGCACCGGCGTGGCCCCGCAGCACCCGGCCGTCGGCGATCACCGCCAGGCCGAGGCCGGTCGAGGCCTTCACGACCAGCGCGTCCTTCGGGTGCAGCCCGCTCCCGAAGAGCTCGGCCGTGGCCAGCGCATCGGTGTCGTTGACGAGCACCAGCGGGCCGTCGGTGAGACGGTCGAAGTAGGGGTCGAGCGCGACGCCGTCCCAGCCCCGCATCACCGGCGAGTCGACCGAGACGCGGCGGACGGGGTCGACGACGCCCGGCAGGCTCATCCCGACGCCGAGCACCGGCGGCTCGATCCCCTCCAGGAGCCGCTCCAGCCGGTCGGTCACGTCGGGCATCAGGTCGTCGGCGGCGATCCCGACCTCGTGGTCGCGCGTGTCGCCGGCGAGCTCGCGGCCGTCGAGGTCGAAGACGGCGAGCTGGCTGCGGGAGCGCCCGATCGCCACCGCCAGGACGACCCCGGCGTCGGCGTTGAAGGTCAGCGAGCCCGGCGGCCGGCCACCGGTGGACGCGAGCTCCTCCCCGGTGAGGATCAGCCCCGCCTCGACCAGGGCGGAGACCCGAGACACCACAGCGGTACGCGACAGACCGGTGGTTTTCTGCAGATCGCTGCGAGTCAGGGCGCGCCCGGAGCGCACCAGAGCGAGGACGTCGGCGGCGGTTGTCATCTCGGGCATGGGGTCAGCGTACGCCACTTATGTCTTTGGCGTACCAAAGATTTACTTGTATCGATCCAAAGATCATGACATTGTGTGCCAAAGCACACTGTCTTTGGAGGACCCGTGACTGCCGTTTCCCCCACCGTCGCCGACGTCACCGCTCGACTCATCGAGCGTTCCGCCGCCACCCGGGCCGACTACCTGGCCCGCATCGAGGCCGCCCGGGTCGCCGGGCCCGCCCGCGGCCGGCTCGCGTGCAGCAACCTGGCCCACGGTTTCGCGGCCTCCACCGCGCCGACGAAGGCCGAGCTCAAGGTGATCACCCCGGCGGCGAAGCCCAACGTCGCGATCGTGACCTCCTACAACGACATGCTCTCGGCGCACGCTCCCTACGAGACGTACCCGCCGCTGCTCAAGGCCGCGGTGATGCGGGCCGGCGGGCTGGCGCAGGTCGCCGGCGGCGTACCCGCGATGTGCGACGGCATCACCCAGGGCCGCGACGGCATGCAGGTCTCGCTCTTCTCCCGCGACGTGATCGCGATGTCGGCCGGGATCGCCCTCTCGCACGACATGTTCGACGCGGCGCTGATGCTGGGCGTGTGCGACAAGATCGTGCCGGGCCTGCTGATCGGCGCGCTCTCCTTCGGCCATCTGCCGACCGTCTTCGTGCCCGCCGGCCCGATGTCCTCGGGGCTCCCCAACAAGGAGAAGGCCCGCGTCCGCCAGCGGTACGCAGCGGGCGAGGCCACCCGCGAGGAGCTGCTCGAGGCCGAGGCCGCCAGCTACCACTCCCGCGGCACCTGCACCTTCTACGGCACCGCCAACTCCAACCAGCTGCTGATGGAGGTGCTCGGCCTGCACCTGCCGGGCTCCTCGTTCGCCTCCCCGGACACCCTGCTACGAGCCGCGCTCAACCGCGCCGCCGCCGCGCGCGCCACCGAGCTGGCGCTCACCGGTGGTCCCGGCATCGGCGAGATGATCGACGAGAAGTCGATCATCAACGCGTGCGTCGCGCTGCTCGCCTCGGGCGGCTCGACCAACCACACCATGCACCTGGTCGCCATCGCCCGCGCCGCCGGGATCCAGCTGACCTGGGCCGACCTCTCCGACCTGTCGCCGGTGGTGCCGCTGCTCACCCGGATGTACCCCAACGGCTCCGCCGACGTGAACCACTTCCACGCCGCGGGCGGCGTGAGCTTCCTGGTCCGCACCCTGCTCGAGGCCGGCCTGCTCCACGAGGACGTCACCACGATCCTCGGCCCGGGGCTGTCGGCCTACACCCAGGAGTCCCGACTCACCCGCGACGGCGAGATCGAGCTGGTCGAGGGCGCCCCGGTCTCCGGCGACCTCGACGTGCTGCGGCCGGCCGAGGACCCGTTCTCGCCCGACGGTGGCCTGCGAGTGCTGACCGGCGACCTCGGCACCGCGGTCATCAAGACCTCGGCCGTCGCGCCCGAGCACCGGGTGGTCTCCGCCCCGGCGATCGTCTTCGACGACCAGGCCGACTTCCTCACCGCCTTCTCCGAGAAGCGCCTCGACGGTCGCGACTTCGTCGCGGTGATCCGCTACCAGGGTCCCGCAGCCAACGGGATGCCCGAGCTGCACAAGCTCACCCCGGCGCTCGGCGTGATGCAGGACCGCGGTCAGCACGTCGCGATCGTCACCGACGGCCGGATGTCCGGCGCGTCCGGCAAGGTGCCCGCTGCCATCCACCTCACCCCCGAGGCCGCGCTCGGCGGACCGCTCGCCCGCGTGCAGGACGGCGACCTGATCACCGTCGACGCCGTCGCCGGCACGCTCTCGATCGACGTCGACCCGGACGAGTTCGCGCACCGCCCGACCACCGGCCGGGCACCGCTCGACGCCGAGTGGCGCGGCACCGGCCGCGAGCTCTTCAGCGCCTTCCGCGCCACCGTCGGCTCCGCCGACACCGGCGCCTCCGTCTTTCAGTTCGCCGCATCGTCCCAGGAGAGCCCTGTCCATGTCTGACCTGAAGTCCACCGACCTGCTCGACCTCTCGCCGGTGATCCCGGTCGTCGTCGTCGACGCGATCGACCAGGCGGTGCCCGTGGCCCGCGCCCTCGCCGAGGGTGGCGTGCCCGTGGTCGAGCTGACGCTGCGTACGCCGGTCGCGCTCGACGCGATCCGGGCCATCGCCGAGGAGGTGCCGGAGGTCCTGATCGGCGCCGGCACGGTGACCTCCCCGGTGCTCGCCAAGGAGGCCGCAGCGGCCGGGGCACAGTTCCTGGTCTCGCCGGGCGCCACGCCGACCCTGCTCGGCGCGATGCGCGACACCGGCCTGCCGTTCCTGCCCGGCACCGCCACCGTCTCCGAGGCCCTCGCGGTGCTCGAGACCGGCCACACCGCGATGAAGTTCTTCCCGGCCGAGGCCTCCGGCGGCGCCAAGTTCCTGGGCTCGCTGCCGTCGGTTCTCCCCGACGCGCGCTTCTGCCCCACCGGCGGTATCTCGCTCGCCACCGCTCCGAGCTACCTCAGCCTCCGTAACGTCGGCTGCGTCGGCGGCTCCTGGCTCACCCCAGCCGACGCGCTCGCCTCCGGCGACTGGGACCGCGTCACCGCGCTCGCAGCCGCCACCGCTGCGCTGCGCTAGACGGTGAACGCCGCCTCGACCTCGGCGTAGACCGTGATGTCGTCCGGGTCGAAGGCCAGGTCCGGGGCCCCGGCGGCGTCCGCGAACTTGGCAGCAGCAGCGGCCGGCATGGGCATGGCCGTCGACTCGTACGCCAGCTCGCGGCTGACGCCGACGTCGTTGATGCTCCGGACCGCGACCGGGCCGAGGTCGAGGGCATCGGCGTAGTCCTGTGCCCGGATCTTGGCCTGGCGCACCGCCTCCTGACGTACGTCGCGCTCGACCTTGAGCCGGCTGTCCTTGGTCAGCCGCCAGTCGACGTGGTGGATCCGGAGGCCCTCGTCGCCGGCGGTGCGGCCGACCCAGGTCGCCAGCTCCGTGAAGTCGACGAACTCGACCGCGAGGCCCACGGAGGCATGGTGCACCAGCGGCAGCCGCTTGCCGTCCTGGTTCCAGGGCCGCTCGGCCGAGGTGCGCACCCGCTGGATGAGGAACCGCTCGATCGCGCCCTCCTGCTCGAGTCGCTCGAGCTCGCCCCGCACGCCGTGCAGCCCGCGCTGCAGCCGCTCCATCACCGGCTCGGGAGAGGCGCCCTCGAACCGGATCTCGGCCGACACCACCCCACGCTCCGGCGCCACCTCGACGCTGTGTGACCCACGCACCTTGATCAGGATGTCGCTCATGCCAGGAAACGTACGCCGTCAGCACCTATCCTCACCACCGTGACTGCAACGAGCCGCCTGAGGCAGATGACCGGACGCGACCCGCATGAGGAGCATCGGGCCGCGACCCCCTTGGAGCTGCTCTTCGACCTCACCTTCGTCGTCGCGTTCGGGGTGAGCGGCAACGAGCTCGCCCATCAGCTCGCTGAAGGACACGTGTGGGCCGGCATCGTGGCGTTCTGCTTCGCGTCGTTCGCGATCTGCTGGGCGTGGATCAACTACTCCTGGATGGCCTCGGCCTACGACACCGACGACTGGGCGTTCCGCCTGCTCACGATGGTGCAGATGGTCGGCGTGATCATCATGGCGCTCGGTCTGCCGGAGATGTTCGAGAGCATCCACGAGGGCGACCGGCTCCACAACGAGATCCTGATCGCCGGGTACGTCGTGATGCGGGTCGCGCTCTGCGGCCAGTGGCTGCGCGCCTGGCGCCAGGATCCCGGCCGGCGCGGCGTGCACCGCGTCTACCTGACCACGATCCTCACGGCGCAGGTGCTCTGGTGCGTCCTCGCCGTCCTGCCGCTCGACGTGCCGACCGCGTTCGCCGCGATGACGGTGCCACTGGTGGTCGAGCTGATCGGCCCGTTCATCGCCGAGCGCCGTTTCGGTGGCACGCCCTGGCACGCGCACCACATCGCGGAGCGCTACGGGCTGTTGGTGATCATCACCCTCGGCGAGGGCGTCATCGGCACGGTCGCGGTCGTGTCGGCGATCGTCCACAACCCGGAGATCGGGTGGAGCCTGGACGCGATCCTGCTGCTCACCGCCGGGATCGGGCTGACCTTCGGCCAGTGGTGGACCTACTTCACGATCCCCTGGGCCGAGGTGCTCCACCGCCGCCGCGACCGCTCGTTCCTGTGGGGCTACGGCCACATCCTGCTCTTCGCCTCGATCGCGGCCACCGGCGCCGGTCTCCACGTGGCCGCCTACCTGCTCCAGGACGAGTCCAAGCTCGGCGAGGTCGGCACGGTCGCGTCGGTCACCATCCCCGTGGCTGCGTACGCCCTGCTCCTGTACGTCCTCTACAACTCGTTCATGCACGTGATCGACCCGTTCCACATCCTGCTGGTCGTCCTCACCGCCGTCGTGCTGGTAGCGAGCGTCGTGCTCGCGGTCGCGGGTGTGCCGGTGTCGTGGTGCCTCATCGTCGTCGCGCTGGCGCCCGTGGTCACCATCGTCGGCTACGAGGCCCTCGGACACCGCCACCTGGCCAACCACCTCGAGGCACTCTGACCCGGCCCGCGGAGATTTCCCCACCCATCGGGAGATTCCCAACGCTCCGGAGGATGGGGGACGTTCCGACGGGTGGGGAAGTCTCTCGGGGAGTGGGGCATCAGACCGCCGCCCGGGCCATCGCCCGGATACGGGCCACGAGCCGAGCAGGGTCGGCCAGGTCTTCCCAGGTCAACCGGAGGAACCGATAGCCGGTGAGCTCGCGGATCTCGTCCTCCCGCTGCTTCTCGGCGAAGAGGGCGTCCGTGCCGGTCTGGCCGAACCTGCCGGAGTATTTCACCTTGCCGTCGAACTCCACGATCAGCCGCCACTCGTGCCACACCCAGTCGACCACGCCGACGAGACTCCCGTCGGCGCGCAGCACCTCCCACTGCTGCTGCGGCCGAGGCAGGCCGGCCTGGTCGAAGATCCACGACCCACGTGACTCGGCCACCGATCCCGACCGTGAACCGGCCATGGCGATCAGGGGTTGGAGCCGGCCCATCCGATGCCGGGCGTGCATCGCGACGTACGCCGCCTCCAGATCGGCGCGATCGAACTGCTTCGAACGCAGCCCGGACTCCAAGAGACAGAAGGCCGCTTCCGGCTCGAGGTGAACCGCTGCCTCGAGCACACACCGCTGCGGCGCCAGCACCCGGATGCCGGCGACATTGCGGATCTCGAGATCGCCCTTCCCGCGCTCGTGCTGCACGACGTCGCCGATGATCCGGCCCGAGCGGCCATCGAGCCGGGTCACGTGGATCCGCGCCAGGTCCAACCGCCAGCCGTCGATGGCGTGCGCGACCACCCCACTCGCGTGGCTGACCGCGACGTCGTCGCCGAGCGCCCGAACCGCCGCGCGCGTGCGGAGCCAATGTCGGTCGGTGTCTTCGAGCGGCGCCCATTCGTCGGCGAAGGCGTAGGCGCCCTTGCGCAGGCGGCGCCATTCACCGAGACGCACGGCCGTGCGGATGTCGTTGATGGTGCAGCCCGCCGCAAGGGCCTCGGCCCGGGTGAAGAAGCCGGCCCTCCTGGTGACCGCGCGCAATGACCTCATGGCGCCAGCATCAACCCAGCCTGTCGGTGGCGAAATCGCAATCAGACGACCTGTGGACAACCCGACCCCGAGCATGCCCTGTGGACGGCAGCTGGCCCCGAACGATCCCCCACAAATGAGTAGGTTCCCCACGCTCCGGAGCGTGGGGAACCTACCTGCGAGTGGGGATCTCTCCCCACGAGTGGGACATCAGGCCTTCGGCTCGGGGCCGGGCTCGCCGTCCTCCGTCTCCTCGACCTCGTCGATCTGCTCGGCGGTCACGGTGTGTTCGTCGTCGCCGGCCGCGAGGAGGCCGTAGAGCTTGCGCCGGGTGTCGGCGAGGATGTCGGCGGCCGCCTGGCGCTGGCCCTCGGTGCCGGAGGTGGCGAGCTGCCACACGGCCGGGAGCACCTGGGCGAGCTCGCCGCCGAGGATCCCGAAGCCGGCGAGGTCGCCCATGCCCTGGCCGCCGCGGCCACCACGGGCACCGGCGCGGGCGTTGTCGACGGCCTTGTCGAACGGCTTCCACACGGCGGCCAGCTCGTCGCTGTGCTCGGTGGCGTAGGTCTTGCCGGCCTCGGTCAGCCGGATCGCCCGGCGGCCGTGCTCGTCGTCGGACTCCACGAGACCCTCGTCCTCGAGCTGCTGGATGGTCGGGTAGACCGAGCCGGGGCTCGGCCGCCACTCACCCGAGCTGCGCTCGGAGATCTGCTGGATCACCTGGTAGCCGTTGATCACCTGGGCCTGCTCGGCCGCTTCGGCCAGCACGTAGATGATCGCGGAGCGTACGTCACCACGGCGGACCCGGGGACCGGGCCGCTGCGGGGGCTGGTTGTCGAAGCCGAGCAGCGCCGCGATCCACGGGGGCGGACCAGCCGGTCCGCGACCGCGACCGTGGTGGCCGCCCTGCCAACCGGGGCCGCCGGGGCCACCCCAACCGGGTCCGCCCCAACCGGGACCACCCTGCCAGCCGTGGGAGCGGCGCGGGCCGCCCTTGCCGAACTCTCGACCGATCTGGTCGATCCAGTCACCCCAAGGGTTGTTGTTGTTCATGATTCTTCTCCCATGTCGAAAGTCTAGATCGCGTTCCTTCGCGATATATCGTGATCTTACGTCGATGATCGAAGCGATTCAAGCCAAATGCAGGGAGCCCCCGGAAGATCCGGGGGCTCCCTGACTCAGACCCTGAGGGTCGTGGGCGCGATCAGACGCCTGGCGTCGGCGGCGGCGTCGGGTTCTGAGCGGTCGGCGCGGCAGCCGAACGGGTGCCACCACCCTCCGCCTGGAGCCTCTCCAGCTGCCGGGCGGCAGCGTCGCGACCACCGAGACCGAAGGCGAGCGCCGCGGCAGCGGCACCACCGACGACCACGGCACCGAAGCCGAGGTTGATGATCGAGTCGGCCAGACCCATGAACTTCAGCCCGATCGCGACGAACAGCACGATCGTGGCGTACTTCAGGATCTGCGAGGCCGACCCGGGCACGAGCTTCGCGATGACACCGGCGATCACGACACCGGCGGCGATGATCGCGCCACCGAAGATGACCTTGCCACCGAGCTCGAGCACCTCGCTGATGAACGCGGTGATCTGCGGGAACTCCAGCATCTGCGCCGCCATCACGGCGAAGAAGAGCACGATGCCGATCTGGATCACCTTGGTGATCGCCGGGGTGGCGCTCTGGCCGGCGGGCAGCACGTCCATCGAACGCAGCGCGTTGTCGAAGCCGAGACCGTCGATGATCTGGCCCAGGATGTCGGCGGCGAAGCGGGCGATGAGCACGCCGATGCCGAGCAGGATCGCGGCGGCGATGAGCTTCGGGATAGCGGCCAGGATCATGTTGAGCATGCCCTCGGCGGGCTCCGAGATGGAGCTGATCCCAAGGATCTGCAGAGCGGCGATGGCCACCACGATCATGATGATCGCGTAGAGCACGAGACCGATGACCTTGACGATCTGCGCGGCAGTGCCGGCGGGCGCCGCCGGTGCAGCGTACGGGTCGGCGTCGTCGTCGACACCCACGGTCGCGTCAACACGGCCGGAGAGCTTGCTGCCACTGCCGATCCACTTGTCGAACGGGACCGCACCGAGCGCGGTCTCGACGAGCTGGCGGACGACCTTGGCGACGAGCGCGCCGACAACGAAGACGAAGACCGCGCCGATGAGGTTGGGCAGGAAGCCCAGCACCCCGTCGAGCAGGCCCTGGATCGGCGTCAGCACAGCGCTGAGCTCGAACAGGTCCAGCAGCGCGATCAGACCGAAGAGCCACACCAGCAGACCGGCTACTGAACCGAGGCTCTTGCCGATGGTGTCCCCGTCATTTCCAGCCTTCTGGAGGAACGGGATCTTCGAGGTCAGCTTCGCGAACGCCCAAGCGACGATCTTCGCGATGATCCACGTGACCAGGATGATGACGATCGCGGCGAGCACTTTGCCCCCGAGAGCCACCCAGTCGATGTCCTTCACGGCATCCATTTGTCTCTCCCCTCAATAGGGTTTGTTGAGAAGGTGCCTGAGATCGACGAGCAGCCCGAGTGATGCGCGCAACAGGCACCTCTGCTTCCAGAGACGTTCGTCCAGATGGAGCCGTGAAGCAAGTTTGGCGCTCCAGCGGACGCAAATCAGCAAAGGATTTACAATTCGGCGCTTCCTGTCACGAACGCACCGAAACGCGATCTACGAGACCAGCCAGGTCGCGTACGCATCGAAGGAGTAGGGCCGGCCGAGGAAGTCGGCGACCAGATCGGCGGCGTCCTTCTCTCCGCCGCGGGCGAGCACCAGGTCGCGGTAGCGTCCGGCCACCTCGGGGGCGAACAGGTCGTCCCGGTCGAAGGCGCTGAACAGGTCCTTCGCGATGACCAGCGACCACATGTAGGTGTAGTAGGCCGACGAGTAGCCGCCCAGGTGGCCGAAGTTGGCGAAGAAGTGGGTGCCGTCGAGGTAGGGATAGGGCGAGTACGCCGCCTGCAGCTCCTGCAGCCGCTTGGTGAGGTCCTCGGGCTGCTCCTTGTGGAACCAGTAGGAGATGGCGGCGTAGAACATCTGCTGCCGCGCGTGGTAGCCCTTGCCGAAGTCGTCCGCCGCCCGCATCCGCGCCACCAGGTCGGCCGGGATCGGCTCGCCCGCCTCGTTGGTGGCGAAGGTCTGGAGCACCTCGGCGTCCCAGGCCCACTCCTCGAGCATCTGGCTGGGCGCCTCGACGAAGTCCCACTCCGTCGCGACCCCGGAGAACCGCGCCCACTCGCCCTGCCCGCCGAGCACGTGGTGGATCAGGTGGCCGAACTCGTGGAAGAGCGTCACCACGTGGTCGTGCTCCATCAGACCGCGGGAGAAGTTGCAGACCAGCACGCCCTCGGGCAGCTGGCGGCCCTTCACCCCGGTGGCGAGGTCGAACTGCGCGGCGTGCTTGTACTTGCCCTCGCGGGGGTGGAGATCGAGGTGGATCCGGCCGAGGCGCTCGTCGCCGTCGTGCGGGTAGACGTCGAAGACGCTGACGTCCTCGTGCCAGGTGACCACGTCGGAGACCGGCTCGTAGCGCAGCCCGAAGAGGCGTCCGGTGACGTCCAGCAGCCCCTGGTGCACCTTCGCGAAGTCGAAGTAGGTACGCACCACCTGGCTGTCGACGTCGTACTTCTCCTGGCGGACCAGCTCCTCGTAGTAGAGCGCGTCGGCCGCGGAGACCGCGCTGGCCCCAGGGACGTCGCGGTCATAGCGGTCGAGGAGCACCTCGAGGTCACGCTTCATCCGGCCTTCGGCCGCTGCAGCGATCCGGTCGATGAACTCCGGGATCGCCGACCCCTCGCCGATCATCTTCACCGCGGCGTCGAAGGCCGGCCAGTCCTCGTAGCCGACCAGCGTGGCCAGCTCGTGACGCAGCGCGAACATCTCCTTCAGGACCGCGTCGTTGTGCGGCCAGCCGCGCTCGAGCCCGGCCACTGTGACGGCGCGACGGATCGCCGGGTCCTTCACGAACATCCGGGCCGGAAGCGCGTCGGGGTAGTCGGTGGTGATCTCCACGAGCCCCTTGTCGTTGACCGGGTGCGCCTCCAGCCAGTCGGCCGGCATCCCGTCCAGCTGTTCGGGCGTGGCCGTGGTGATGCGTACGTCGTCCCGGGTCACGCGGGAGAACTCGAGGTTGAGCTCGGTGAGCCGTTCGTTGATCTCGGTGAGCCGGGACCGGGTCGCGTCGTCACGGTCGACACCGGCGCGGGTGAAGTCCTGCAGCGTCTTCTCGAGAAGCCGGGCCGCGAGCGGGTCGAGCGCCGCGGTCTGCTCCTCGGGGAGGTCGGCGAAGACGCGGTAGAGGGCCTGGTCCTGGGTGAGCTCGGTGCGCAGCCGGTCGACCTCGACCTCGGTGTCCTCGCAGGCGGTGCGGACCGCCTCGACGGGGTGCACGTTGGCGAGCAGCCCGGCCAGCCCGCCGAGCGAGCCGAGCTCGAGCGAGAGCTGGTCCCAGGCCTTCAGCACCTCGAGCGCCTGGCTCGGCGGCGCGGTGCGCAGCCGCTCGGCCAGCTCGCGCACGTGCGTCAGCGTCGCCGACGTACGCTCCTTGACCCAGGCCTCCGCGGCCTCGGTGTCGGGCAGGGCAAGCGGCTCAGGCGTACTCATGCCGCAAGCCTGCCACGACCTCGTCAGTAGAGGATGTAGTTCCTCGTCATCTGCACCGGCGCAGCCGTCAGCGGGACCAGCCACAGCCGTCCGCAGGCGGTGGTGGTGCCCCGGACGGAGGCCCACTTCCAGCCGACCGTGCTCGACCAGGCGTTGACCGTGCCGATCTTCGTCGAGCCGAGCAGGACGGTCATCCTGCCCTGGTGCGGCCCCGTGCGGACACGGAGCCGGGCACCCTTCGCACAGTAGGCACCGTTGGAGCGCTGCTTCCCGTAGCGCGTCGAGACGTAGACGACGTCCGGACCGTCGGAGCTGCCGTCCAGGTTGAGCTTGGAGACCAGGTTGGGCTGGCAGCACCAGGAGAACGTCTCGCCGGCGAGCATCGGCGCGTGCGAGCAGTGCCAGCCGCTCCAGGCCGAGGTCAGCCCGGCGGCGTCCTTGGCACGGACCCGGAAACACCCGACACCGCCCGACTCCAGGGTGGTCGTGACCGACGTACGCGACGGGTAGAGCCAGGTGCTGGACCCGTCGGCGCGCCAGACGTAGCTCGCCGCGCTCATCTTCGCGACCTCGGTCGGCGAGCTGCTCCGCGGCGCGACCTTGACCTGCACCTGGTAGCCGGCGATGCCCGCGTCGTCGCTGGCTGCGTAGGTGAAGGCGGGGTTCCACTGGATGATCCCGGTCGTCTTGGCGGGCAGCCAGGTGGTGACCACCGCCTTCGTGATCCGGGGCGCGGTGTTGGCCTGCGCAGGCTGGGCGGCCAGCAGGCCAGCACCGAGCAGTCCGGTGATCAACAGGCTGAGAAGATGGGTCCGACGACCACCGTGATGAGGCAACCAAACTCCTAGGGAACGGGCTCGAACGAGCACAGCGGACGTACCCTAGCGGGCATCCGCCAGGGCTCCGATCCAGGTCGCCCTAATCGTCGAAGCGGTCCATGTTCGGGAAACGGTGCACCTCCTGCGGCCAGTCGAGCGCGACCGACATCCGGCCGGCCCAGTAGCGCGCCGCGTCGTCGTCAGGCACGTCGATGACGAAGAAGCCGCCGAGGTGCTCCTTGGTCTCGACGTACGGGCCGTCGGTGAAGACGGGCTCGCCGTCGGCACCGAGCTCGACGCTGAACAGAGCGGTCGAGGCGTCGATCCCGCCGTTGCCGTAGACGAAGACCCCGGCGTCCTTCATCTCCTTGGTCACGGCCATCGAGGTGTCGCGCTTGTGGCGCAGCTGCTCCAGCGTGTGCTCGGCGACCCACTCGTCGTTGAACGCGATGATGTATTCCGGCATTCGTCTCTCCTCGTCTCGGGATTCGTTTCAGGGCGGTCGGGTGACCGCCGCTCACTTCCTCTACGAACGCCCCGGCCCCGATCCGACAGGGTCGGGCGAAAATTCCTCAGATTCGTCCGAGCTGGTCCCTGCGCCTGGTCAGCAGCGCGACCTCGGCCGCGTTCTCGGCGAGCTCGATGGCCCGGTCGTACGCCGCGCGCGACTCGCCGCTGCGCCCCAGCCGCCGCAGCAGGTCGGCCCGGGTGGCGTGGAAGGCGTGGTAGTCGTCCAGGTCGAGCCGGTCGATCTCGGCGAGGGCGACCTCGGGGCCGTCCAGCTCGGCGACGGCGATGGCCCGGTTGAGCCGCACGATCGGCGAGGCGTCGACCCGGATCATCTGGTCGTAGAGCGCGACGATCTGGGACCAGTCGGTGTCGCGGGCGTCCCGCACCGAGGTGTGGACGGCGTTGATGGCCGCCAGGATCTGGTAGCGCCCGGGCCCCGGGCCACCGTTGGCGACGACGGCGAGCCGCTCGCGCACCAGCGCATGGCCCTCGGCGATCAGCGCGAGGTCCCAGGAGCCGCGGTCCTGCTCGTCGAGTCGCACCAGCTCGCCGGTCGCCGAGACCCGAGCCGTACGCCGCGCCTCGATCAGCAGCATCAGGGCCAGCAGGCCGGCGACCTCGCCGTCGTCCGGGAGCAGGGCACGGACCAGGCGGGTCAGCCGGATGGCCTCGAGGGTCAGGTCGCTGCGTACGGCGTTCTCGTGGTCGCCGGAGGAGAGGTAGCCCTCGTTGAAGACCAGGAAGAGGACCGCCAGGACACCCGAGACCCGCTCGGGGAGATCGGCCGCCTCCGGGACCCGATAGGGGATGTGGGCGGCCTTGATCTTGTTCTTCGCGCGGGTGATCCGCTGGCCCATCGTGGTCTCCTGGACCAGGAACGCCTTGGCGATCTCGGGCACGGTCAGACCGCCGACCATCCGCAGCGTCAGCGCGATCCGCGCCTCGGGCGCGAGCGCGGGGTGGCAGCAGGTGAACAGCAGCCGCAGCCGGTCGTCCTCGATCGCGCCGAGAGGCTCGTGCGGGGTGTCATCGTGCATCGCGACGGCCTCCTTCTGCTTGTCGTCACGCTTGGACTCGCGGCGGATCCGGTCGATCGCGCGGCGGTTGGCGGTGGTGGTGAGCCACGCGCCCGGGTTAGGTGGTACGCCGTCGAGCGGCCAGCGCTCGACGGCGACCGCGAACGCCTCGGCCGCGGCGTCCTCGGCGATGTCGAGGTCGCCGAAACGGCGGGTCAGACTGGCGACCACCCGAGCCCACTCCTCGTGGTGGGCCCGGGTGATCGCCTCGTCGACGTCGGTCACTCGACGCCGTGCATCGGGCGGACCTCGACCTTGCCGAGGCAGGCCGCGGAGCCCTCCGCGGCGAGCTCGAGCGCGACATCGAGGTTGGGCACGTCGATGACCCAGAAGCCACCGATGAACTCCTTCGCCTCGGTGTAGGGCCCGTCGGTGTAGACCGGCTTGTCACCCGTTCCGTCGACGACGGTCGCGGTCTTCGGGGAGTCGAGGCCGTTCGCGAAGACGAAGTAGCCCTGGTCCATGAGCTTCTGGTTGAACGCTCCGGTCGCGGCGAACGAGGCCTGCATCTGCTCCTCGGACTCATAGCCACCGAAGGGCTTCTCGAGATCCTCTTCGCTGCCCCACACGGACATCAGGTACTGAACCATGGTGATCACTCCTCTGTGCCGGACGGTCCCGGTGACCGTCTCTCACCCCTGCTACGAACGTCTACACCTCGATCCGACACCTCTCATCGGAATTTCTCCAGGTAAATTGATTCGCTTAGCATCAGTGGTCTCGACAGGCTCGACCACCGGACTCTCAGGATCAACAGCATTTGAGCATCGCGGACAGGCTCAGGGGTGCCGTCGCCGACACCCGCCCCCTCCAGGAGCCGCACTTCCGGCGCCTCTGGACCGCCGGGATCATCACCATGATCGGCGCGCAGCTGACCGTGGTCGCGGTGCCGGCCCAGATCTACGCGGACACCGGCTCGTCGGCGTACGTCGGTCTGACGGGCGTCTTCGGACTGGTCCCGCTGATCGTCTTCGGGCTCTACGGCGGCGCGCTCGCGGACCACTTCGACCGGCGTACGATCCTGATGGTCTCGACCACCGGGCTGATCGTCACCAGTGCGCTCTTCTGGCTCCAGTCCGCGCTCGGGATCACCAACGTGTGGGCGCTGCTGTGCCTCTTCTCGGTGCAGCAGGCCTTCTTCGCGGTCAACCAGCCGACCCGGAACTCGCTGCTCCCGAAGATCCTGCCCGCCCACCTGCTCCCGGCCGCCAACTCGCTCAACATGACGGTCTTCCAGGCCGGCGCGATCGCCGGCCCGCTGGTCGCCGGCGTGATGCTGCCGTTCACCGGGTTCACCTGGCTGTACGCCATCGACACGGTCACCCTCTTCGCGACCCTCTACGCCGTCGTGCTGCTGCCCCGGATCCCCGTCGAGGGCGCCGGCTCGAAGGTGCCCGGGCTGCGGTCGGTCTGGGACGGCTTCGCCTACCTGCGTCACCAGCCGGTGCTGCTGATGAGTTTCGTGGTCGACCTGATCGCGATGGTCTTCGCGATGCCGCGGGCGCTGTTCCCGCAGATCGCGCACGAGTCCTTCGGCGGTCCCACCGAGGGCGGGATCGCGTTCGCGCTGCTCTTCGCGGCCATCCCGGCCGGCGCGGTGATCGGCGGGATCTTCTCGGGCTGGGTCTCCCGCATCGAGGCCCAGGGGCGCGTGGTCATCTGGTGCATCGGCGTCTGGGCGCTCGGGATCACCCTGTTCGGGCTCACCGTCGCCTTCGCGGACCACCTCACGCCCCTGATGCTGGCCCTCGGCGTGCTCTTCATGATGGTCGCCGGCGCGGCCGACGTGGCCTCGGCGGCCATCCGGATGTCGATGCTGCAGTCGGCGGCCGACGACAACGTACGCGGCCGGCTGCAGGGGGTCTTCACGGTGGTCGTCGCGGGCGGCCCACGAGTGGCCGACGTCCTGCACGGAGGTGCGGCGGCCGTGGTCGGCACCGCGATCGCGACCACCGGCGGCGGCCTGCTCAACATTCTCGGGATCGCGCTGTGCGCGCTGCTCGTGCCGAGCTTCCTCGCCTACCGGGTCAACCGGACCGCGCCCGCCGAGAGCGAGCTGCTAGACCACGAAGGCACGAAGTAGCCCGGCGAGCACCTCGGGCTGGTCGATCGGCACCAGCGTGGCGGAGTCCTTGACGATCTCCAGGCGCGCGTCGGGATAGTGCCCGGCCAGCCGCGGACCGTGCTCGGCGGGCATCAGCGTGTCCTGGTCCGCCCAGACCACGAGCACCGGCTTGGTGAACTTCCGCTGGCCCTCGGCGAGCTCGAGCAGCTCGTCGCGACCCGGGGCACCGCCCGCGAACTTGATGAAGTCGCGGCGGATCGCCTTGTCGGTCAGGGCCGGCGCGAACCAGCCGTGAACGAGGTCGTCGTAGAGGTGGTAGTCCTTGTCGACCGACATCCCGCCGTAGCCCCAGCGCGCCTGCCGGAAGCTCGCCATGCGGAACAGCTGCAGCCCCGCGGTGAACAACGGCGGCACCTTCGAGAGCACCGCCAGCGGCTTGGCCGCCTTCGGCGGGTAGTTGTCGAAGGCCTCGCACGCCACCAGCGCCAAGCGCGCGATGCGGTCGGTGCGGTCCTCGTTGATGAGGAACTGGCCACCGCCCCAGTCATTGAGGACCAGGGTCACGTCGTGGAGGTCGAGCGCGTCGAGGAAGTCACCGAGGATGTTGGCCACGCCGACCTGGCTGAGGTCGGCGTCGGGGTTCATCGGCTTGCGGTGACCGCCGAGCGGCAGCGTCGGCCGGATCACCCGGAACCCGCCGAGGTAGGGCAGGGCACGACGCCACAGACGGCCGTCCATCGGCACTCCGTGGAGGAGCACGAGGACAGGGCCGTCACCGCCGGTATCCTCGTAATCGATCGGACCGGCCGACAGCTGGACGCTGGGCATTCAGTGGGCTCCTCGAAGCAATGACGTGGGGTGCCCACACCTTGCCCCCCGGGGGACACCGGTGCAACGGGAATCGCCCAATTGCCGGCGCATCTGGGCCTATCGCGGGTCTTAGGTCCCTGAGCATCAGGGACCTTTCGATACGCCCTGGGGTGTGAGTGATGCGGCGGGTGGAGCAAC
>NZ_JZDQ02000014.1 GCF_000960475.2 Nocardioides luteus | reverse complement strand
AGTGGGCACTCAGGTGCCCACTCGGCCGACGGGGGTGACGGCTCGGCAATCAGTAGTCGGTGCGGTCCTGCTTGGCCAGCCACGCGTCGAAGGGGTCGTACGCCTGCGGGATCCGCAGCTCGTCGACCTTGGTGGGCCAGTCGTGGTGCTCGTTGGCGCGGCCGGTGCCGAACAGGTCGTAGAAGGCGCGGTCGTCGAAGCCGCCCTTGGCCGCGTCGTCGCGGTCGGCCGCGTAGACGACGCGGTCCAGGCGCGCCCACAGCGCGGTGGCCAGGCACATCGGGCAGGGCTCGCACGAGGTGTAGAGGGTGCAGCCGGCCAGCGAGAAGCTGTCGGCCTCCTTGCACGCCGAGCGGATCGCGACGATCTCGGCGTGGGCGCTGGGATCCAGGTCGCGGGTGACCCGGTTCTGGCCGGTGCCGAGCAGGATCCCGTCGCGCAGGATGATGGCGCCGAACGGGCCGCCGCCGTTGTTGACGTTGCGGACCGCCAGCGCGACCGCCTGCTCCAACCACATCGTGTCGGTCATGCCGATTCCCCCTAGCCCTGGCCCGAGAATCGATGTCTCTACTGTCATTGTGCTCCCGCCATCACTCGACCTCGTGGAGCCGATCGTAGGTGGCGCTGATGGCCGAGACGCGGTCGCGTCCGGGCCGTCCGCGCTCATGGAGTACGCCGTCGGCGAGCACGCTCGCCAGCGACATCGGCGCCGCCAGCGAGTCGAAGGCCAGACCGCCCTGCACCGGGCACTCCAGCGCGATGTCGGCACGGCCGAGGTGGACCGTGCCCGTCGGATCGGCGATCACGATCACCGTGCTCCCGGACGCCGCGGCGGCGTCGACGAACTCGCCGAAACCGGGTGGCCGGCGCCGCAGCCCGACCGCGATCACCACCGACTCCTCGCCGAGCTCGGCCAGCTCCTCGCCGATGACCTGGCCGGGCGCCGGAGCGAGGGTGACCCGCTCGCGGGTCTGGGTGAGCTGCTGGCGCAGGTGGAGGGCGACCGGGTAGGAGTTGCGCCAGCCGGCGACCATCACGTCGCTCGCACCGGCGATGGCCTCGACGGCCTCGGTGACGGCCGCCTGGTCCAGGGCGCGCGCGATCGCGGCCGCCTCGCCTTCGGCGTGGGCGCTCAGGTCGGGTGCGCCCTCGACACGTCGCGGCTCCCCGGCCGTACGCAGCGCCCGCAGGTGGTCGCGGACGTCGTCGAACCCGTCGAATCCCAGCGACCGGAAGAGCCGGCTCATCGTCGCCTTGGAGACCTCCGCGAGCGAGGCCAGCTCGGCCGCACGGTAGGTCGCCAGGTCGTCGAGGTGCTCCAGAAGCGTGTCGGCGGCCTTGCGCTCCTGGGGTGAGAGCGTCTGATAGGCCGCGGCGATCCGCCGGTCGATCCGCTGGTCCGCCCGAGTCGTGGTCACGGTCATGCCCGCTTCACGCGAAGCCCGGAACGGAGGCCCAGGCGTCCGGCTCGGTCGCCCCGTCGCGCTGCAGCGTCGCCTCGATGAGCCCGTAGGGACGGTCGGCGGCGAAGAAGACCTCGTTGGGGTTCTCCAGGCCGAAGGGGGAGAGGTCGACGAGGAAGTGGTGCTTGTTGGGGCAGGAGATCTTGAACTCCGCGATGCCTTCGAAGGCCTCCATCACCGCCCTGCCCATCTCGTAGATGGTCTGCTGCAGCGCGAGCGAGTGCACCTGCGCGAAGGTGTCGAGCAGGATCGTGCGGATCCGCTCGTAGGCCGCGTTCCAGTCCTCCGGGTGGGTCTCCCAGCGCCACCAGGCGGTGACCTCGGTCGCCAGGATCCGGTCGGTCGTCTCGGCGAGGGTGGTGTAGCGGTCGCGCGGGAAGCCGTGGAACTCCGACCCGGTCGACTTCAGCACCACCAGGTCGGCCAGGCCGGAGAGGACGAACGTCCGCCCGCGATAGCGGTTGACCACCGCGGTCCGCGTCTCCTGCCCGCGCCGGGCGAACGAGAAGCCGTTCGCCGGGATCCGGTCCCAGGCGTACGCCTGCGCCTTCATCACCGACCCGGTGACCCACGGCTGCGCGGCCCAGTGGGCGGTCAGGTCGAGCAGGAACCCCTCCGGCGAGGTGATGCCGAGCTCCTTGGCCTTCGCGTAGACGACGTTCTTCTGGGTGTCGGTGGCGTGCACGTGCACGTTGTCGCCCTCGGTGAAGGCGGTGGCGAAGTCGCCCCTGAGCTGGGTGGACACGTTCAGGTCGTGGAGGGTGTGCCGGGTGCCGTCTCGGTCGACCTTGACCAGGCGTACCTCCGCCTTGCCGTGCTGGTTGGGGCCAAGAGTGATCGACATCAGCTTCCTCGATAGGTCGTGTAGGAGAACGGGCTGAGCAGGAGGGCGACGTGGTGGTGCTCGCCGGCGGTGACGGTGAACCCGATGCTCACCTCGGGGAAGAAGGTCTCGCGGTCCTGCTCGGCGAACCATGGGCCGGTCGTGAAGGTCAGCGTGTGCGGCCCGGGCGGCACCTCGCCCTCGAACCGCACCCGGCCGTCGGCGTCGGTGGTCGCGGTGCGTGCGCTGTCGTCGGGAAGGACGAGGATCACCGCGACGCCGGCGGCGGGCCGGCCGAGAGCGGCGTCGAGGACGTGCGTGGAGACGGTGGTCATACGACCAAGCCTCGCAGCCGGAGCAACGCGATCTCGGCGAGCTGGCCCTTGGTCACCGCGATTTCGGTAGCCGGGTCGTTCTCCAGCCGCTCCTCGAGGAGGGCGAGCATCTCCTCGGCGCTCCGCCCCGCGGCCCGGACCAGATAGATCCGCCCGAACCGCTCCTCGTAGGCGGCGTTGCCCGCCCTCAGCCGGGCCTGCACCTCGGCGTCGGCCGGGTCGACCCCGGCCTGCTCGCGGGCGGAGAGCGCCGCGCTCGCGCCGTCGCCGGCGTGCCGCTCCCCGATCCGGGGGTGGTCGGCCAGCGCGCCCTCGACCTCCTCGTCGGTCCAGGCCGCGGCCAGCCGCTCCGCGGCCGCGAGCAGGTCACCGACGACCGTGTAGGGACGCCCCGCGACCAGCCCGCGGGCCCACGAGGGGATCGCGACACAGGGCGCGAGCAGCGCCTCCGCCTCGTCGGCGGGCAGGGCGTCGAACTCGGCGAGCGTCATCGTCACCGGGCCAGCCTATGAAACAAGCGTTTCGACACCCGAAACGCAGGTTGCCTCCATGTAACGCCCCGCCCGCCGAGAAGTCGGTCTTTGACGCCGAGAAGTCGAAATCTGGCGTTGAGAGGTCAGTTTCTGACGGCGACACGTCAGTTCTTGCGGCCGTCAGGAAGTGACTACTTGCCGTCAGATTTCGACCGCTCGCGGTCAGGAAGTGACTCCTCGCGGTCGGGAACTGACTACTCGGCGAGGGTTTGGGCCAGGGCCAGGAGGTCGCGGTCGCGGTTGGGGGCGGCTACCAGGCAGAGACCGGCAGGCAGGTTGCCGGGGGTGCGGACCGGGACCGAGACGGCCGGGAGACCGGCGATCCCGGCGATGCAGGTGAGCCGCAGGGTGTCGTCGCGTACCCCGGCCGCGTCGGCGGCGGTGGGTGCCACCGAGGAGGCGCTGGGGAAGGCGAGGACACGGTCACCGACGACGTCGAGGATCTCGGCCCGGGCCTCGGAGAGCACGGCCCGCGCCTCGGCGGCCTGCGTCCGTGTCACCGAACGCGCCATCTCGAAGCGCCCGCGCACCGCCTCGCCGAGCGTGTCCAGCCGGGTCTCGAGCCAGGCTCCGTGGGCCTGCCACGCCTGGTAGGCCTGGCCGACGACGAAGGCCTGGCGCCACTCGTCCAGCCTGGCCGGTTCCCAGGTCAGCGGCTTCGCCCCGGGCAGGGCCTCGCTCACCGCGGCGCCGACCTCCTTCGAGGCGAGCGCGACCAGTGACGGCACCAGGTGGACGTCGTCCAGGGAGGTGGGCGACGAGGCAGCCTCCGGCAGCAGTACGTCCCCGACCGCCTGCAGCAGGAACGCCGAACGCGTCATCCACCCGACGGCGTCGAAGGCCCTGGCGAGCGGAAGCATCCCTTCGCGGGAGACGGCACCGTGGGACGTACGGATGCCGTAGAGGCCCTGGTAGGCGGCCGGCACCCGGATCGAGCCGCCGGTGTCGGACCCGAGCCCGATCGAGGCCTGGCCGAGCGCGACCGCGGTCGCCGAGCCCGACGAGGAGCCGCCGGGGATCCGGCCCGGAGCCTTCGGGTTCGGCGGCGCTCCGTAGTGGGCGTTGAGGCCCGAGAGCGAGTAGGCGAACTCCTCGGTGCGTGCGATCCCACGCACCGACGCCCCGGCGTCCAGCAGCGCCGCGACCGCGGCGCCATGGGACGAGGAGACCGGCGCCTGCTCCAGCCACGCCGGGCTTCCGGCCCCGACCGCGAATCCGGCGACCGCGAAGAGGTCCTTGACCGCCACGGTCTCGCCGGAGAGCGCGCCGTCGGAGGTGTGCGAGGAGACCAGCGGATCCCCGACGACCCGCCAGATCCGGGTGTCGAGGGCCGGCGCAGGGGCCGAGACGTGGGCCGCGGTGACCTGCCAGCCGCCGTACTCGATCCGCACCGGGTCCCGTGCCCACAGCTGGGTCTGCAGGCCACGCCCACCGCGGTCGAGCTCGGTGACCGCCACGATCAGCGCGTGGTCCTCGTCGATGACCTGGACGTGGGTCTGCACGATGCGCCGTCCGGGCGCGCCGCCACGAGACGCGCGGAAGGCCGCGATCTGGTCGTGCCCCACGAGGAGCCCGGCGGCATCGCCGCGCAGCGTGGTGGGGGAGTCGGCGAAGAGCGCGTCGAGAGCGGCGACGTCGTCGGACATCAGCGCGCTCTCGTACGCCCGGAAGGCCTGCAGCAGCCCGTGCGGGACAGGCTTGAGCTCAGTCATGGGTGAAGTCTGCCCTGATCCGGTCAGAGGACCAGGGAGAACCCCAGCAACACACCGATCACCAGCAGCGCCCCGGCGAGGATGAACCCGGCGGAGAAAGCGGGCAGCGGGCGCCGCTCCCGCATCGCGCGCTCGACCCGTGCCCAACGGACCATCGCGAAGATCGTGCACAGGATCGCGGTCAGCACCAGCACCGCGATCACCCCGACGCGTACGCCGTCGGCGGTGGGCACCCGGAACGAGTGCAGCGCCACCGCGCCGGCCAGCAGGCCGAGCACGGTGCGCGCCCAGGCCAGGAACGTACGCTCGTTGGCCAGGGTGAACCGAGGGTCCGGTTCGGTGCCGTGGTCGTAGACCCAGTGCGGGTGTCGGGGGTCGGTCATGCCCCCATCGTCCATCACATCGGGTGTCGATCTAGATTATTACCCATGAGTAATAGGGAACAGGCGGAGTTCGATCGCGACATCGCGGTCCGCCGGACCGACGCGAAGACCTACGCGGCCGAGCTCGCCCCGGGCTGGGTCGTCGGCGGCGGGGTCAACGGGGGTTACCTGCTCGCGGTCATCGCCAACGCGCTGCGCGCCCACCTCCCGAACCACCCGGACCCGATCGTGCTGAGCGCCTTCTACGCCGGCGCCAGCACGCCCGGACCGGCCGAGGTCCGGATCGAGACCAAGCGCGACAAGGGCTCGCTGGCCATCGCGACCGCCGAGCTGTGGCAGGGCGAGGACCTGCGGATCACCACCACGGCGACGTACGCGGACCTCGACGGCCTCCACGCCAAGAGCAGCGGCTACGAGCGGGTCACCGCGACCGAGCCGGAGCTGCCGCCGCTCGAGGAGTGCCTGTCGTCCACGACGGCGCCCGAGGAGGTGAAGGAGTTCGTGCCGATGCTGGACCGCTACGAGCTCTGCGTGCCGAAGGACCAGTTCGTCTGGGGCGGCGCGGCGCCGACCGGCGAGGCCGTCTTCACCGGCTGGTTCCGTCACCACGACCGCGAGCCCGACCCGCTCTCGCTGCTGCAGGTGCTCGACGCGCTCCCGCCGGTCACCTTCGGGCTCGAGCTGCCGGGCTGGGCGCCGACCCTGGAGCTCACCTGCCACATCCGTCACAAGCCGGCGCCGGGCTGGCTCAAGGTCACGCACTACTCGCGCAACCTCTCGGGCGGCATGTTCGAGGAGGACTGCGAGGTCTGGGACTCCGAGGGGAAGCTGGTCGCGCAGGCGCGTCAGCTGGCGCGGCTGCCGCGCGCATAGACGGATGTTGTGAAGCTGAGAGTGGTCTATAGGTCACTCTCGGCTTCACGACCCCGGCGAAGTCACAGCGGGGCGCAGCGGTCCTTCCCGCCGTACGCGTCCCAGTGCCACGCCTCGGCGGAGTACTGCTTCAGCCCGACGCTCAGCGCCGTCTTGTTGAGGAACCTCCACACCGGGCTGGACGGCTCCGAGGCCCGCGTCGCGCAGGTCTTGCCGCCGGTCACGCTGGGCTGCTCGAAGTCGATGGCGATGCCGAGCTGGTGCGATGAGTGGCCGGGCTGGGCGGTCAGGGTGTAGTCGCCGGCGGGGCAGCCGCCGGTGGCGTCCTGCTGGCACAGCGCCTTCTGCTTCTTCATCGTCCGGAACGAGCTGCTCGCGACCAGGTCGATGCCCTGCTTCTCCGCCTTCTTGACCAGCGCGGCCGCGGCTCCGGAGATCCGCGCGTTGACGACGGTCAGGCCGTCGGAGCCGTCGATGTAGTAGGGGTCGCCCTTGGTGCTCTCCGTGCCGGTGTTGGGCAGTCCCTCGACCGCGCAGAGCCGCACCGGGATCAGCGTGCCCTCGTCGTAGCCCTCACCCTCGCCGAGGTCCTTCGTCCCCGGCGCGCACACGAGTGCGGTCGAGTCGGCGCGTACGTCGCCCACCGGCCTCGTCGGTGCCGCGACCTCGACCAGCTTGCCCTCGGTGGCGCCCGCGGCGCGCTGCTCGGAGGCCTTCACGGCCAGCTCGGCGAGGTGGCCGGTGACCCCGTTCGCCTCGGCGTCGGCCGCGGCCTGGCCCGTGGCCGGCGCGGTCTTCGGGACGTCGTCGGGGCAGGCCGTGACGTTCTCGCTGAGCGGTTTCTGGGTGCCGGTCGCGAGGGTGATGTTCGCGCACACGACCGTGGTGTGGTCGCGCTTCGCGTAGGTGTCCTGCCAGGTGCGGTAGCCGGCAACGGTGAAGCTGTTCGAGGCTTCGTCGGCCTGCAGCGTACGCAGCCTCAGGCCGTCACCGTAGGCGCCCGGTTGCTCCAGCCAGGTGCCGATGTCCGCGGCCGTGACCTCCCAGCCGACGCTGCGCAGCGACGCGACCGCCACCGACAGGTCGCTGCCGACGCCGTTCACGTCGTCGGTCGTGGTCTGCTCCCACTTCTGCAGCTGCTCGTAGAAGTCGTACGCCCCGTAGCCGCCGACCCCGACCAGCGCGAGCACCAGAAGCACCACGAGCACCTTCGGCCACTTTCGCTTCTTCGGCGGCTCCGGCCCGAACCGGCCCGGACCCAGACCCGGTGGGTACGCCGGTGGCTGCTGCCGTGCCTGGTGCAGGTCCGAGTAGGGCTGCTCTGGGTAGGGCTGCTGTCCGTAAGGCCGCGGCTGCGGCGGGTAGGGCCCCTGCTGCGCGGGCGGGTAGGGCTGCTGGGGCCCCGGGTAAGGCCGCTGCTCCGGGAAACGCTGCCCTCCCGGATAGGGCTGGTACTGCCCGGGACGAGGTCGCTGCTGACCCGGGTGCGGCTGCTGCTGGCCGGGATGCGGCTGTTGCGGTCGCCCCGGCTGCGGACGTTGGGGCTGCCGTGGGCCCGGGTACGGCTGCTGTCCGCGGTAAGGCGGACGAGGCTCACCGGGCTGCCGCGGCGGCCACTGCTGATCGCTCATGATCGGGCCCCGGACGGGGGCAGGCAGGCGATGAGCAGACGAGGGCGGGGCACGGCGTTGCAGCGTACCCAAGAGACCCCACTCTCGGGGCTTCTAGGGAACAATCTCACACGTGAACAGCCCCAAGACCGTAGTGGCCGCGGCGATCCTGAGCGCCGACGGCAAGCAGGTGCTGGCCGCGAGGCGTACGTCGCCGCCCGAGGCAGCCGGACGCTGGGAGCTCCCCGGCGGCAAGGTCGAGGAGGGCGAGACGCCCGAGGCGGCCCTGATCCGGGAGATCGGCGAGGAGCTCGGCTGCCTCATCGAGGTGCTCGACTGGATGCAGGGCGAGGCGCCCATCGGCGAGAGCCACCGGCTGATCGCGGCGACCGCCCGGGTGGTCGCGGGGGAGCCGCGGCCGCGCGAGCACGACCAGGTCCTCTGGCTGGCGGCCGAGGACCTCGACTCGGTCGACTGGCTGGAGCCCGACCGCCCGTTCCTCGATGCGCTCCGCCACGTACTCGGCGTGCCCGAAGAGTCCACCCTGCGCGGCATCTTCTTCGAGGAGGAGGACGCCCGCTCGGCGGCGGCGACCCTCGAGCGTGAGGGCTGGACGGCCCGGGTCGGCCGCGAGCGCTACCAGGGGGAGGACGACGACGAGGACCACCCGTGGTCGGTGGAGACCGACGCCCCGGAGATGGTCCTGGAGCTGCTGGTGGACGAGTACGACGGCTGGCTCGACATCCCCGAGGAGGCGCCGGACGACTCGATCGCCCCCGAACCCGTCGAGCTCCCCGACAACCCGAAGCGGATTAAGCGGCCCGACCTAGGATCGGGTCGTGACTTCTGAGAAGAGCCTGCTGCTCGTGCACGCCCACCCCGACGACGAGACGATCGGGACCGGGGCGACGATGGCGAAATACCTCGCCGAGGGTGCCCGGGTCACCCTGGTGACCTGCACGGCGGGGGAGATGGGCGAGATCCTGGTGCCCGAGCTGGCGCACCTCGCCGCCGACCGCGACGACGCCCTGGGCGACCACCGCCGGGGCGAGATCGAGAACGCGATGGCGGCGCTGAAGGCGCCCGACGGCAGCGAGGTCGATCACCGCTGGCTGGGTGGTTTCGGCACCTACCGCGACTCCGGGATGACCTGGAGCGAGGACCGCACCCACGCGCTGCCCGACCCCGACGCCCGCGAGAACGCCTTCTGGTACGCCGACCTCACCGAGGCCGCCGACCACCTCGTCACGATCATTCGCGAGGTGCGTCCGCAGGTGCTGGTCACCTACGACGAGTTCGGCAACTACGGCCACCCCGACCACATCCAGGCCCACCGGGTCGCGACGTACGCCGCCCATCTCGCCGCCGTGCCGACCTACAAGAAGGAGCTCGGCGAGGTCCACGAGATCGACCGGATCTTCTGGGTCGCGCTCGCGGAGAGCCGCCTGCGTGAGCGGCTGCGGGCGGTCCGGGCGGCCGGCGACGCGGAGGCGCTCGGTGGGATGGACCCCGAGGGGCCGCTGCCGATGGCCACGCCCGACGTCGACATCGCCGCCGAGATCGACGGCACGCCGTACGCCGAGCAGAAGGTCGCCGCGATGCGCGCCTACCCCACCCAGATGGACATGGAGCAGGGCATGTTCGCGATGACCAACAGCCTCGGCACGACCGCCTGGGCGCACGAGCACTTCCGGATCGCCAAGGGCAGCGTCGACGGGGGCAGCCTGACCGACCTCTTCGCCGGGTTGTGAGACTGCTCGGCGGGGTGGTCGCCAGTCTTCTCCTCGGTCTCGCGGTCGGGGTCGCGGCGGTCGCCGTCCACCCGTGGTGGTGGGGCGTGCTGCTCGCCGTGACCGCGTCCTCGGCGATGCTGCTCGCGCTCCCACGCGGAGCCTCGAGGATCGCGTACGCAGCGGCCTGGGCGATCGTGATCGCCCTGGCCGCGACGCCGAGGCCGACCGGCGGGTATGCCATCGCCGGAGATCTCGAGGGATACCTGTTGATCTCGTGGGCCGTGCTGCTGATCGTGGTGGCCGCCGCGACGGTGGCGAGGGTCACATCTCAGCCGGATCGGGCCCACCCCGGCGAGTGACGAACGTCCCAAGATGGGCTACGGGTTCGGCCTAGGGGGGTATAGGTCCTAGGCTCTCCCGCATGTCCAATGAGCCCGAGGCCTTCAAGGCCCCCGAGCCCGCGATGCGAACCCACGCGGCCGGGTCCAACGCCGGCCATGCCGGCACGGACGATGCTGCCATCGAGACGATCATGATCCCGCAGATCGAGATCGACGCCCGGGTAGCCGAGTCCGCGGGTGCCAAGCCGGTCGCGAACGTACCCGATGACGAGCCCGCCGGTGAGACCCGGATCGTCGCCCCCGGCCACGACCTCGACGAGGATCTCGCCGAGGAGACCCTGCTGCGGAGCACCATGCTGCGCTCGGAGCTGCCGAAGCGCGCGGAGCTGCCGAAGGAGGACAACTTCCTGTTCGTCTCGAAGAACCGGAAGTTCGCCCCGGAGCCCGACGTGGTCGACGCCGCCCCCGAGGCCGGCAACGACGACGACACCGAGGTAGCGTTCTACCGTCCGGTCCAGGAGACGCCCGACTTCGACGACGAGCCGCTCGAGGCGACCGTCATGGGTGTCGGGCCGTTCGTCGCTGACGAGCCGGCCCCCTCCGGCCACTCCTCCTTCGAGTCCGGTTATGAGCCCGCCTACGACTCCGGATACGAGCCTGACCACGCGTCCGGCAACGGGTCCGGCTTCGAGCCGCCCGACTATGCCCAGCCGGTCCCGGCCGAGAGCAAGCCGCTCGGCACCGGCGCCAAGGTCGCCGTCGCGCTCGCGGGCGGCGTCGCGATCCTGGCCTTCGTCGGCTGGGGCGCGGCGTACGCCGTCGCCGGGAACAAGATCGCCGACGGCACCACGGTCGCCGGCGTCGACATCGGCGGCATGACGGCCGCCGAGGCGACGTCGTTGCTGGACGAGAAGTTCGCCCCGGCTCACAGCCAGCCGATCAACGTGACCGCCGGCGACAGCACGACCGAGGTCAACCCGGCCGACGCCGGCCTGAGCTTCGACGCGGAGGCGACGATCGAGAAGATCGACGCCGGACATAGCTGGAGCCCGGTCAAGCTCTGGAAGCACTTCACCGGCGGCGGCGCGGTCGAGCCCGTCATCAACGCCGAGGACAAGCTGATCGCCAAGGTCGCCGCCAAGGTGAACAAGCGCGCCGGCACCCCCTTCAAGGACGGCGACGTCGTCATCAAGAAGGGCAAGATCAAGACCACCCAGCCGGTCGCTGGCGAGGGCGTCAGCGATGACGCGCTCCGCACCGCGCTCGCCGGTCAGCTGCTCGTCGAGGGCGATCGCACGGCCGACGTACGTCTTGAGGAGCTCACCCCGGACGTCGACGAGACCGACGTCCAGGAGGCGGTCGAGAAGGTCGCCACCCCGGCGGTCTCCGGGCCGATCACGCTGAAGTTCGAGAAGACCCCGGTCGAGCTGTCCCCGAAGGAGTTCGGCGAGGCGATCCGGTTCGACCCGAAGGACGGCGAGCTGCAGGCCTCGGTCGCGCCCGCCAAGCTGAAGAAGGTGCTCAAGAAGGCCCTCGCCGACGACGCCGCGAAGCCGGTCGACGCGACCGTCGAGATGGTCGACGGGGCCCCGAAGGTCATCCCCGCCAAGCCGGGCGTCACCTTCAACCAGAAGGACCTGGAGGCGGTCTTCCTCGACGTCGTCACGGCGCCCGCGGGTGCCCGCGTCGTCGAGGTGAAGTCGAAGGTCGCCAAGCCGAAGGTGACCACCGAGGAGGCCAAGTCCTGGGGCATCAAGGAGAAGGTCTCGACCTTCACCACCAACTTCCCCTACGCCGAATACCGCAACGTCAACATCGGCCGAGCCGCCGAGCTGGTCAACGGCACCGTGCTCGCGCCGGGGGACACCTTCTCCCTCAACGGCATCGTCGGGGAGCGTACGGCCGCCAACGGCTTCACCAAGGGCTGGATGATCCAGAACGGGGTCTTCCGCGAGGACTACGGCGGCGGGGTCTCGCAGATGGCGACGACCACGTTCAACGCGATGTTCTTCGCCGGTCTGCAGGACGTGGAGCACAAGGCCCACTCGCTCTACATCGACCGCTATCCGATCGGCCGGGAGGCGACCGTCGCCTGGCCCTCGCTGGACCTGAAGTTCAAGAACAACACCAAGTACGGCGTCCTCATCCGCTCCTGGGTGAACCCCGCCAGCGCCAGCGGCCAGGGTTCGGTCACCGTCGAGATGTGGTCCACGAAGATCTGGGACATCAAGGCACGCACCGGCGAGCGCTACGACTTCAAGTCGCCGGGCAAGCAGAAGATCACCGACGGCAACTGCGAGAACACCGTCGGCGCCCCGGGCTTCTCGATCAACGTCTGGCGCGACTTCTACCAGGGCGGCTCCAAGGTCAACACCCAGACCTTCAAGACCACCTACATCCCGCAGGACGAGGTCGAGTGCACCGACGAGTCCGAGAAGCCGCCGCCCCCCGCTGACCCCAACTGATCGGGTTGTGAAGCTGAGAGTGGTCCATGGGCCACTCTCAGCTTCACGACTTCGCCGATGGCTACGGCGTGAGGCGGTGCAGGTCCCTCGGGAACAGGGTGACCTCGCGGATGTTGGCGGCTTCGACGAGCCGTGCGGCCCACCGCTCCAGGCCCAGCGCGAAGCCGCCGTGCGGTGGCATCCCGTGCGCGAAGGCCTGCAGGTACGAGGCGTACGCCGCCGGCTCCTCGCCCCGCGCCCGGATCGCCGCCTCGTAGTCAGTGAGCCGGTGCAGGCGCTGCCCTCCGGTCACCAGCTCCAGGCCGCGGAAGAGCAGGTCGAAGCTGTTGCTTCCGTCCCCTGGTGGTCGAGCCTGTCGAGACCACGGGTGGGTGTAGAAGGGCCGCTTCCGGATCGGGTAGCCCTCGACGGCCAGGAAGTCGGAGCCGTACGTCTCGCGGGCCCACGCTCCGAGCGCACGCTCGTGCTCTGGGGCGAGGTCCGGCTCGTCCTCGGGCGCCCCGACCAGCCGCAGCGCCTCGGCGAAGTGGATGACCGGGATCTCGGGCGGCACCACAGGGAGCTCGACGCCGAGCCGGCCGACCGCTGCCGCGGGGTAGGTCTCGATCCCCTCGACCATCCCGGCGAGCACCTCGCGCAGGACGGCGAGCACGTCGCGGTGGTCGCGGACGAAGCCGAGCTCGACGTCGAGGTTGACGTACTCGGCGAGGTGGCGCACGGTGTCGTGCGGCTCGGCGCGGAAGACCGGCCCGACCTCGTAGACCCGTTCGAAGACGCCGACGAGCTGCTGCTTGTAGAACTGCGGCGACTGGGCGAGGTAGGCGGGGCGTCCGAAGTAGTCGATCTCGAAGACGTTCGCTCCCGACTCGGTGGCCGACTCGACGATCTTGGGGGAGTGGACCTCGGTGAACCCGGCGGCGTCGAGGGTCGCGCGGAAACCGCGCAGGGACGCCGCGGCGAGCTCCCATCGCGCCCGGACGGCGGGATGGCGCCAGGTGACCGGCGCATGGTCGAGCAGCGTCGGCAGCCCGGCGGCGAGCTCCGGGCGCCACAGCTCGACCGGCGGGGTGAGTGCCGGCTCGGAGAGCACCGTGACGGCCGGCGAGGTGATCTCGACACCTCCGGGGGCCTGCGGGTTTCCGGTGGCGATGCCGATCACCTCGACCGGCGTCTCCTCGGGCGGTGCCTGCTGTCCGTCGGCCGGCCGGATGACCACCTGGGCCAGGCCGCTGCGGTCGCGCAGCACCAGGAACGTCACGGTGGCGAGCTCGCGGCGGCGGTGCACGTGGCCGCACAGCCGAACGGTCGTGCCGGGGGTGGCCGCGGTGAGCTGGGCGGCGAGCGTACGGTCTATCGGTTTCATCATTCCTCCAGGTGGCGGGGCCCTGGAGGTGTGGGCGGGGGCTAGGTCGCGGTGCCACCACACCTTCGCTGATGTGTCATCAGCCTCTTGTCGGTACGCCGGACGCGCGGGCGCCGCGGTGCCGTGGTGGCAGAGGGTCGTCACTCCTCGGCGGTGCCGCTGACGAGCGTAGATCTCACTCCGGGTCGCTCGCCAACGGGTTTTCGGGCGTGACGCGGATCACAATCGCTCGTTGGGCTGGTCATGCGCCCGTTCATGCTGAGTCTGCTCGCTGCCGTCGCGCTCGTGCTGGTTCCGGTCTCCGCCTCGGCCGCGGAGGGGCCGAGGCAGACCGGGATCCCGCTCCCGGGGTCGCCCTACGGCGACCCCGCCGGGTCCAACGACTGGGCGTGCGTGCCCTCGGCGGAGCGCCCGACGCCGGTGATCCTGGTGCACGGCACCTTCGGTGACCGCCGCTCGCTGCTGGACCCGATCTCGCTGGCCATGAAGCGGGCCGGGTTCTGCGTCTACTCGCTCGACTACGGCAACCGCGCCACCGGCGACATCCGCGACTCGGCAGCTCACCTGGGGGAGTTCATCGAGCGGGTCCGCGAGGTCACCGACGCCGACAAGGTCTCCCTCGTCGGCCACTCCCAGGGCGGCATGATGCCGCGCTACTACATCAAGAACCTGGGCGGCGCCGGCTACGTCGAGGACCTCGTCGGCCTCGCCCCCTCCAACCACGGCACCTCGATCGTCCCGGACGAGGGCACCACCGAGGCCACCGGCCTGTGCCTCTCCTGCGCCCAGCAGGCCGCCGGCTCGCAGTTCCTCGCCGACCTGAACGCCGGCGACGAGACCCCGGGCGACGTCTCCTACACCCAGATCATCACCGCCGCCGACGAGGTCGTCGTGCCGTCCACCTCCGGCTTCCTCGCCGAGGGTCCGAACACCACCAACGTACGCATCCAGGACGCCTGCGCCGCCGACCTCTCCGAGCACCTGCTCATCCCCACGAGCGCCGCCGCCATCGCCCTCACCCTCGACGCGCTCACCCGCGAAGGCCCCGCCTCCCCGGATCTGAAGACCTGCTGACCGACGCCTACCGTTCAGCCATGCACATGGACCTGGTCACGATCGTCGTTCCCGACTACGACGAGGCGGTGGAGTTCTTCCGCGACGTACTCGGGTTCGAGGTCGCCGAGGACGCCCCGTCGACCACGAACGACGGCCGCCCGAAGCGCTGGGTGGTCGTACGTCCGCCCGGCGGCGGCACCGGCTTCCTGCTCGCCCGCGCCGACGGCCCGGAGGAGACTGCGAGGGTCGGTGACCAGACCGGTGGCCGGGTGACGTTCTTCCTGCGCGTGGACGACTTCGGTGCTGCGTACGAGAGGCTGGTCGGCGCCGGGATCGAGCTCGTCGGGCCGGTCCGTGACGAGCCCTACGGGACGCTTCAGGTCTTCCGGGATCCCTTCGGGAACCTGTGGGACCTGCTGGGGCTGACTTCCTACGGGGTCGGCGAGGAGTAGTAGCGGCAGCGGTGGTGCTCGGTGAAGCCGAGGGACTCGTAGAGGGCGAGGCCGGGGTCGTTGGTGGTCTCCACGTGCAGCCAGGCGGCGCGGGCGCCGCGCTCCGCGCCCCACTCGAGCAGGGTGGCGAGGGCCTTCGTGGCGAGCCCCTGGCGCCGGTGGGGCTCGGCGACCTCGAGGTCGTGGATGGCCAGCCAGTCGCGTTCCATCGTGCCCATGATCCGGGCGGTGTCGCCGAAGGTGATCAGCACCTGCGCACCGTCGGTCCCGCGCATGATCTCGACGTGGGCGTCCTCGGCGGGCGGGGGCAGGATGCGCCGGGTGGCGGCGAGCCCGGCGAGCTGGAACTCGACGGTCACGTCCTCGATCCAGCCGCGCGCGACCAGGGCCTCCTCGGCCGCGGAGCCGACCTCGATCTTGGCGCGGGGTCGCTTGTGGCGGCTGCGGTAGAAGGACTCGATCGCGTCGATCGCCGCGTCGAGCCCGACCCCGGGGTCGCCGATCGCCAGCGCCGAGTTGGGCCGGCGGCGTACGGAGATCTCGTGGTCGAAGAGCACCCACTCGCCGAGGGCCTCGGAGGTGGTGCCGGGGAAGATCGCGGCGCTGAGCAGCTCGGCCTCGCGCACCCCGATCCGCAGACGTACGTTCGGCCGCGGCGGCACCGGTTTGCCGGAGACGATCTCGCCGACGGGCACGCTCACTCGCTCCCCGGACTCACGCTCGATGACGGCGGTGCCGTCGGCCCAGGACGTACAGACTCCCAGGATGTCGGTGAACGCGGGGCCGCCGGTGGGGCCGGTCTCGCCCGGGACGAGTCGGCGGATGACGATCCGCTTGCCGACGACATGTGGTCCCAGGAGATGAGCAGGCACGTGGGGATACTAGGCTGTCCCCTGAAGGGCCAGTCGCGCCCCTCTGACTTTCGTGATACCCCGCTTGGAGGAGCCCCGAATGACGTACGTCATCGCCCAGCCCTGTGTTGACGTGAAGGACAAGGCTTGCGTCGACGAGTGTCCGGTGGACTGCATCTACGAGGGCAAGCGGATGCTCTACATCCACCCCGACGAGTGTGTCGACTGCGGCGCCTGCGAGCCCGTGTGCCCGCCCGAGGCGATCTTCTACGAGGACGACACCCCGGAGGAGTGGAAGGAGTACTACGACGCCAACGTCAAGTTCTTCGACGACCTCGGCTCGCCGGGCGGTGCCGCCCGCATGGGTGAGATCGACAAGGACCACCCGTTCGTCGCCGCTCTGCCCCCGCAGAACCAGGACTGATGCCCGCCTCGATGTCGGCCTCGATCCCGGTCTCGCAGCGTCTGCCTGACTTCCCCTGGGACAAGCTCGTTCCCATCAAGGAGAAGGCGTCCTCGCACGCTGGCGGGTTGGTCGACCTCTCGGTCGGGACCCCGGTCGACTCGACGCCGACGGTGGTGCAGAAGGCACTGGCCGCGGCGGCGGACTCGCCGGGATACCCGACCACGATCGGTACGCCCGCGGTGCGTCAGGCCGCGATCGACTGGCTCGCGCGCAACCACGGGGTCTCGGGTCTCGGGCTGGACAACGTGCTGCCCGTGATCGGCTCCAAGGAGCTGATCGGCTCGCTGCCGCTGCACCTCGGTGTCGGGCAGGGTGACCTGGTCGCCTACCCGGAGCTTGCCTACCCGACCTACGAGGTCTCCGCGGCCCTGGTCGGAGCCGACACCGTCGCCACCGATTCGCTGGTCGCGCTGGGCCCGAAGGCGCCGCGCATCCTGTGGATCAACTCGCCGTCCAACCCGAGCGGCCGGGTGCTCCCCGTGGAGCACCTGCGCAAGACGGTCGAGTGGGCGCGCGAACGGGGCACGCTGCTGATCTCCGACGAGTGCTACATCGAGTGCGCCTGGGAGGCGTCCCCGGTCTCGATCCTGCATCCGGACGTCTGTGGTGGTTCGTTCGACGGTCTTCTCGCCGTCCACTCGCTCTCGAAGCGCTCGAACCTGGCCGGCTACCGCTGTGCCTTCGTCGCCGGTGACGCCGCCGTCCTCGGTGAGGCCCTCGCGGTCCGCAAGAACCTCGGCCTGCAGATGCCGGGTCCGCAGCAGGTCGCGATGGTGACGGCGCTCGGCGACGATCAGCACGCCAAGGAGCAGCACGCCCGCTACGCCGCGCGGCGCACCAAGCTCAAGGCGGCCCTGGAGTCGGCCGGCTTCCGCATCGACCACTCCGAGGCCTCCCTCTACCTGTGGGCGACCCGTGACGAGGACTGCTGGGACACCGTCGCCTGGCTCGCCGAGCGCGGCATCCTCGCCGCCCCCGGCACCTTCTACGGCCGCGCCGGCAGCCAGCACGTGCGGATCGCCTTCACCGCCACCGACGAGCGCATCGACGCAGCCGTCGCCCGCCTCGCCGAGTGAGAGATCGCGCCGGGCGGGGTTTGCCCCGTAGGTGAAGATGGGTGGCGTGAGCGCACAGCCGGGGACCCCGACGGGCCCGCCGACCTTCCCGCCCCCGGGTCCGCGGCCGCCCGCCTCCAGGATCCCGGAGCCGGCGCGTGAGGCGCTGCGGAAGTCTGCGAGGGAAGCCCGCAAGCAGCTCCGTCCGGTACGCAAGCATCTCGTCGTCCTCGGCATCGTGATCGCCGTCGCCCTGCTCTTCGCCGGCCTGCGGGTCCTCGGCGTCGGCGTCAGCGGCATCCCGGTCCTCTCCCGCGAGGCCTGCACCGTCACCTCCGAGGGCACGACCCACGACCTCTCCATCGAGGAGGCCGAGCGTGCCTCGGCGATCGCCGCCATCGCCGTACGCCGCGGGCTCCCCGCCCGCGCCGCCTCCGTCGTGCTGACGGTCGAGATCGCCGACCACTCGCTCGAACGGAACGCCGCGAAGGCGAGCGCGCTCTACGACCGGCTCTCCGGTGTCGCCGACTACCGCCAGCAGTCCGTACCCGGTGTCGCCCAGCAGATCAGCGACGGCTCGCGCGACAGCTACCGCGACGCCGAGCCCGAGGCGCGGGCCCTCGCCTCGGCACTGACCGGCAACACCCCCGAGGCGTTCTCCTGTGTCGTCAAGGGCGGTGCCGAGGAGGTCCCGGTCACGCTCAGTGGCGCCGGGCTCACCTCGCGGGCGGAGGCGGTTCGGGATGACGTACGCCAGGCGTTCGGGGACATTCCCGACGGCGGCTTCCAACCCGGCGGCGTGACCACCGGCCACATGGTCGGCTCGGCCCACTACGAGGGCCGCGCCGTCGACTACTTCTTCCGGCCGATCAACGCGCGCAACAACATCAGAGGCTGGGCTCTCGCGCAGTACTTCGTCGCCAACGCCGACCGCCTCGACATCGAGACCGTCATCTACGACGACCGCATCTGGACCAAACGCCGCTCCACCGCCGGCTGGCGCGACTACGACGTCCCACCCCGCGGCGGCGACCAAGCCATCCTCGAGCACCGCGACCACGTCCACGTAGACGTCGCCGACTGACGAGAAGTCCGCTCGTCGGCCGAGGCGTCACGTACGTCGGTCGAATGGGCGTCCGCGTCGGCCGAGTGGTCGCTCGCGTTGGTCGAGACGTCACGTACGTCGGCCGAGGCGTCACGCGTTGCTATCTCGCCCGACGGGAGTGACGTCTCGCCCGACGTACGTGACGCCTCGGCAGGCGCGGCTGACGCTTGGCCGACCGGGGTGACGCCTCGGCAGAGGGTCAGGCGAGGGTGACGACGATCCGGTCGCCGGTGACGTCGGGGGTCTTGGCCCACTCCTCGTCCTTGCCGGCGGACCAGGTGCGTCCGTCGTAGGCGATGGAGGTGGCGCCGAACTCGCTGGCCCGGGCGAGTACGTAGTGGGCGGCGGCCCAGCCGTTGCGCTCGCCGGTCTCGCCGGCGTCGACGGGGATGACCACGGTGGTGCCGTCGACGCGGGCGCGACCGACCATCTTGCCGAGCAGCTGGTTGACCTCGGTCTTGGTGGCCTGCGGCTTGCCGGAGCCGGCCTCGGGCTCGTCGATGCGGCAGGTCAGCGCGGCGGGGGAGTAGCCGCTGATCGCGGAGGCGATCGCGCGGCCCTCACCCTCGTGGTCGGCGTACGCCTCGGGGTAGGCCGAGCGCTGCACCTCCTGCGCCGCCTCGGTGATGACCATGTCCTCGTAGCCGTCGATCTTCACCAGCGCGTCGTAGAACTTGTTGGTGGCGTAGACCGGGTCCTGGACCTGTTCCTCGGTGCCCCAGCCCATCGACGGGCGCTGCTGGAAGAGGCCGAGCGAGTCGCGATCGCCGTGGCTGATGTTGTAGAGCTTCGACTCCTGGATGGCGGTCGCGATCGCGATCGTGGCCGCCCGCGCGGGCAGGCCGCGCTTGAGCCCGAGCGCGGTGATCACGGCCGCGTTGCCCATCTGCTCGGGGTCGAAGCGCGCCTCGTACTCGCCCGCGACCGCCGTGCACTGCTGCAGGTCGGGCAGGAACGAGTCCAGCTTGTCCGTCGCGGCCTGGACCACCCAGTAGATGCCGCCGGCGATCACGCTGAGCACCACCAGCGTGGTGACGAACTTCTTCAACTCAGCACTCTGCTCTTCGGGGTCGGATCAATTGGCGTGGAGGGCAGCGTTGAGCTCGATGCCCTCGCCCTTCCACGGAACGGCCTCGATGGCGCCGCTGACCGAGTTGCGACGGAACAGGATGTTGGAGGCGCCGGAGAGCTCGCCGGCCTTCGTCACGGTGCCGTCGGGCAGCGTCACCTTGGTCCCGTACGTCACGTAGCACCCGGCCTCGACGACGGCGTCGTCGCCCAGGGAGATGCCGATGCCGGAGTTGGCCCCGAGCAGGCAGCGCTGGCCGATGGAGATGACGGCCTTGCCGCCCCCGGAGAGGGTGCCCATGATCGAGGCGCCGCCACCGACGTCGGAGCCGTCGCCGACGACGACCCCGCCGGAGATCCGGCCCTCGACCATCGAGGCGCCGAGGGTGCCGGCGTTGAAGTTGACGAAGCCCTCGTGCATCACGGTGGTGCCGGCGGCGAGGTGGGCGCCGAGGCGGACCCGGTCGGCGTCGCCGATGCGGATCCCGGACGGCACGACGTAGTCGACCATCCGCGGGAACTTGTCCACGCCGTAGACGGTCACGTGCTGGCCGGCCGCACGCAGCCGGGCGCGGGTGAGCTCGAAGCCTTCGACCGCGCACGGACCGGCGCTGGTCCACACGACGTTGGTGAGCAGGCCGAAGATGCCGTCGAGGTTCTGCCCGTGCGGCTTGACCAGGCGGTGCGAGAGGAGGTGGAGTCGCAGCCAGACGTCCTCGGTGCTCTCGGGCGCGGTGTCGAGGTCCTTGACCTCGACCAGGGTGACGCGCTGGGTGACCTGACGCACCTCGTCGGCGCCCTCGAGCGCGGTCAGCTCGGCCGGCGCGGTCGCGTCGGCGGGCTTCTCGCCCAGCTGCGGCGCGGGGAACCACACGTCGAGCACGGAGTTGTCGGAGGCGTACGTCACGAGGCCGAAGCCCCAAGCTGCATTCGTCACGGGGCGCAGTCTAGTGGCCGAGCCTGAGCGGTCCCTTATCGACGGTCTCGACGTGCGAACATGTGGTGGTGAGCAAGAAGAGCGCGCCGCCGACGCCCCGGCTGATCCAGGCCGAGGACGACACCTGGACCCTGGAGATCCCCGGCGTGGCGACCAGCAAGGGTCACCCGGCGCCGGAGTGGGCGATGGCCAAGGGCGTCGAGGTCGTCCGCCGCGCCGCCGCCGACATCGTCCGGACCTGGATCAACGGCAAGCCGGTCAGCGACGCCGAGAAGCAGGTCGTCCTGCTCGTCACCCGAGGTGACTCGCAGGTCTACGCCTGGCTCGACGCCGCCTTCGCCGACGACAACCCCCGCTAGCCCACGACAGCCGCTAGCAGCAGCGGGCCTGCGGGTTGTGCTCCTTCTCGTCGGCCCGGTGACGCTCGAACGCGCGCCGGGTCATCGGCTCGACGCCCTCCCGCTCGCACCGGGCGACGTAGTCGTCCCACTTCGCCTCCCCGGTCGCCTGGCGGAGCAGCCGCCAGGCGCCGGAGACACGCTCGGTCAGGAGGCTCACGAGACCGGCGCCTTCTGGGAGGCCTCCCACTCGCGTACGGCTTCCTTCTCCTCCTTGGTGGCGAAGAAGTCGGAGGGGGCGACGATCTTCGACTCGACCTTCGGCACCTCGGTGGTCGGCAGCGAGCCGCCGGCACGCAGGGTCTTGACGACGGTCACCGCCGCACCGGCGACGACGACGATCACCAGCACCGCGAACGCGGCCTGCAGGATGCCGGACTGGGTCGAGTTGTAGATGATCTGGTCGACGTCGGCCGGGGTCTTGGCGACGCCGTAGAGCTCGTCGGACGCCTTCGCGTCGCGCGCGGCCGACGCCTGCGCGAAGTAGCCGATGGTCGGGTCGTCGCTGAAGACCTTCTGCCACGACGCGGTCATCGTGGTGATCAGGTCCCAGACCAGCGGTACGCCCGGCACCCATGCCCACCTGACCTTGCCGTGCTTGACCAGCAGTGCGGTGGCCAGCGTCAGCGCGATCGCGGCGAGCAGCTGGTTGGCGATGCCGAAGAGCGGGAAGAGCTGGTTGATCCCGCCGAGCGGGTCGCCGACACCGATCCAGAGCATGTACGCCCAGGCCAGCACCACCAGCGCCGAGGCCGACCAGGTCGCCGGGCGCCAGGAGACGTCGGCGTAGCGCGGCCAGATGTTGCCGATGGTGTCCTGCAGCATGAAGCGGCCGACCCGGGTGCCGGCGTCGACGGCGGTCAGGATGAAGAGCGCCTCGAACATGATCGCGAAGTGGTACCAGAACGCGGCCAGACCGCCGCCGAACGCGTCGGTGAAGATCAGCGAGATGCCGAACGCCAGGGTCGGCGCGCCGCCGGTGCGGGAGATGATCGTCTCCTCGACGCTCGCGGCGGCGGCCTCGAGGTCGGCCGGGGTGATCGAGAAGCCGAGTCCGTTGACGAAGGCGGCGGCGGTCTCCGGGGTGCCGCCGGTGGCGCCCGCGGCCGCGTTCATCGAGAAGTAGATGCCCTGGTCGATGACGGAGGCGGCGATGAGGGCCGAGATCGCGACGAACGACTCCATCAGCATGCCGCCGTAGCCGATCATGCGTACGTGCGACTCCTTGGCCACCATCTTCGGGGTCGTGCCCGAGGCGATCAGGGCGTGGAACCCGGAGAGCGCCCCGCAGGCGATCGTGATGAAGACGAACGGGAACAGCTTGCCCGTGAACGCCGGACCCTGACCGTTGGTGGCGAACTCGGAGACCGCCGGGTTGGCGAGCACCGGCGCGGCCAGGATCATGCCGAAGGCCAGCAGCACGATGACGCCGACCTTCATGAAGGTGGAGAGGTAGTCACGCGGGGTGAGCAGCATCCACACCGGCAGGATCGAGGCGACGAAGCCGTAGATCGCCAACGCGATGACCAGCGTCTCCTTCTCCAGGGTCAGCAGGTCGGCCAGCCCCATCTCATCGACCCAGGTGCCGCCGGCGATCGCCATCAGGAGCAGTACGACGCCGATGGCGGTGACCTCGAGCACCCGGCCGGGACGCAGGTAGCGGAGGTAGAAGCCCATGAAGAGCGCGATCGGGATGGTCAGGCCGATCGAGAACACGCCCCAGGGCGACTCGGCGAGCGAGTTGACGACGACCAGCGCGAGGACGGCCAGGATGATGATCATGATCGCGAACACGGCGATCAGCGCGGCGATACCGGCGACGGTGCCGATCTCCTCACGGACCATCTGGCCCAGGGACTTGCCGTCGCGGCGCATCGAGAGGAACAGCACGACCATGTCCTGCACCGCACCGGCGAAGATGACGCCGACGATGATCCAGATCGTGCCGGGCAGGTAGCCCATCTGCGCGGCCAGGACCGGACCGACCAGCGGTCCGGCGCCGGCGATCGCGGCGAAGTGGTGGCCGAAGAGCACCCGGCGGTCGGTGACGTCGAAGTCCCGCCCGTTCTCCAGCCGCTCCGCCGGGGTCGCCCGGCTGTCGTCGACCTCCAGCACGGTCTTGGCGATGAACTTGGAGTAGAACCGGTAGGCGATGGCATAGGAGGCGAGCGCGGCGAACAGGATCCACAGCGCCGAGACCTCCTCACCGCGGGACAGGGCGAGTACGGCCCAGCAGACCGCGCCGACGACGGCGACGATCGTCCAGATGATGATTGACTTCCAGTTGGGCCCCGAGCGTGGTCCGGAGTCGGCAGGGCGGGCGGTCGACGTCGACATGGTCTCCCTCTGATTCAGCTGGTGAAGCGCGGTCGCGGTCGTTGTGACCGCGCTCTCAGCCTAGTCTCAGGAAACCGTCGTTCTGACGGCCGGTGGGGCTACTGCCCGGTACGTCCGTCGATGGTCTCGCGCAGCAGATCCGCGTGACCTGCGTGGCGGGCGTACTCCTCGATCATGTGGACCAGGATGTCGCGGATGCTGGTCGGCTCCTCGCCGGGCCTGACGGCCCGCTTCTCGCCGAGGATCGAGTCGTCGATCGAGTCGAGCCACGCGTCGGCGCCGGCGATCTGCTCGCGCCAGCTCGCGAACGCCTCGTCGACCGACTCCTGGGTGGGTTCCACCTTGTGGAACCCACCGGTGGGATCGTCCTCGTCGAGCCGGGGGAGGTCCAGGTTCTCCTTCAGCACCCGCTGGAACCAGCTCTGCTCGACCCGCGCCATGTGCCGGACCAGCCCGAGCAGGCTCAGGTCGCTCGGCGGCACGCTCTGCTTGGCCAGGTCCTCCGGGCCGAGGTCCTGGCACTTGAGCTCGAGGGTGAGCCGGTAGTGGCGCAGGTAGTCCCGGTAGGTCGCCAGCTCGCCGACGGCCTGCTCGTCCTGCTGGCGTGGGTCCTCGCCCTCGGGAAGCCAGATGCCGCCGAACCCCACCTGCCGCTGATCGCTGCTCATGGACCCACCCTCCTGGAGCCGGCGCCTTTCGGCCAAATGATTTCAGCGGCCAAATGATTTCAGCGCGTGAAGCTGGGCGGCCGCTTCTCCAGGAACGCGTTGACGCCCTCGCGCCCGGACGCCGAGCCGCCGAGCGCCGAGATCGACTCGGCCTCGCGCCGCAGCGCTGACTCGGGGTTCGGCTCGGCGACGTCGCGGATCAGGTGCTTGGTGCGGGCCAGCGCCTCCGGGGAGCCGGACAGCAGGGTCGCGACGACCTCGTCGACGGTGGCGTCGAGCTCGTCGGCAGGTACGACGCGGGCGACCAGCCCCGCCTCGAGCGCCTCGCTCGCGGAGAGCATGTCACCGAGCAGGGTCAGCCGGAGCACCCGGTGCAGTCCCAGGGTGTGCACCAGCAGGGAGCCACCGCCGTCGACCGAGAGCCCGACCTTCGCGTACGCCAGGCTGAACTTCGCCCGGTCCGCGGCGACGACGATGTCAGCGGCCGCGGCCAGCGGGAAGCCGACCCCGGCCGCCGTGCCCTGGACCGCGCTGACCACGATCGCGTCGCAGCGTACGAGCTCGGTGATGATCCGGTTGGCCCCCTCGGCGAGCTCGAGGATGAAGGGCCCGAGGTCCTCGGCCGCCGCGAACCCGGCCAGGTCGCCGCCGACGGAGAAGTACTTCCCCTCCGCCGCGAGCACGATCACCCGCGCCGAGTCCGCCTTGGCCCGCAGGATCGCCGCCAGCATCTCCTCGCCCGCCTCGGGCTTGAAGACGTTGCCCCGGTCAGGGTTGGTCATCGTGATGCGCGCGCAACCGTCGGCGTACTCGTAGCGAATCAGGCTCATGCGCGCATCCTGCCAGGGGATGACCGTCGCTATCGTCGCGACCTGGCTTCACCGACTGAGTTCACTGTCACCCGGGTCCCAGCGGCCGACACCTATCCGCTGCGCGCGGCGGTTCTGCATGGAGGTGCGCCCCCTCGGGCGGCGAAAGTGGCCGGAGACGATCACCCCGACGTAGTCACGTTCGCGGCTCGAGACGTCGACGGGTGCGTGATCGGGTGCGCCGGACTGTTCCCCGAACCATGCCCTGACCTGCCCGATCACTTCGGTCAGGGATGGCGCATACGGAGGGTCGCGACGGCGCCCGAGTGGCGAGGCCGAGGAGTCGGTGCCGCCCTTCTGGCCGCGACGATCACACATGCCGCCGACCGGGGCCCGGGGCTGGTGTGGTGCAACGCCACCCCGTCGGGCGCTTGCCTCTTCGCTCGTGAGGGGTTCGAGCAGATCGGCGAGCCTTGGGTGGATCCCGAGTTCGGGGCGAATGTGCGCATGTGGCGGGAGATCTCGCCCTCCCAAGCCATCGCTCGCTATGACTGAGGGTCCGACCGCTATGACTGAGGGTCCGACTTAGTGAATCCGTTCACTAAGTCGGACCCTCAGTCATAGCGAGCGCGGATAGGGTTCGTCCATGATCCCTGACGAGCGATTCACGGTCGGGCCGGTGCCGGTCGAGGAGACGTACGCCTTGCGGGCGAAAGTGTTGCGCAACGGCGGCGCGCCGGAGGCGGCGAGGTTGCCGGGGGACGACGGGCCGGAGGTTGCGACCTATGCGGCGCTCGACGAGGACGGGAGCTTGATCGGATGCGTCGGGTTGTTCCCGGAACCCTGCCCTGACCTACCCGGACACCCCGGGAAGGGGTGGCGGATCCGGGGGATGGCGACCGAGGACGGGTGGCGCGGGAAGGGCGTGGGTGCGCAGGTGCTGGAGGCGGCGCTGGCGCATGTGGCCGAGCGTGGTGGTGGGCTGGTCTGGTGCAATGCGCGTACGCCGGCGAGGAGGTTCTATGAGCAGGCCGGGTTCCAGGTGATCGGCGAGCCGTGGGACGACCCCGAGATCGGGCCGCACGTGCGGATGTGGCGCGTCGTCTGAATCGGGTTCGCGCGGCGGGCTCCCGGCGGCGTACTCTTTCCTTACCAGCGTCTGAGCCGTCATCAGCGGCGAGCTCCGGGAAGAAAGCCTCCAGGCGAGTAGAACCCGGCGGGAGTGGCCCGTCACAGCCGAAATGAAGTGGCCCAGGCATGGGTAAGCAGGGTGGTACCGCGGTCGCAAGATCGTCCCTGTGGAAGACCAAACCACACACCACCCAGCAGGAGATGCCGCCGATGGCCTATCCGAAGGTCACCTCAGCCGACACGAGCGCAGTCCCGGCCAGCCCACGGTTCCCGGAGATCGAGAAGCAGGTTCTCGACTACTGGAAGAAGGACGGGACGTTCCAGGCGAGCATCGACAACCGCGACCCCGGCACGAACGGCGAGAACGAGTTCGTCTTCTACGACGGCCCGCCGTTCGCCAACGGTCTGCCGCACTACGGCCACCTGCTGACCGGCTACGTGAAGGACATCGTCCCGCGCTACCAGACGATGCGCGGCAAGCGGGTCGAGCGGCGCTTCGGGTGGGACACCCATGGTCTCCCCGCCGAGCTCGAGGCGATGCGCCTCAACGGCCTGAAGACGACCGACGAGATCGTCGAGATGGGCATCGACAAGTTCAACGCGGCCTGCCGCGCCTCGGTGCTCAAGTACACCGGCGAGTGGCGCGACTACGTCACCCGCCAGGCGCGCTGGGTCGACTTCGACAACGACTACAAGACCCTCAACCCCGACTACATGGAGTCGGTGATCTGGGCGTTCAAGACGCTCTACGACAAGGGTCTGGTCTACGAGGGCTTCCGCGTCCTGCCCTACTGCTGGCAGGACGAGACCCCGCTGTCCAACCACGAGCTGCGGATGGACGACGACGTCTACAAGGACCGCCAGGACCCGGCGGTGACCGTGGGCTACGCGCTCGACGCCACCGGTGAGGACGAGGTCCTCGACGGCGCCCACATCCTGATCTGGACCACCACGCCGTGGACCCTGCCGTCCAACCTCGCCGTGATGGTGGGCTCCGACATCGACTACGTCGTCGTCGAGGGCCCGGTCCCGGGCACCGACGAGACGGCGAAGTACGTCCTCGCGGAGGCTCGGCTCGCGGCGTACAAGAAGGAGCTCTTCCCGGACGCCGACGAGGCGACGGTCCTGGGTCGCTACAAGGGCACCGAGCTGCTCGGCCGCACCTACACGCCGCCGTTCTCCTACTACGCCGGCCACGCCAACGCGTTCCGCGTGGTCGCCGCCGACGACGCCGTCACCACCACCGACGGCACCGGGGTCGTCCACACCGCCGGCGCGTTCGGTGAGGTCGACAAGGAGGTCACCGACCGCGAGAACATCGAGGCGGTCATGCCGGTCGGCAAGGACGGGCGCTTCACCGCGCCGGTGGTCGACTACGCCGGTGTCCAGGTCTTCGACGCCAACCTGCAGATCATCGACCACCTCAAGGCGGTCACCCGCGGCGAGGCGGGCGGGTCGGTGAGCCCCGGCACGATCCTGCTGCGCCGCGAGTCCTACAACCACTCCTACCCCCACTGCTGGCGCTGCCGTCAGCCGCTGATCTACAAGGGTGTGTCGAGCTGGTTCGTCGAGGTCACCAAGATCAAGGACCGCATGCTCGAGCTCAACCAGCAGATCCGCTGGGTGCCCGAGCACATCCAGGACGGCCAGTTCGGCAAGTGGCTGGAGAACGCCCGCGACTGGTCGATCACCCGCAACCGCTTCTGGGGATCCCCGGTGCCGGTGTGGAAGTCGGACGACCCGGCCTACCCGCGTCTCGACGTCTACGGGAGCTTCGCCGAGCTGGAGCGCGACTTCGGCACCCTGCCGAAAGACGCCGAGGGCAACCCCGACCTGCACCGTCCCTACATCGACGACCTGGTCCGCCCCAACCCGGACGACCCGACCGGCAGGTCGATGATGCGCCGGGTCGCCGACGTCCTCGACGTCTGGTTCGACTCGGGTTCGATGTCGTTCGCCCAGAACCACGTCCCGTTCGAGAACGAGGAGTGGTTCGCGCACCACTTCCCGGGCGACTTCATCGTCGAGTACATCGGCCAGACCCGCGGCTGGTTCTACACCCTGCACATCCTGGCGACCGCGCTCTTCGACCGCCCGGCCTTCCAGTCCTGCATCAGCCACGGCATCGTGCTGGGCTCGGACGGGCAGAAGATGTCCAAGTCGCTTCGCAACTATCCGGACGTCAACGAGGTCTTCGACCGCGACGGCGCCGACGCGATGCGCTGGTTCCTGATGTCCTCGCCGATCCTGCGCGGCGGCAACCTGGTCGTCACCGAGCAGGGCATCCGGGACTCCGTACGCCAGGTGATGATCCCGCTGTGGAACAGCTGGTACTTCTTCCAGCTCTACGCCAACGCGGCCAACGTCGAGACCACCGGCTCGACGGAGTCCACGGACCCGCTGGACCGCTACGTCCTGGCCAAGCTGCGCGACTACGTCGCCGAGATGACCACGGCGATGGACGACTACTACGTCGCCGAGGCGTGCGAGGCGACCCAGCGGTTCATCGACGTGCTCACGAACTGGTACATCCGGCGCAGCCGCGAGCGGTTCTGGAACGAGGACAAGGCCGCCTTCGACACGCTCTACACGGTGCTGGAGACGGTGACTCGCCTGGTCGCGCCGCTGCTGCCGCTGACCACCGAGGAGATCTGGCGTGGTCTGACCGGTGGCCGCTCGGTGCACCTGGCCGACTACCCGGTCGTCTCGGATCTGCCCGCTGATGACGACCTGGTCGCCCGGATGGACGCGGTCCGCGCGGTCTGCTCCTCGACCTCCGCCCTGCGCAAGGCGCGCAAGCTCCGCAACCGCCTTCCGCTGGGTGGCCTGACGGTCGTCGGTGCCGACATCGCCGGCTTCGAGGAGATCGTCGCCGACGAGGTCAACGTCAAGTCCGTCCGGCTGCTCGCGGCCGACTCGGAGGAGGCGGGGACGTACGGCATCGAGCAGAAGCTCAGCGTCAACGCCCGCGCCGCCGGCCCGCGCCTGGGCAAGGACGTCCAGAAGGCGATCAAGGGCTCGAAGTCGGGCGACTGGTCGGTCTCCGAGTCCGGTGAGGTCGTTGCCGGTGGCCTGGCGCTGGTCGAGGGGGAGTACACCCTCGAGACCGTCGCCGGCGCCGCCTCCGACGACATCGCCGTCACCATGCTGCCGGGCGGCTTCATCGTCCTGGACACCGTCGTCACCCCCGAGCTCGCCGCCGAGGGCCTCGCCCGCGACCTCGTCCGCGCGGTCCAGCAGGCCCGCAAGGACTCCGGCCTCAACGTCGAGGACCGCATCACCCTCGCGGTGACCGGCTCCGAGGTCGTACGCCGGGCAGCCACCACCCACGCCGACCTCATCGCCCGCGAGACCCTCGCCACGACGTACGACGTCGTCGACTCGCTCGAGGGCAACCCGGTCGACCTTGGCGATGGCGAAAAGGCTCAGATCGCGGTCGCGAAGGCCTGAGGATCGTCGAACCCCAGGAGGGTGAGTCACGCCAGGCGTGACTCACCCTCCTCAGGTCTCTCCTGGTCGCGGTTCTGCGTCGGTACTGTGCGGTCGTGGCCAGCCAGAAGGACATCGATCGGCGCATCCAGGCCTACTACGGACGGTCCGGCTGGGACGAAGCAGCTCGGCTGACCGGGAGATCTGCTCAGGGGCGCCTGGAGTTCGAGCGTACGCAGGAGCTCATCCTCGAGCGGATCCGAACGGGTTCACGCATCGCCGATGTCGGTGGTGCCACTGGGGTTCATGCCGAGGCGCTCGCAGGTGCCGGTCACCACGTCACGCTCATCGACCCGGTCGCCGAGCAGGACCTCTCGAACCATCTCCTCGGGATCGGGCGGCAACCCTAGGAGACTTGATCACATGTGGCGTGACCAGGTCTCCTAGGGTCGTCGAGAACGACGGCGTGAACGGTCGGCCGCCTCTATCGTTGAGGTGTGGAGAGGCCCACGCTCAAGGAGCTCGCCGTCCAGGCGCTGTCGTCGGTCGAGCGCGGCTATGACCTGCTGGCGCCGAAGTTCGACGCGACGCCGTTCCGGACGCCGGACTGGATGCTGGCCGCGACGATCACGGCGTTGCGGGAGTACGGGCCGTTCGAGCGGGGGCTGGACGTGTGCACCGGCACCGGGGCGGGGCTGGAGATGCTCGAGGAGGCGACCGCGGAGCCGCCGACGGGGGTCGACTTCAGCGCCGGGATGCTGGAGCAGGCCAGGGCCGCTCACCCGGGCGCCGACCTGGTGCGGGCGGATGCTCGCGCGCTGCCGTTCGACGCTGCGTACGACCTCGTGGTGAGCTTCGGGGCGCTGGGGCACTTCCTGCCTGACGAGCGGCCGCAGCTGTTCGACGGCATCTTTCGGGCGCTGCGGCCGGGTGGGGTGTTCGCGCTGCCGATGAGCCGGGCGCCGCGGCGGACCCAGCCGGCGTACTGGTTGCTCTCCGGCTTCGACCTGGCGATGCGGGTGCGCAACGCGGTGTGGCGGCCGAGGTTCGTGATGTACTACCGCACCCATCCGCGGCCGGCGCTCCTCGCCGACCTGGACGCCGCCGGGTTCGCGGTCGAGACGACGCCGATGCCCGGTGTCGGCGAGCTGATCATCGCCCGCCGGCCAGCGGGCTGACGGTGCCGGGGCGCGCACAGGGCGAAGATCACACCCGCCAGGGCTTCCCTGCGGGGCCAGGTTAGGTGAGCCTTAGTCGGCATGACCCGCAAACCTCGGATCGCGAAGCTGCTGAGCCCCCTGATCGGGCTGTTCGGCCTCCTGTTCATCGCCAGTGGCGCTGCCAGCTACTACCTGGCCCACACCCAGCTGAAGGCGCAGGGGATCACCGTCGCCGACGACGCCTCGTTCCTCGCCGGAGACACGGTCGACGGGCCGTTCTCTGCCTACTCGCAGGCGGCCACCGTCGAGAAGCATGCCCTGGGGATCACCAACGGCAAGACGTACGCCGAGCTGGACCAGAAGGACCCGATCCGCGCGGTCGCGGCGGAGTCGTCGTTCGTACGCGCCTCGCTGCTGACCGCGGTCACCGCGTTCGGGCTCTCGGCGCTGGTCGCGGGCCTGGGCGTGGTGCTGCTGTTCGTCGCCTTCGCGCTCGGGTCGTTGACCCGTGCAGTCGTCCCCCCGAAGGGGAAGACCCCAGAGAAGGCCGACGGCCTCGAGCCGGCCACGGCCTGACCCCACATCCATCCGCCGACGGGCCCGGGAAGGCATCGCCCTTCCCGGGCCCGTTCCTCCTTTTCAGCCGAGGCGCCGGAACGCGCGCACCGAGAGCGGCACGAAGACCGCCAGCAGGACCGCCGGCCAGGCCAGTGCCACGAGCACGGCGTGGTCGGCGAGCATCCCGGAGGTGATCCCGGTCGGGTTGCCGAAGAGGTCGCGGCAGGCGGTCGCGGTCGCCGAGACCGGGTTCCACGCGGCCAGGAAGCCGAGCCATCCGGGCATCGTCTCGGGCGAGACGAACAGGCTCGAGCAGAATCCCAGCGGCCACACCAGCACCTGCACCATCGTCAGGGCGCCCTCCATCCGCAGGGTGAGCCCGAGGAAGATGCCGAGCCACAGCATCGCCAGTCGCAGCCACAGCAGGAGCCCGACCGCAACGGCCGCCTCGAGGAACGAGCCCTCGATCCGCCAGCCGATCAGCAGCCCGCCGAGCATGAGTACGCCCAGCTGGACCGCCGAGTTGCCGAGGTCGGCGACCGCCCGTCCCAGTGGCACCGCGAGGCCGCTCATCGGCAGCGACCGGAATCGGTCGGTGACCCCGCGCTTGGTGTCCTCGGTGACCACGGCCATGGTGCCGTCGATCCCGAACATCATCGTCAGCGCGAGCACGCCGGGGAGCAGATAGGGCAGGTAGGTCCCGCCGCCCGGCATCTCGATCGCACCGCCGAACAGGTAGCCGAAGATCAGCAGCATCATGATCGCGAACAGGATGCCGAACACCGGCCCCCACGGCTCGCGCTGCCAGTGCTTGAGGTCGCGGAGCGTGATCACCCAGGTCTGTCGCAGGGTGGAGGTGAGTCCTGGGGTTAGATCAGTCATCGGGCGGCTCCTTCGGGTGCGGTCAGGTGCAGGAACACCTCGTCGAGCGTCGGTCTGCGCAGCAGCACGTCGTCGACCGTGATGCCTGCGGAGTCGAGGCTGCGTACGGCCTCGACGACGGCGGCGCCGCCGCCGGCCGGGCCGGCCTCGACGGTGACCTCGAGCCGGTCGGGATCGACGGCGGCCGCCGAGCCGAGGACGCCGGTCATCCGGGCGAGGTCGTCGGGCCGGGACGCGGTGATGATGACGCGGTCGCCGCCCAGATCGCTCTTGAGCGCCGACGGGGTGCCCTCGGCGATCACCCGGCCGGCGCCGAGCACGGTGACCATGTCGGCGAGCTGGTCGGCCTCGTCGAGGTACTGCGTGGTCAGCAGCACCGTCGTGCCGTCGGCAACCACCTGCCGCACCATCTCCCAGACCTCGTGCCGGGCGCGCGGGTCCAGCCCGGTGGTCGGCTCGTCGAGGAAGAGGAGCTGTGGGCGGGTGACCAGGCCGGCGGCGATGTCGAGCCGGCGCCGCATCCCGCCGGAGTAGCCCGAGACCTTCCGGTCGCCTGCCTCGGCAAGGCCGAAGGCGTCGAGGAGCTCGCCGGCGCGGCGTACGGCAGAGGTCTTCGAGAGGCCGTGCAGGCGGCCGAACATCACCAGGTTCTCCCGGCCGTGGAGGGCCTCGTCGAGCGCGGCGCTCTGCCCGACCAGGCCGATCGCGGAGCGGACCCGGGCAGGGTGGCGTACGGCATCGTGACCGCCGACGCGCACCTCACCGGCATCGGGCCGGGTGAGCGTCGCGAAGACGTTCACCGCGGTGGACTTGCCGGCTCCGTTGGGCCCGAGCAGGGCGTGAACGGTGCCGGTCGTGACCTCGAGGTCGAGGCCGTCGAGCGCCTGGGTGTCGCGGTAGCGCTTGCGCACGTGGCGCGCGGACAGGGGAGTCGACGTCATCGGCCCACCTCGATCCGGAAGACGCCACAGCGTCCGGCGACCGCCTCGAAGGCCTCCGGCGTCACCGCGGTGACCACTCCGGCGTCCAGCATGATCTTCGCCCCGTCCGCCATCCGTTCCGGCCACAGCCGGAGCACGTTCAGGGCCTCGTCCCCGTCGACCTCGACGAGGTGGACCTCCTCGGTGGTCCGCCCGACGCGGAGCGTCGCACGCCCGGAGGCGGCGCGTACGTTGCGGGCCCAGTCGGCCCCCGGGAAACCCTCGAGCAGGTAGCGCCGCCCGTCCAGGTCCAGTACCGAGAGCGGGGTGCTGCGGGGCTTGCCGCTGGTGCGGCCCGGCACGGTGAGCACGGGCAGCTCTTTCATCCCGAGCCCGGTCCTCGACAGGGTCATGAAGACCTTGTTCATCGGCTTGAGCCAGCGCGGCGGCACCGGTCTCGCATCGTTCGGCATGCACGTTCCTCCAATTTCGTACGCTGTACGAAGATGACAACGGAGCGACTGTAGCATTTGTTCCGTACGGCGTACGAAATTCTTTCGGGGGAGGTTACGATGAGCCACGTGCCGGAGCAGAGAGACCAGTCGGACCCGTCCCTGCGCCTGCTCTGGCGCCATCGGACCGGGGCGCGCGAGGAGCCGAAGGCGAAGCGGGGGCCGAAGCAGAAGGTGAGCGTCGACGAGATCGTCGACGCCGCGATCGACCTCGCCGACGCCGAGGGCCTGGCCGCGGTGACGATGCGCGCGATCGCCCAGCGATTCGGTCTGGGGGCCATGACGCTCTACTCCTATGTGCCCAACCGCGACGCGCTGCTGGTGCTCATGGCCGACCAGGTGACCGGCCGCACCGAGCTGCCCGACCTCCCCGAGGACCCGCGCAAGCGTCTCGAGCTGGTCGCCAACCTCCAGCACGACGAGCTGCGGGCCCACCCCTGGCTGCTCGAGGTGCAGGACGTACGCCCCTGGCTAGGGCCCAACATGAGCGACCGCTACGAGTGGCAGCTGCGCGCCGTCGACGGCCTCGGGCTGACCGATCTGGAGATGGACCAGACGGTCGCCGTGCTGGTCGGGTTCGCCGGCAACATCGCCCGCAGCGAGCTGATGAAACGCCGTGCCGAGCAGGTCACCGGGATGACCGAGTCGCAGTGGTGGGCCGCCAACTACGAGACGCTCAACGAGGTCATGGAGGGCAGCGACTATCCGCTGGCAGCGCGGGTCGGCACCGCTGCAGGCGAGGCCTACCAGGCCGCCACCGACCCTGCGCGCGAGCTCGACTACGGGCTGGCCCGGATCATCGACGGCGTCCTCGCGCACGTCGGCCGCTAGCCGAGCCGGCTCGTCCTGACAGAAGACGCCGCCGAGTCGGCTCGTCATGACGAGCCGACTCGGCGTTGATCTGAGTCAGAACGAGCCGACTCGGCGTCTGGGGTGGGTCAGCCGGCGGTGCGGCGGGTGGGGGAGGCCAGGCGTTGGGAGAGGTGGGCGACCAGGTCGGCGGAGTCGTCGCGGGCCCCGTCGATGTAGGTCGATCGGCGGCGGCGGAGGACCGGGAGGCCGGTGACGTAGAGGCCGGGGAGGTCGGTGACGCCGCCGTCGTGGCGGATCGCGCCCTTGCGGTCGAAGACGTCGGCGTCGAGGAAAGCGTGGTCGGGCTTGATGCCGGTCGCCCAGACGACCGAGCCGATCTCGCCGGAGGTCAGCGAGAGCGACAGCAGCGGCTCGGGGACCCGGGTCGGCTCGAGCCGCTCGCCGGAGCCGCCGAAGGTCTGGTCGATGCCGCTCAGGAGCCGGTTGGCCTTGAGGTCGGCCAGCGCCGCCATGTTGGCCAGCGAGCCCGAGAAGAGCGCGGCGCCGTCGCGCAGCCCGGCCAGCTTGCCGACCACCCGGACGCCCGCCTCCTGCAGCGTGTTGAGGTCGAGCGTGGTGGTGCCGCCGACGAGCTGGAACGAGGAGAGTCGCCGGGCACGGGTGATGTCGTCGAGCTCGTCCCAGCGCTCGTCGAGGATGCCGGCCTCCTCGATCCAGGCGAAGATGTCACGGCCTCGGTAGCGGCGCGGCACCCGGACGTGCTCGCCGACCGCGAGGGTGACCTGGCGGCCCGAGGCCTGCAGCTCCGCCGCGATCTGTACGCCGCTCGCGGCCGCCCCGACGACCAGCACGCCGCCGGGTGGCAGCTGGGAGGGACGCCGGTAGTCGATGGCGTGCACCGACGGCAGACCGGGCGGCAGCTCGGCGGCCAGGGCGGGCAGCACGCCGCGTACGGAACCGGTGGCGAGCACGACGTGCTCGGCCGACCAGGGACCCGCGGAGGTCTCGACGAGGTAGCCGTTCGGACCGGGGGAGACGCGGTGGACCTCGACGTTCTCGTGCACCGGTGCCGCGATCACGTCGGCGTAGCCGGCGACGAGCGAGGCGACCTGCGCGGCGGTGAGGAACTCGTCGGCCTCGGCGGGGCCGAGCAGCGGGTCGCCGAGCCCGGGCAGCCGGTTCATCCAGCCCGGGGTGAGGAGGCGGAGCGAGTCCCAGCGCTGCGTACGCCACGAGTGAGCGACCTGCCCGCGCTCGAGGACGACATGGTCGATCCCCTCGGCACCGAGTCGGTGGCTCACTGCGAGGCCACTGTGCCCCGCCCCGATCACCGCGACCGTGGTGCGGCGAGACGGGACACTCGTCATCACGAGACCGAGACGCTGACCGCGGTCGGGTTGGTGAGGATGTCGAAGACGGCCGAGCGCTTCTGCGACTGCGCGACCAGCGCCTCGATGTCCTCGGGGGAGGCGTCGGCGTCGATCGAGTAGTTCACGCGGACGCCGGTGAAGCCGTTGCGTACGTCGGCGTCGGCGCCGAGGATGCCGCGGATGTCGTGGTCACCCTCGATGGTCGCGGTGACCGAGTTGAGCTGGATGCCGCGCTGCTGGGCGACGGCGGCGACGCCGGCGGTCAGGCAGCCGCCGAGGGCGACCAGGACGGTCTCGACCGGCGTGGGGCCTTGGTTGTCGGCGGCGAACTGCGGCGGGTGGTCGCCGTCGGACTCGAAGGAGCGCCCGGCCTCCTGCTCCTCGCCGAGGCCGAAGAAGCCCTCGACCTTGCTCTTGGAGTGGGTGCCCTTCACCCAGGTGTTGGTGGCGCGCCAGGTGAACTTGGCGGCCTCCGGGGTCTCCTGGAGGGCGGCGCGCGCGCCGAGCAGGGCCTCGACGTTGACGCCGTTGTCGACAGTGGTCTCTGTCATCGGTGGTTCCTCGTTTCGATGGATGCGGATGGGGGTGTGGGGACCGTGGTCAGGCGAGCGAGACGTTGACCGGGACCGCGTTGCGGAGCGTGTGGCCCACGGGCGAGCTGGCGAGCACCTTGGCGTGGAGCGTCTCGAGCTCCTCGCGGGATGCCTCGGACGCGATGGTGACCACGGCGTCGATCGCGTCGAAGCCGGCGTGGCCCTCGGCGAGGCCGAGGAAGACGGTGAGGTCGACGTCGCCCTTGAGGTCGATGCGCAGGTCGTCGAGCTCGATCCCGGCGACCGAGGCGTTGGCGGCGTAGCCGACGGCGAGGCAGTTGCCCAGGGCGCCGAGAAGCTGCTCGACGGGGTTGGCGGCGGTGTCGCCGCCGCCGAGACCGGCGGGCTCGTCGGACGGGGTGGGCTCGAAGGAGCGGACCTTCGCCTCGGAGGCGAAGGCGCCCTTCCAGGTCACGTGGGCGGCCCAGGTGGTGCGCGCCTTGGCGGGGTCGTCCTGGATCGCCTGGACGAGGTTGCCGACGGCGGCGAGGTCGACGTCGTTGAGCTGTGTCGTGGAATCGATGCTCATGGGAACACTCCGTGGTCGAGGAGACTGGTTATACGAGATAGTAGACTAAATAACTCGACTAAAGGATGGATCTCACCGTGCGGTCCGGCGTGCCGAGATCACGCCGGTGTCGAACCCGGCCAGGTGCAGGCCGCCGTGGAACCGGGCGTGCTCGATCTTGAGGCAGCGGTTCTGGACGACGGTCAGCCCGGCGGCGCGCGCGGTCGCCGCGGCGTCGTCGTTGGTCAGCCCGAGCTGGAACCAGACCACCGGCGAGCCCAGCGCGACCACCTCGTCGACGACCGCGGGCAGGTCGCTCGCCCGCCGGAAGACGTCGACGATGTCGGGCGTCTCCGGGAGGTCGGCCAGGCTGGCGTGGACCGTGCGGCCGAGCACCTCCCGGCCGGCGGCGTTGGGGTTGATGAAGTAGAGCCGGAAGTCGGTGTCCTGGGCGAGGTAGGTCGCCACGTAGTAGCTCGACCGGGCGGTGTTGGGGGAGAAGCCGACGATCGCGATCGACGTCGCCGCTCGGAGCAGCCCCTGGCGCTCGCGTGCGGTCGGCTCATGGGGAATCTGCGCGATGGTCATCAGAGTTCCTTCGTGGCGGCGGTGAGCGCCTGGTCGAGGTCGAAGATGATGTCGTCGGCGTCCTCGATGCCGACGCTGATCCGCACCAGGCCGGGGGCGACGCCGGCCTCGGCCAGCCGCGTCTCGCTGAGCTGGCGGTGGGTGGTCGAGGCGGGGTGGATGACCAGGGTCTTGGCGTCGCCGATGTTGGCCAGGTGGCTGGCGAGCTCGACCGACTCGATGAACCGCTCCCCGGCCGCCCGGCCGCCCGCGATGTCGAAGGAGAACACGCTGCCCGGGCCCTGGGGCAGATACTTCTGCGCCCGGGCATGGTCCGGATGGGAGGGCAGTCCGGCCCAGCGTACGTGCTCGACCCGGGGGTCGGCATCGAGCCATTCGGCGACGATCCGCGCGTTCTCGACGTGCCGCTGGACCCGCAGGGCCAGCGTCTCGACGCCCAGGGCGAGCTGCCATGCCGACTGCGGCGACAAGGTCGCGCCGACGTTGCGCAGGTGCTCGGCGCGGAGCCGGGTGAGGAAGGCGTACTCGCCGAAGTTGCCCCACCACGAGAGCCCGCCGTAGTGCTCGACCGGCTCGTGGAAAAGCGGGAACCGCTCGGGCGAGTACTCGAAGCGGCCGGACTCGACGACCACGCCGCCGAGCGTCGTCCCGTGGCCGCCGAGGAACTTGGTCGCCGAGTGGACCACGATGTCGGCGCCCCACTCGATCGGCCGCGACAGGTAGGGCGTGGGGATCGTCGAGTCCACCACGAACGGCACCCCGTGCGCGTGCGCCACGTCGGCCAGCCCGGCCAGGTCGGCGATGTCGCCCGACGGGTTGGCGACGGTCTCGGCGAAGAGCAGCTTGGTCTCGGGGCGGATGGCTGCGGCGTACGCCTCCGGGTCGGTCGAGCTCACGAAGGTCGTGGAAACGCCGAAGCGACGCAGGGTGACGTCGAGCTGGGTGACCGAGCCGCCGTAGAGCTGGGCCGAGGCGACGATGTGGTCGCCGGCGCCGGCCAGGGAGGCGAAGGTGACGAACTCGGCGGAGAGCCCCGACGCGGTCGCGACCGCCCCGATGCCGCCTTCCAGGGAGGCGATGCGCTCCTCGAACGCGGCCACGGTCGGGTTGCCGACGCGGGTGTAGATGTTGCCGTACTTCTGCAGCGCGAAGCGCGCCGCGGCGTCGGCGGTGTCGTCGAAGACGAACGAGGCGGACTGGTAGATCGGCAGGGCCCGGGCGCCCTGGGCGGCGTCGGGGATGTTGCCGGCGTGGATCGCACGGGTGCTGAAGCCGTACGCGTGGTCAGTCATGAACAACTCCAGTTCGATCGTTGAGGAAGCCCTCGACGAGGTCGAGGTAGCCGGGTGGGTCGAGCAGGAACGAGTCGTGGCCCCAGGTCGAGGCGATCTCGTGGCGCTCGACGTCGACCCCCGCGCGCCGCAGCTCCTTCTCGATCAGGACCGAGTGGGAGGTCCCGAATCGCCAGTCGGAGTCGAAGGAGATCAGCTGGAACCGGGTGTCCCGGATCGCTGCCGCGAAGGCGTCGTCGGCGAAGGGGTCGAAGTAGTCCAGGAGACGGGAGAGGTAGAGGTAGGAGAGGGCGTCGAAGCGGTCGACGAACGTGCTCGCCTGGTGGTCGAGATAGCTCTCGATCTCGAAGTCGATCCCGAACCCGGGCGTCGATCCGTCGCGCCGCGAGCGGCCGAACTTCGCCTCCAGCCCGGGCTCGGAGACGTACGTGACGTGGCCGAGCATCCGCGCCACCGAGAGCCCGTTGACGGGAACGATGCCGTGGTCCGGGTAGCGCCCGCCGCGGAAGTCGGGGTCGCGCAGGATCGCCTGCCGGGCGATGTTCGAGAGCGCGATGTTCTGGGTGCTCAGCCGGGCGGAGGCGGCCACCAGGACCGCCCGCTCGATCTGGCCGGGGGCGTCGGCGGCCCACTGCAGGACCTGCATGCCGCCGAGCGATCCGCCGACGGCGGCGTGGAGCCTCTCGATGCCGAGGTGGGCCAGCAGCCGGCGGTGGACGGTGACCAGGTCGGCGACCGAGATCAGTGGGAAGTCGAGCCCCCAGGCCCGGCCGGTCGCGGGGTCGGTCGAGGAGGGCCCGGTGGTGCCGCGGCAGCCGCCGAGGAGGTTGGCGCAGACGACGAAGAACCGGTCCGTGTCGACTGGCCTTCCGGGCCCCACCATCGTCGGCCACCACTGTGCGGCCTCGGCGTCGCCGGTGAGTGCGTGGGCGATGAAGACGGCGTTGTCCCGGCCGGGTGCCAGCTCGCCGTAGGTCGCATAGGCGACCTCGACGGGCGCCAGCGTGCCGCCGCCGGAGAGGTGCAGCGGGTCGGGCCCGTCGAAGAGGATCGTACGCGGCACGGTGCTCATCAACCCCTCTCTTCATTAAGTCGAGTCATTAACTCTAGAATCTACCGCGTGAGTCGCACGCGAGGACGGATGTCCGGGATCCAGGCGCCGAGTCCTCATGGCGGGCTGGTTGACTAGCGCCTGTGACGACCAGTCCTGACACTCCCGAGATCGACCTGACGACCGACGTGGTGACGCTGACCCGCCAGCTGATGGACATCAACTCGGTGAGCCTCAACGAGCTGGAGCTGGCCGACGCCGTCGAGCACGCGCTGGCCGCCTACGACCACCTCGTCGTCGAGCGGCGGGGCAACTCGATCGTGGCGCGCACCGACCTCGGCCTCCCCGAGCGCGTGGTCATCGCCGGCCACCTCGACACCGTGCCGGTCAACGGCAACTTCCCGAGCCGCCTCGATGAGGCGGCCGGCATCCTGCACGGCCTCGGTGCCTGCGACATGAAGTCCGGCGACGCGGTCATCCTCAAGCTCGCCGCCACCCTGGACGCGCCCAACCGCGACGTGACGTACGTCTTCTACGACGCCGAGGAGATCGAGGCCGTCCACAACGGTCTCGGCAAGCTCGCGGCGAGCGAGCCCGACCTCCTCGCCGGGGACTTCGCGATCCTGATGGAGCCCTCCAACGCCGGCGTCGAGGCCGGCTGCCAGGGCACGCTGCGGGTCGAGGTGCGCACCACCGGCGAGCGCTCCCACAGCGCCCGCTCCTGGCGCGGCGTCAACGCGATCCACAAGGCCGGCGAGGTGCTGCGCCGCCTGGAGGCGTACGTCCCGCGCAAGCCGGTCATCGACGGGCTGGAGTACCACGAGGGTCTCAACGCGGTCTTCGTCTCCGGGGGAGTCGCCGGCAACGTGATCCCCGACGAATGCGTGGTCACGGTCAACTACCGCTTTGCGCCGGACCGGAGCGAGGAGGAGGCGCTGGCCTTCGTGACCGAGTTCTTCGACGGCTACGACGTCACCCTGACCGACTCGGCACCGGGCGCGCTGCCCGGCCTGGACCGCCCGGCGGCCAAGGCGTTCATCGAGGCGGTCGGTGGCGAGGTGGGGCCGAAGTTCGGCTGGACGGATGTGGCGCGGTTCACCGTTCTCGGCATACCGGCGGTCAACTATGGTCCAGGTGACCCGATGTTCGCCCACAAGGCCGACGAGCACGTGCGGATCTCCGAGATCACCACGTGCGAGCAGGCCCTTCGTGATTGGTTGACCGCATGACCCGACGCAGCGGCTCCGGCCCACGCCCCACCAAGGGACGCCCCGCCGGCAGCACCACCGACCAGCGACTGCTCGACAGCTCCGGCCACGGTGACTGGGTCCACACCGACCCGTGGCGGGTCATGAAGATCCAGGCCGAGTTCGTCGAGGGGTTCAACGACCTCTCCGAGATCGGCCCGGCGATCAGCGTCTTCGGGTCCGCGCGCACGCCTCAGGACCACCCGACCTACGCCCAGGCCGAGGCGATCGGCCGGGGTCTGGCCGAGGCGGGCTTCGTGGTGATCACCGGTGGTGGCCCCGGCACGATGGAGGCGGCCAACAAGGGCGCCCTCGAGGCCGGCGGCGAGTCGATCGGCCTCGGCATCGAGCTGCCCTTCGAGGCCCGGCTCAACGACTACGTCAGCTTCGGGCTCAACTTCCGCTACTTCTTCGTGCGGAAGATGATGTTCGTCAAGTACTCCCAGGGCTACGTCGTCATGCCGGGCGGCCTCGGCACCATGGACGAGCTCTTCGAGGCGATGACGCTCTCCCAGACCAAGAAGATCACCCAGTTCCCGATCGTCCTGATGGGCGTGAAGCACTGGGAGGGCCTGCTGGACTGGATGCGGGAGACGATGCTGGCCGACGGCCGGATCAAGCAGAGCGACCTGGACATGATCACTCTCACCGACGACGTGGACGAGGCGGTCGAGCTGATGCTGAAGGCGCGTGACTGAAGGATGGGTTGGATCTTCGCGGCACTGATCGTGCTCGCTCTCGGCGGAGTCGCCCTCGTCGCCGCCGGGTCGGGCGCGCCGATGGGGGAGGAGTACGGCGACCAGCCCGACGCCCTGGTGCCCCGCGATCGCGTCCTGGAGGCGGCAGACCTGCGTCGCGTACGGTTCTCGGTGGCCCTCCGCGGCTACCGGATGGACGAGGTGGACGCTCTGATCGCACGCCTTGCCGAGGAGGCAGAATGGCGTGAGTCGACCGCCGCCGGGGATGCCGGTGCCGAGGTCGGAGTCGGGGGACTCACATCACAAACGCCCGAGCCCGATTCGGGCTCGCCCGACGTCTAGGACAGAATCGCTGCCGTGAGCTTCGCTGCCGTACTCGTCTACGCCGTGACCGCCCTGGTCGCGGTGATCGTCGCGCTCACCTATCTCAAGCCGCATCTCCTGCAGCCGCAGGAGGCCGGGCTGCCGCCCCGGGTCCACCTCTACGCCGGTGTCGCCGGCCTGCTGGTCTGGATCCTCTTCCTCGCCTCGCCGTCCTCGTTCTTCCTCGGCGGTGACGTTCCGGGCGTGATCGGGCTCTTCGGGATCTGGCTCGCCGCGATCGCCGGTCTCTACCTGCTCGCGCGGCGGCTCAAGGAGCATCGCGCCGGGGCCGGCCACGACGACTACGGCTACGACGAGGGCTACGACGAGGAGTACGCCGAGGACGGTTACGGCTACGACGAGCCGGGTTATGCCGAGGCCGGCTACGACGACTACGCCGAGGTCGATGACCGGGCGGGCTACGCCGACCCGCGCCGGGCGGCCCAGGCTCAGTCGGTCGCCCAGCCGGTCGCCCAGCCCCTCGCTCAGCCCGTTGCTCAGCCGGGGCGCCCGGCCGAGCGTCGGCCCGAGCCTCGTCGGGCCGCAGCGGGCGTCGAGGAGACCGCCGTGATGGCGCCGATCGAGCGTGAGCCCTCGCCGCCGCCGGCGCCTGCTCCCGCCCCTGCGCGGGACGGGCAGGTCGGTCGCCGGGTGGCAGGGCGACAGACACCGCCGCCGCCCGCACCGCAGCAGTCTTCCGCGCCGCAGCGCTCCGCCCAGCGGCCCGCCCCTCAGCCGCCGGCGCCTCAGCAGCCCGTACGCCACCAGCCCGTGCCCCCGCCGCCCGCCCCGGAGGCTCCCGCCCGTCCGCGGCAGGAGCAGTCGCGTCCGGAGCAGCCCCACCCGGAGCGCCCGGAGCGCCCGGAGCGCTCGGAGCGCCCGGCGCCCGCGCGACCCGCCCAGGAGCGGCGAGCGCCGGAGCAGCCTGCCCCTCCGCGTCCGGCACCCCAGCGTCCGACCCCTCAGCGGTCGGCGCCCGAGCAGCCTCAGCCGGGCCAGCCTCAGCCTGGGCAGGCTCAGCCGGGCCAGGCCACGCCGGGCCGGGCCCCGGGCGGCCAGGATCCGTGGGGTCGCCGCCAGGAGCCGCCGCAGCGACGGTCCCGTGGCTTCGACGGTCGCTATGACGACCGCCGCAACGAGGGCCACGACGAGTTCGCCGACCGCCGATACCGGCGCGACAGCAGCTACGACTACCCGGCTCAGCAGCAGCCGAGCCCGCCCCGCGCACCCCGCCCCGCACCCGGCCCGGCACCCCGTCCCGGGCCGCGACCGGCACCCCAGCCCGCGCCCGCGCCGCCGCCGGCGCCCGCGCCGAGCCCGCAGTCGGGCCGGCGGGCGGAGCAGCAGCCCGAGACGTACGATCCCTACTCCTTCGACTCCTACGGACCGCGCGACCGGGACCGGATCGAGCCCCCTGCACGGGCCCCGCGAGCGCCCCAGGCGCAGCCGCGTCGCCGGCGGCAGGAGCCGGGTTACGACGAGCAGTCCTACCCGGGCTACGAGCACGGCTACGACCAGGGTTACGACCAGGCGTACGCCCAGGGCCACGACTACGACCAGGCCTACGACCGCGGCTATGACGACAGCTACGACAACGGCTACGACGAGCGTTACGACGAGGCCTACGACCGGTCCGTCGGAGGCGCCCGTGGTGAGCGAGAGGGCGGCTTCTTCGAGGCCTCCGGTGCCGCGATCGTGGTGCACATCACGCTGGTGATCCTGGCGATCTGGCTGACCTGGGCCTACGGAACCTCGGTCATCTGACAGTCCAAAGGCAGGTCAACCCGCCGAAACTCCCACCTTGCCGTCAGGTCTGCTGACCTGATGAGGGATAATGGACTCGCAATGCGCGCTCCGAGGCCATCCGGCAGGTGAGCGCCGACACGCGAGACACGGAAGAAGGTGCCGCATGGCGGCGATGAAGCCGCGGACGGGAGACGGTCCGCTGGAGGTCACCAAGGAAGGTCGGGGCATCGTGATGCGCGTCCCGCTCGAGGGTGGTGGCCGGTTGGTCGTCGAACTGAACGCCGAAGAGGCCGCTGCGCTCGGCGAAGAGATCAAGGGTCTTGGGCTGAACGCGTAGATGACCACCACGCTGCCGTCACCGGCTCTGCCGTCCCAGGTCACGCCACCCACCTTCACGCTCAGCCCGCTCGGTCCGGAGAGCCTCGATGCCGAGATCATCGCGCTGCCTGTCGTCCCTGGCGACGATGCGCTGGTCGTCGGTCCTGGGGCCGCCGACCTGGGCGACCGCCATGACCTTCTGGGTCACCTCGAGTTCGAAGGTGCCACCGGCAGTGCCGGTGAGGTGACGACGTACGTCGTCACCGGCTCCGGCCCTCTGCGTCAGATCCTCCTGATCGGTGTCGGCGCGCAGCGGCGCGACGACTTCCGGCGGGCGGGCGCCGCGCTGGCCCGGGCCGTACGGGACCGGACCGATGTGGTCACGACGATCCCGGCAGTCGACCCCGAGGTCGGGCTGGAGCCGTTCGTGGCCGGCGCGACCCTCGGGTCCTTCCTCTTCCACTGGCGCTCCGAGGGTGCGCCGTGGACGCCGGTGGAGACGATCACTCTGGCCGACCTCGGCGATGACCAGGCGGCAGCGTTGGACCGGGCTCAGGCGATCGCGCGCGCCGGCTGGCGCGCGCGGTTCTTCTCCTCGGTCCCGAGCAACCTCAAGAACCCTGCCTGGCTCGCCGAGCAGGCCACCTCGCTGGGGGCGGAGACCGGTCTGAAGGTCACCGTCTGGGACGAGGAACAGCTCGCCGCGGAGGGTTTCGGGGGCATCGTCGCCGTCGGTCAGGGGTCGGCGACCCCGCCGCGGCTGATCCGGCTCGACTACACGCCCCGCAGGTCCGGCCGGCTGGGCTCGTTGAAGACGGCCCCGACGGTGGTGCTGGTCGGCAAGGGCATCACCTTCGACACCGGCGGGCTCAACATCAAGCCCGGTGACGGCATGGTCAACATGAAGCGCGACATGACCGGGGGCGCAGTGGTGCTCGCGGTGATGTCGGCGCTGGCCGAGGTCGGCTGCCCGGTCAAGGTGGTCGGCCTCATCGCCTCCGCGGAGAACGCCATCTCCGGCTCGGCGCTACGCCCCGGCGACGTGGTCACCCACTACGGCGGCCGCACCTCCGAGGTCACCAACACCGACGCCGAGGGCCGCCTCGTCCTGGCCGACGCGATGGCGTACGCCGTGGAGAAGATCAAACCGGCCGCCCTGGTCGACATCGCCACCCTGACCGGTGCGATGCGCGTGGCGCTGGGGCAGACGATGGCCGGCTACTTCGCCGACGACGAGGCGCTGGCGACGTTGCTGGCTGAGGCCTCCGACGTCTCCGGTGAGACGCTGTGGCGGATGCCGCTGGTCGCCGACTACGAGGACAAGCTGTCCTCGAAGGTCGCCGACGCCGACAACGCCCCCGGTGGACCGGGCGCCATCACGGCTGCGCTCTTCCTGCACCACTTCACCGGTGACGTACCGTGGGCCCACCTCGATGTGGCCTGCGGCGACGCCTACGCCGACGTCCACGAGCTCACCCCCGGCCCCACCGGCTTCGGTGCCCGGGTCCTGCTCACCTGGCTCGCCGGTGCCGACCCCCTGGCCGGCCTCTGACGAGAAGTCACCCCCGTCGGCCGAGAGGTCACCCCCGCTGGTCGAGAAGTCACTCGCGTCGGCCGAGTTGGCACCTATGTGACCATTCGGCCGACGGGGGTGACGCTTCGGCCGATGGGGTGACGCTTCGCGCGGTCGCTCCGGTCGTCCCGGCTAGGACTTGCGGGCGAGCAGGAGGCCGTCGCCGACCGGGAGGAGCAGCGGGATGAGGTCGTCGTTGTCGGCGACCTGCTGGTTGAGCTCGCGGATGGTGGCGGTCTCCTCGTCGCGTACGGACGGGTCGGCCACGCGGTCGTGCCACAGGGCGTTGTCGAAGGCGACGACGCCGCCGGAGCGGAGCAGGCGCAGGGCCTCCTTGAGATAGGCCGCGTACTCGGTCTTGTCGCCGTCGACGAAGACGATGTCGTAGTGGTTGTCGGTGAGCCGGGGGAGCACGTCGAGGGCGGCGCCGGCGATGCACCGCGCCTGCCGCTGGCCGAAGCCGGCCTCGGTGAAGCTCTGGCGGGCCAGCCGCTGGTGCTCGGTCTCGATGTCGACGGTGGTCAGGACCCCGTCGGGGCGCATGCCACGCAGCAGCCACAGCCCGGAGACACCGGTGCCGGTGCCGACCTCGACGACGTTCTTGGCGTCGAGGACCGAGGCGAGGAAGCGCAGCGTGGCTCCGCCGCCAGGCCCGATCGGCGCGACACCGACCTCCTCGGCCCGGGAACGGGCGGCAGCGAGGAGGTCGTCCTCCGCGACGAACTCGTCGGCGTAGGTCCAACTTGCGGTCGAGACAGGGCTGGTCACACCGCAAAACCTAACCTGTTTCGCTCAACGGTGCGGGAACGCCTGATCCAACTTGTGCGTTAGACGGTGACAGGAAGAGGAAAAATAGGAGCCTCACAGGCAACTCTCAGCCCTTCCCGGTCCAGGCGATCTACCGTAGGAGATGTCAGCGATCAGCGAGACAGGCAGGAGCACCATGACCGCGAACCCCGCGAGCGAGACCCCGACTGCAGAGCCGGGTGTGCCGTCGTGGGACGAGATCGTGGAGAAGCACTCCGACCGGGTCTACCGGCTTGCTTACCGTTTGACCGGCAACCGCCCCGATGCGGAGGACCTCACCCAAGAGGTCTTCGTGCGCGTGTTCCGCTCTCTCGACACCTACAGCCCCGGCACCTTCGAGGGCTGGCTGCACCGGATCACCACCAACCTCTTCCTCGACCAGGCCCGCCGCAAGCAGCGGATCCGCTTCGATGCCCTCTCCGACGAGCGCGCCTCGCGCCTGACGAGCAGTGGGCCGACGCCGGACCTGGCCTACACCGACCAGCGCTTCGACGACGACATCGAGCGCGCGCTGGCCACGCTGCCGCCCGACTTCCGGGCCGCGGTCGTGCTCTGTGACGTGGAGGGGCTCTCCTACGAGGAGATCTCCGAGATCCTCGGTGCCAAGCTCGGCACCGTCCGTTCGCGGATCCACCGCGGCCGGGCGATGCTCCGTGACGCTCTCGCCCACCGTGCCCCGCGCGGCGGACGACTGCGGCACTCCGGGCCCAAGGTGTTGTGGGGCGGGGCTTCATGAGTCTTCTGGGTAACCATCTCGGCGCGCGGACCAGCGCGCTTCTCGACGGCCAGCTCCCCGCAGCGGAGGAGGAGCGGGCCTGGGCCCACGTCCACGAGTGCTGCGCCTGCCGCCGTCTGGTCGAGCGTGAGGGCTGGCTCAAGCGACGTCTGGCCGGGCTCAGCGTCGATCCCGGCGTATCGGCCCCGGCCGACCTCAAAGGGTCGCTCCTCGGCGGCGCCATGGCCGCCTCGGTGTGGCCCACCGACGATCTCGGCGAGAGCTACTCCGACCCCCGGTCGATGCGGCGTACGTTGGTGATGGTCGCCGCCGGTGGCGGTGCTGTCGGTGCCGCCGTGTTCAGCATGTTCACCTTCGCCGCGGCGCCCGCCGACGCGCCGGTCCCCAGGAACCTCCCGGTCACCTCGGTGACCCAGGTCCCGGGTGCCCCGATCGTCGCCCACGTACGCCGCTGACCGAGCGCCCACCGACGCGACACGAGACCCGGGCTGCCCATTGTTGGGGCCAGTGGGAAGAATGGGTGTCGTGACGCAGGAACCACAAGACGACCAGTCGCGGCGGATCTCACGTTGGGCACCACCCTCGAGTGCGCCCGACGTGCCCCCGGCCGGACAGTCGTCCCCTGACGACATGGACGACATCGAGCGCGACACGGCCGAGGTGCCGTTGCCGGGCATGCCGGGAGCCGCCGTCGCGCCGGCTCCGGCCGCCGGCACCGCGCCACTGCCGCCCGTGGTTCCGCCCGCGGAGCCGCCCGTGGTGCCGCCTCCGCCCGGCGCATCGCTGCCCGGTTTCGACGGGCCGCCATCACCGCCACCGCCGTCGTACGCCCGCGACGACTCCTCGACGCGCCGGCGCGTCCCCGGACCGATCTGGGCGCTCGCGGCGGCGGTCGCGTTCCTGCTCGGGGTGCTCGGCGGCTATGCGGGTGGCGTGCTCGAGGATCAGGACGACATGTCCAGCCTGGCCGGCGGCGGGCTCGACCCGGGCTCGATCGAGACCGACGCGCCGTTGGCGGGCGACGACGCCAGCATCGTGAAGGTGGCCGCGACGCTGCTGCCCTCGACCGTCCAGATCTTCGCCGAATACCAGGGCGTGGACGACGCCGCGACCGGCTCCGGCTTCGTCTTCGACCGGAACGGCCACGTGGTCACCAACAACCACGTGGTCGCCGACGCGGCCAAGGCCAAGGGCAGCATCGAGGTGGTCGACCACAAGGGTCGCCGCTACAAGGCCGACGTGGTCGGGCGCAGCGCGGTCTACGACCTCGCGGTCCTCGACGTCCCCGAGGTCAAGGAGCTCGAGCCGGCCTCGCTCGGCAGCACGTCACGGCTGCGGATCGGCGAAGGGGTCGTCGCCATCGGGTCGCCGCTGGGACTCAGCTCCACGGTGACCTCGGGCATCGTCAGCGCGCTGCAGCGCCCGGTGAGCACCGGCCAGTCCAAGGACGACACCTCCTACATCAACGCCGTCCAGACCGACGCGGCGATCAACCCCGGCAACTCCGGTGGCCCGCTGGTCAACCTCGTCGGCCAGGTCATCGGGGTCAACTCGGCCATCGCGACCGCCGGCGGCGGAGAGGGTGGAGAGGGCGGCAGCATCGGTGTCGGCTTCGCGATCCCGATCGACCAGGTCAAGGTCACCGCCGCGCAGATCCTGAAGACCGGCAAGGCGACGTACCCGATCGTGGGCGCCTCCGTGGACGTCCAGGCGGTCGACCACAACGGAGCGCTGATCTCGGTGGTCGAGGCGGGTTCGCCGGCGGCCGCCGGCGGCCTCAAGGACGGCGACCGGGTCACCAAGGTCGGAGACGTCATCGTCACCGACGGGATCGGCATGATCGTCGCCATCCGGGCCCACCAGCCGGGGGAGACGATCGAGTTCACCGTGATGCGCAACGGTGCCCGTCACCAGCTCAAGATCAAGCTGGAGGCGCAGACCGAGAACCTCGCCTGACCGACGCGGCCACGCGGCGACGCCGGAGGACGAAAAAAGACGCGAAGAGCTGCTGGGCGCTGTGCCCGGCAGCTCTTCGCGTTGTTGTGGGGAAGGTTTAGTTGTGGGGGTTTGAGGTTGCTGTGACTCAAGAAGCGTCCGGCGTGGCGGCGGGCGCAGCGCCCTCGGCCTCGACGAACGGGTGGTCGGCCACAAAGGCCTTGGTCTGCGAGTACATGTCATCGATGAACTTCTCGAGGACACTGGACTCGACGCGCCACTGGCCGCGTCCGCCGATCTTGATGGCGGGGAGCTCACCACGGCGGACAAGGGCATAGACCTGTGCGCTCGAGGTGTTGAGCACCTCGGCCACGTCGGCAAGAGTCAGGAAGCGGGGGGTACCAGACATAAGGATCAGTCTCCCAGACTCTGCAAGCGGCCGTAAACAATGGCGCCAACCTGTTAGTCCGCATTAGGTAGGGATGCGCCACTTTGTGGATGCGTGGTGGGTGAACCGTGAAGCAGAGACGCGCTATGCAGCGAACAGCAGGTACAACCCACCGACCGTGAAGCCGACCATCGTGAGCAGCAGGGGAACCTGACCGGTCACCAGATGCTTCTTCGGAAGCACCTGGAGCGCCCGGATGTGGGCCGACCACACCCCGAGCACGTGCCCGATGATCACCGCGGCCACCTTGATGACGGCCAGCAGCGTGGCATGGAAGGCGAAGAAGTAGGAGACCGGCATGTCCGCGGTCCCGAACCAGTCGCTTCCGTTTCCGAACGGATCCGACGCGTTGCGCAGCGTTGCCAGCCCGCTCTCCCAGAAGTAGCTGAGGTAGTGGGCCACGACGTAGCCGACGATGATCGGCACGATCGAGGGCGCCAGCTCGGCGGGCAGGGCCCGGCGCGGCACGTCGCCGACCCCGGTCAGCATCGTGCCGACACAGTAGAACCCGGCCATGAGCAGGGGGAACGAGATGAGGGCGAGGTTGCTGATCAGGTAGGCGGTGCTGCCGGAGATCTCCGGGCTCTGCACGAGCTGGAGCCACGGCGGCGACTCCCGGTAGGAGTCGTAGACGATGGTGCCGAAGAGGACCGAGACCACCGCGACCATGCCCGGGGCCGGCCGCAGGGTGTCGAGGTTGCCGAGCGGGGTCCGCAGGACCAGGTTGCCGGCCTGGGTGCGTCCCCACACCGACAGCTTCGCGACCATCGACGAGTAGACCTCGAACGGGTCGCAGCGCTCCAGGAACTCCTCGCCGAAGAGCACGCCGCCGAGGATCATCACGGCCAGGTAGACGGCCAGCCAGAGGCGTACGGGGCCGAGGTAGTTGTTGTCCGGGTAGACCAGCTCGAGCCAGGCGAAGGCGAGCAGCGTGAACGCCGCGGGCCAGTAGCCGAGGCGCGCGGACAGGTGGAGCGGCGGATCGCCGGGGCCGCGCAGCCAGGTCAGCCCGGCCACGACCGTGCGGGCCGGGCTGATCGCCTTCCAGACCGGTCCGAACAGCAGCGAGAACGGGACGATGCCGACCCACAGCCAGACGTACGTCATCCCGAAGATGGGGTTGAGGGCGTTGTCGGCGCCGGCGAAGGCGACCAGCACGAAGTAGGCGAAGATCAGCAGGCCGACGACGCGCCACAGCGCGGTCCAGGCGGGGGAGTCGACGACACGCCCGAGACGCGGCAGCGGCCAGCCGCGCGGATTCCGTGGGCCGACGACCTCACCCTCGGCGGCCCGCCGGGTGGTCAGCACCAGCAGCCCGAAGGACACGAGGAGGGCGAGGACAGCGCCCGCGATGACGTACTCGAGCGGCAGTGGGAGGTCCTGGCGACCGCCCACGCCGTGGGTGAGGATCACTTGACTTCGAGGGTGACGATGGTCTTGCCGAGGGTGTGTGACTCCACCTCGTACTGACCAGGGATCTCGAACGCACCCAGGCTGATCCGCGTCGTGCCCACGCCGTAGGCGGCGGACTGCTCCGGGTCGGAGTGCACGTGGATCTCGCCGGCGGCGTCGGCGGTCACGTCGAGCTCGACGCGGTGGCCGACCGGGACGTCGATCTGGCTTCCGTGGGGATCGACCGAGTCACCGGAGAAGTTGATCTCGACGACCACCGGGTCGCTGTCTTTGCTGGGTTCGGTGGCGACGTCGTTTCCGCAGGCGGTCGCGATGGACGCGATCCCGCAGATTGCTGCCACGACCGCGATGATCCGGGCCGTGAGGCGCATTACTCCCCCGTTTCGTGGGCTAAGTTCGAGCTGGCGTCTGCCACAATCGCACATGAACCAAAGAGGGGGCTGAGAGGCATGAGCGAGCGGCAGCGAGACCGGCTTCGGCCACGTGAGGTGGCGTACCTCGACGGGGAGACGCTGGCGGTGCCGCACCAGGTGGCGAGCATCGAGCTGATCCAGCCCAGGTCGGAGGGGTTCGACTACGGTGCGTTCCTCGAGCACGTCGAGGACCGGCTGGCCTTCGTGCCCCGCTACCGCCAACGGGTGCGTGTCGTGCCGGGCCGGATCGCCTACCCGGTCTGGGCGGACGACGACCGCTTCGACCTCACCTACCACGTACGCCGCTCCGCGCTGCCCCGCCCGGGCTCGATGGACCAGCTCCTCGACCTGGCCGGTCGGATCGTCTCGCGGCCCCTGGACCGCTCCCGCCCGTTGTGGGAGCTCTATGTCATCGAGGGGCTGGCCGGCGACCGGGTCGCGCTGGTCACCAAGACCCACCAGGCGCTGGTGGACGGCGCCGAGACCGTCGACCTGGTCCAGCTGCTGCTCGACGACAAGCCCGAGGTCGGGCCGGTCGTGCCCGACCTGTGGGAGCCGCCGGAGCCGCAGTCGAGCGCGCGGCTGGTCGCGGGGGCGGTCTTCGACGCGGTCACCTCGGTCAGCGGCCTGACCGGCACCGCGCGCAGCCTGGGCGGCTTCGCGCTCGGACGGGTCACCGGCGTCGCCAAGGACTTCCAGAATGCGGGTGCGGGCATCGCCCGGGCCCTCACCGGCCGGGCTCCGGAGCGGCCGACACCGCTCAAGGGGGTGCTCTCCCAGCAGCGGCTCGTGGTCACGCTGCAGGCCGACCTGGCCGACTTCCGCCGCATCCGGGACACCCACGGTGGCACCGTCAACGACGTTATCCTCGCGGCCGTCACCGGCGGTCTGCGTGCCTGGCTGATGACCCGGCAGCAGTCCCTGGCCGGCGTACGCCAGGTGCCGGCGCTGGTGCCGGTCTCGGTGATCGACGAGGAGCTCGACCCGACCCAGCTCGGGTCGGCGGTCGCGCCCCACTTCGTGGTGCTCCCGGTCGCGGAGCCGTCGCCGGTGGTGCGCCTCCACCAGGTCTCCTACTCCTTCGAGCAGCACAAGGCCAACGCCCGCACGGTCAGTGCACAGCGACTGGCCGGGATCAGCGGCTTCGCCCCGGCCACGTTCCACATGGTCGGCTCCCGCGTGGCCGCCGAGAGCGAGCACGACTACCTGCTCTCGGTGTGCAACGTGCCCGGCCCGCAGGAGCCCCGCTATGCGGCCGGGTCCCGGCTGGTGGCCTCCTATCCCATCCACCCGCTGGCCGATGGGCACACCCTCGCGATCGGGGTGACCTCCTACGACGGGCAGGTCTTCTTCGCGATCACCGCCGACCGTGATCTCGTGCCCGACGCGTCGTTGGTCGGACAGTGCATCAGCGAGGCCCTCGACGAGCTGCTCGACACCGCCTCCGGACGTCGCTTCCGGGCGCCCCGAGGTCTGCGCGTCGTCAAGAACACGGGAGAATAGAGGCGTGACCCGCATCTACGTACCCGCCACGCTCGAGCTCCTCGCTGACTGGTACGCCCAGGGCGAGCTGCCCGGCACCGCGGACGGCTACGCGGCCCCCGACGACAGCGAAGAGGCCGAGTACGCCGCCCTGATGAGCGCCGCCGACGACTCGGCGGCGCTCCTGGCCGGTCCCGGGCGCCGGGTCGTGGTCGTCGTCGACGCGCCGGCGGCTCTCGGCGATCAGGTGGTGCCGTTCAAGCTCGTCGCCGCGGTCCACGCCGACCTGGCAGATCGCCCGGCCGACGCGGACCCCGACGAGGACCTGGGCTGGTTCGCGACCCAGGAGATCCCCGACCTGATCTAGCCCGATCTAGCCTGGTCTAGATCGTCACTCCTCCTCGCCCCACCACGTCTCGGTGTCGACACCCTGGTAGGGCGGGACCTTGACGGTGCGGGCACCGGCCTTGCCGCCGATGGTGATGGTGCGGTAGCTGACGTTGTTCGACCGGGTCTTCTCGTACAGGTTGCCGTCGGGGTTGACGGTCACCTTGATCCGGTAGGTGCCGTTCTTGACCTTGCTCAGGTCGAAGGCCTGGGTCTGGTTCTGGCTGTAGGTGTCGCCCCAGCCCGTCGGCATGCTCTCGCGGAGCCAGAGCGCGGACTTCTCGCCACAGGCCGACTCCAGACCGGTCTGGCTGGGCCGCAGGGTCGCGCCGGGCACGGTCAGGTCCACCGGGTCGGTGGGCGCGAGGCACCAGGACTGCTTGCCGCTGGTCGAGACGACCTTGTCCTTGGCGTCGACCAGCTCGTACTTGGCGAAGTCGAGGAAGTGCCAGTGGTTGTGCTCGGGAGCCTCGTGGAACTCCATGGTGCCGGTCTTCTTGATCCCGACCTGCTCGCCGTCGCGGTAGAACATCTGGTAGGCGTCCATCACCGGTGAGGTGCCGCGGCGAAAGCCCTCCACGACCATCGGTGCGGGGCCGGCGTTCCACTCGTTGGCGGCGAAGTTGAGGCGGTCGGTGCCGCCCTCGTCGACCTCGGTCGAGATCTGCCACGCAGGCAGCGAGACCAGGTCGGGCAGGGTGTCCTTCCTCGGCTTGCCGGGCTTGATGATGCCGAGCCCGCCACCCAGCGGGAGCCGGCCGCGGCCGTTCTCGCCGCCTTCGAGGGTCTCGCGAGGCACCACGGTGCGAGCGGCCTGGTCGTCATCGGCGCCATGGGCCGCCATGATGCCCATCTCACCCTCACCCTCGCCCTCGCAGCCACCATCGGGGCAGCCGTCGACGATGATCAGCTTCTGCTTGGCGGTGCGGCTGGCGTCCGGCAGACCGAGGAAGTCGGCGACCGGCTTGCTGATGCTCATCGTCATGGTGAGCTCGGTCTCGCCCTTGGTCGCGAACTCGAGGTCGGAGACGGCCGGGACCGCCATGCCCCGCTCGATCCCGTACAGGACGCCCTTGGTGAACCAGTTGCCACCGCAGAACTCCGGGTAGACCGGACCGGTGGCGCCGTCGGTCTGCACCCGCTGCCGGTCGTAGCCACCGGGACACAGCGGCCGCTTGCCGTCGAGGATCACCTTGCCGGCCTTGTTCTTCAGCGTGACCCGGAGGCCGTCCTTGAAGCCCTTCATTCCGTCGACGATCGACGCCGGTGCGGTCGTGGTGCTGCGTTTCTTGCCCCGGATGACGGTCTTGGTCAGCTTCACCGGCTCGTCATAGGCCGCGTGGCTGGCCCGGAACTCGAAGGCCGCGTCGTACGCCGCCAGCCAGACCGACGGCTGGACGTACGCGTTCCCGTCCCAGGCCTCGACCTGGACGGTGTCGGCTGCGGCGACGAGCTTCAGTGTTCCCTTGCCGGTGGTGCCGCTCGCGGGACCGGAGTTCGTCGCCACCGTCGTGGTGACGACGAGCGCGGCCGCCACCAGCCCGATGCCGGCCGAGACCAGCTGCCGCGTGCGAGTACGAGGTTTTACCATCGAGATGCCCCCTCATGAGTGGCCCGAATCCCTCCTGATCCGAGACCTGGATCCCGGCAACTTATTGCCGAGCACCTAAGGGGACGACTGACTTTTCAGTTCGGTTGCACCGAATCGGTGAGATTTTTCAGCGCGACAGGTACGCCGCACCGACCGCCTGCTCGAGGTCGAAGGCCTTGAGCATCAGCTGCTCGACGTACTCCTCGAGCTTGGCCCCGACCAGCGGCACCGGCACCTTGATGTTGAGCCGCACGCTCTCGATGGTGCGCCCGTCGGACTCGGACAGCGAGATGTTGCCGCGCAGGGTGGCCAGGCCGCCGGGAACGGTGATGTCGACGACCGCGACGGTGTCGGAGGACCAGACCTCGTTCTGGTGGACCGTGAGGTCGCCGCTCACGATGCGCTTCGCGAAGGAGGGTACGCCGACGGTCGACTGCACCCGGTCGATCCGGACCTCGCGCGGCGCACCGCCGATGGTCACCCGGCGACGGAGCGCGCCCTGGGCGTCGGCGACCCGCTCGCGGAAACCCGGATCGGCGAGCATCGCGGACACCTCACCCATGCGGGCGTCGTAGACGAGCTCGTGCTGAAGGGTCGTCGTCATTGCCGAATCCTTTGGGGCTCTTCTGCTGGTGGGACGGGGAAGGAGGAGGCTCAGCCGGCGAGCCAGCGGGTGCCCACCTCGTGCTCCTTCTCGAGTCCCTTCTTGAAGATCGAGAGGATGAGATCCTCCAGCTTTCCGCTGACCAGGGGCACATTCACGGTAGCCGTCAGGGTGACCGTCTCGATCGTCTTCGTGCCGTTCTCGGCCAGCCGGGCGGTGCCGGCGAGCGAGCCCGGCTTGCCCGGCAGGGTGAGCTTGAGGTCGCCGGAGGTGAAGTCGGCCGACCAGATCTCGTCCTGGTGCACCTCGATCGTGTCGCCGACGAACTTCTTCGCGAACCCGGGCACGCCGCTGACGGCCTGGGCGTAGCGGATGCTCACCGTCGACCCGGTGATCGCGACGCTCTTGGACAGCGCGTGCTGGGCGTCGCAGACCTGCTCGCGGAACGCCGCGTCGGCGAGCATCCCGGAGACGGCTGCGATCGGAGCGTCGTAGGCGAGGTCGACCGACAGCTTTTTGCTCATGACCACACATCATGACGCCTAGGTCGGCCAGAGTCACCAGTGATGGCGCCGAGAGAACCGACACATTCTTTGAGTATGCTCTTTACCGTGGGGTCGCGGGCCGGCCATCAGCCTATGACTCACATCGGCGATTCCTTTGGACGCGGCCGCCTATCCGGAGCCCTCCCGGGATACCGTGAGAGGTGTGTCAACGGAGACGCATATCAAACCTGTCCAAGCTCCGCAGAACGTCCTGCAGAACCGCCTGCCGAGTGCCACCTACTTCCGCCACGTAGCCCCCGAGGAGCTCACCGGCCGCAGCGAGGCCGACCTCGCCGGCGCGGTGGGATCGCATCTCGCGCTCGCCGCGAGCCGCCCGCAAGGCACCGCCGCCGTGCGCATCCTCACCCCGACCACCGCCGCAGACGGTTGGTCCGCCGGAGGCCGCAGCGTCGTCGAGATCGTCGTCGACGACATGCCCTACCTCGTGGACTCGGTCAAGACCGAGCTCTACCGCCGCGGCCTCGACGTCCATCTGGTCGTCCACCCCGTCATCGAGGTCGCCCGTGACGTGACCGGTGCGCTCGAGGGGGTGAACGAAGGAGACATCCGCGAGTCCTGGATGCACATCGAGATCGACCGGATCGCCCCCGACGCGGCCAAGGAGATCGTCGCGGGTCTCGAGGGCGTCCTCGAGGACGTACGCGAGGTCGTCGAGGACGAGCCGCGGCTGCACCGCCGGCTGGCCGAGATCGCGGCCGGCCTGCGCTACACCCCGCCCAACAGCGTGCCGCGCGAGGAGGCCGCCGAGGCCGCCGAGCTGCTGGCCTGGCTCGCCGAGGACCACTTCCTGCTGACCGGCTACCGCGAGTACCGCCTCGACGGCGACTACCTGCGCGGCCGCTCCGGCACCGGCCTCGGCATCCTGCGCGCCGACCCGCCGCAGGCCCCCGACCACGGCAAGATGCCGCCGAAGGTCGCCGCCCACGCTCGCGACAAGGTCATGCTCGTCCTGGCCAAGGCCAACTCCCGCTCGACCGTCGGGGAGCCTGCCTACCTCGACCACGTCGGCATCAAGATCTTCAACGGCGCCGGAGAGGTGGTCGGCGAGCACCGTTTCCTCGGTCTCTTCACCACGAAGGCGGCCCGGGAGTCGGTGACCCGGATCCCGGTCGTCCGCGGCAAGGTCGCCGCGGTCCTCGACCACACCGGCTACGACCGCCGCAGCCACACCGGCAAGGCCATGCTCGACGCGCTGGAGACCTACCCGCGCGAGGAGCTCTTCCACGCCTCCACCGAGGAGCTGATGGACCTCGCCGAGGCCGCGCTCGGAGCGATCGAGCGCCGCATCCTGCGCGTGGCCGTCCGGCCGGACACGTACGGTCGCTACGTCTCGGTGCTCGTCTCGCTGCCGCGTGACCGCTACAACACGACGGTCCGCGAGCGGTTCTCGAAGGTGCTCCTCGAGGCCCTCGGCGGCACCGACCTGGAGTTCACCGTACGCATCAGCGAGTCGACCACCGCCCGGGTGCACTTCGTGGTGCACGGCACCACCGAGTCGCTGGGGAAGGCCCTGGACACTCCGGGTCTCGTCGACAGCCTCGAGTCGCGGCTGCGCAAGGCCGCCCGGAGCTGGCGCGACGACCTGGTGAGCGCGGTCATCGCTCACGCCGGTGAGGACGGCGCGGCCCGGCTCTCGCACGTGCTCGACGCGTTCCCGGAGGCCTACAAGGAGGACTTCGACGCCGACACCGGCGCCGCCGATCTGACCCGCCTGGAGCTGCTCTCGCACCAGGGTGAGGCGGTCGACTTCTCCTTCTACAAGGACCCGGAGAGCCCCGGCGGCTTCCGGATCAAGATCTTCCGCACCGGCGGCCCGCTCTCGCTGTCCCTGATGCTCCCGATCCTGTCCTCGTTCGGCTTCGAGGTCACCGACGAGCGGCCCTACGACCTCGAGGGCGTCGGCACGTCCGGGTCGGAGGAGTGGTTCATCTACGACTTCGGCCTCGCCTACTCCGGCACCCCGGTCGGCACGCCCACCCAGCTGGTCGCCGCGCTCCACCAGGCCTGGTCCGGGCGCAGCGAGATCGACGGGCTGAACGCCCTCGTCCTGGCGGGACTCGACCACGGTCAGGTCACGATGCTGCGTGCCTACGCCCGCTACCTGCGCCAGACCGGCACCCCGAGCTCGTTCTTCTCGATCGGCAACGCGCTGTGCACGAACCCGGGCATCGCCCGGCAGATCGTGGAGCTGTTCGAGACCCGGTTCGACCCCTCGCTCACGACGCGTGACGAGACGAAGCGGGCCGAGGCGATCATCGAGGCCCTCGACGACGTGGCCAGCCTGGACCAGGACCGGATCCTGCGCAGCTACGTCACCGCGATCCTGGCGACGACGCGGACGAACTACTACCGCGGGCGGAACTACCTCTCGTTCAAGTTCGACCCGCAGCAGCTGCCCGACCTGCCGCTGCCGCGGCCGGCGTACGAGATCTTCGTCTACTCGCCCGACGTCGAGGGCGTGCACCTGCGCTTCGACGCGGTGGCCCGCGGCGGTCTGCGCTGGAGCGACCGGCGCGACGACTTCCGCACCGAGGTGCTCGGCCTGGCGAAGGCGCAGCAGGTCAAGAACACCGTGATCGTGCCGGGTGGCGCGAAGGGTGGCTTCGTCCCCAAGGGCGTGGCCGGCCCGGACGCCTACGTCACGTTCCTGCGTGGTCTCCTCGACGTCACCGACAACCGGGTGGACGGCCGGGTGGTCCCGCCGGCCGACGTGGTGCGCCACGACGGCGACGACTCCTACCTGGTCGTCGCCGCCGACAAGGGCACCGCGACCTTCTCCGACCTGGCCAACTCGGTCGCGGCGGAGTACGACTTCTGGCTCGGCGACGCGTTCGCCTCCGGCGGTTCGGCGGGCTACGACCACAAGGCGATGGGCATCACCTCGCGTGGCGCCTGGGTCTCGGTGCAGCACCACTTCAAGCGGCTGGGCATCGACCCGCAGGTCGACGAGATCACCGCGGTCGGCGTCGGCGACATGTCCGGTGACGTCTTCGGCAACGGCATGCTGCGCTCGGACCGCATCCGGCTGGTCGCCGCCTTCGACCACCGGCACATCTTCATCGACCCCACGCCCGACGCGGCCACGGGCTTCCAGGAGCGGAAGCGGCTCTTCGAGATGCCCCGGTCGACCTGGGAGTCCTACGACACCTCACTGATCTCGGCGGGTGGCGGCGTGTGGTCGCGGCAGCTGAAGTGGGTGCCGATCAGCCCCGAGGTGCGCGCGGCGCTCGGTCTGGCGACCGACGTCAAGCGGATGACCCCACAGGAGCTGATCAGCGCGATCCTGCGGGCGCCGGTCGACCTGCTGTGGAACGGCGGGATCGGGACGTACGTCAAGGCGTCCAGCGAGACCGACGCCGACGCCGGTGACCACGCCAACGACGGCGTCCGGGTGGACGCCGCCGAGCTGCGGGTGCGGGTCGTCGGTGAGGGCGGCAACCTGGGCATCACCCAGGCCGGCCGCGTGGAGTTCGCCCGCAAGGGTGGGCTGATCAACACCGACGCGATCGACAACTCCGCCGGTGTCGACACCTCCGACCACGAGGTCAACCTCAAGATCCTGCTGGATCGAGAGGTACGCGCCGGCTCGCTGACGCTGGCTGCGCGTGACGAGCTCCTCGAGGAGATGACCGACGAGGTCGCCGCGCTGGTCCTCGCCGACAACGAGGCCCACAACGTGACCCTGACCCGGGCGGTGGCCTCGGCGCCGCAGCTCCTGGAGGCTCACGAGCGTCAGATCGCGGAGTGGGTCACCGCCGGCGTGCTCGACCGTGAGGTGGAGGGCCTGCCGTCCCCGACCGAGGTCGCCCGCCGACTGGAGGCGGGGGAGGGGCTCACCGCTCCCGAGCTCGCCGTCGTGCTCGCCTGGACCAAGATCGAGCGCCGTCGCGAGCTGGTCGCGGAGGGTCTGCCCGACCCGGCCACGGATCCGGAGATGACGCAGCGTCTGGTGGCCTACTTCCCGACCGCGATCCGCGAGCGGTTCCCCGAGGCCATCGTGGATCACCCGCTGCGGCGGGAGATCTGGGCGACCTCGGTGGTCAACGAAGAGGTCAACCTCGCCTTCGGGCGGCTCGACGCGCCGTCACGGTGAGCACGGTGCCAGCGAGCATGAGCGAGACGCCGAGCGCGGCGAAGACCCACGACGGGCCGCCGGTCTCGGGCAGCGAGCTCTGAGATGAGGTCTCCGTCGGCGGTCCCGGGTCCGGGGCCGCCGGCGGATTCTCGTCTCCGCCCGGGGCCGGTGCGACGGTGGGATCCGGGGTCGGATCCGGCGTCGGGGTGGGGTCCGGCGTCGGGGTCGGGTCCGGTGTCGGCGTGGGGGTCGGCGTGGGAGTCGGGGTCGGGGAGGCGACCTTCTCGACCTTGAAGTCCTGTCCGCCCCGGATCTCGCCGGCCGAGGTGATCGTGACCGTACGCGAGCTCTCACCCACCACGCGCATCCCGTCGGGCGCGGTGACGGTGATGGTGTAGTCGCCCGGCGGGAGGTCCTCGACGAAGTAGCCGCCCGCGTCGTCGGTGGTGGCGGTGACCGGGCCGTCGGGCCCGTCGACGGTGATGGTGACGCCGGCGACCGGGTCCCCGGTGGCGGCGTCGGTGACCCGCCCGCCGATCGCTCCGGGGCGGGTGAGGTCGAAGTCGACCCCGGTCACGTCGCTCGTGGACACGGTGACGGGCCGCGTGGTCGGACCCGTGTAGCCCTCGGGCGCGTCGATCTCGGCGGTGTAGTCGCCCGGCGGCACGCCGTCGATCACATAGTTGCCGTCGCCGTCGGTGACGGTGGTGATCGGCTCACCGCCGTCTGCGGGGACCAGGCGCACCTGGACGCCGCCGAGACCCTGGCCGCCGCCGGTGACCGTCCCCGAGACGGCTGCCAGCTGGTTCACCACGAAGTCCTGGTCGGTGATCGCGGTGTCGTCGACGGTGATGTCGGGGCGGGTCGTCCCGTCCGGACCGGGGGTGTAGCCGTCGGGAACCGTCAGCGTCACCGAGTAGCCCGTGCCGGGGAAGTTGTCGTCGAAGAGATAGCTGCCGTCGGCAGCGGTGGTCGTGGTCGCGGTGGTCCCGTCCGGCCGGGTCAGGGTCACGGTCGCGCCGGGCACCGGGGTGCCGGCGTCGTCGCGTACGGTGCCGCTGATGGGCTGCGGGATGATCTGCCGCACCTCGAAGTCTGCGCGCGAGGCGGGGTCACCGTCGTTGCCGCGATTGCTGACGGTCGCCTCGGTCTGCCCGACCGTGGCACACCCGTCCGGCTTGGTCAGGCGGACGATGTAGCCGTCCTGGGTGGCGAACTCGCCGAAGGAGTAGGAGCCGTCGGGGGAGGGGCTCGTGGTCGCCAGCTCCTCCCCGTAGGGCGAGACGAGGGTGAGCACCGAGTCCTCGACCGGGCACGACCCGGAGGTGGACACGTCGGCGACCGTGCCGCCGATCGGCCGGGCCCGGCTCACGAACCACGTCTGGTAGACCGGGAAACCGGCACGGCGGGTGAAGACGAAGGAGAGGCTGGTGAGCCGGATGTCGGGCTCGTACCAGCCGCTGGCGCCGTTGGTGTCAGTGGCGGTCGGGTTGCCGGTCAGCGTCGAGGTGGCGGGGTTCCAGGTCGGCTGGTCGGTGCCGCCGGCGTAGTTGAAGGACCCCTGGAACCACGAGGAGATCTCCGCGGCCGAGACGGGGTCACCGTTCTCGTCGGTCGCCTGGACCTGGACCTGGTCGGAGTCGATGTCACCGAGCACGAACGCCCAGCCGGTGTCGGGCGTGGGGTTCTCGAAGGCGTACGTCGTGGTCGAGGCGCCGCTCGGGGTGTCGGCCTTCGGGCGCAGGTTGATGTAGGCCGAGCCCCGGCTCGAGCCGTACTTCGCCCCTGGCGGCGTGCCCGCGTCGAGGAAGGTGGAGGCGCCGCTGGGGAGGGCGACGTTGACGCGCGAGTCGCTGGCCATCTGCGCCTTCGGGAAGCCGGCCGACCGCTGGGTCATCGTCGTGGAGTAGTCGTTCGACGTTCCGGAGATGGGCGCCCACTCGGCCCAGGAGTCGGTCATCGCGTGAGCTGGTGCCGGCGACAGCACCGTGGCGAACACTCCGGCCAGAAGTGCCAACGCCAGGCAGGCCCGGTTGAACATGGCGGGGATCCTTTGCTTCCGAGGAGCAAACGTTGCGTTGGGGGACCTAGGAAGGCTATCCGAGCGGAACCCTGCTTTTGTGCTCCGTGGCGTCCGTGTGGCGGAGTTCGGCGTCGTTCGGCGTCTCGGACCGCCACTGCGCGGGGCGCGGGATCGAGCGGACCGATCGGGCCAGGGTGGGGATCAGGGCCGCCGCGGCGGTCATCGCCGTCACGGTCAGGACCGCGGTGGTGCCGTCGACGAGGGCGAGCGCGGCCCCGGCGAGTGCGGGCGCGAGCGGGATCGTGAGCATCGAGACGAACTGCGCGGCCGCCTGGACACGTCCGATCAGCTCCTGCGGGGTCGTCGCCATCCGGTAGGCGGCCACGCCGGCGTTGCCCGCGGGGTTCAGGAAGAGCCCCACCGACGCGGCCAGCGCCATCACCGCCGGGTGCGTCCAGAAGGCCAGCGGGATCGAGAGCGGGACGAAGCTCCAGGCGACGAGGATGGTGAGACGCCCGGTCGGCAGCCGGTCGATCAGCCAGGGCGCGGCCAGCGCTCCGAGGATCCCGCAGGCGCCGATGGCGGCTTCGGCCAGCCCGATCTGCCAGGCAGGGAAGCCGGCCTCGACCAGCCGCAGCAGCGCGAGGAAGAAGAGCGCGTTGATGGTGAGGTTGGCGGCCGGACCGAAGAAGAGCAGCGTACGCAGGAACGGCTGTCGCCAGCTGTAGCCCAGTCCCGCGAGGAGGTCGGCCAGCGGCTTCCGCCCGGCGTCTCGCACCGGGGCCGGGGACGCCGAGAGGTCGGCGCGGACCCGGGCGAGCAGCAGCCACCCGGCGGCGTACGCGAGGGCGTTCCCGGCGAACGGCGCCCATCGGGACAGGCCGAGCAGGACCCCTCCCAGCGGGCCGCCGAGCAGTCCGGCGATGTGCTGACGGGCCTGCTGCTGGGAGAGCGCCGTGGTCAGGTCCTCGGCCGGGACCACCGATCTGATCGCCGAGTTCTCGGCGGGCACGAAGAGACCGTTGAGCACTCCGGTGAGCAGCGCGACGAGCAGCAGGTGGGGGAGGGTGAGCGACCCGAGCAGCCCGGCGACCGCGAGCGAGGCGTACAGCGCCGCGCCCGATCCGTGCGCGAACCGCATGATCCGCAGCCGGTGGCGCCGGTCGGCGATCACCCCGGCGGGCAGCAGCATGCCGACCATGCCGACGAGATGGGCCGCCTCGGCCGTGGCCGCCCAGAAGGCCGATCCGGTCATCACGTACGCCACCAGCGGCATCGCGAAGATGCTCACCCGCGTCCCGAGCTCGGCGACGGTGGCACCGACCCACAGGGCGGTGAAGTCATGGTTGCGGGCGAGGGCGCGGTAGGAGGTCATGGCAGCACCGTAGAATGCGCAACATATATTGCGCAATAGTTCTTGCGCACTAGATGGTGCGCGATTCGGCTAGGGTGGTGCCATGGCCACGTACGACGACCCGCGGATCCTGCGCGCGATCGCCCACCCGACCCGCAACCGCGTGCTGCACGAACTGTCGGCAGCCGGCTCCCTCCGTGCCGCGGACATCGCCCAGCGCACCGGCATCCCGGCCAACCAGGCCAGCTTCCACCTGCGCCAGCTCGCGAAGTACGGCCTGGTCGAGGTCGCTCCCGATGCCGGCCGCGACAAGCGCGACCGCGTCTGGCGGCTCGTCGACGACGACATCACCTTCAGCCCCCGGCAGATCGTCGAGCAGCCCGGAGGAGAGGCCGCCTACACGGTGTTCCAGCGCAGCTCGGTCGCCTGGGGCCATCTCCTGGTCGACCAGGCCTTCCAGATCTCGCGGGAGGCGGACGACCCGGCCAAGAGGATCGTCTCCGAGTCGTCCCTGCGGCTCAGCAAGGACGATGCCGAGCAGCTGCAGCGCGACCTGAACGAGGTCGTCGCCCGCTATCGGGACGCCGGCAGACAGGCCGCCGAGGAGGACATGGAGCTCTACTCCGTCTACCAGATCATCCAGCCGATGCCGGCGCTCGCCGACGAGGACGACCCGGCCTAGGACCAGGCCGGATGTGGGTTTCGTCTCAACCCCCTCCGCCCGCAGGCTTCCTACTCGCGAGTCACCAGCGCGTTGGTTTACCGTCCAAATCGCGCCCAGCCCAGGACGCCAGTAGGGAGATAGACGAACGATGAGCACGAGCCAGATCGCCGAGAAGCGCGAGGTGCGCGAAGCCAACCGAGTCGAAGGTCACAACGCCAGGTCCTGGCTGCTGGTCTCCGCGATGCGTACGGAGATCTTCGACGACGCACAGCTGAGCCGCGCCGACCAGATCATCCTCGACATGGAGGACGCGATCGACACCTCGCTCAAGGGGCAGGCGCGCGAGAACGTGACCGCCTGGCTCAAGGGCGGCGGCCGCGCCTGGGTACGCATCAACGACTGGACCACCGAGGACTGGAGCGAGGACCTCGCGGCGCTCGCCGGGATCGAGACGCTCGCCGGCGTGATGCTCGCGAAGACCGAGTCGCCCGACCAGGTGACCGACACCTTCCAGCGGCTCGGCGGGTCGACCCCGGTGATCCCGCTGCTCGAGTCGGCGCTCGGCATCGAGGACGCCGCCACGATCGCCCGCGCCCGCGGTGCCTACCGGCTCGCGTTCGGCTCCGGCGACTACCGCCGCGACACCGGCGCGGAGAACGACCCGCTCGCGATGGCCTACCCGCGCACCAAGCTCGTCCTGGCCTCGCGGATCGGCAACCTGCCCGGCCCGATCGACGGCCCGACGGTCGGCAGCAGCCACCCGCTGCTCCGCGAGCAGGGTGCCGACGGCGTCGCGATGGGGATGACCGGCAAGCTCTGCCTCGACCTCGAGCAGCCCGCGGTGATCAACGAGTCGTTCAGCCCGTCCCCGTCGGACGTGACCTGGGCCTACGAGTTCCTGCACAAGTTCGAGGAGGGCGGCCGCGTCATCCGTGACGGCAGCGACAAGCCGCGCCTGGCTCGCGCCGAGACGATCAAGCGCCGTGCGGAGCTGTTCAAGATCAAGCCGGACACCGAGAGCTACGACGCCCCCGCCTCGGGCCCGAGCGTCTACTGATCTGACGCCGACTCGGCACGTCTGCCCCAGATATCCGCGCCGAGTCGGCGCTGATGTCCCGCAAGATCAGGCCCAGCCGGCGCATCTGTCCCATGCCGTTGGGGCAGATGCGCCGACTCGGCGTTCTGAGCTGGGACATCTGCGCCGGCTCGGCGTTGTGCTGGACAGGCGCGCCGGGTCACCGCACCCTCGGCTAGCGTTGAGACCGTGGATCTGCAGCAGCGCATCAGGGACCGTGCCGGTGAGATTCTGCTTTTCGCGGTCACCCCGCCGCGGGTGACGACGGACCCGGAGCGGGTGCAGCAGATCGCGGAGGTCACGCTCGAGCGGATCCGGCCGCTCGAGGTCGACGGGCTGATCCTCTACGACATCGACGACGAGTCCGACCGCAATCCCGAGGAGCGGCCGTTCCCGTTCGTACGCACCCTCGATCCCGCCGAGTTCCTGGAGCGCAACCTCGCCGGCCTCGACGTGCCGGCCGTGGTCTACCGCGCCACCGGGAAGTACGAGGAGCCGACGCTGCGTGACTGGGTCAAGACCCAGGACCCGGCCAAGGCGCTCTCGGTCTTCGTCGGTGCCTCCTCGGGCGAGAAGCGGGTCGCCACCAGCCTGCGCCGCGCCCAGGAGATCCGGCGGGAGACCAACCCCGACCTGCTCCTCGGCGCCGTCGCGATCCCCGAGCGGCACACGGCCAAGGGCGACGAGCACCTTCGGCTGATCGCCAAGCAGGAGGCGGGCTGCTCCTACTTCGTGAGCCAGGTGGTCTACGACGTCAACGCCGCCAAGAACCTCGTCTCCGACTACCGCTACGAGTGCGAGACCCGCGGCCTGCAGCCGGTGCCGATCGTGTTCACCTTCTCGGTGTGCGGGTCGATGAAGACGCTGGAGTTCCTCCGCTGGCTCGGCGTCGACGTGCCGCGCTGGATCGAGAACGAGCTGCGCCACGCCACCGACACCCTCGACGCCTCGCTCGAGCAGGCCGAGGCGACCGCGATCGAGCTGATGTCCTTCTGCCGCCAGCTTGGCGTGCCGTTCGGCATCAACATCGAGTCCGTCTCGATCCGCAAGGTCGAGATCGAGGCCTCCGTACGTCTCGCCGAACGGCTCCGCGACAAGCTGGAGCGCTGAGGGCGGGCGGGATGCTGACCGAGTTACCTCGGTCAACAGTCACTGCTCTCGTGGAGTTCCGCGAGGGCAGTGCGCGCTCGCCGAGTTACCTCGGTGAGCATCCACCCCGACTCACAGCCCCGTACGCATCGCCCACAGCTCGGGGAACAGGATGATGTCGAGCTGCTTGCGCAGGTAGGAGACCCCCGAGGTCCCGCCGGTGCCGGGCTTGAAGCCGATGATCCGCTCGACGGTGGTCACGTGCCGGAACCGCCAGACCCGGAAGGCGGTCTCCAGGTCGGTGAGCTCCTCGCCGAGCTCGTAGAGGTCCCAGTGCTTCTCGGGGTCGCGGTAGACCTCGCCCCAGGCGGCCTCGACGGCCTCGGAGGCGGCGTACTCCTGCTTCCAGTCCCGGTCGAGATGGTCGGCCGGGATGTCGAAGCCGCGCCGGGCCAGCAGCCGCAGCGACTCGTCGTAGAGCGACGGACGCCCGTACGCAGCCAGCACGTCCTGCTCGTGCGGCCGTCCCTCGTGCACCCGGAGCGTGTAGGCGGCCTTGTTGCCGAGGGCGAACTCGATGCAGCGGTACTGCCACGACTGGAAGCCCGAGCCGGTGGCCAGGTAGGGGCGGAACTTGTCGTACTCGGTCGGGGTCAGCGTCGAGAGGACGTCCCAGGCGTGCACGAGCTGCTCCATGATCCGGGAGACCCGGGCCAGGCCCTTGAACGCGGGACGTACGGCGTCCTCGGCGAGCAGCCGCTGCGCCTCGGTCAGCTCGTGCAGCGCGAGCCGCATCCACAGCTCCATCGCCTGGTGCTGCACGATGAAGAGCATCTCGTTGTGGTCGCCCGAGAGCGGGTGCTGCGCGCCGAGCACCTCCGGCAGGTGGAGGTAGTCGGAGTAGTCCATCGGAAGATCGTGCGTGGTGCTCATGTCACTGCTCCTCGGGTCCAGAAGCGCTCGTCGCGCCATTCGTCGTCGTCCATCACCGAGACCAGGTGGTCGACGGCATCCCACACGTCGACATAGCGGGTGTAGAGCGGGGTGACGCCGAAGCGCAGGATGTCCGGCTCTCCTGCGCGGAAGTCGCCCACGACACCGCGTTCGATGAGCGCCTGCACGATCGCGTACGCACCGTCCTCGCCGAAGCTGAGCGACAGCTGGCTGCCGCGCCGGGCGTCGTCGAGCGGCGACTCGATCGTGAACCCGGGAAGCCGGGAGGCGACGAGGTCGGCGAAGAGCCGGGTCAGCGCGAGCGACTTCTCCCGGAGCGCCTCGATCCCGCCGTACGCCTCGGACGCCAGCAGCGTGTCGACCCCGCACTCCAGGGCGGAGATGCCGATGACGGCCGGGGTGCCGGACAGATAGCGCGAGACTCCCTCGGCCGGCCGGTAGCCCGGCGACATCTCGAAGGGCGCCGCGTGCCCCATCCAGCCCGACAGCGGCTGCTCGAACCGGTCGACGTGGCGCGGGTTGACCCACAGGAACGCCGGCGAGCCGGGGCCGCCGTTGAGGAACTTGTAGCCACAGCCGATCGCGAAGTCGGCATCGGCGCCACGAAGGTCGACGGGCACCGCGCCTGCGGAGTGGCACAGGTCCCAGACCGCCAGCACACCGTGCTCGTGGGCGCCGGCCGTCACCGCGGCCATGTCGTGCAGGAACCCGGTGCGGTAGTTGACCTCGGTCAACATCAGCACGGCGGTCCGATCCAGCAGCCCCTCGATCTCGGACGGGGAGTCGACCAGCACCAGCTCGTAGCCGCGGTCGCGGCACAGCGAGGAGGCGATGTAGAGGTCGGTCGGGAAGTTGCTGCGCTCGCTGACCACGATCCGGCGGCCGGGGGAGTCGGCAGCGGCGATCGAGAGGGCCGAGGCGAGCACCTTGTAGACGTTGAGCGAGGTCGAGTCGGCGACCACGACCTCGCCGTCGCCCGCCCCGATGATCCGGGCGATCTTGTCGCCGACGCGCTGGGGCAGGGTGATCCAGGAGGCGGTGTTCCACGACTCGATCAGCCCCTGGCCCCACTCCTGGGTGACCACCTCGGCCACCCGGCCGGCGGTGGCGCGGGGGAGCGCCCCGAGCGAGTTGCCGTCGAGGTAGATCGTCCCCTCCGGCAGGTCGAAGAGGTCCCGCAGCGGGGCCAGCGGGTCGGCCTGGTCGAGAGCGACGGCGTCGTCGCGGTTCATGCGTTGATCTCCTTGATCGGCCTCAGCACGGCCCGTACGGGCGCGGCGTCGGCGGTGGTGAGCTTGAGGGGGAGGGCGATCAGCTCGTAGTCGCCCGCGGGCACCTCGTCGAGCAGCAGGTTCTCCAGGATGCGTACGTCGTGACGGTGGGTCGCGAAGTGTGCCGGCAGATCCTTGGAGGTGGACGGGTCGAGGCTGGCAGCGTCGGTGCCGACCAGCCGGACCCCGTGCGCGGCCAGGAGCTCGATCAGCGCAGGGTCGATGGCGCAGAAGTCGTCGTCCCACGTCGTCGGCTGGGTGGCGTACGTCCGGAAGAGCACGCGCGGCGGCAGGTCGGTGACGTCGACGTGGTCGACGGTGACCAGCGGGCGCACCCCGGACACGTCGATCACCCGGCACGGACCGAGGAACGGCTCCAGCGGCATCTCGCCGGCCGGGGTGCCGCCGTCGGTGAAGTGCAGCGGCGCGTCCGCATGCGCGCCGACGTGGGCCGACACCGAGAACTCGGCGACGTTGACCGGGCAGCCCGGTCCGATCCGGAACGTCCAGCCGACCTCGGTCGCGTGGTCGCCGGGGAAGACCGGCGAGGCCGCGTGTACGGGTGGTGAGATGTCCCACAGTTGCGCCATGCTCCGAGCCTAGATGACCCGATTTTCCGTCGACTCGGCGCGTCGTGACAAGACATCCCGTCGAGTCGGCGCATCGTGACCGATCATCCTGCCGAGTCGGCGCGTCATGACGAGCCGGCTCGGCGCTGGATCAGGTCAGGATGCGCCGACTCGGCGGAGGTCAGGCGGTGAAGAACTCCGCCGCGACCGGCGCCAGGGCCGACGCCTTGACCATGTGGTTCTGCCCGTCGAGGACGACGTAGCGGCCGTCCGGGACGGCCTTGGCGATCGCCTGTTGAGCGTTGGTCATGTAGGCCGGGCTCTTGCTGCCCGCCGCCGACAGCACGGGCACCGACACGTTCTTGAAGTAGCCGCCCGGCAGGGGGACTCCCTGCTGGAACGGCACGCACATGCCGAGGTCGTAGGCCAGCGTGTGCGCGACCGGGGTGAGCTTCTTGAAGGCCGGGGTCAGGCGCATGATCTTGACCGCGACCAGCGGCATCCCGACGGTGCGCAGGAAGAGCTCGACCGCGGCGGCCCGCTTGCCCTTCTCGACCAGCTTCTCGACCTGCTGGGCCAGGTCGGCGTCGTTGGGACGGTGGGTGTCGTCGAGGATGAGCGGAGCCTCGTAGGCGACGATCTTGTCGATCGGCAGCCCGGCCCGCGCGGCCTCCAGCGCGAGGAACGCGCCCGAGCTCTGGCCCAGCAGGTGGGCGTGCCCGCCGGCCGCCTCGATCACCGCACCGAGGTCGGCGACCTCCTGCTCGACCGCCTCCGTCGTGCCGGCGGCCGCGGGCTTGGCGATGTTGCTGTCGCCTCGGCCGCGGCGGTCGTAGCGGTAGACGGTGAAGCGGTCCGAGAGCGCGTCGGCCAGCTCCTTCGACGGCCCGAAGTCGCGGTAGCACATCGCACCGTCGACCAGGATCAGCGCAGGGCCGCTGCCGGTGACGTCGTAGGCGATCGTGGTGCCGTCGGCGGAGGTGGTGGTCTTGGTCATCGTGTCGCTCACTTCTGTCGCGGTGGTCGTCGAGATACTGACGCGTCGGACGAGGCCTCGGCTCTTCGACACGCGGCCGCACGTTTCTCGAGAAGCTCACGTTCCCCGGCGTTGCCGGTCAGCGAGGCCGCCTCGTCGAACGCTGCCGCGGCCTCGAGGTGTCGGCCGGCGCGCTCCAGCAGGTCACCCCGTACGCCGGCACGCAGGTGCGACCCGGGCAGCGCGCCCTCGGGGATGGCCGTGAGGATCGCCAGCCCGGCGTCGGGACCGAAGGCACGCCCGTGCGCGACGGCCCGGTTGACCTCGATCACCGGCCCCGGCACCCCGGAGGCGAGCATGTCGTAGAGGCGCGCGATCTCGGCCCAGTCGGTGTCCTCGGCCCGCCGGGCACGACCGTGGCAGGCGGCGATCATCGCCTGCACCAGATAGCTCCCGCCGGGAGTGCCGGAGGAGGCCAGCGCGGTGGCGCGATCGACCGCGGCCAGACCGCGTCGGAGCAGCAGCTGGTCCCAACGGGTCCGGTCCTGGTCCTCGAGCAGCACCGGGTGACCGTCGGCGTCGGCCCGGGCCGCGAGCCGCGATCCCTGGATCTCCAGCAGCCCCTGCAGGGCCTGCGCCTCGGGGTCGCCCGGGGCCTGCGCGGCCAGCATCCGGGCCAGCCGCATCGCCTCCAGGCACAGCTCGGGGCGGGTCCACGACGGTCCCGAGGTCGCCGCGTAGCCCTCGTTGAAGACCAGATAGATCGTCTGCATCACCTCGCGCATCCGAGCTGCCCGCTCCTCGCCCACGGGAAGCTCGAACGACGCCCCGACCTCGGCCAGGGTGCGCTTGGCCCGCGAGATCCGCTGCCCGACGGCCGACTCCTTGGCGAAGTAGGCCCGGGCGATCTCGGCGGTCGTCAGCCCGCCCACGAGCCGCAGCGTCAGCACCGTGCGGGAGTCGGGGGCGAGCGTCGGATGGCAGGAGAGGAACATCAGTCGGAGCACATCGTCCTCGATGTGATCGACCGCGGCAGCCAGGTCAGGCATCTCACCCTCCTCCAGTTCGTGTCCGAGCAGCGCGACCTTGCGGCGCAGCACCTCGTCGCGGCGGAACCCGTCGATCGCGCGCCGCTTCGCGATCGACATCAGCCATGCTCCGGGGTTGCGAGGGATGCCCTCGTGCGGCCACTGCTCCAGGGCCGCGACGAGGGCATCTTGAGCGAGGTCCTCGGCCAGGTCGAGGTCGTGCGTCATCCGCGCCAGGCCGGCGAGGAGACGTACGGACTCGTTGCGCCAGACCGCGACGATCGCGTCTTCGGTCGTCGAGGTCATTCAGCCGGCGTCGGCGGCCCGAACAGCGGCCGCATCTCCACGGCCACGTCCTGGCCGGGCCAGAGCTCCTCGTGGAGCTGGATCATCCGGCGCCCGAGCTCGATCGCCTCGTCCTGCGAGCGGACCTCGAAGAGCGAGAACCCGCCCGCGACCTCCTTCGCCTCGGCGAAGGGCCCATCGATGTGGGTCACCTCGCCGGCGGTCAGCCGGATCTCCACGGCGGGACCGAGCCCGTCGGCGTCGAGCAGGATGCCGTCGGCGTACTGCTGCTTGATCTCGGCCTCCACCGCCTCGATCAGGGCCGCCGGGGGCGGTCCGGCGTCGGGGGCCATCTTCACGAACATCATGTAGCGCATCTGCTTCTCCTAGCGGGTCGGCGGCGCGTCCGTTGCGCGTCGTCGCCTACGCGTCGAGAAGAGCCTGCCGCTTTCGACACGGCCGCACCAGAATATTTCCGTACGTGTCGCAGCGGCCGTCGTCCTCGCTCCGGTCGCCTAGGACGCCTTGGACTTCTTCTTCGGCTTCTTCTCCTCGGCCTCCTCGGGGACCTCCTCGCCGCGCGACTTCTTCGCCGCGGCGACGGAGCGCTGCAGGGCGGCGAGCAGGTCGACGACCTCGCCGGAGGTCTTCGTGGAGGTGGGCGTCCGCTCGACCTCGCCACCCTCGATCTTGGCCTTCACCATCTCCTCGACGGCGTCGGCGTAGTCGTCGGAGAACTCCTCCGGATGGAAGTCGCCCGCGAGCGTCTCGACGAGCATGTTGGCCATCTTGATCTCGGAGTCCTTGATCTCGCCGGCCTCGACCTTGAAGTCGGGCACGCGGATCTCGTCGGGCCACATCATCGTCTGCAGGACGATCACGTCACCGTTCTCGGTCGGCCGCACGCGCAGCGCCGCGACCGTGGTGCGCTGGCGCAGCGCGACGGTGACCAGGGCGACCCGATCGGCCTCGAGCAGCGCCTGGCGCAGCAGGGCGTAGGGCTTGATCCCGGTGTTCTCCGGCTCGAGGTAGTAGCTCTTCTCGAAGAGCATCGGGTCGATCTGGTCGCTCGGCACGAACTTCTCCACCGCGATCTCGCGCGAGGAGGTCGTCGGCAGGTTGGCGAAGTCGTCGTCGGTGAGCACGACCATCTCGCCGTCCTCGGTCTCGTAGCCCTTCGCGATCTCGGAGTAGGGCACCTCCTCGCCGTCGATCGAGCAGATCCGCTGATAGCGGATCCGGCCGCCGTCGGCCTTGTGCACCTGACGGAACGAGACGTCGTGGGACTCCGTGGCCGAGTAGAGCTTCACGGGCACGCTGACCAGCCCGAACGAGACCGCGCCCTTCCAGATCGCACGCATCGTGAATCCCCTCATCAAATGGCATCTGATAAGCCAGTATCTGCCGGTATCCGAATTTGGGGAAGATCATTCCCCCGGGACGAGGCCGCTGCCCCGCGACGGGCACGATCCGGTTGAAGGTCGCGAGAACGGTGCACATGTGCGGATCTGACGTCGTCATCGACGAAATGCTCTGCCACTTCCGCGCACATGCGGGGGAGTGGCCGATGAAGTTGTCCTCGTGACTGTCCGGAGCGTCGTAATCGTCGTCGTTGTCGTCGGGGTCGCCTACTGCGCGTTGATGGTGGGAGCAGTGGCTGCGATCTCGTGGCTGATCGCGCCGAGGGAGTATCTGGTCGATCAGGCCGTGGAGAAGCAGGTGATGAAGGACCTGGAGCCGTGGTCTGACCAGGTGATGGCGGTTCAGGCGCCGGTGGGCACCACGCTCACCGAGGATTCCGGAGTCCTCGGTTGCCTCTATGACGACTCGGTACAGACGGTTCATCAACCGGAGGCAGGCATCTACTGGGACGGGCCGTATGACCCTGCTGCCGCCGAGAACGGGCCCGGCAAGGTGGCGCGCTCGGAGTTCGGGCACCTGGTCGATCGCCTCGAGACGATCGGCTGGCGGGTCAGGTCAGAGGGTCTCGTCGAAGGCTCCGATGAGGTCGAGCCGAGCCGGATGGAGGCCGTTCTGCTCAGGGGGTCCGGTGACGACCTGGTCCGTCTGGAGCTGACCACCTACGGGTGGGACTACGGTGCGGTGCTGACGCTTCCGCACGCCCCACGAGCATGCCGTGTGGACGTCGACTGGCCGTGATGATCGGGCTGGATCTGCCCGGCTCACGGTCTCGGTAGGGGCAGGATGGGGTCCATGCCCTCGATGCTGCGGCCCATGCTGGCCACCCCCGGCACCCACGTGCCACCGGGGGACGAGTGGGTCCATGAGGTCAAGTGGGACGGCATCCGGCTCATCGGGGAGTCCGAGCAGGGACGTACGCAGACCCGGCTGACCACGCGCAACGACAACGACGCCACCCCCGCCTGGCCCGAGATCGCGACGGGCCCCGAGCGGGACATCGTCGTGGACGGCGAGGTGATCGCGCTCAACGACGCCGGCCTGCCCGACTTCCGGGTGCTCATGGACCGGATGCACAACCGCGACGTCCGCCGGGCGGCGCGGTTCGCGGAGCGGATCCCGGCGACGTACATGGTCTTTGATCTCCTCCGGCTCGACGGCGACCTGCTCATCGAGGAGCCGTGGGCCTCACGACGCCGGATCCTCGAGGACCTCTTCGAGAGCGGCGAGCTCGCGAGCTGGCAGGTGCCCCCGACGTACGACGACGGCCGGATGCTCCACGAGGTGACCCGCGCTCAGGGGCTGGAGGGGATCGTGTCGAAGCGCCGCAACAGCCGCTACCGGCCGGGGGAGCGGAGCAAGGACTGGGTGAAGCTGGCCCATCGCTACCGGGCCTCGCTCGTGGTCGGCGGCTGGCGACCGGAGGTCGGCACCGAGGGCGGCACCGAGCGTCTCGGCGCGCTGCTCGTCGGGCAGCCGACGCCCGACGGGCTGATCTATCGCGGCCGGGTCGGCAGCGGCATCACCGGCAAGCGGGCCCAGCGGCTCGGGGAGCTGCTCCGCGAGACCGGCCGGAACCCCTTCGCCGGGCCCGACGTCGACCCCGACGGGGGAGTGCCGTCGCTGGACGCGCGCGGCACGCACTGGGTCGACCCCCTCCTCGTCGTCGAGGTGGAGACCCACGGCACCGCGGTCGCGGCAGCGAGCTACAAGGGCCGGCTGCGGCAGCCGAGCTTCATCGGCATCCGCGAGGACATCGAGCCGAAGGATCTGTGATGGTCGAACGAGAAGAGGTACGCGTCGAGGTGGACGGCCGGGTCCTGACCCTGACCAGCCTCAGCAAGGTCCTCTATCCGCGCACCGGCATGACGAAGGGGGAGGTGCTCAACTACTACGCCCAGGTCGCACCGGTGCTGCTCCCGCAGCTCCAGGACCGCGCGGTGACGAGGATCCGCTGGCCCCATGGCGTCGGCGACATGTCGTTCTTCGAGAAGAACGCCCCGGCCGGCACCCCGAGCTGGGTCCGCACGGTCACCGTCCCGACCACCGGGTCGCGCACGGCCGAGCACCGGGAAGGCACCCTCACCTTTCCCATCCTCGACGGCCTCGCGGCGCTCACCTGGGCCGCCAACCTCTCCGCGCTGGAGCTGCACGTCCACCAGTGGACCGTCGGTGCCGACGGCACCCCGGCCGGCGCGAACCGGATCGTGATCGACCTCGACCCCGGCGAGCCGGCCGGGCTCCAGGAGTGCTGCCAGGTGGCACTGCTGGTGCGCGACGCGCTGGGCGAGCACGGCCTGGCCGCAGCGCCGGTGCTCAGCGGCAGCAAGGGCCTGCACATGTACGCCCCGCTTCCCGAGCCCGTCGAGCCCGACGTCGCCACGGCCCTGGCCAAGGAGATCGCCGAGAGCCTCCAGAAGGCCAACCCGAGCAAGGTGACCGCGACGATGACCAAAAGCCGCAGGTCAGGCAAGGTTTTCCTGGACTGGTCGCAGAACTCGGGGTCGAAGACGACCATCTGCCCCTACTCGCTGCGGGGCAAGGACATCCCGAAGGTCGCGGCCCCGGTCACCTGGGAGGAGGTCGAGGAGGGAGCCGAGGATCCGCTCGGGATCGATCAGCTCGGACCTAACGATGTGGTCACGCGGGTGTCAGAATCGGGGGATCTCTTCACAAGGGCTACAGGCCTCTAACTATTGTTCTCTCCATGTCTAACTCCGTGCTCGTCGTAGAAGACCAAGAGGACATCGCCGCCCCGCTGGTGCGCACGCTCCAGCGAGAGGGTTACGACGTCACCTGGGTCGACTCCGGCAAGAAGGCGCTGGAGCTGCTCGCGCCCCCGTACGAGGCCGAGCTCGTGCTGCTCGACCTGGGCCTTCCCGACATGGACGGGCTCGAGGTCTGCAAGGCCGCGCGTGACAACGGCTACGAGGGCGGGATCATGATCCTCACCGCCCGTGACGCCGAGATCGACCTGGTGGTCGGGCTCGACGCGGGTGCCGACGACTACCTGGCCAAGCCGTTCGCACTGGCCGTCCTCCAGGCCCGGGTCCGCGCCCTGCTGCGCCGCTCGGGTCCGGTCGAGGCCGGCGCCGACGACGACGCGCTGCGCATCGACGTCGCGGCCCACCGGGTCTACGCCGGCGAGCGCGAGGTCACGCTGACCGGCAAGGAGTTCGCGCTCCTCGCCGTCCTGGCCGCCTCCCGCGACAAGGTCGTCTCCCGTGACCGACTGATGGCCGAGGTCTGGGACGAGAACTGGTACGGATCGACCAAGACCCTCGACGTCACCGTCGGCCGCCTGCGCCAGAAGCTCGAGGCCGCCGGTGTGCAGGAGAAGGTCGTCGCGGTCCGTGGCGTCGGGTTCCGGCTGGAAGCCGGAGAGTAGGCACAGCCGGCTGGAAGCCGGGGAGTAGGCACCGCCGACTCGAAGCGGGGGCCTAACCGCAAGTCCGACACGGCGAAATCCGGCCGTTCATTGCGTGAGATGACTCACAAACGACGGCAAAAACACGCGTAACCACGCGGAATGTGCTCGAGATGCGGGCATTCGGGATTGGATCCGTCCCAGCTCGCATGTCACCTTGGTTGAGCTGTGCACAACGCACGACCGGCCCCGGTACACGCCGAATCCTGTCCCTCCGGACGCCGGCCCCTACTACTGAACCCCCTTACCCCTCACACTCAGCAGTACGTATGGGACAGGAGCGGGGGACCCAAGTTCCACGCGACTAACTCGGACGGTCGCTTGGGGTGAAGCCATCGCTCGATGGCCGGGCAACCTTCTAGCCCGAACCCGACAGCTCACCTCGCAGGCGTGGGAAGGAACTCACGCATGTCCAAGTCCGTATCCCGTCCTGCCCATCGAGGCACGGCGCGTCCGTTCCGGGCGCCGAACGTCTCCATCGTCCGGACGATCGCAGGATCGCTCAGCGGCCACGGCAAGCTCGCCGGCCGCATCACCCTCGCCGGTGGCATCGCCGCCGGGGCCCTGGTGGCGGTCCCCGCCGCCAACGCCGCTCCCGTCTCCCACGAGACGACCACCGTCGAGTCGACCGTCGAGGCGGCCACCGTGGTGGAGGCTCCGACCCTGGAGGTCTCGGCCACCCCTGCGGCGATGCTCACCGACATCAAGCAACTGGAGACGGCTGTCGAGGTGCAGCAGCGCAAGGCCGCGGCGGCCCTCAGAGCGGCCGAGGCGAAGCGCAAGGCCGCGATCGCCGCCAAGAAGGCCGCCGAGGCGAAGAAGAAGGCCGAGGCAGAGGCCAGGGCCTACGCCGCGAGCCGGCAGGGCAAGATCGACCGGGCGATCAGCGTCGCCTCGCAGCAGATCGGCGACCCGTACGTCTGGGGTGCCACCGGCCCGAGCGCGTTCGACTGCTCCGGCCTGACGCAGTACGCCTTCGCCGCCGCCGGCATCGAGCTTCCGCGGGTCTCGCGGGACCAGGCCGCTGCGCTGCCGACGATCCCGAACGACCAGATCCAGCGCGGCGACCTGATGTTCTTCGGTAGCCCCGTCTACCACGTCGGCATCTTCTTGCGCTGGGAGAACGGTCAGGCGATCATGCTGCACGCCCCCAAGCCGGGCGCAAGCGTCCGCGAAGAGGCTGCCTGGGACGGCTGGTTCGCCGGCTCGACTCACCAGGCCTGAGGTTCTCGGGGCCCGCTCCGGCGGGCTGACCCCCACATATCCCCCTGGCGCTCGCCCTCCGGTACCCCCGCCGGAGGGCGAGCGCATATCTGGAGGGGGTCGGCGAATCGGGTGGCGCACCATCGGTCAAGTAACCTGTAAGACGTGGCAGGCCCCGAATTCGACACCGAGATCAAGCAGCTCCAGGCAACGATGCAGACCATCGGCCAGGTGCTGGACCTGGACGCGATGCGCAAGGAGATCGCCGACCTCGGCGAGCAGGTCGCCGCGCCCGACCTCTGGGACGATCAGGACAACGCCACCCGGGTCACCGGACGTCTCTCCCTCCTGCAGGGTGAGCTCAACAAGTTCACCGAGCTCCACACCCGCATCGAGGACCTCGAGCTGATGGTCGAAATGGCCCAGGAGGAGGGCGACGCCGACACGCTCGCCGAGTCCGAGGCCGAGCTGGGCCGGGTCAAGAAGGCCGTCGAGAGCCTGGAGATCCGCACCCTGCTCTCGGGGGAGTACGACTCCCGCGAGGCCCTGGTCACGATCCGCTCCGGCGCCGGTGGCGTCGACGCCGCCGACTTCGCCGAGATGCTGATGCGGATGTACGTCCGCTGGGCCGAGCGCAACAAGTACCCGGTCGAGGTCTTCGACACCTCCTACGCCGAGGAGGCCGGGCTCAAGTCCGCCACCTTCGCGATCCACGCCCCCTACGCCTACGGCACCCTCTCCGTCGAGGCCGGCACCCACCGCCTGGTGCGGATCAGCCCCTTCGACAACCAGGGCCGCCGGCAGACCTCCTTCGCCGCGGTCGAGGTCGTGCCCGTGCTGGAGCAGACCGACGAGATCGAGATCGACGAGAACGACATCAAGGTCGACGTCTACCGCTCCTCGGGCCCCGGCGGTCAGTCCGTCAACACCACCGACTCGGCGGTCCGGCTGACCCACATCCCCACCGGCACCGTCGTCTCCTGCCAGAACGAGAAGTCGCAGCTGCAGAACAAGGCCGCCGCGATGATCGTCCTCAAGGCCAAGCTGCTCGCGCTGAAGAAGGCCGAGGAGGAGGCGCAGCTCAAGGAGCTCAAGGGCGACGTCGCCGCGTCCTGGGGCGACCAGATGCGCAACTACGTCCTCAACCCCTACCAGATCGTCAAGGACCTGCGTACGAGCTACGAGGTCGGCAACCCGCAGGCGGTCTTCGACGGCGACATCGACGGTTTCCTGGAGGCCGGCATCCGTTGGCGCCGTGGGGCCGAGAAGGCCGAGCAGAACTGAGCCGATGGTTGCGCGGACGCGCACCAGGCTTCCACTCCCGGGCCGCGGGGCGGCGTACGCCTATGACGTCCACGGCCCCGAGGACGGGGTGCCGATGGTGCTGTTGCACGAGCTCGGAGGCAGCGCGAAGGGGTGGCAGGGGGTGGTCCCGCCGTTCGCGGTCGACCACCGGGTCCACGCCTTCGACCTGCGTGGCCACGGGGACTCGGACTGGGCCTCGGACTACTCCCACCGGCTGATCGCCGACGACGTCATCGTCGCGATGGACGCGCTCGAGATCTCCGGCGCCGTGCTCGTCGGGCACTCGACGGGCGGCAACGTCGCTCTCCTGGTCGCGATGCACCGGCCCGACCTGGTCTCCCGGCTGGTCATCGAGGACGTCGTGCCGCCCGCGCCCCGCAGCCGCAGGCGGCCCGGGCACCCGGCCCGGCCGATGCCCCACGACTGGGAGTGCATCGCCACCCTGCTCGTCGAGGCCACGACGTACGACGCCTGGATGTGGGAGCAGCTCGAGCTGCTGTCCATGCCGACCCTGATCGTGGCCGGCGGCGGCAACAGCCACATCCCGCGGGCCGACCTCGAGAAGGCCGCCCTCCGGATCCCGGAGGCGGACCTGGTCCACTTCGACGTCGGCCACTTCGTGCACCGCAACCAGCCGCAGGAGTTCGCCGACACCGTCCTCGCGTGGCTCGCGTCGCTGTGCTGAATGCGACGCGTCCGCGTCGCGGGTGGGATCCCCATCCCTAAGGACCCCACCCGCTCTCGCCAGCCGGCTCTGCTCTGACTCAGTGCCCGCGGCGGCGCGCGCCGCCCGGTGAGGTGCCTACCCAACCCGAGCGACTAAGTCGATTAAAGCACTAGACTTTGCGTCGGTGCAAATGACGCGCCGGGTCCAGGCTCGAGCCGACGTCGGCGGGCGTCAGGCGCCGGCCGCGGTGACGGCCACCAGGCACCAGCGGGAGGCACGCTTCTGGAGCGTCGCGGTCGCCTCGCCGACCTTGCCGGTGAGCTCGCAGGAGAGCCAGGCGTCACCGAAGAGTCCACGGAAGGCCACCTTCGGCTGCTTCTTCGCGTCGGTGCAGGTGAGGGCGACCGACGGCTTCCCGTACGCCGGGGTCGGCGCGGCCTTGCAGCCCTTGGGCACGCTCTTGGTCATCTGGGTGGCCCAGTCGAGGGTGACCGGCGGGGCGAAGACCCAGGCGCGGGCGGAGGTGGCCGAGCCCTCCGGCCCGGTCCAGATGCAGCCGTACTCCTGGGCGACGTCGCTGACCCCGCTCGAGATGGCGGTCTGGTCTCCGTCGCCGTAGGCCTTCTTCTCGCTCGCCGCGCCGCCGAGCGCCTCGGTCGCGTCCGCGGTCGGGACCCGGTCGCAGAATGCGCCGCGGCGTACGTGCATCGTGGTGGTGTCAGCGGTGCTCAGGTCGCCCTTGACCTTGGGCGTCTCCGGCTTGTCGTCTTTCAGGGTGAGCACGCCGACCCCGACCGCGATCGCGGTGAGGACTACGGCACCGATGAGGATCCGGACAGCAGAGCGCACGCCGTCAGAGTACAGGGGCAGGTATCTCCGAGCCGAAGTGCTGAGCCCACCACCGTTGCACTACCCTCGGTCCGGTGATCCGCTTCGAGAAGGTCAGCAAGGCCTATCCAGGGCAGGCGCGACCCGCCCTCAACAGCCTTTCGATCGACATCCAGAAGGGGGAGTTCGTCTTCCTCGTGGGCCAGTCCGGCTCGGGGAAGTCGACCGCCCTCAAGCTGATGCTGCGCGAGCAGCGGCCGACCACCGGTCGCGTCTATGTCGCGGGCAAGGAGATCAACCGGCTCGCCGGCTGGAAGGTGCCGCGGCTGCGCCGCCAGGTCGGCACGATCTTCCAGGACTTCCGCCTCCTGGCCAACAAGACCGTCGCCGAGAACGTCGCCTTCGCGATGCAGGTGACCGGCCACTCCAACCGCGAGATCCGGCAGCGTGTCCCGGAGACGCTCGAGCTGGTCGGCCTCGACGGCAAGGGCGACCGGATGCCCGACGAGCTCTCCGGCGGTGAGCAGCAGCGCGTCGCCGTCGCGCGCGCCTTCATCAACCGTCCGATGATCCTGATCGCCGACGAGCCGACCGGAAACCTCGACCCCGGCAACACCGTCGGCATCATGCGCCTGCTCGACCGCATCAACCGGTCCGGCACCACCATCGTGATGGCGACCCACGACGTCCAGATGGTCGACCAGATGCGCAAGCGCGTCATCGAGCTCGAGCACGGCCACCTCGTACGCGACCAGGTCCAGGGCGGCTACGGGGCCCAGTTCTGAGCTTCGGCTCCGAGCCGGACCCCTTCACCGACCAGGTTCACGACCAGAAAAGGTTTCTCGACCCGTCATGCAGCTGCGTTATGTATTCACCGAGCTCCGCCAGGGGCTACGCCGCAACCTGTCGATGCACGTCGCGGTGGCCCTGACCCTGCTCGTCTCGCTCACGCTGGCCGGTGTCGGCCTGCTGCTGCGTGAGCAGGCTCAGCTGACCGAGGAGGTCTGGGGCGACGAGCTGCAGATCACCTTCTACATGTGCAACGGCGCCAACGACCGCAACCCGCAGTGCGCCGGTGCCGTCGACGACAGCCAGAAGAAGGTCATCACCGCTGCGCTCAAGGACAACCGCTACGTCGACAAGATCGAGGAGGAGAGCCAGGAGCAGGCCTACAAGCGGCTGCAGGCTCTCGACGTCGAAGGCGTCAGCGGCCCGGACCCGGTGGTGAAGTCCAGCGACATGTGGCAGTCCTACTGGGTCACCATGACCGACCCGCACCACTCCGCCGAGATCATCGAGGCGGTCGCCGGCCTGGACGGCATCGACCACGTCGGCGATGTCCACGAGGTCACCGGGCCCATCCTCGCCGCCGTCGACGGGCTGCAGAGCGCGGCCCTGGTCGGCGCGATCGTGCTGGTCATCGCGGCGCTGCTGCTGGTCGCCAACACGATCCGGCTGGCCGCGTTCGCCCGCCGCCGCGAGATCGGGATCATGCGGCTGGTCGGTGCCTCGACCCTCTACATCGCGCTGCCGTTCCTCCTCGAGTCGCTCGTGGTCGCACTGGTCGGCATCGGGCTGTCCGGGATGGCGCTGGCCGCGGTGATGTACTTCGGCGTCGAGCAGCGGCTCTCGTCCACCGCGGTGACCCAGTGGGTCGGCTGGGAGGAGTTCTTCAGCTCCTTCGCGATCGTGGCGGTCCTCGGCATCCTGCTGACGCTCGTCCCGACACTCCTGCTCACCCGCAAATACATCAAGGTCTGACCCGGATCCCCTACCGTCTGGGGCGTGCACGTCTTCCCCCGTGCCGGCAGACTCGCCGCTGCGCTCAGCTGCGCCGTGGTGGGTGCCGTGCTGCTCTCGCCCAGTCTTCCGTCCTCCGCCGACGAGAAGGACCGTCTCGAGCAGGAGCAGCGCGAGGTCCAGCAGGAGCAGAAGGCTGCCGCCGAGGACCTCGAGCACTCCAGCGCCGGCCTGCGCAAGGCATCGGCGGCGTACGCCGCGGCGCGGGAGAAGCTCGACCAGGCCCAGACCCGACTCGATGAGCTGAACGCACGGCTCGTGGAGGTGCAGGCGGCCCACGCCAAGCTCGAGGCCGAGCTCGCCGAGCAGAAGCGGCTCCTGGCCGAGGCGAAGCGGGAGCTCGCCGAGGGCAAGGCCGAGGTCAAGGCGCAGCGCGACGAGATGCGCGACGAGATCCTGACCCGGTTCACCGGGGGAGACCCGCGGCTCGCCCAGGCGGCAGCCCTGCTCTCCGGGGGCTCGCTCGAGGACCTGATGCGCCAGCAGACGTACGTCGACGCGGCCGCCGCGGGACAGGACGCCACCCTCCAGCGGATGGAGGCGACCGAGACGATGCTCGTCGTCCGCGAGGGCGAGGTGCAGGAGGCGACCGACGCGATCGCGGCCAAGGAGAAGAAGGCCCGCGAGCTGGTCGCCGAGGTCGACTCGCTCCGCGACCAGGCCGCGGCGGCCCACGCCGAGCTGTCCACCCTGGTCGACAAGGCGGCCATCGCGAAGCGGTCCGCCGAGGCGGCGAAGGCGGCCGACGCCGCCGAGCTGCGCAAGCTCGAGGCCGAGGAGTCGGCGCTGCGGAGCAAGATCCGGTCACTCGCCTCGGCCGGGTCCGGGTCCGACCGCAACGTAGGGTCCGTCGGCGGTCTCTTCGAGATGCCGGTGGCCGACACCTACGTCACCTCGCCCTACGGGATCCGCAAGCACCCGATCTACGGCTACGTCTCGCTGCACAACGGCACCGACTTCCACGCGCCGTGCGGTGTGCCGCTGCGCGCGGCCGACTCCGGGCAGATCATCTCGACGTCCTACTCGAGCGTGTGGGGCAACCGTCTCTACCTGTATCTCGGCAGGGTCAACGGGCACTCCTACACCGCCGTCTACAACCACATCTCGAGCTACGCCAAGCGCTCCGGCACGGTCGGGCGCGGTGAGACGGTCGCCTACGCGGGCACGACGGGCTGGTCCACGGCCTGCCACCTGCACTTCACGATCCTGCGCGACGGGACTCCGGTCGACCCGATGCCGCTGCTGGGCTGACGTCGGGCGGTGGAACCCACGGGGGTATCGTCTCCTGCTCGTCCGGTTCCCCCACCGCCACCGGAGGCAATCCGTTGTACCCCGCGCGACTCGGCGCCACCCGCCGCAGCCGTCCCCTGCTCGCGCTGCTCGTCGGCTGCGTGCTCGCCGGGACGCTGATCACCCCGATCGCCCGAGCGGACGACTCGCTCGAGGACCAGCAGGAGCAGATCGAGAAGGAGAAGGAGGCGGCCGAGGACGCCGTCGAGCACTCCAGCGACGCCCTGCAGCGAGCCACGACCGCCCTCGCCAGGGCCCAGAAGAAGCTGGCCGGTGCCCGGTCGCGGCTGAAGCGGACAGACGTACGCCTGCGCGCGGCCACCCGCGCGCACCGCCGTGCCGAGGCGTCCCTGGAGCGGCAGCGGGCCGTGCTCGCCGCCGCGCGTACGGACCTGCGCACCGCGCGGAAGCGGGCGACCGAGGCGCGGGAGGAGCTGCGCGACACGATCCTCGAGGAGTTCACCACCGCCAGCGACCCGACGCTCCAGGAGTTCTCCGCGCTGCTCGAGGGCGCGACGCTGGAGGAGCTGATGCGGCGGCGCAACTACACCGACGCGGTGACCTCCTCCCAGGCCAGCACGCTGGAGCGGCTGCAGGCCGGCGAACGGCTGGTCGCCCGCCGGGAGCGCGGCCAGCGCCGTGCCACCGCCGCCGTGGCGGCCACCGAGCGGAGCGCCGCCCGGAACGTCGCCGAGATCGAGCGGCTCCGCGTCCGCGCCGCCGAGGCCCGCGACGAGATCGCCGCGCTCGTGACGCGGACCTCCGCGGCGCGGAAGAAGGCGGCCGAGCTGGCCGAGGAGGACCGCAAGGTCCTCGCCGAGCTCGAGAAGCAGGACGCGGCGCTGAAGGAGAAGATCGCCGCGCTCGCCGAGGGCGCGCAGAACCGCACGGTCGACACGCTCGTGGGCATGCTGGCGATGCCGGTCGCCGACTCGTACGTCACCTCGCCCTACGGGATGCGCACCCACCCGACCACGGGGGAATACAAGCTGCACGACGGTGTCGACCTGCACGCCCCCTGCGGCACGCCGCTCCTCGCCGCCGAGTCGGGCACCGTCATCGCGCAGGAGTGGAACGACGCGTACGGAAACCGTCTGCACCTCTTCCTCGGCAACATCAACGGGCACTCCTACACGGCCGTGTACAACCACCTCTCGGCCTACCGCAGCGAGGTCGACGACACCGTCGGTCGTGGTGACGTCATCGGCCTCGCCGGCACGACAGGGTGGTCCACCGGGTGCCATCTGCACTTCATGATCCTGCGGGACGGCGAGATCATCGACCCGATGCCGATGCTCGGTCTGTGACTGCTCGACCAGGACGGCCTAAACGTTTCGCGGTCATGACCGTGCGCCTGAGAGAATGGAGGAATGGCGAAGGAGCAGGGGCGCAAGATGATCGCGCAGAACAAGAAGGCGCGACACGACTACCACATCGAGGACACCTACGAGGCCGGCATGGTCCTGCAGGGCACCGAGGTGAAGTCGCTGCGTGAGGGTCGCGCGTCCCTGGTCGACGGCTTCGTCGACATCGACCGTGGCGAGGCCTGGATCCACGGGATCCACATCCCCGAATACCTCAACGGCACCTGGACCAACCACTCCGCCCGCCGCAAGCGCAAGCTCCTCCTGCACCGTGCCGAGATCGACAAGATCGAGCGCAAGGTCGCCGAGAAGGGCCTCACCGTCGTCCCCCTCGCCCTCTACTTCCTCAACGGCCGCGCCAAGGTCGAGATCGGCGTCGCCAAGGGCAAGAAGTCGTGGGACAAGCGCAACACCATCGCGGAGCGTACGGCCAAGCGGGAGGCCGAGGTCGAGGTCGGGCGCAAGCTCAAGGGGATGAAGGGATAGAGGTTGCCTGCGCTGGGCGATAACCAAGTGGGGAATGCCGGGCGGGGACTGTAGTGTTGTCCTGTTGCCAGCATCGCTGGCATTGAAAACTCAAAAGGGGCTGATCGGTTTCGACTTGGGACGTTGCTCCCAGGGGAAGCGGGTCGAGGAGCCAGCGTCATCTCGTAAACGATCGCTGGAAACCAATAACTGCCAACGCTAAGCGCAGTTCCTTCGCTCTCGCCGCCTGACGCGGTGATCGAAGCGTCTGACCGAGTATCCGTCTCCGGCTCGGATCCAGGCGTCATCTAGGAGACTCCACCTCATGCACATGCCGACGGGGCATGAGGGACATCTAGTCGGCTGAGCCTGTCGGGGACGTGTCTGCGTCGAGCCCCGGGGATGAGAGAACGCCACCCACAGACTGCACCCGGAGAAGACCTGGCACGGCGCTCGAGGACCGGGGTTCGATTCCCCGCAGCTCCACTCGATCGAGGGCGGCGTGTGCTCGCGGAAAGCGCGAGCCACGTCGCTCTCGTCATTTGTCCGCGCTTCGCGCGGAGGCGGGGGCTTCGCACCCGCACCCCCCTTCATGTCGCGCGTTGCTGGTGCGTCGCGGCGGGGCCATCCCCCGCACCCCCTTAGCCCTACGTGGTCGGTGTTGTGGGGCCACGAGGTGTCCTGTGAGGTGCCTCGACACGCCGTGGTTCGGCGTGTCGGGGCACGCTCTGGCGTGTGGTGTGGCCCCAGCGAGACGCTTGACCGGATGCTCGAACTCGTACGCGTATGTCTCAACGTGCGCCGGCCGCGGAGCGACGGCTCATGATTCCATCGGCGATCTTGCGCGGCAGCCACGCCAACGTCTGGCCCTGCGTGCGGAACAGCTCGTCGCGCGAGTCGAAGTAGCCCAGGCAATCGGAGACAACTGCCGAAAGGTCGCACTGGCCGCCCGTTGCCCCGTCCCAGTCGACTGCCGTTCGTCCGATCGCATCGAACAGGGTCTCCCCGCCCTCGTTGGTAAATCCGATCCCGCAGATGGCCATCTCGCCCAGCGAGCCGTAGAGCTCGCTGACGGGCACCCAGGTGCCATCGATCTTGAATTCGGGCCAAGCCAGGATCACATGGTCGGGGACGAGCGTCTTCAGCTTGGGAAACCTTGGATACCAGAACGAGCCGTCCACTGCGATGCCGCGGACGCGGGTGCTGATGCCCTTGCCGCGAGCCGCAGCCTCCAGCACTGCCAGTCGCTGGCTACACGAACCTCGTCCGCGCCGCAGTGTCAGGGAGGCAGGTTGGAGGTCTTCCATCGCGTAGACCGCTCGGACGGTGCTGGCGAGGTCCGTGTGAACTGCTTTGAGGAACTCGCGCTGCGTTGGCGCATCGGAGTGCTTGGCGACGAGCGCCTCGACGGGGCCGCTTGCTGTGTCGAGAATCGTTGTCGCCCGTGTCTCCCCAATCACCTTGTCTGGGCTTCGTCCCAACGCGCCGTGTCGTTGGCAACGAGGAGCCAACAAGGACGAGGTCACGAACCCATTGTCGCCCACGACCTGCTTGATCCAGCGGGGCCGAGTCCGAATACAAACCGTGCACGCAATGATCGGCCCGCAGATTCGCGCCATGGCGGAAAAATCCCGGGCCGAAAGGGATGATGGCCGCGCAGCGGAGCCAGGGATGCGACTGCGGGCGGAAGACTTCCTGTTGTTCACCTCCCTGACAGGAGGCCTTTCCTGGCGTGCGCGATAGGGTTGTGAGGCGTACGTCACATGGAGGTAAGGATGTTCGAGGAAGGACAGCTCTACTCGCCCGTCACCGTGGGCGAGGACGGGCAGGTCGAGGTGCATCTGGGGAACAACCACCCCGGGTTCGCAGACCAGGACTACCGAGCACGACGGAGCGAGATCGCTGCCGCAGCGCTTGGTTGGAAGCCGGGGATGCCTGTTCCCCGGATCGACTACACCGAGACGGAGAACGAGATCTGGCGGACGGTGTGCCGGGAGATCGCGCCGCTGCACGCCAAATATGCCTGCCGCAACTACATCGCGGCCGTCGAGGCCCTCGATCTCCCGCAGGACCGGGTGCCACAGCTCGACGAGGTGAGCGCGGGGCTGAAGCCGCTGACCGGGTTCGAGTACGTCCCGGCCGCGGGGATCGTGCCGCTGGAGGAGTTCTACGGGAGCCTGGCCGACGGCCAGTTCCACTCGACGCAGTACCTGCGTCACCACGCGGTGCCGCTCTACACCCCGGAGCCCGACATCATCCACGAGGTGATCGGCCACGGGAACCTCCTGGCCGACCCGCAGATCGCCGAGGTCAAGCGGCTCGCCGGCGCGGCCGCGCGCCGGGTGCAGACCCGGGAGGCGCTCCAGGTCGTCGCCGATGTCTTCTGGTTCACGATCGAGTTCGGCGTGCTCCACGAGGACGGCGAGCTGAAGGCGTACGGCGCGGGCCTGCTCTCCTCCTACGGAGAGATCGAGGAGTTCCGCGAGGTGGAGGTGCGTCCGATCGACTTCGCCCAGATGGCGACGCTCGCCTACGACATCACCGACTACCAGCCGGTGCTCTTCGCGGCGGAGTCGTTCAGCCACATGGTCGACGTGGTCGGCAACTTCTTCGCGACCTGCGACGACGACACGCCACAGCGTCTCGGCGCCGTCTAGACAGATTCGATCACGTCCGAGGGTTAGCCTCGGACGATGATCGACGGCTACCGCAACCGCGCGCTGGAGGTGGCGCTCGCCGCCGCCGACGCCGACGCGGTCGGTGCCGCGCTACGTACGGGGCAGGTTGTCGTTCCCCAGCTCGACGAGGCCCGGATCAGGGTCTTTCCCGGGGATCGCGGCAACCGGCCACCGTACGAGGCGATGCTCTTCTCCTCCCAGGAGGCGCTGGAGACGTTCCTCGCCGAGGACACCCGCCGGCGCGCGCAGCTGCGCAACGCCGACGGGCTGCGGGAGTTCCTGATGGCCAACATCGAGGAGATCGGGCACGTCACCTTCGACCCGGCCGGGCCGAACCGATTCCGAGCGGGCATCAGGGACGTGCTCAAGGCGCTCGGCCCGAAGCCGCACGTCGACCTGCGGCTGCCGAAGGCCCAGGAGTGGTACGTCGTGGACATGTCCGACGAGGACGTCCGCGACTACCAGCTCGCCGACCTGGCCGACAAGGTCCTCCCGAAGGTGCAGCGGTCCAGGATCGAGCAGCCCGACTGGGCTCGGTGGATGACCGCGGCCAAGGACGCGGCGGCCCAGCAGGGGGCCGCGTTCCTGGCCTACTGGCTGCAGCGGGTCGGGCGGCGCCCCGCCGGGCTGGCGGTCGCGCTGAGCCGGCCGGCTCCGTTCGGCATGGTGCGGCATCCGCTGCAGGCCGAGACCACGACGGTGGGGGAGCGCTGGGTCGCCTCGCCCGACCGGCTCTACGAGTCGCGGCTGATCTACTCCTTCCCGCACCCCGACCTCGCCGACCTGACCCTGCCGACCGTCGACCTGGTGGTTGCGACGCTGTCGTGGGGAGGGGAGTCGTGAGTTGTGTCTTCTGCGACGTCGTCGCGGGGGATCTGTCGGCCGAGGTGGTCTTCGAGGACGACGGCTTCCTGGCCTTCCTCGATCACCGGCCGGTGCAGAAGGGGCACATCCTGATGGTGCCCCGGCAGCACCTCGAGACGCTGCTCGATCTCCCTCCTGACCTGCATGGACGCTTCGTCGCAAACGCTCAGCGCCTGGCTGCCGCGGTCGTCGACGGCCTCGGCGCCCAGGGCAGCTTCGTCGCGGTCAACAACGTGGTCAGCCAGTCGGTGCCCCACCTCCACCTCCACGTCGTCCCGCGCAGCCGCGGCGACGGGCTCAAGGGCTTCTTCTGGCCCCGCCACAAGTACGCCGCCGGCGAGCAGCAGGAGTACGCCGACCGGCTGCGCGCCGTGCTGGGCTGACGGTCTGACGGTCCGGGCTGAGTTCACCGAGGCGTACGGCTTCGGCCATCAATCCGTCGGGGCGTGGTCGGCGGCGACCGATTCACTCGAGATCAGTCGTCATCCACTGATCTCGGGAGTGCGTCATGTCGCTGTCGTCCGTCGCGTCCAAGACCTTCACCTCAGCGCTGGCCGGCGTGGCGCTGGCCGCAGGCACGATGATGGCTCCGGTGGCGGTCAACGCCGTCGAGGCCCACCGGGCCGGCGACATCATCGTGATCGCCCACCGCGGGGCGAGCGCGTACGCCCCGGAGAACACGCTCGCTGCCTTCGCCCTCGGCGTCGAGCAGGGCGCCGACTGGATCGAGTCGGACGTGCAGGCGACGAAGGACGGCGAGCTCGTGCTGATGCACGACACCACCCTGAGCCGCACGACCGACGTCGAGCAGCGCTTCCCCGGCCGCTCGCCGTGGAACGTCAGGGACTTCACGCTCGCCGAGATCAAGACGCTCGACGCCGGCTCCTGGTTCGGTGCGAAGTACGCCGGCGAGCCGGTGCCGACGCTGAAGGAGATGGTCGAGCTCGTGCGGCCGACGCCGTCCGGGATCCTGATGGAGCTCAAGTCGCCCGAGCTCTACCCGGGCATCGAGAAGCAGGTCGCGGCCGAGTTCGATTCGTTCCCCGGCTACGTCCGCTCCGCGGTCGCCGCCGGCCGGCTCGCCGTGCAGAGCTTCGACTTCGACTCGATGAAGAGCTACAAGAGCATCCAGCCCGAGGTGCCGGTCGGCCTGCTCGGCACCCCGGCCTATGCCGACCTGGACGGCTACACCTGGGCGGATCAGATCAATCCTCACCTCGGCTCCTTCGACGCCGGCTACGTCGCCCGGGTGCACGCGCTCGGGATGCACATCCACGCCTGGACGGTCGACGACGCCGAGACCATGAGCGACGTCCTCGACCGCGGCGTCGACGGCATCATCACCAACCATCCCGATGTGCTCCGCGACGTCATCGGCGGGCAGCGTACGGCTTCCCTAGACTTGGGCGATGCGGCCTGAAGCGCTTCGACAGATCGTCACGCCACGTTCACCGCACGCCGATCCCGGAGACTCCCGGGGCCGGTGTGATCGGCGCATGACCACGTTGAACCCCACTCGCATGCGTGCTCTCGCGCTTGCTGCCGCCGCGGCGCTCGCCGCCGGGACCGCCCTGGTCTCGAACTCCGCCTCCGCGGCGGCCACCACCACGACCGCCGTCCAGGCGGTCCAGCACCAGCGCTCCGAGCCGCTCGTCTTCGGCCACCGCGGTGCTTCCGGCTACCGGCCCGAGCACACCCTGGCCTCCTACGAGCTGGCCATCCAGCAGGGCGCCGACTTCGTCGAGCCCGACGTGGTCTCGACCAAGGACGGTGTGCTCGTCGCCCGCCACGAGAACGAGATCTCCGGCACCACCGACGTCGCCGACCACCCCGAGTTCGCGGGCCGGAAGACCACCAAGACCATCGACGGCAAGGCGCTGACGGGCTGGTTCACCGAGGACTTCACCCTCGCCGAGCTGAAGACGCTGCGCGCCAAGGAGCGCATCCCGGGCGACCGTCCGGCCAACACCGCCTACGACGGCCTCTTCGAGGTGCCGACCCTGGAGGAGGTGCTCGACCTGGTCGAGGCCGAGGAGGCCGAGACCGGCCGCACCATCGGCGTCGCCCCGGAGACCAAGCACCCGACGTACTTCGACTCCATCGGGCTCTCCCTGGAAGAGCCCCTCGCGAAGATCCTCAAGCGCCACCGCCTCGGGGGCAAGCACGCCGCGGCGGTGATCCAGTCCTTCGAGGTCAGCAACCTCGAGGACCTCAACCGAATGGTCGACACGCCGCTGGTCCAGCTCATCGACTTCGGCGGTGCGCCCTACGACCAGGTCGTGGCCGGCACCGGCGTGACCAACGACTACCTGGTCACCGACAAGGGCCTGCGGAGCATCAAGAGGTACGCCGACCAGGTGGCGCCCTACAAGTACTACTTCATCCCGCGCGACGCCGACGGCACGCTGGGTCAGCCCACCGACCTCGCCGACCGCGCCGAGCGGGTCGGGCTGCCGACCGTCATCTGGACCATGCGCGCCGAGAACAAGTACCTCCCCACGGAGTGCCGCAAGGGCACCGACCCGATCGCGATCGGTGACCTCGGCTGCGAGGTCGGTCCCTACCTCGCAGCCGGTGTCGACGCGTTCTTCACCGACCAGCCCGACCTGGGCGTGGCGGCACGCGACGCCTGGGTTGCTACCAATCAGTAGACACCTCGCGACATCACGTACGGCCCTCGCTACAGTCGGCGGGGGCCGCACGTGTTGGTGGGGCCGGTCACAACCAAAGGAGCTTGAGTCATGGGTCGTTTCGACGGACGCGTCGCAGTCATCACCGGTGCAGCGCGAGGGATCGGTTTCGGAGTCGCCACGCGCTTCGCCGAGGAGGGCGCCTCGGTCGCGATCATCGACCTCGACGAGGCCGCCGCCGCTGAGGCCGCCGCCAAGCTCCCGCTGGTGGAGGGCGCCAAGTCGGTCGGCATCGGCGCCAACGTCGCCAAGGCCGAGGACGCCGAGGCCGCGATCGCCCGCGTCGTCGAGGAGCTCGGTGGCCTGCACATCCTGATGAACAACGCCGGCATCACCCGCGACAACCTGCTCTTCAAGATGACCGAGGACGACTGGGACCTGGTCATGAACGTCCACCTCAAGGGCCACTTCCTGATGTCGAAGGCGGCGCAGGCGGTCTTCGTGAAGCAGAAGTACGGCAAGATCATCAACGTCTCCTCCACCTCGGCCCTCGGCAACCGCGGCCAGGCCAACTACTCGGCGGCCAAGATGGGCGTGCAGGGCTTCACCCGCACCCTCGCCATCGAGCTGGGCCCCTACGGCGTCAACGTGAACGCGATCGCGCCGGGCTTCATCGCCACCGAGATGACCGACCAGACCGCGGCCCGCCTCGGCCTCGACGTGGACGAGTTCCGCAAGCTCTCGGCCGAGGCCAACCCGGTCAAGCGCGTCGGCGAGCCCGCGGACATCGCCGCGGCCGCTGCCTTCCTGGCCAGCGACGAGGCCTCCTACATCACCGGTCAGACCCTCTACGTCGACGGCGGAGCCACGGTCGCCTGATCCGGGGAACCCCCGGGCGCGGCTTCGTCGGGTGCAACGATTACCGTCTGACACTCGTCTTGGTACCTGAGCCGAAGCAGATGGAGATTGATGATGCGTACGTCCCGCCCGGGGATCCTCCTGCGAGCCGTGGCAACGCTGGCCGCCGCGGGTCTGGTCCTGACCGGCTGTGGTTCCTCCGAGGAGCCCGAGGAGACGAAGCCGTCGCCGTCCGCGCCGGCTGAGCCCGACCACGAGCCGCTGACCGGCGTCGAGCTGCCCGAGGGGCAGACCGCCGCGCGCAAGCACCCGGCCTACATCGTCAAGATCGACAACACCTCGGCCAGCGACCCGCAGTACGGTGTCGCCAAGGCGGACCTGGTCGTCCAGGAGCTCGTCGAGGGCGGCGTGACGCGGTTGGCCGTGGCGTACTACTCCCAGCTTCCGAAGGAGGCCGGGCCGGTCCGCTCGATGCGGGCGACTGACGCCGGGATCGCGGCGCCGATCGGGGCGAAGATCATGACGAGCGGCGCGGCCCCCTACACGTTCGCGCAGCTGAAGAAGCACGACATCTCGTGGATCGACATGTCCACCCCCTACGTCGTACGCGACACCAGCAAGCCCCACGACTTCCTGCACAGCGTGGTCGGCAAGGTGGCCAAGGTCGGCAAGGCCGCGGAGAAGAAGGGCAAGGCCAGGCGTCCCGGCGACTTCATGCCGTGGGGCGACGCCACCACCCAGCTGGCCGGCGGCAAGCCCGCCAAGGCCGTGGACGTGAGGTTCTCCGCAGCGCGCACGGACAACTGGCTCTTCAAGGGTGGCAAGTACCACCTGCAGAACAACTACATGGCCAAGAGCGGCCAGTTCCTCGCTGACACCGTGGTCGTCGCCCAGACCAAGACCACCATCGCCCCCTACAAGGACCCGGGCGGCGCGATCGTGCCGGTCTCCCACTTCACCGGCCGGGGCAAGGCGTGGATCCTGCGCGCCGGCCAGATCGTCGAGGCGACCTGGGTGAAGAAGGGCGAGAAGGGTGCGGTCACCTTCACCGACGCGAAGGGCGCCGCGATCGAGATCCCGCCGGGCAAGGTCTGGCTGGACCTCATCCCGCAGGGCAACGGTCAGGTTGCACCCGGTGGGGTGACCGTCAAGTAGGACGCGGGGACCTGCGCGTCAGCGCATGTCCTCGACCCTGACCCCCTGCTTGGCCAGGGTCTGGACCCCGGTCAGCAGGTAGGTCACGGCCAGCTCGATGCGCTCGGCCGCGTCCTCGGGGTTGCTCGCCTCGGTGACGGACTCCCCGGCGGCCGACATCGCCCCGAAGAAGAGCCGGGCGAAGGTGGCGACCATCTCGTCGTCGACGGTCCGGTCGCCGGCCCGCAGGACGGCGGCGACGATGTCCTCGACGACGGTGAAGGTGGAGCGCTCCTCCTGCTCGCGGTAGCGCTGATAGCCGAGGACGGCCGGCCCCTCCTGCACGACGATGCGGCGGTAGGTGGGCTGCTGGACGGCCTGCAGGAACGTACGCAGTCCTGCGCGGGCCTGCTCCCAGGGATCCTTCGTCTCGCGCATGGCGGCGTCGATGCTCTGCGCGGTCGCGGCCTCGACCTTCTCGAAGACGACCTCGTAGAGCGCCTGCTTGCCGCTGAAGTGGTGGTAGAGCGCGCCCTTGGTGACCTCGGCGCCGGCGACGATGGCGTCCAGCGAGGTGCTGGCGTAGCCGTGCTCGGTGAAGAGTCGCTCGGCGACATCGACCAGGGTCTTCTTCGTCGAGGCGGAGAACTGCTGCCTCCGTGACATCCCCGGCACCGACGGAAGCGGGGGGACCTTGGGGACGAGCTTGCTCACGGACGACTTTGCCACCCATCCACTCTAACGGCCGTGTCGGGAATCACCGTCCGAGGTATTGGCCATACCGACGGTATGTCCAATACTATAGGTACGTACTCACGGTATGTGAGTCACTACCTTCCGCAAGGAGCCGACACATGAGCTGGACCAGCCATCACAGGCGCGGGGAGATCCTCCGCGGCGTGGTCGCCGCCATCGACGAGCGTCGAGACGGCCTGCTGCCCATGGATCTTCCCGGCGTCACCGAAACCTTCACCGACGAGCTCGACCTGCTCGCCGCCCTGCAGCTGCGCTGGCACACCCGCCTGTCCGGCCGCATCGAGAGCGAGCTCGCCAACCAGCCGATGGACCTGGAGGACGCCGTCGTCCGGGCCTGGCACGGCGCTGCCGATGACCTGCCCGGCGTCCGCGAGGTCCTCGACCGCTACCACGCCCTTCCGGTCGACGACGCGATGGCCACCGCGCTGGCCAAGTCGCAGGCCAAGGAGCACCTGACCCTCGCGGTCATGGCCGGTCGCGGCGCGTACGCCGACGCCGAGTGCGTCCGCCTCGGCTCGATGATCGAGGCGCGCGCCCGGGCCGAGTACGAGCCGGCCGTCGAGATCGTCGAGCGCGGGCCCTTCGCCGGCCTCGTCGACATGTTCCGGGCGGTGCGCTCAGCGGCCTGACGCTGCGTACTGCCCTCTGACCAAGGCCCCGGGCGCCGGCGCGCTCCCTCCCGCGGATCTCCCTCCGCAACTCCCTGAGTGCCGGCCCCGGGGTCTTTCCTGTCTCGTTCCGATCGGCGTGCTTTGTTGGTTTCTTGTTGCGGCTGACGTGACCCAGGTGGTGCGATCATGGCGTCATGACGGAGCAGAAGGACGTACGCGCCGGGCGGCTGCTGGTAGCCACCCCGGAGCTTCGCGACCCCAACTTCGTGGACACCGTCGTGCTGCTGATCGAGGTCAACGACGACGGTGCGCTCGGCGTGGTGCTGAACCGGCCCTCGCCGGTTCCTGTCGCCGAGGTGCTCCATCCGTGGGCGACTTCGGTCGCCGTTCCCGACGTCCTCTTCCAGGGCGGCCCGGTGAGCAAGGACGCCGCGATCGCGGTCGCGCTCCTGGTCGACTCCGACGACCCGCCCCTGGGCTTCCGGCCGGTGGTCGGGCGCCTCGGGCTGCTCGACCTCGACACTCCCGTCGAGCTGGTCGACGGCACGCTGTCGCGGCTGCGCATCTTCGCCGGATACGCCGGCTGGGGCGCCGCTCAGCTCCAGGGCGAGGTGGACGAGGGGTCCTGGTACGTCGTCGACAGCGAGCCCTACGACTCCTTCCTGGACGACGTGAGCTCGATGTGGTCCGCGGTGCTGCGACGCCAGCCCGGTGAGCTGGCGTTCCACGCCACGCGCCCGCCCGATCCCGAGCTCAACTAGAAGACCAGTAGACTGGGGGACATGGGCATCCTGGGATTCGGCACGAAAGAAGCCGTCAAGGAACGGGAGGACGTTCGTCATCAAGACGTCCCCACCGAGGAGGGTGACCACGACCGCTACTCCCACTACGTGGAGAAGGACAAGCTGACCGAGGCGATGGTCATGGGCACTCCCGTGGTCGCGCTGTGCGGCAAGGTGTGGGTGCCGAGCCGTGACGGGTCCAAGTTCCCGGTCTGCCCCGACTGCAAGGAGATCTTCGAGGGGATGCCGCCAGGCGGTGGCGAGGGCGACGACGAGTGAGTGGTGCCGATCTGCCCGGCGCTCTCACACCTGCGTGGCCCAACAAGGCCGCCTGGGGCACTGCGCCCAAGCTCCGTGCTTGGCAGCAGGAGGCGCTCAACGCCTACCTCACCGACCATCCTCGTGACTTCCTCGCCGTGGCGACGCCCGGCGCCGGGAAGACGACCTTCGCGCTGACCGTCGCCGCCGAGCTCCTCGGCCGTCGTTTGGTCGACCGGGTCACCATCGTGGCGCCCACCGAGCACCTCAAGGTCCAGTGGGCCGAGGCGGCCGCACGGGCGGGGATCCCGATCGACCCCACCTACTCCGCCGGGCAGGGCAAGACGTCGGCCGACTACGTCGGGATCGCGGTGACGTACGCGGGTGTCGCGGTCAACCCGCTCGCGATGCGGATCCGCACCGAGCGCTTCAAGACGCTGGTGATCCTCGACGAGGTCCACCACGCCGGCGACGCGCTGTCGTGGGGCGACGGGGTCCGGGAGGCCTTCGAGCCGGCCGCTCGCCGGCTGGCGCTGACCGGTACGCCGTTCCGCTCCGACACCAACCCGATCCCGTTCGTCACCTACGCCCCCGGCGAGGACGGCATCCCGCGCTCGGCCGCCGACTACACCTACGGCTACGCCGAGGCGCTGCGCGACCACGTCGTCCGGCCGGTGCTGTTCATGGCCTACTCGGGACAGATGCAGTGGCGCACCCGGGCCGGCGACGAGATCGCCGCCCACCTCGGCGAGCCGCTGACCAAGGACCTGACCTCCCAGGCGCTGCGGACCGCGCTCGACCCGGCCGGATCCTGGATCCCGTCGGTGCTCGCGGCCGCCGACAAGCGGCTGACCGAGGTGCGCCGCCATGTGCCGGACGCGGGCGGGCTGGTCATCGCGACCGACCAAGACTCGGCGCGCTCCTACGCCAAGACGATCAAGTCGATCACGGGGGAGTCGGCCACCGTCGTCCTCTCCGACGAGAAGGCCGGATCGAAGAAGATCGCCAAGTTCGCCGAGTCCGACGATCGTTGGATGGTCGCGGTCCGGATGGTCTCCGAGGGCGTCGACGTGCCTCGGCTCGCGGTCGGGGTCTACGCGACCACCACCTCGACGCCGCTCTTCTTCGCCCAGGCGGTGGGCCGCTTCGTCCGCGCTCGTACGCGGGGCGAGACCGCCTCCGTCTTCCTGCCGTCGGTGCCCAACCTGCTCGGCTTCGCCTCCGAGCTGGAGCTGCAGCGCGACCACGTGCTCGGCAAGAAGATCACCAGCGAGGACGACATCTTCGCGGCCGAGGACCAGCTGCTGGCCGAGGCGAACGCGTCCGAGGGCGCCTCCGACGAGGAGGCGCTGGGCCCATGGGAGGCGCTCGGCTCCGAGGCACGCTTCGACCGGGTGCTCTTCGACGGCGGCGAGTTCGGCCACTCCGGGGAGGTGCACGTCGGCTCGGAGGAGGAGATGGACTTCCTCGGCATCCCCGGGCTGCTCGACGCCGACCAGATGAAGACCCTGCTCCAGCAGCGGCAGAGCGAACGGGCCCGCAAGCAGAAGTCCGCCTCCGCCGCAGGGCCGGTCGCGGCCGACGAGCCGGTCGCCGCGGTCGCGGCCCACGAGCACCTCGCCGTGCTCCGGCGCGAGCTCAACGGCCTGGTCGCCGCCTGGCACCACCGCACCAAGACGCCCCACGGCGTGACCCACAACCGGCTCCGCAAGGAGTGTGGTGGTCCGCCCGCCGCCGTCGCCAACGCCGACCAGCTCAAGGCGCGCATCGACACCCTGCGCGAGTGGGCGGCTCGGGGATCTGCCTAGCCCCTGCCGAGTCGGCTCGTCCTGACGAGCCGACTCGGCAGAGACTTCGGTCACGATGAGCCGACTCGGCGAGTGATCTGGTCAGAACGAGCCGACTCGCCGGGGTGGGGTGCGGCACACTGTCCGGCGTGAGCACTGGAGCACGCCGGCCACGGGTCGGCATCGCGGGGATCAGCCTGGAGGCGTCGACGTTCTCGCCGGCGCTGACCACGACCGGGATGCTGGCGCCCAAGCGCGGCCAGGAGATCCTGGACGCGCGGCCGTTCTGGGCCACGGGCGGCTCCCTGGCCGAGGCTGCCGACTGGGTGCCGGTGATGCAGGCGCGCGGGATACCCGGTGGAGCGATCCCGCTCGACGACTACCTGTCGATGAAAGCCGAGATCGTCTCCGGTCTGGCCGCCGCGCACGCCGAGCGGCCGCTCGACGGGATCGTGCTCGACCTGCACGGCGCCGCCTCCGCGGTGGGTCTCGACGATCTCGAGGGCGATCTCGCGGTCGCGGTGCGGGAGGCGGTCGGGGGTGACGTACTGATCTCGACGGGGATGGACCTGCACGGCAACGTCTCGCCGCGTCTCGCCGAGGCGCTCGACCTGCTGACCTGCTACCGGATGGCGCCGCACGAGGACTGGCTGGAGACCAAGGAACGGGCCGTACGCCACCTGCTGGACAGGCTCGCGCTGCCGGCCGAGGCGCGCAAGCCGGCCAAGGCGTGGGCGATGGTGCCGGTGCTGCTGCCGGGGGAGAAGACCTCGACGCGGCTGGAGCCGGCCGCCACGCTCTACCGGCGGGTGGCGGAGGTCGCCGAGCTCGACGGTGTGGTCGACGCCGCCTACTGGGTCGGGTATCCCTGGGCCGACGAGCCGCGCAACCATGCCGTCGTGATGGTGACCGGCGACTCCGCCGAGATCTGCCTGCGTGAGTGCACGGCGCTCGCCGAGGAGATCTGGAAGCGCCACGAGGAGTTCGAGTTCGTCGCACCCACCGCCTCGCTCGAGGAGGCGATCGGGCTCGCGGTCGCCAGCCCCCTGACGCCGTACGTCATCTCCGACTCCGGCGACAACCCGACCGCCGGCGGGGCCGGTGACGTCACCTGGTCCCTGGCCCGCCTGCTCGAGGACGAGCGGCTGAGGCGGAGCGGGAAGCGGCTCGTCTACGCCTCGATCCCGGACGCCGGTGCCGCCGAAGCGATCGCGCGGGCCGGGGTCGGCGCGCACGTCGACGTCGAGGTCGGCGCCCGGGTCGACTCCCGGCTGGAGGCTCCGGTGCGGCTGGTGGGGGAGGTGCTCGCGGTCGTCGAGACCACCGAGGGCTACGCCGACACCGCGCCGGGCAACCTGGAGACGGTCGTGCGGGTCGGCTGCGTCGACGTGATCGTCACCCGGGCGCGGCGGCCCTACCACCTGGAGTCCGACTTCACCACGCTCGGGATCTCGCCCCGCGAGGTGGATGTGCTGGTGGTGAAGATCGGCTACCTCGAGCCCGAGCTCTTCGAGATCGCGGCCGACTGGGTGCTCGCGTTGACGCGGGGCGGGGTCGACCAGGACCTGCTCCGCCTCGGTCACCGGCGGATCCAGAGACCGATGTACCCGTTCGACACCGGCTTCACCTTCACTCCGTCGGCCGTGCTGGTCCCGACCTCGGGGACGGCGCGATGACCGCGCTCGAGATCGCGGTGACCTCGGTGGACGGAGCGCTCGCCGCGCGCTCGGCCGGGGCGACCCGCGTCGAGCTCTGCTCGGCCCTCGAGGTCGGCGGCGTCACCCCCTCGCACGGGCTCGTCGAGGCCGTCCTCGACGAGGTCGGCGGCACCGATGCCGATCACGGCTGGCAGGGCGTCCACGTGCTCGTCCGGCCGCGGCCCGGCGGGTTCACCTACTCCGCACAGGAGCGCCACCTGCTGGAGCGCGAGGCCGAGACGATCCTCGCGGCCGGGGCCGACGGGATCGTGATCGGGGCGCTCACCCCGCACGGGGAGCCCGACGTGGAGCTGGTCGGGGCGCTGGCGGATGCTGCGGCTGCGTACGAGGCGACGGTGACGTTCCACCGGGCCATCGACCTCAGCCCCGACCCGGTCTCGGCGATCCGCTCGTTGGACGGTGTGGTCGACCGGGTGCTCACCTCGGGAGGCGCTCCGGCCGCGGCTGCGGGGGCCGCGACGATCGCGGAGATGGTCGCGGTCGGCGGGCCGGACGTGCTGGCCGGGGGAGGAGTGACGGTCGACGCGATCGGTCCGCTCGCGGCGCTCGGCGTCGAGGGCGTACATCTCTCCGCGAAGCGACGGGTCGTCGCCACCGGCCGGGTGGCGCTGGGCGTCGCCGACGACGGCGGTCACTGGGTGACCGACCCGGCGGTGGTCGCGGCTGCGGTCGCGGCCCTGGCCTAGAAGCCTAGAAGGTCGAGGAGTCGCCCTCGACCAGGTCGCGCAGCACGGCGACGGCGGCCTCGAGGTCGGCCTCGGTGCGGTTGCACGACTCCAGCCGCTCCGCGATGAGGTGGGAGATGCGCTCACGCACCTCGGCCAGGTCGGCGCGACCGGCGTCGGTCAGCGTCACCAGGCTCGCCCGCGCATCGGCGGGGTTGGGCTCCTTGCTGACCAGACCGGTCTCCACCAGCTGGGCGATCTGGGCCGACATGGTCGGCTGCGAGCAGCCGTCGGCACGGGCCAGGTCGGTGATCCCGAGCGGCCCGATGGCGTCCAGGATCGTGAGCACCCGGACACTCGCCGGAAGGTCGAGGGCGCGGCGGACGAGGCGCATGAGACGCGCCGCGTTGACGACCAGGTCGCTGGAGAGGTCCAGGGTCTTCGAAGGCATCGATCGGAATCCAGTGTTGGGGGTTGCGGCGCGGTGAACGGGTGGAGACTATCTGAGAATGACTACGGAACGGCACACCTGGATCGCGTTCCTGCGCGCCATCAACCTCGGCGCGACCCGGAAGTTCCCGAAGCAGGCCATCGCCGCCGCTGTGGTGAGGGCCGGCGGAACGAACGTCGAGACCTACATCAACACCGGCAACGTACGCTTCGACCACCCGGTCGGCGACCGGGCCGAGATGGAGTCGATCCTGGAGGAGGCCTTCGCGGCCGACCGCTTCTTCGAGGTGCCGACGATCTGCGTCACGCCTGCCGAGCTCAAGGTGATCGCCAACGACGCCGCGGCGGTCGGCGCGGGCCACGAGGGCAGGCAGTTCGTGTTCCTGTGCAAGGACCACAGCGACCCCAGCTCCCGGGAGGCCCTGGTCGCCCGGGCCGGCGAGGGCGAGCGGGTCTACGTCATCGGCCGTGCGGTGCACCTGCTCACCGAGAACTTCCAGCAGACGAAGATCACCAACGCCGTCGTCGAGCGTCACATCGCGACGAGCACCAACCGCAACCTCAACGTGATCCGCACCCTCGCCGACAAGTGGGCGTGAGCCCGCGCCGCCGCTCGTCGTGCACGGGACGACTCGTCATCCGGCTGCCGGCAGCCGATGATCCTGATGGTCGGGAGTCCTCGGTGGGCGCCAGCCCAGGCGGTGGGCGGCGCCCACCGCGGCGATCTGCGAGGTGACCTCGAGCTTGGTCAGGATGGCCTTGACCTGGGTGCGGACCGTGGCGGGCGAGACGAAGTCGAGGGCGGCGATCTGCGACACGCTGAGCCCGTTCCTGATGTGCTCCAGGACCTCCGACTCCCGGGCGGAGAGACGCTCGAAGCGCTCGCGGAGCCCGGCGAGCGCGGCATCGCGACGCACGGCCTGCGCGATGAGCTCTTCGCGTTCGTGCACGTCGAGCACGCGCAGTCCCTCCGCGAGGCGCCGCACGATGGAGATGAGATCGTTGAGCGGCCGCGACTTCGGCAGCACCACCCGGGCACCCCGGCGCAACGCCTGGCCCCAACGGGCCGGGTCGGTCGTCGACGTCAGGATGACGACGTCGATGCCCGCGCGCGTCAGCGGTGCGATCGTCGCCAGCCATGGGTCACCTGCGTCCAGGGTCGTGCCGAGGATCACGATGCTCGCCCGGGTGCGCACGATCGGTGCGGTGAGTGCCGCCGCGCTCGCGTGATCGGATCCTGCGGGCAGGAGGCGAGCGTCGAAGCGATACCGGGACAGTGCCAGCTCGAGTGATTCGCCGAGCACCGGGTGGGGTTCCACGATGGCCACCCGGTTGCTGACGGTCGTGGGGGTGGTTGTCATGGACACAAGCCTGGTGTGGTCGAGCGCCTGCGTGACGGTACGCAAGGCCCGACTTTCGGGACCAAAGGCCCGGCATGGTCTCCCTACTGCGCCTCGATGCGGTCGAGATAGGCGCGGCGTACGTCGCCGTCGACCCGGGTGATCGCGGCGTCGTCGTGCACGGCGCGGCGGATCAGGCGCATCACCCGCTCGGGAACGAGCGGAGCGCCGGCGGCGGCGAGACCGACGTAGGAGGGGACCGCGATCTCGGCCGCGCGGGTCCGGACCGACCTCACCACGGCGGCCGCGACGTCCTCGGGATCGACCGCCGGGAGCACGCCGAGGTCGATGCCGGAGGAGAGCTCGGTGCGTACGGCGCTCGGCAGCACGGTGGTGAGCGAGACCCCGGTGCCGTCGAGCTCGAGCCGGGTGGCGGCGCTGAGGCCGACGACGGCGTACTTGCTGGCGTTGTAGACCGCCAGGCCCTTGAGCGGGAACTTGCCGGCCAGGGAGGCGACGTTGACGACGTGGCCGTGACCGCGCGCGATCATCCCGGGCAGCACCAGCCGCATGCCGTGGATGACGCCGTGGACGTTGACGTCCATGGTGAGGCGGTCGATCCGGTCCTCCTGCTCGAGGAAGGAGCCGTTGGGCATGACGCCGGCGTTGTTGACCAGGACGTCGACCGGCCTGCCGTGGGCCTGTTCCGCGGCGGCGAGGAAGTCCGCGACGGACTGCTTGTCGGTGACGTCGAGCCGGTGGCCGCTGGCCCGCGCCCCGAGCCCTGTCGCCGCCTCCTGGGCCAGCGCGTCGTCGAGGTCGCCGAGGGCGACCCGCGAGCCGGCTGCGACGAACTCCTTCGCGGTGGCCAGGCCGATGCCGCGGGCGGCGCCGGTGACGACGACGAGCGCGCCGTCGAGGTCGATGTCGGGGTAGCGCGTCATGCGGAGACCTCCACGGTCTCGTCTGCGGTGATCTCGAAGTCGGTGGGTTGGAAGCGGCTGATCCGGCGGACCAGCTCGCCGGTGGACCACGGCCAGGAGAAGCTGTTGCGGCCGTTGGCGTCGATGAAGTAGCTGTGGCAGGACGCGCCGCTGTAGGCGGTGCCGGTGAGCGCGGCCTGCACCTCCTCGACGTACGCCGCCTGGGCTCGTGCGCTCACGTCGAGCCGGGTCCAGCCCTGGGAGCGGGCGGTCGTGATGGCGTCGGTGATCATCGCGACCTGCGACTCGGCGACGGCGAAGGCCGAGCCGTGGCCGGTGCCGAGGCTCGGGCCGAGCACCACGAACGCGTTCGGGAAGCCGGCGACCGAGGTGCCCTGGTACGCCTCGGGGGAGCCCGCCCAGTGCTCGGCGAGCGTCCGGCCGTCGTCTCCGCGGATCAGGTCGGCGACGGGCATGTCGAGGATGTGGAAGCCGGTGCCGAGGATGATCGCGTCGACCTCCGCCGTGCTGCCGTCGGAGCCGACCACGCTCGTGCCCTCGACCCGCTCGACGCCGGTCGCGTGCACCTCGACGTTCGGCTTCGTCAGCGACTGGAGGTAGTTGTTGGAGAAGAGGATCCGCTTGCAGCCGAGCAGGTAGTCGGGCGTCAGCTTGGCCCGCAGCTCGCGGTCCCGGACGGCGGCGCGCAGATAGGCCTCACCGATCTTCTGCAGCCCGTGCATCAGCGGCTTGGGACGGTGGAAGGCGAGGCCGACGGTCTCCATCGCGGCGTACTCGATCGCGCCGAGCGCCTTCTCGAAGAAGGGCACGTGGCGCTTGACCCACTTCTCCGCGTCGGGCACGGGGTGGTCGACCTTGGGAAGCACCCAGTGGGCGGTGCGCTGGAAGAGGTGCAGCGCGTCCACCTGCTTCTGGATCTGGGGCACGAACTGGACGGCCGACGCGCCGGTGCCGATCACGGCGACCCGCTTGCCGTCGAGATCGACGTCGTGGTTCCACCGGGCCGAGTGCCAGACCTCGCCGGGGAAGTCGGCCAGACCGGGCAGGTCCGGGATATTCGGCTCGTTCCACGGGCCCGCGGCGGCGATCAGGAAGCGCGCGGTGATCTCGCCGTCGCTGGTGTCCAGGTGCCACCCCGAGACCTCTGCGTCCCAGGAGGCTCCGAGGACCTCGACACCGAACCGGGTGATCTCCTCGAGGCCACGGTCGCGGGCGACGCCGTCGATGTAGGCGAGGATCTCCGGCTGGTTGCCGTAGACCCGTGACCAGTCGCTGTTGGGGGCGAAGGAGAACGAGTAGAGGTTCGACGGTACGTCGCAGGCGCATCCCGGATAGGTGTTGGCCCGCCAGGTGCCACCGTAGGTGTCGGCCTTCTCCAGGATGACGACGTCCTCGACACCCGCCTCGCGCAGCTTGATTGCGGCGGCGATGCCGGAGATGCCGGCGCCGATGACGACGACCTCGTGGTGCGTGCTCATGCGGTTGCTCCTTCGAGTGCGGCCGCGACGCGGCCGGGAACGTGTCGGCGGGCCGCGGCGAGGGTGGCCTCGCGTCGGCCGAGATCCATGAAGTTGGGGCCCATGGCGGCGAGCTCCGCAGGCCCGGGCTCGACCCGGATCACCCGCACCCCGGCCTCCCGGAGCCGCGCGATCTCACGGTCGAGCACGGCGGTCATCTGGGAGCGGAGCAGGCGCTCGACCCCGTCGACTCCACGGGCCGGGGCGCCGCCCTCGGTGGTCATCGGCGCGACCACGACGACCTCGTCGACCGCCTGGCCGAGGAGGAGGTCGGCGGAGACGGAGGAGACCGCGCCGCCGTCGACGTAGCGACGGCCGGCGATCTCGACCGGCGGGAACCAGCCGGGGATCGCCCAGGAGGCGGCGACCGCCGCTCCCAGGGTGGCCGCGGGGGCGCCTGCGGAGCCGAACGCCACCCGCTCGCCGGTGGCCGCGTCCGCCGCGACCAGCCAGGTCGCGGGGTGGCCGACCCAGCCGCCGGGACCGGCCAGCGCGTCGCCGTACGTCCGCAGCCAGCCGGCGTCGCCGCGACCGCGGGGGAGCAGCCCGGCCAGCGCGCTGTAGGGCGAGCGGCCGGAGACACCCGCACGGACCAGGCCGAGCGCGGGCAGGGCAGGGGCCGGCAGCGGTGGCACCTTGCCGGGGTGGGTGGCGACGTGGGACGCGAGCACGGGGTCGGCACCCGGCGTCCCGTCGAGGGCGTCGAGCAGGTCCTGCGGCGTACGGCCGGAGCCGAGGGCCGCGACGAGCTCCGAGCCCGCGGAGGTTCCGACGAGGACGTCGGCGGTGCGGGCGTCCCAGCCGAGAGCCTTCTCCAGGGCGCGGAGGGCGACGGCCGTCCAGGCGAAACCGAGGGTGCCGCCGCAGCCGATGGCGAGTGCGCGTCGATGGGTCATGCTTCGAATACTAACGGTATTTGAATACCGGCGGTAGGTCGAAGTGCTAGGATCTGGCCTCGTGGGCCGGATCACGCGTAAGGAGTCGCACGCGCAGACGCGCGAGCGACTCATCCAGACCGCCCATCGGCTGTTCCTCTCGGACGGCTACAACGCGACCTCGCTCGACAAGGTCGCCACCGAGGCGGGCTTCTCGAAGGGCGCGGTCTACTCGAACTTCTCGACCAAGCACGAGCTCGGCCTCGCCGTCCTCGACGTGATCCATCAGGAGCGGGCGCTGTCGCTCACGCGAGCCGTCGAGGGGGTCGAGACCGTCGAGGGCCGGATCGACGCCTTCGCGGCATGGGCCGAGGCCAACATCGGCGACGTCGGCTGGACCGCGCTCGAGGTCGAGTTCGCGACCAGCACCCGCCGGGTGCCGGGCGTGAGCCAGCAGCTGGCCTCCCGGCGTCGCGAGCTCACCGCGGCCGTCGCCGAGCTCATCGAGCAGCAGGCCACCGAGCTCGGTCTCACCCTGCCCGCACCGGCCGAGGAGGCCGCTGTCCAGCTGCTCTCCCTCGGCATCGGGCTCGGCGTCCAGCGCGCCTTCGACCCGGACCTCTCGGTCGCCAGCCTGGTCGACCTGCTGCGGTCGCTGCTGGAGGGCGCCGACCGCGCCTGACGGGCCTAGTGGGCCGGGGCGCCGTTGCGCTCGGGCGAGGGGAAGGAGGCGCGGTTCAGGCCGCGCACGGCCGGGCTCAGCAGCGTGGCCAGGGAGATCACGACGTAGGCGATGCCGGCGATCGCGAGGATGTTCTCGATCCCGTACGCCGCGGCCAACGGCCCCATCGCCAGCTGCCCGAGGGGGATGGCGATGTAGGTGCCGAGCTGGTCGTAGGAGGACGCCCGGGAGAGCAGCTCGCCGGGGACGTTCTCCTGCATCGACAGCTGCCAGCCGAGGCTGAAGACCTGGATGCCGGCGCCGGAGAGGGCGGCCGCGGGCAGCAGCACCGAGAGGTCGGTGGAGAACCCGAGCGCCGCGATCGGCAGGCCGAACAGGGCCATGCCGATCATCCCGTAGAACAGCGGCCGCTCCAGCCGGACCTTCATTAGCACGAGCGTCGCGGCGAGCACGCCGATCCCCTGGAAGGTCAGGATCAGACCCCAGCCGCCCGCGCCCAGCGACGAGCCCTCGGCGCGCTGCGGGCCGAGGGTGAGCAGCCCGCCCTCGTAGAGCGCGTTGAGGACGGTCGCGGCGCCGACGCAGAGCCACAGCCAGCTCGTGGTGCGGAAGTAGTCCCAGCCCAGGCGGAGGTCGCCGACGACCGAGGCCTTGCTGACCGTGCCGCTGAGCTTGACCGGCAGCAACAGCAGCGCGGCGATGATCCAGGTGGCGGCGTCGAGCGCCAGCGCCCAGCCCGCACCGACGGTGAGCACGAGCAGCCCGGCGGTGCCGGGGCCGGCGACCGCGACGACCGCTCGGGTCAGCGACATCAGCACGTTGGCCTCCTGCAGCATGGTGCGAGGAACCACGAGCGGGATGATGCCCTGCTGAGCGGGCAGCCCGGCGGCGGAGACGATGCCGTTGAGCGCGGAGAGCGCGATCAGGTGCCACAGCTCGGCGACACCGGAGATGACCAGGACGGCGACGACCGCCTGGCTCAGGCCGGAGACGAGGTTGGAGGCGAACAGGATCCGGGCCCGGCCCATCCGGTCGGCGAGAACGCCGCCGATGAGCATGAAGACGATCATCGGGATGGTGCGGGCCGCGAGGACGGCGCCGATGGCGATCGGCGCGTCGCTCACGTCCAGGACGGCGAAGGCCAGGGCGACGGGCGCCATGAAGTTGCCCACCAGATTGATCGAGCGGGAAGCAAAGAACCAGCGGAAGTGGGGTTCGCGAAGGGGGGCTGTCGCCGAGATCCGAGCCATTCGAGAGACAATAGACCTTCGGGGGATTTCTATCTCCAGAAAATTCCCAAATCTGTCACGAGACCGTTATCCCGGCCGCTCGCATCTCCTCGATGGCGTCGGCGCTGGTCGCCCGGGCGACCCCGGCGGCCAGGTCGGTGAGCAGCCTGGTGTGGAAACCGGCGGCCCGTGCGTCGAGGGCGGTGGCACGTACGCAGTAGTCGGTCGCCAGCCCGCACACGTCTACCTCCTCGACGGCCTGGGCGCGGAGCCAGTCGGTCAGTGTGGCGCCGCCGGTGGCCGCGCCCTCGAAGCCGGAGTAGGCGGCTGCGTACTCGCCCTTGCGGAAGATCTCGTCGAAGGTGACCGGGTCGAGGTTCGGGTGGAAGGCCTCGCCGTCGGTCCCGACCACGCAGTGCGCCGGCCAGGAATCGACGTAGTCGGGCGGGTTGCCGAAGTGGTCGCCCGGGTCGATGTGGTGGTCCTTGGTGGCCACGACCAGCCCGTACGTCTGCTCCGGCTCCTTGCTCGCCGCGCGCTCGCGCAGCAGCTGACCGATGTCGTAGGCCACCCGGGCCCCGCCCTCGACCGGCAGGGACCCGCCCTCGCAGAAGTCGTTCTGTACGTCGACCACGATCAGTGCACGCGTCATGCCCGCCAGCCTAGACCGGCTCTACTGGAAGAGCGTCGGGATCGCCGGGTCGCCCTTCAGCAGTGAGTGGGCGATGACGGGGAGCTCGGCGACCGAGGCCTGGTGGCGATCGCGTGCCGCGTCGAGCGGCTCGCGGCCCACGACCTCGCCGCCCTTGACCAGCTGGGGGAGGAGCGGCCGGTCGTTGTTGTCGCCCTGGGGAGCGGTGCCGATGCCGATCACCTCGGCGTCGGCGACATCCTTGCGGTTGCGGCGGCGCAGGGCGTACTTGCGCCCGCCGATCGAGGTCTTGGACGCGCTCTTCTTCGCGACCGGCTCGAGGTCGCCGGAGGCGCCCTCGCGGGCGACCAGCTTGTAGACGAAGCCGGCGGTCGGGTGGCCGGAGCCGGTGACCAGCTGCGTGCCGACGCCGTAGCCGTCGACCGGGGCGGCCGCGAGGCCGGCGATCGCGTACTCGTCCAGGTCGCTGGTCACGATGATCTTCGTGCCGGTGGCGCCGAGGTCGTCGAGCTGGCGGCGTACGTCATGGGCGAGCAGCCCCAGGTCGCCGGAGTCGATCCGCACGGCACCGAGCTCGGGACCGGCGATCTCGACCGCCTTCGCCACCGCCTCGGCGATGTCGTAGGTGTCCACCAGCAGCGTGGTGCCCTTGCCGAGGGAGGCGACCTGGGCCTGGAAGGCCTGCTCCTCGGAGTCGTGCAGGAGAGTGAAGGCGTGCGCGGAGGTGCCGGTGGTGGGTACGCCGAAGCGGGCCCGGGCGGCGAGGTTGGAGGTGGCGGTGAAGCCGGCCACGTAGGCCGCGCGGGCGGCGGCGATCGCGGCCGCCTCGTGGGTGCGGCGCGAGCCCATCTCGATGCACGGCCGCTCGCCGGCGGCGAGCGTCATCCGGGACGCCGCGGTGGCGATGGCCGAGTCGTGGTTGTAGATCGAGAGCAGCACCGTCTCCAGGACGACCGCCTCGGCGAAGCTGGCCTCGACCACGAGCAGCGGCGACTGCGGGAAGAAGGTCTCGCCCTCGGCGTACCCCCACATGTCCCCGGTGAAGCGGTAGCCGGCCAGCCACTCCAGCGTCCGGCCGTCGACGACGTCCTCCAGGATCGCCAGCTGCTCGGACTCGAAGCGGAAGGCCTCGAGCGCGTCGAGCGCCCGGCCGACCCCGGCGACCACGCCGTAGCGCCGTCCGCCGGCCAGGCGCCGGGGGAACAGCTCGAAGACGGCGCGGCGCTCCGCAGTGCCCGCCTTCAGGGCGGCCTGGAGCATGGTCAGCTCGTAGTGATCTGTCAGGAGCGCGGTCGAGTCCGCTGTCGAGTCCACGAGCACATCGTGGCACGATGGACTGCATGAGCGCGCCAAGCCCTGTGGAGCTCGACGAGCCCGAGGTCGACGACCTCGTCGCGCCTGCAACCCCGTGGGTGACGATCGTCTGGAACGACCCGGTCAACCTGATGTCCTACGTCACCTTCGTCTTCCAGAAGTACTTCGGCTACTCCAAGAAGAAGTCGGAGAAGCTGATGATGGAGGTGCACAACGACGGCAAGTCGGCCGTCTCCTCCGGGTCTCGCGAGGAGATGGAGCGCGACGTGCAGGCGATGCACGAATACGGTCTCTGGGCGACCTTGGAGAAGCAGGATTGATGGGCGGGTTCAGCTACCACCGCCGCAGCAAGCAGATCATCGCGACGTTCTCCGGGTTCGAGGCCGACCTGCTCCGTTCGCTGGCCTCGCAGCTCGTCGAGCTGCTGCGCAACGAGGTCGCCGCGCCCGCCGAGAGCGACGACCCGCTCGAGGCGCTGCTCGACTTCTCGGGTCCGACCACGGAGCCGGAGGATCCGGTCTTGAAGCGGCTCTTCCCGAGTGCCTATGGCGACGACACCGAGGCGGCCGGCGAGTTCCGGCGGTTCACCGAGGGCGGGCTGCGCGACGGCAAGGCGCGGGCGGCCTCGACGATCATCGACTCGCTCGAGGAGGCCGGGCTGCCGCCCGAGCTCGACGAGGACGGGCTGGTCATCGACGTCGAGCTCTCGATCGGCGACGCCGAGGCCTGGATGCGCTCCTTCACCGACATCCGGCTCGCGCTCGCCACCCGGCTCGGGGTCGAGGAGGGCGACGAGGACTTCTGGGACTCCCTGCCCGAGGACGACCCCGCCGGCCAGGTCTACGGGATCTACCAGTGGGTCGGGATCCTGCAGGAGACCATCGTCGAAGCGCTGTGGTCAGCGGAGTGAGTCGTCGGTCAGCCTGACCAGGATCTGGCGCAGGCTCTCCCGCTCGCCGTCGGGAAGGACTGCCAGGAACTCGTCGGCCGCCTCCTGGCGGGCCCTGTCGATCTTCCGGCCGAGACGTACGCCCTCCTCGGTCGCCACCACGCAGACCGCCCGGCGGTCGGCCGGGTCGGGCTGCCGCGCCACCAGGCCGTGACCCTCGAGGCCGTCGACGACCTCGGTGGCGGACCTGGGGACGATGTGGAGCCGCTCGGCCAGGGCCGAGAGCCGGATCGGGTCGTCGGCGGCGAGCACGATGCGCAGCGCTCGGCTCTGCGAGGGCGTGATGCCCCAGCGGGCCGTGGCGGCTCCGAAGCGCCGCCGGAGGTCGCGAGCTGCCGCCATCAGCAGGTCGGCGGTCTCTTCCACGGGAATAACCCTAACCGATCCTCGGTTCACCTCATTGTGAGCAAACCTCAGTAATCAGGATCGAGGTGTTCGGATGAGTGACTCTCACCAGTACAAGTCTTCCGGCGAGTCCGGCCGCTCCGGCCGTGACCCCGGCAACAAGCGCGCCGATCGTGCCCAGCTGGAGGCCAAGCCGGTCTCGCTGCGCCGGATCGCGCGTCTCTTCGCGCCCTACCGAGCGCGGCTGCTTCTCGTCGTGGCGCTGATCGTGGTCAGCTCGGTGATCGGGCTGGCGCAGCCGTTCCTGGTCAAGCACGTCATCGACACCGCCCTGCCCGAGGGCGACACCGCGCTGCTGATGCTCTGCGTCGCCGCGATGGTGCTCGTCGCGATCGCCTCCGCCGCCCTCGGGGTCGCGCAGACGCTGATCTCGACCGAGATCGGGCAGCGGGTCATGCACCGGCTGCGTACGGACCTCTTCGGGCACCTGCAGCGCCAGTCGCTCGACTTCTTCACCCGTACGCGGGGTGGGGAGGTCCAGTCGCGGATGGTCAACGACATCGGCTCGATGCAGTCGGTGGTCACCTCCACCGCGACCTCGATCGCGGCCAACGTCACCGTCGTGGCCGGCACCGTGGTCGCGATGATGGCACTCAACTGGCGGCTCGCGCTGATCTCCATGGTGGTGCTGCCGCCTGCGGTGTGGACCACCCGCAAGGTGGCGCAGATGCGCTACGCCGTGACCAGCCAGCGGCAGGCCAGGATGGCCGACCTGCACGTGCAGGTCGAGGAGGGGCTCTCGGTCAGCGGGATCCTGCTGACCAAGACCCTCGGAGCCGCGCCGGCCCTGGCTGCCCGCTTCGAGCAGACCTCTCACGACCTCGTCGGCCTCGAGGTGCGCAGCCAGCTCGCCGGTCGGTGGCGGATGGCGACCATGCAGGTGGTCTTCGCCGCGGTTCCCGCCGCTCTCTACCTCGCGGCCGGCTTCCCGGCGACCTCCGGGGCGCTGACGATCGGGACGCTGGTCGCCTTCGTCTCCCTGCAGGGCTCGCTCTTCCGGCCGCTGATGGGGCTGCTCAACGTGGGGGTCGACGTGACGTCCTCGCTGGCGCTCTTCTCCCGGATCTTCGAGTATCTCGACCTGCCGGTCGAGATCGACGACCCGGCCTCCCCGGTGCCTCTGGGTGAGGCTCGCGGCGAGGTCGTCTTCGACGAGGTCGGGTTCAGCTATGACGGCTCGCACCCGGTCCTCGAGGACATCTCGCTGCGCGTTCCCGCGGGCGGCTCGCTGGCGCTGGTCGGGGCGACGGGTTCGGGCAAGTCGACGCTGGCCGGGATGGTCGCGAGGCTGCACGACCCGACCTCCGGCCGGGTGACGATCGACGGGATCGACCTGCGCGACCTGGACCTGGCCGACCTGGCCGCCAACGTCGGCATGGTCACCCAGGAGACCTACCTGCTCCATGCGAGCGTTCGGGACAACCTGCGCCACGCCCGTCCCGAGGCGAGCGACGCCGAGATCGAGGCGGCCGCCCGTGCGGCCCGCATCCACGATCTGATCGTCGAGCTCCCCGACGGCTACGACACCCTGGTCGGCTCCCGCGGCCACCGCTTCTCGGGTGGCGAGCAGCAGCGGCTGGCGATCGCCCGCACCCTGCTGCGCGACCCGCGCGTCCTCGTGCTCGACGAGGCCACCTCCGCGCTCGACAACACCACCGAGCGAGAGGTGCAGGCGGCCCTGGACCGGCTGGCGGAGGGGCGTACCACGATCACCATCGCCCATCGGCTCTCCACCGTCCGTGACGCCGATCAGATCGCCGTCCTCGACCGCGGCCGGGTCGTCGAGGTCGGCTCCCACGAGGAGCTGCTGCTTCGGGGCGGCGCCTATGCCGACCTCGTACGCGGCGGGCTGACCGTCGCCGCCTAGCACGGTCGGCCGGGCTCGGCCGGCGGGCGTCCGAGTGCCGGTCACGTTCAGGAGCGGGCCCGGGTCCGCCTAGGCTGATCCCGTGCTGACCATCGACCAGGCGACGTACGACGCGATCGTCGCCCACGCGAAGCGCGACCATCCCGACGAGGCGTGCGGGATCGTCGCGGGCCCTGAGGGGTCCGACCGGCCGGAGCGGTTCATCGAGATGATCAACGCCGCCGGCTCGCCGACCTTCTACGAGTTCGACTCGACCGATCTGCTCCAGCTCTACAAGGAGATGGACGCGAACGACGAGGAGCCGGTGATCGTCTACCACTCCCACACGGCCACCGAGGCCTACCCCTCGCGCACCGACATCGGCCTCGCGATGGAGCCGAACGCTCACTACGTGCTGGTCAGCACCCGCGAGCACGGCAATGACGCGGGCCCGGTCGAGTTCCGGTCCTACCGGATCGTCGACGGCAACGTCACCGAGGAAGAAATCAGCATCGTCCCGACGTTGTCGTGACGCGCACCACCTACATCTAGGAGAACGAACCCATGGCCATCGAGGTCAAGATCCCGACCATCCTCCGCACCTACACCGCCGGTGAGAAGGCAGTCAGCGCCGAGGGCAAGACCCTGAGCGCGCTCATCGACGACCTCGAGGCGAACCACTCCGGCATCAAGGAGCGCCTCATCGACAACGGCGACCTGCGCCGCTTCGTCAACGTCTACATCAACGACGAGGACGTACGCTTCATCGGCGGTCTCGACGCCGAGCTCAAGGACGGCGACCAGGTCGTCGTGCTGCCCGCGGTCGCCGGCGGCTGCTGAACTGTGTGGATGCTCACCGAGGTAACTCGGTGAGCGCTCACTCCCCTCGCGGAGTTCCGCGAAGTCGGTGGCTGCTGACCGAGGTACCTCGGTCAGCAGCCAGCGGTTTCTCACCCCAGGATGCCGCGGTCGTACGCTCGTGCGACCGCGGCTGCTCTGTCTGTGACCCCGAGCTTGTCGAAGATGTGACCCAGGTGGGTCTTCACCGTCGCCTCGCTGACGAAGAGCGTGGCGGCGATGGCGCGGTTGGTGGTCCCTCGGGCGACCAGGGTGAGCACCTCCCGCTCGCGCGGGCTCAGCTGGGTCGTCGGACCGGGCGAGCGGAGCCGGGAGGCGAGCCGGGTCGCGACCGCGGGGGAGAGGACGGTCTCACCGGCCGCGGTCGCCCGGACCGCGGCGACCAGATCGGCGGTGGGCGCGTCCTTGAGGAGGTAGCCCGTCGCCCCGGCCTCGATGGCCGCGACGACGTCGGAGTCGGTGTCGAAGGTGGTCAGCACCAGTACGCCGACCCGGGACTCCTGCGCATGGAGCCTTTCGATCACCTCGACCCCGCCGGTGCCGGGCATCCGCAGATCGAGGACGAGTACGTCCGGCGCCAGCGACTCCACCAGAGTGAGCGCCTCGGCGCCGTCGCCGGCCTGGCCGACGACGTCGAAGTCGGACTCGGTCTGCAGCGCTCCCGCCACCCCGTCGCGTACGACTGGGTGGTCGTCGGCGACCACGATCCGGATCATGCGGCTCCTCGGGGCAGAGCGGGGACCCGGGCGGAGACGGCGGTGCCGGAGCCGGGGGCGGACTCCAGCGTGAACGTGCCGGCGAGGCGCTCGGCGCGGTCGCGCATGACGCCGAGGCCGAACGAGGTGTCCTTGCGGGGGAGCCCGGGCTCGAAGCCGGCGCCGTCGTCGCGTACGTCCAAGGTGACCTCTGGCCCCTCGGCGACGTCGTCGAAGGTCAGCGTCACCCCGACGCGGGCGGCACCGGAGTGCTTGGCGACGTTGGCGAGCGCCTCCTGCGCGATGCGGAGGAGGGTCGCCTCGACCTCGGTGTGCAGCGCCCGCGCCTCACCGACGACGGTGAAGGAGACGGTCGCCCCGTGGTCCGACCCCCAGGCCGTGACCAGCCCCGAGAGCGCATCGGTGAGGCAGCCGTCGGCCAGCTCGGCGGGGGCGAGGTCCTGCACCGAGCGCCGGGCCTCGACCAGCGCGGTGCGGGCCATCTCGGTGGCCCTGGTCACCCGGCGGCGTACGTCCTCGTCGTCCGCCGAACCCTGGGCGGCCTGGAGCTGCGCGACGACCCCGGCGAGGGACTGGGCGATGGTGTCGTGGATCTCGCGGGCGAGGCGCTCGCGCTCGTCGCGTACGCCGGTCTGCCGCGACTGCGCGACGAGCTGCTCCTGCAGGCGCGCGTTCTCGGCGAGGGCATGCTCGAGCCTGATGATCGTGTCGGCGCGCTCTTGGCTGACGGCGTCGAGGTGCATGCTGTAGCGGGCCATCAGGGTGGCGAGCCCGAAGTTGACGACGAAGAGCATGGGCAGCGCCGCGCTCTGCCACGGGCTCTCGTAGGGCGGAGGACCACCGGTCTGACCGACGGCCATGATCAGCGACGTGGCCGCCATCGCCACCCACCTCCAGCGGCCGCGGAAGGACTCGAAGGCGTCTAGGAACCCGACCCAGGCGAAGAGGCAGAAGAGGGGATGGATGACGGTGAGGGCGCCGGCCAGCAGGGTGCGACCGACGTAGCCGACCGGATGTGGGCGGCCGTAGACATACATCCATCGCCAGATCCACACCGCGGTCACCGCGACGAGCACGCCGAAGGTCACCCGTATGCCGACGGAGCGTGGCCCCATCTCGGGGAAGGTGGCGACGCTGATGACCGTGGCGAGCGCGAGCAGCACGAAGGGCATCGCCTTGAGGTTGCGCGCCCAGCGCTGCTCGTGCTCGACGGCCGAGGTCATGTGAAGGACCCTCTCATTCCCAGCGGAAGGCGCGCACGGCAATCAGGTAGAGCACGACCGCCCAGCCGCCCATCACCGCCAGATCGACCAGCTCGGGGAAGGTTCCCGCGGCCGCGTCGTTGAGCGCGTTCGACGCCGCCCCGTAGGGCGTGAACGAGATGATGTCACGTGCCGTGCCGCTGAGGACCTCGACCGGGACGTAGACCCCCGCGGTGAACATCGACGGGAAGAAGACCACCATCCCGACGACCTGCCCGGCCTTCCCGTTGGGGGAGACCGCGGTGATCGCGGAACCAATCGCCAGCGAGACGGCCAGCGCCAGGACGTAGGCGACCACGTAGCCGACCGGCGACTCCGGCAGCGGCGTCCCGAACACCAGCCGGCCGAGGACGATCACGATCACCGAGGATGCCGCGACCGCGACGGCGTGGACGAGCAACTGGCCGAGCAGGATCGAGGACGGCCGGGCCGGCGTGGTGCCGAGCCGGCGCAGGACGCCGCTCTCGCGGTAGCCGGTCAGCGTCGGCGGCATCGTCATGATCGCCGCCATGATCATCGAGAGCAGCACGGTGACCGGCACGTAGAGGTCGATCATGCTCCGGCCGCCCAGGTCGGCGGTGTCCTCGCGGAAGCTCGGGATCAGCCCGAGCACCCCCAGCAGCAGGCTCGGGAACAGCACGATCCAGAACAGCGAGAGCCTCTCGCGGGCGAAGAGCCGGGACTCCGTACGGATCACGGCGACGGTCGGGCTGGTCATCGGAGCGCCTCCTGGCGGGTCTCGGTGTCGGTCTCGGTTTCGGTGAGGTCGAGGTAGGCGGCGTCGAGGCTGCCCGCGGCGACCCGGAGCCGAAGCGGGGTCACTCCCTGCGTACGCAACGCCTCGATGACCGCGAGCGCGACCCCTTCGGCGCCCTCGACGGTGACGGTGCCGTGCTCGCTGCGCGCGGCGGTGACGCCGTCGAGCTCGCGCAGGGAGGCCAGGTCGACCGCGACCGAGGTCTCGAAGGTGGTGATCGTGGCGGCGGAGGCCGCCTCGATCAGCCCCGCCGGGGTGTCCAGCGCCCGGATCCGGCCGGCGTCGACGATGGCGATCCGGTCGCAGAGGGCCTGCGCCTCCTCCATCGAGTGGGTGACCAGCAGGACGGTCACACCCCGGTCGCGTACGTCGCGCACCAGGTCCCACACCTCCCGACGCGCCCGCGGGTCCAAGCCGGTGGTGAGCTCGTCGAGCACGACGACCCGCGGCCGGCCGATCAGCGCCAGCGCGATCGAGAGCCGCTGCTGCTGGCCGCCGGAGAGGTTCTCGAACCGCTGCCGCAGCTGGGTTCCGAGACCGAGCCGCTCGGCCAGCGGCGCCCACGGCTCCGGGTCGGCGTAGAAGGCGCTCCACAGCTCCAGCGCCTCCTGGACGGTGATCTTCGCCTGCAGCCTCGCCTCCTGCAGCTGGACGCCGAGCACCTCCGTCACCGGCGCCCGGTCCGACCACGGGTCGATGCCGTGGACCCGGATCCGGCCCCGGTCGCCGACCCGCAGCCCGGCGATCGACTCCACGGTCGTGCTCTTGCCGGCCCCGTTGGGCCCGAGGATGCCGAAGATCTCGCCCTCGTGGACCCTCAGGCTGATCTCGTCGACCGCCACCTTGTCGCCGTACGTCTTGCGCAGGCCGTCCACGACGACCGCTGGTTCTCGCTCCTGATGCATACCCTCAGCGTGGTCGGTGACGCGGTCTCACGGATCGGGCGATCGGCGCGAGTGGGCGTCAGCCGATCGGTTGATGCGACGATGGACCCCATGCGCTACGACAACCTGCTGGCGTCGGTCGGTGGCACTCCTCTGGTGGGCCTGCCCCGCCTCTCGCCCTCGCCCGACGTACGTCTGTGGGCCAAGCTCGAGGACCGGAACCCCACCGGCTCGATCAAGGACCGCCCGGCTCTTCGCATGGTCGAGGAGGCCGAGAAGGACGGCAGGCTCCGCCCCGGCTGCACGATCCTGGAGCCGACCTCCGGCAACACCGGGATCTCGCTGGCCATGGCGGCCAAGCTCAAGGGCTACCGGATCGTGTGCGTGATGCCCGAGAACACGAGTGAGGAGCGGCGGCAGCTGCTGCGGATGTGGGGTGCCGAGATCGTCTCCTCGCCCGCCGCCGGTGGCTCCAACGAGGCCGTCCGGGTCGCCAAGCGCCTGGCGGCCGAGCACCCCGACTGGGAGATGCTCTACCAGTACGGCAACTCCGCCAACGCCCTCGCGCACGAGGAGGGCACCGGTCCCGAGCTGCTCGCCGACCTCCCCTCGATCACCCACTTCGTCGCCGGCCTCGGCACGACCGGCACGCTCATGGGCGTCGGCCGCTTCTTCCGCTCCGCCAAGCCGGAGGTACGCATCGTGGCCGCCGAGCCGCGCTACGGCGAGCTCGTCTACGGCCTGCGCAACCTCGACGAGGGCTTCGTCCCCGAGCTCTACGACGCCTCGCTCATCGACGCCCGCTTCTCGGTGGGCCCCCGCGACGCCGTACGCCGCGTCCGCGAGCTCCTCGAGCTGGAGGGCATCTTCGCCGGCATCTCCACCGGCGCGATCCTCCACGCCGCTCTCGCCCAGGCCGCCAAGTCCCTCAAGGCCGGCGAGAAGGCCGACATCGCCTTCGTCGTCGCCGACGGCGGCTGGAAGTACCTCTCCACCGGGGCCTACGAGGGCACCATCGACGAGGCCGAGGAAGGGCTCGAGGGTCAGCTCTGGGCGTGAGCGTCGGTCAGCGGCAGAAGGCGTAGACGACGAGGCCGTGGTCCTCGCCGGAGAAGACCTGGTCGAGGGCCTGGCCGGTGAGGTGGGCGTCGACGTAGCGCGGGGCGGAGCCGGTGGCGACGATGGCGTGGCCGGGGAGCCTGCCGATCATGTCGCGTGGGGCCTCGGCGCTCCAGCAGTCGTGCTTGTCGATGAGGGCCGCGGGGCTGCCGGGGGCGAGCGGGCGTCCGGAGTCGAGTCCGCCGGACGCCGAGGTGGAGCCGAGCTGCACCAGCGCTACGGCGAGGGCCGATGCGTACATCGTCCAGATGCCGAGCGCCATGAAGCCCTTGCGTCCGGGGATGGCTCTCACTACCGGGCAACGCGGCAGCGGGCCGCGGAGTTACGGGCCGCCGGCCCCCGGGGCCGGGTCGGCCGCGTCGTGCTCGTGGATCCAGGCGAGATGGCGGTCGTAGACATCGGGTGACCCGAGCCGCTTGTTCCGGGCCTGGGCGCGCGGACCGTCGGGGAGGTGGAGGACGTCGGCGGCGGCCAGCGAGGCGACCTGGATCCGGCGGGTGCGGTCGCGGCGGCGTACCTCGTAGGTCGTGCGGGCGCGGTCCCGGTCGTCGTCGGAGGCGAGGCAGTCGGCGAGGACGATCGCATCCTCGATCGCCTGGGCGGCACCCTGGCCGTGGTGCGGGAGCATCAGGTGGGCGGCGTCGCCGAGCAGGGTGACCCGGCCGCGCGACCAGGTGGTCAGCGGTGGCCGATGGAAGAGCCCCCAGCGCTCCGAGCCGGGCGCCGCCGAGATCATCTGGACGAGGGCCGGATGCCAGCCGGCGTACGCGTGGACGTGCTCGTCCGGGTCGGCCGGCCAGGACCACGAGTCCGGCACCCAGGGGCCGAGCTGCCGCTTGACCAGCAGGAACGCATGGTCGCCGTCGCCGACCGGATGATGCATCAGATGACCGTCGGGCCCGAGCCACAGCTGCAGGCGATCGGGGTCGGGGAGCAGGGTGAGACGCGAGCGCGGCACGATCCCACGCCAGGCGACGCAGCCGGAGAACTGGGCGTCGTCGTAGCCGAGGACGTGCTCACGCAGCATCGAGCGGGCGCCGTCGGCGCCGATGACCAGGTCGGCCTCGGCCGTCTCGCCGCCGGCGAACTCCAACCTGACAGAACCGCCGGAGTCGGTGAGCCCGGCCAGCCGGTGGCCCACGTGAAGTCCCTCGGTGCCGAGCTCGTCGCTCAGAAGTGCATGCAGATCGGCGTGACGGATGCCGTAGCAGGATGCGCCGGCTCGGCCGGCGTACTCCGTGGCCGAGAGCACCCGGCCGATCGCGGCGCCGGTGTGGCCGTCGCGCCAGACCAGCCCGTCGACGGTCGCCGAGGCCGCTGCGAGGCCGGGGCCGAGCCCGATGCGTTCGAGGAGCCTGGTCGCGTTGGCCGGGAGCAGCACGGCCTCGCCGGTCGGGTGCGGGTCGGTCGCGGCTTCGTACACCTCGACCTCGATGCCCTGTCGGCGCAGCTCGATCGCGAGGGTCAGGCCACCGATCCCGGCGCCGACGACCGTGACCCGCCGGTCCCGGCGGTCCCTGCGCAACGCGGCCCGAGCGATCCGGCCGACTGACATCAACGCTCCCCTCACGCGGTTACGTTGCGAACGTACCTCACGGTTGCGTTTCCTTGTGGTGGTCTCGACAAGCTCGGCACTCGGTTACCGGCTACTCGACGTCGAGCGTCTGGTCCTTGCCGATGTCGCTGGTCTCGATGGGGCCGAGGCCGAGGAGGTCCAGGGCCAGGTTGCCGAGATCGGCGTTGCGGATGGGCTGGGGACCCTCGTAGTCGGGGCGGCCCTTGCCGGGATCGTGGTAGTCGTCGGTGTTGAGCTCGTAGAGGTCGGCGCCGGCAGCGGCGTCCGGGCCCCACACGACGAACGGGATCCGGTAGTTCTCGTAGACCTTCTCGGAGTGGTTGGTGATCCCCGGCTTGAAGCCGTGGTCGGCGGTGAGGATGACGTCGAGGTCCTTCTTCAGGTCGGCGTCCTCGTCGATCACCTTCAGGAACTCACCGACCTCCTAGTCCGACTCCGCGACGGCGTCGAGGTAGTCCGGCGACATCCCGCCCGACTTGTGCCCGGCGACGTCGGGGAGCGAGAGGTGGACGAAGGTGAGGTCCCGCTGCTCGTCGGCCAGGTCCTCGACCGCCTCCGGGACCAGCTTGGCGTGGTCGTCGATCGGCACGAACAGGTCGATGTCGTCCTCCCAGGCCCGCTGCCACAGCTCGAACTTCTGCTTGGTCACGAAGACGCCCGTGCTGAGCCCGGCCTCGTGGGCCACGGTGAACACCGAGTCCTCGTCCTTCGAGATCGACTTCGACGGGTCGCCGACGTTCCAGGTGACCCCGTGACCGCCCTCGTCGGCGTCGATCGGGTCGCTGGTGACCATGCCGGTGTGGTTGGGCAGGGTGATGTTCTTCTCGTACGCCGTGCGGGCGTTGAGCGTCGAGGCGCCCTCGTCGATCAGCCGGTGGATGTTCGGCGTCTTCGCCGGACCGAGCTTCGTCAGCGCGTCCGGGTTGAGCCCGTCGATCGAGATCGCGAGCACCTTCCGGTCGGACTGGGCGGGCTCACGCTTCGCGCTTCTGCCGCCGTCGCCGTCCCGGTCGGGCAGCGCGGTGAAGGCGACGACGAGCACCACGACGACGAAGATGCCGAGGGAGACGAGAGGGAAGAGGCGACGCACCGGCACACCCTAAGTGAACCCGACGGCACCCCGGGCGAACGCTCAGCGAATGTCTAGTGACTGAGCGGAGTTCAGCGTGCTGCCGGGGATCGGGCCCAGGCCGAGCAGGTCCAGGGCCAGGTTGCCGAGGTCGCCGTTGCGGATCGGCTGCCTGCCGTCGTACGTCGCCCGGCTGGTCCCGGGCGCGCGGTAGTCGGGGTTGAGCCGGTAGAGCGAGGCGCCGCGGGCGACGCCGGGACCCCACACCACGAACGGGATCCGGTAGTTGGGGTAGAGGTGGGCACTGTGGTCGGTGGCGCCCGACTTGAAGCCGTGGTCGGCGGTCAGGATGACGTACGTCGACCCCTTCAGCGCGCTCGAGGAGTCGATCGCCTTGAGCAGCCTGCCGATGCGGGCGTCGGTGCGGATCACCGAGGCGCGGTAGGCCGCGCTCATCCCGCCGTCGCGGTGGCCGTAGTGGTCGGGGGAGCCGAGGTGGACGAAGGTGAAGGCGCGCTTCCTGGTCGCCAGGTCGGTGGCCGCGCGGTCGACCAGGTCGGCGTCGCCGTCGACCACGAACCGGTCGATGGAGGGCCAGGAGCGGTCGAAGAGGCCGAACTTGGACTTCGAGGCGAACAGGGCGCTGCTCCGGCCGGCGCGCCCGACCTGGCTGAAGACCGACGAGACCGGGTGTCCGGCGGCCTCCTGCACCGTCATCCACGACCGGTCGGTGTTCCAGGTGACCCCGTGGCCGTGGGCGGAGCGGGTGATCCGGCGGCTGGTGACCATCGAGGTGTGGTTGGGGAGGGTGACGCTCTGCTCGTACTCGCTGCGCGCCTCGCGGGTCGAGGCGCCGCCACGCATCAGCCGGTAGAGGTTCGGCAGGTGCCCGGGCCCGAGCTTCTCGATCGCGGTCACGCTGAGCCCGTCGACGGAGATCGCCAGCACCCGCTTCGTCGTCGCCGCCTGCGCGGGCCGTCCGGGCAGGTCGACGACCGCGAAGGTGACGCCCAGCAGGGCGATCAGGACCACCAGCATCAGCGAGCGCCGAGAAATCGTCATAACCGGACGTTAACAACATCGAACCGCCCTGCTCATGAACGTGAGATGGATCTCGGGTATGTCTCGAGTGACCCCCAGCACTGCCAAGCAGCGGTGTTTGGGCCTAGCCTTGACGATCGTGCAGTCCGTCTCGTCCCTGGGTTCGACCTCGCCCCTGGGTTCAGCCCAGCCCGACCGCGACGCTCCGATCGGGATCTTCGACTCGGGCTTCGGTGGTCTGACCGTGGCGCGGTCGGTGATCGACCAGCTCGCCCACGAGTCGATCCTGTACGTCGGCGACACCGCCCGTGCGCCCTACGGGCCGCGGCCGATCGCCGAGGTGCGCGAGTACGCCCTGGAGTGCCTCGACCATCTCGTCGAGCAGGGCGTGAAAGCCCTGGTCATCGCGTGCAACTCGGCCTCGGCCGCGATGCTGCGCGACGCCCGTGAGCGTTACAAGCCGTTGCCCGTGGTCGAGGTGATCCTGCCGGCGACCCGCCGCGCCGTCGCCGCCTCCCGCACCGGCCGTATCGGGGTGATCTGTACCCACGCGACGGCCGAGTCGATGGCCTACGACGACGCCTTCGCCGCCGCGCCCCACGTCTCGCTGCACACCCGGGCGTGCCCCCGGTTCGTCCCGTTCGTCGAGGCCGGCGTCACCGGCGGCGACGAGCTCCTGGCTGCCGCGCACGAATATCTGGACCCGCTGACCAGTGCCGGGGTCGACACGCTGATCCTCGGGTGCACCCACTATCCGCTCCTGACTGGTGTGATCTCCTATGTGATGGGCGACAACGTGACGCTGGTCAGCAGCGCCGAGGAGTCGGCGAAGGACGTCTACCGCGTCCTCGCCGAGAACGACCTCATGCGCGAAGGCGGCGAGCCCACCTACAGGTTCCTGACCACGGGCAACCCGGCCGAGTTCAAGGCCATCGGCGCCCGGTTCCTCGGCCCCGAGCTCGCGGCCGCCCAGCAGTTCGCCGGAGGCCTCGGATGACGTCCGGCATGCGGCTGACCGTCATCGGGTGCTCGGGCTCCTATCCCGGGCCCGAGAGCCCCGCCTCCTGCTATCTCGTCGAGGCCGACGACTCGGAGGGGCGGACCTGGCGGATCGTGCTCGACATGGGCAACGGCGCGCTCGGTGTCCTGCAGCGCTACGTGGACCCGCTGCTGATCGACGCGGTCCTGCTCTCGCACCTGCACGCCGACCACTGCGTCGACATGACCTCCTACTACGTCCTGCGCAAGTGGCACCCGACCGGCCCGCAGCCGCCGATCCCGGTCTACGGCCCCAAGGGCACCGGCCGGCGGCTGGCGAAGGCCTACGACCTCCCCAAGCGCCCCGGGATGCGCGAGGAGTTCGCGTTCTCGACCTACACCGGGCCGATCAATCTCGGTCCGTTCGTGGTCACCCCGACGCCCGTGGAGCATCCCGTCGATGCGTACGGGCTGCGGATCGAGGCGCACGGCAAGGTCATCGCCTACAGCGGCGACACCGCCGAGACCGAGGCGCTCCTCGACATCGCCACCGACGCCGACCTGTTCGTGTGCGAGGCCGCCTTCCGCGACGGCGTCGAGAATCCTCCCGGGGTCCACATCACCGGCGTCCACGCGGGGGAGTACGCCACCAAGGCTCACGTGAAGAAGCTGGTCATCACCCACGTCCCGCCCTGGCACGACTCCGCCGATGCGCTCCGCGAGGCGCGGTCTGCGTTCGACGGGCCGACCGAGCTGGCGGCTACGGGGGCTGTGTACGACGTCTGAGGTCCGGTAGGGATACCCGGTTGACCGGCCTCTACAAATTTTCCAGGCCTGCACTTCTCAGGTGTTGCAACGCCAGAGAAGTGCAGGAACAACCTGAACGGTGTGACCCGTGTGGTCGGTGAGACGAGCGCTCAGACCAGCCCGGCGTCGTGGACGGTGATCGCGATCTGGACCCGGTTGGTGGCGCCGAGCTTGTCGAAGAGGCGCGAGACGTGCGCCTTGACGGTCGGGATGGAGAGGTAGAGCTCCTTGGCGATCTCGGCGTTGCTCAGCCCGCGCCCGACGGCGAGCGCGACCTCGTGCTCGCGCTCGGTGAGCGCCTCGAGGCGGCGCCCGGCGGCAGCGGCGCGCTCGCCGGTCGGCTCGGCACGGAGCCGGGTGATCAGGGTGCGGGTCGCCTTGGGGGAGAGGATCGGCTCGCCCGCGGCGACCGCACGGATCGCCGAGACGATCTCGGGCGGAGGCGTGTCCTTGAGCAGGAACCCGTCGGCGCCGGCGGCGAGAGCGTCGACGACGTACTCGTCGGCACCGAAGGTGGTCAGCACGATGACGCGCGGCTTCTGCGGCTCGGACATCAGGCGCCGGGTCGCCTCGAGGCCGTTGATCCGCGGCATCCGGATGTCCATCAGCACCACGTCAGGGGCGGACGTACGCACCAGAGCGAGCGCCTCCTGGCCGTCGGTCGCCTCGCCGACGACCTCGATGTCGGCCTGGCCGCCGAGCATCAGCCCGAGGGCCGAGCGCACGAGCGGGTCGTCGTCGACGATCCCCACCTTGATCTTGGCCAAGCTCTCCGGAGTGGTCCCTGGGCTGCTCACTGGCCCCACGGTAGCCATGCTTCGAGGATGAAGACATCCTTTTCCGTGCGGTGCGCGAGCCGTCCGCCCGCGAGGTCGACGCGCTCGGTGAGCCCGACCAGGCCGAGGCCGGCGCCGGGCGTGTTCGAGTCGAAGCCGAGCCGGTTGCGCAGCTCGACGTCGATGCCGTGCTCCTCGGAGCCACGCAGCGCGACCTGCAGCAGGGCTCCCGGGGCGTGCTTGCGCGAGTTGGTGATGCCTTCCTGCACGACCCGGTAGATCGACCGTCCGACCGCCTCCGGCGGCGAGCCCTCGACGTCGTCCTCGAAGGTGATGTTCATGCCGCCCGTGCGGGCCTCCTCGACGAGGCGGCCGATGTCGGCGTACGTCGGCTGGGGCGCGGTCTCGGGGTCCTCGCCGTTGCCGCGCAGCACGCCGAGCACGGTCCGGAGGTCGTCGAGGGCCCGGTGGGCGCCGTCGCGGATGGTGGCGACCTGGCCCCGGATCTCGTCGGCGGAGAGGTCCTCGCGGTAGGCGAGCGCGCCGGCCTGCATGGAGATGTGGGAGATGCGGTGGGCGAGCACGTCGTGCATCTCGCGGGCGATCCGCCGCCGCTCCGTCTCGCGGGCCTGCGAGACGCGCAGCGCCTGCTCGGCCTCAGCGGTCTCCGCCCGGAGCCGGAGCGTCGCGATCAGCTCGCGCCGGGAGCCGATGTACATGCCCCAGGCGACCATCGCGGCGATGACCGCCACGCTGACACCGACGTTGATGCCCCACAGCGCGAACCCCGTCGGTCCGGACGGGGTGGCCGTGTCCATCACCGCGAGCCAGAACATCCCGGCCACGAAGCTGAGCAGCGACATCGGGATGATCTCGCGCCAGCGCCGGCGGGTGGCCAGCGAGACCAGGGCGAGCGCGGACGCGCCGGCGGCGAGGATCGAGAACGCGCTGGCGACGGTGACGACGGTGACGACCGTGAGCGGCCAGCGACGCCGCCAGAAGACCAGGACCAGGCTGCCGACGCCGAGGACGAGGTCGAGCGCGAGTCGCCAGTCCGGCCAGCCGCCCACGCTGCTCGACAGACCGAGGGCGCTGATCCCGAGCGCGGCGAGATAGCGCCAGACGTGTCCCCACACGCTCAGGCGTGGCTGATAGTCGTCCGGGGAACGTTGCTGCACGGCGTACACGTTAATGACCCGACAGCCCTCGGACCCGATGCCGTGGTCGCGAGCGGACCCATACTTTTGTCGGGTTGCAGGTCATCCGTATGTCCGATGCTGCCCGGGCCGGCCGCACGGCAGGATGTACGTCATGATCAAAGTCGAAGGACTGACGAGGGTCTACGGGACCTTCACCGCGGTCGACGACGTGTCGTTCACCGCCGAGGCAGGCAAAGTCACCGGCTTCCTCGGCCCGAACGGCGCGGGCAAGTCGACCACCATGCGCATCATGGTCGGCCTGACCAACCCCACCAAGGGTCGGGCAACGATCAACGGCAGCCTCTATGCCGACCTCCCCAACCCGGGCCGCCACGTCGGTGTGCTGCTCGACGCCAGCGCCCAGCACGACGGTCGCACCGGCCGTGAGGTGCTCACGCTCGCCGCGATGACGATGGGTCTGCCGAAGTCGCGCGTCGACGAGATGCTCGAGCTGGTCTCGCTGACGCCGTCGGAGGCCAAGCGCCGGATCAAGAACTACTCCCTGGGCATGAAGCAGCGTCTCGGCATCGCCCACGCGCTGATCGGTGACCCGAAGGTGCTGATCCTGGACGAGCCGGCCAACGGTCTCGACCCGGCGGGCATCCGCTGGATGCGTGGCCTGCTCAAGGAGTACGCCGACCGCGGCGGCACCGTCCTGCTCTCCTCCCACCTGCTGCACGAGGTCGAGCAGATCGCCGACGAGCTGATCCTCATCGGCAACGGCCGCATCGTGGCCGAGGGCACCAAGGACACCATCCTCGCCAGCCAGGGCACCGCCGGCCAGTCGCTGGTCACCTCCCTGGACAACGAGGCGCTCACCGTGGCGCTCAAGGCCAAGGGCTACAGCGTCGAGCCGGTCGGCACCGGCATGCGGGTCTCGGCCGCTCCGGCCGAGGTGGGCAAGGCTGCCCTGGAGTCCAACGTCGTGCTCACCGACCTGCGCGACGGCGGCGCCGGCCTCGAGGACATCTTCCTGCAGCTCACCGCCGAAACCCAGCGCGAGAACGTCGCGCAGATCCACGCCGAAGGAGTCTCCGCATGAGCGCCGTATCCGTAGCGCCGTCGACGCCGCTGCCGGCGGTGACCAAGGTGCCGTTCGGTCGGCTCCTGCTGGTCGAGTGGCGCAAGATGACCGACACCCGCGCCGGGCGCGCCCTGCTGATCATCTCGGCGGGCATGCTGCTGCTGGCGATGGGCATCGTGGTCCTGGTGGCCGCGCTCAACGACAACTTCTCGCTGGGGCTCTCGGCCTGGTCCTCGATCCTGACGATCCCGCTCTCGCTGCTCACCCCGGTGCTGGCGATCATGATCGTCACCCAGGAGTGGGGCCAGCGGACCAACATGGTCACCTTCAGCCTCGAGCCGAGCCGGCTTCGGGTGATGGCGGCGAAGCTGGTCGCCGTCGTCGCGCTCGCCCTGGTCCTGATCGCCGTGGCGCTCGTGTGCGGTGTCGTCGGCAACGCGCTCGCCGCGGCCGTCGGCGGCTACGACGCCAGCTGGTCGATCAACGGTGAGGTCCTCGCCTGGACGATCGTGCAGCAGCTGCTCTACTTCGTGAGCGCCTTCGGGCTTGCGATGTGCCTGCTCAGCACGCCGTTCTCGATCGTGGTCGTCTACGTCGACCAGCTGCTCCTGCCGCTGATGGTCTGGTCGACGCTCTACTTCATCTTCGACTGGGCCGCCGACGTGATCCCGTTCATCGACATGGGCTACGCGCTGTCGCCGTTCGCGGCGGGTGCCGGGTCGGTGCCGGCCGGCGCGGACCTTCCTGACGTCGGTACGCAGCAGGTGCTCGCACTGATCTGCAGCATCTTCCTGTGGGTCGTGGTCCCGGTCGCGCTCGGCGCCTACCGGGTCCTCAAGTCCGAGGTGAAGTAGTTCATCGGACTGTTCGCGACACGACACGCGGGGGTGGGTGCTTCGGCACCCACCCCCGTCACCGTTGTCGGACGTGGGCACCTACCTGCGTTACGCGGCGCTGGGCGACAGCGCCACCGTTGGGCTCGGCGACCCGGTCACCGAGGGTTGGCGAGGATGGGCCCGGCTGCTCGCCGAGGCTCTGGGACAGACGTACGACATCTCCTTCTGCAACACCGCGATCATCGGGGCGACCTCGACCGTGGTGGTCGAGCAGCAGCTCGCCGATGCGGTGGCGCACCGGCCCGATGTGGCCTCGCTGATCGTCGGGGTCAACGACGTGATGCGCTCGGCCTGGGACACCACCAGGCTGCGGAACGACCTGATGACCTGCGCCGACGCGCTCGCGGGCCAGGGTGCGCTGCTGATGACGGCGCGCTTCCACGACCACTCGGTGATGTGGCCGATGCCGGGCTGGATGAAGCGGTCGATCCAGCGGCGTACGGCCGATCTCAACGCCATCTGGGACGAGGTCCATGCCACCTACGGTGGCCTGCGGCTCGACCTGGGTGCGGTTCCCGACCTGCACGAGCGGAGGTTCTGGGCCGCCGACCGGCTGCATCCCTCGGAGCTCGGCCACCGGCGGATGGCGCGGGCGTTCGGGGAGCAGCTGGTGGCGTACGGCTTCTCCTTCGAGCCGCCCTCGCTGGAGCCGGCCGGCGGGCTGCCGACCAGCTGGCGGCAGGACCTGGCGTGGATGGCCGGGGAGGGCGTGCCGTGGATGGGTCGGCGGGCACGGGATCTGGGGCCGTGGGTCGTACGCCGGGCCTGGGCACGACCCAGCGGTGAACCCCGGCAGGAGACCGTTGCATAGGGTGGTCCCGTGACCACACGAGCTGACGGGCGCGCCGACGACGAGCTGCGCCCCATCAAGATCACCCGCAACTGGCTCGACCACGCGGCCGGTTCCGTCCTCATCGAGTTCGGCAAGACCCGTGTCCTGTGCGCCGCCTCCGCCTCCGAGGGCGTGCCGCGCTGGCGCAAGGGCTCCGGGCTGGGCTGGGTGACGGCGGAGTACGCGATGCTGCCCGCCTCCACCCACGAGCGCTCCTCGCGCGAGTCGGTGAAGGGCAAGATCGGCGGGCGTACGCACGAGATCTCCCGCCTGGTCGGGCGCTCGCTGCGCGCCGTCATCGACTACAAGGCGCTCGGCGAGAACACCATCAACATCGACTGTGACGTGCTCCAGGCCGACGGTGGCACCCGCACCGCGGCGATCACCGGCGCGTACGTCGCGCTGGCCGACGCCGTCGCCTCGCTGGGTGTCTCCAAGGCGCTGACCGGCTCCGTCGCCGCGATCTCGGTCGGGATCATCGACGGTGTGCCGCGGCTCGACCTTCCTTATGAGGAGGACGTCCGCGCCGAGACCGACATGAACATCGTGATGACGGGCGAGGGCAAGTTCGTCGAGGTGCAGGGCACCGCCGAGGGCGCCGCCTTCGACCGTGCCGAGCTCGACCTGCTGCTGGCGCTGGGCGAGAAGGGCTGTGCCGACCTGACCAAGCTGCAGGAGGCCGCACTTGCCGGCTGAGCCCAAGGTCCACGTCGCCTCGCGCAACGCCAAGAAGCTGGGCGAGATGTTCCGGATCCTCTCGCCGCTGGTGCCCGGGGTCTCGGTCGTCGGCCTCGACGACGTCGCCCACTACGACGAGCCGGTCGAGGACGCGCCCGACTTCGAGGGCAACGCGCTGATCAAGGCCAGGGCCGGCTTCAAGGCCACCGGGCTGCCGACCGTCGCCGACGATTCGGGTCTCTGCGTCGACGCGCTCAACGGGATGCCCGGCGTGCTCTCGGCCCGCTGGGGCGGCCCGCCCAAGTCGGACGCCCGCAACAACGAGCTGCTGCTCGCGCAGCTCTCCGATGTCCCCGACGAGCGCCGCGGCGCCCACTTCGCGTGCGCGATCGCCTTCGTCTGGGACGGCGGTGAGCTCGTCGTGGAGGGACGCATGGACGGCCGGATCATCCGCGAGGTCCGTGGCTCGGGCGGCTTCGGCTACGACGTCCTGTTCGTCGCGGTCGACACCGAGGACGGACGTACGTCCGCCGAGCTGTCGGTCGAGGAGAAGGACGCCATCTCCCACCGTGGTCGCGCCCTGCGCGAGATCGCTCCGCAGATCGCGAAGCTGCTGGCCTGAGCCAGCGGTCACCGATCGGTGCTGAGCCGATCCTCGAGGCCGATCTGCCAGTCGAAGAGGCCCTGCTCCACCAGCATGGTGAGCAGGGCCTTGTCGAACCCGGTCGCGATCGCGACGCCGATGAGGACGAGGACGGTGCCGAGCACCTTGTGGAAGAGACCCTCGGGGTCGATGGCCCACGTCAGCCGGCCGATCAGCGCGCGCCCACCCGCCATGACCGCAGCCAGCAGGAGGGTCAGGCCGACGACGTACGCGATCAGGTAGCCGAGCCCGCGCAGCGGGTCGGCCGGAAGGATCGCCGCCACGATCAGGGCGTACGTCGGGCTGCAGGCGCTGAAGACCGGGCCCATGCTCGCGCCCAGGAGGATGTCGCCGCCGAGCCCGCGACGGGTGCTCGCGCGGGCCAGGCGCTCCTGGGCGCGCGAACCGAGCCCGAGCCGTAACGCGACGGTGTCCCACAGCCGGGGCCAGATCATCACGACACCGAAGAGCGCCACGATCACCCCGGAGACGATGCTCCAGAACCGTGGCGGGACGTCGATCAGCAGCGTCGTCGACTTGAGCACGACGCTGAAAACGACGACCGAGACGCCCAGCGCGGCCACCGCCACCCACGGCCGCCGCTCGCCGGTCCCGCGGGAGAAGACGGCCGGCACGAACGCCACCACGCACGGGGCGAGCACCGAGAGCGCGCCGGCGAGGAACGACGCGACCAGCAGCGTCACCGGGTGTGCTCGAGGATGGCGTCGACCGACTTGTCCTGGCCGTAGCCCGACCACAGCCTGATCCGCGTGCCGGTGGCGTCGACGCGTACGAAGGTCGACTGGATCGTCACCCCGTACTTCTTGCGCAGGTCGGTCGCGGAGTCGTAGTCGACCTTCAGGATCTGCGTCTTGTCCGGCACCGTCCCGCCCTCGATCGCCTTCTCGAACCCACGGCACTCGGGGCACCACGGGGCGTGGAAGAAGAGGATCGTGTCGGTGTAGCACACGTCGGCCGCCGCCTCGGCGGAGTAGTCGGCGTAGCGGCCCGGCGTCTCGCACGAGGCCGACGAGCCCTCGGCCGACGGCGAGGTGACCGGCGCTGCCTCGGACGAGAGTGCCGCCGAGGGTGCCGACGACTCGGCCGGCGACGGTGCGGTCTCCGCCGAGCCGCAGCCGACGGTCACCGCGGCGACAAGGGCCAGCAGGACAAGGATTCGAGCGCTCATGATCACGGGTTCGGAGCGTACGGCCGCCCGGACTGGTGCGCCGGGAGACTCACTGCAGAGCGGCGGTCAGGCGCAGCACGTTGTCGACGTACGCCGCGACCCTCGGCCGCGCGAGCCACTCCTCGAGCAGCAGCTCGCGCGAGATGGCCCGGTAGCCGTCCTCGACCTTCCGCAGCTGCGCGACCGGGTCGCCGTCGAAGAGCATGAGCGAGACCTCGTAGTTGAGGGCGAACGAGCGCATGTCCATGTTGCTCGAGCCGAGCACAGCGACCTCGTCGTCGATGCTGAAGTGCTTGGAGTGGAGCACGGCGGGCTTGGGGTAGAGGTAGATGCGGACGCCCGCCTCCAGCAGCGCCTCGTAGTAGGAGCGCTGGGCGTGGTAGACCATGAACTGGTCCTTGCCCTCGCTGACGAACAGCTCCACCGCGACACCGCGCCGGGCGGCGGTCGTCACCGCGTAGAGGAGCGACTCGTCGGGCACGAAGTAGGGGCTGGTGATCGAGATCCGGTCCTTGGCCGCATAGATCAGCGAGGTGAAGGCGCGCAGGTTGTTCTCGGCGTCGACGCCCGGCCCGCTCGGCACGATCTGGCCGGTGACGTCACCGACGGGCTCCGAGCTCACCCAGACCGACGACGAGACGGCGAGCTCGGAGCGCAGCAGCTCGCCGGTCTCGGTGTTCCAGTCGCTGGCGAAGACGACGTTGAGCGCCGAGACCAGCGGCCCCTCGATCCGGGCGGTCAGCTCGACCCACTCGCGGCCGGCCCTGTGGTTCTTCGGCTTGTCGTAGCCGGGCTCGATGAGGTTCTGCGAGCCGGTGAACGCGACCCTGCCGTCGACGACCAGGAGCTTGCGGTGGTTGCGCAGGTCGGGCCTGCGGATCTGGCCGCGCAGGGGGTCGATCGGCAGCAGCCGGTGCCAGTCGATGGCAGAGGCATCGAGCCGCTTGACGAGCTGTCGCCAGACCGGGATGCCACGGGAGCCCAGGTGGTCGAGGAGGAGCCGGACGCTCACCCCGCGCGCCGTTGCCCGGTCGAGGGCGTCGAAGAACGGCTCGGTCATGTGGTCGCAGGCGGTGATGTAGAACTGCACGTGCACGTAGTGCTCAGCCTGGTCGACCGCCGCGGTCATCGCCTCGATCGAGCCGCGGTAGTCGGCGATGAGCTCGACCTGGTTCCCCGGCGTGGCGGGCAGCGAGCCGAGCCGCTCGTTGAGCTCGATCGTCGTCGCGTCGACCTGCGAGAGCGAGTCGGGGAAGGGCGGCCTCGGCAGCCCGGCGACGTACCGGGTCACCTCCTCGTTGAGCGCCCGCTGCCGCTCGTGGCGGCGGCGGTCGAGCCGCGTCTGCCCGAGCAGCAGGTATCCGATCAGGCCGACGCCGGGGATCAGGAAGATCGCCAGCAGCCACGCCATCGCGCTGCCGGGACGCCGGTTCTTCGGCACGACACCGAGGGCGACGACCTTGACCAGCAGGTCGATGATGTAGATCGAGGTCCCCATAACCCCCGTCACTGTCATGCGCCTCAGCATGCACCACGGCCACTCGTGTGGGAATCTTCTGACATGGTTCGACTCTTCCCCGCCGCCCGCCGTGCCATCGCCGCCGAGGAGGCCTCGCCACCGGTCTGGGAGGTCGACGTCGCCGCCCAGCGCGACGAGGCCCGCAAGCTCGCCGCGGCCGAGGCGAAGGAGGAGGTCGCGGAGGTCACCGGGATCGACGCCGACGGCGTCCCGTGCCGGCTCTACACCCCCGAGGACGTACGCGAGGGGCTGATCGTGCACCTCCACGGCGGTGGCTTCGTCTTCAACGACGTCGAGGTCCACGACGGCGCGTGCCGGAAGCTGGCCAACCGGAGCGGGCTGCGGGTGCTGTCGGTCGACTACCGCAGGCCGCCGGAGCACCCCTATCCCGCGGCTCCCGACGACGTCGACACGGTCATCAAGTGGCTGGCCAACGACCCGCTGCTGAGCGCGCTGCCGGCGTACGTCCACGGCGACAGCGCCGGCGGCAACCTCGCCCTCGTCGCGGCGCTGCGCAACCCGGGCGTCTTCGGCGCGATGGTGCTGGTCTACCCGTTCCTCGACCCGTCGATGAGCACCCCGGGCTACGCGATGGAGGACGGCTGGAGCGAGGAGGCGGCCTGGTACTGGAAGCAGTACGCCGCGACCGAGGCCGACCTCCGCAACCCCGACCTCGGTCCCTATCTCGCATCCGACGAGGAGCTCCGCAGCCTGCCGCCGACGCTGATCGTCAGCGCCGAGGGTGACATCCTCACCGACGAGAACGAGGACTTCGCGCTCCGGCTGGCCGACCTCGGCGTCGAGGTGGTCGCCTTCCGTGCGGTCGGGCAGATCCACGGCTTCTGGCGCCACGGGACGACGTTCCCCGCGGCGGAGTCGGTGATGGCGATGACCGGTGCCTTCTTGCGGGGACGCCCGTGACCGAGCCCTACGACGTCACCGAGACCCGGGCGGCCTACGACACGGTCTCCAAGGCGTACGCCGAGATCGTCGACCCCTCGGTGGCGGAGACCTCGTTCGACGCCGGCGTGCTCGACACGTTCGCGGCCTACGTACGCAAGGACGGGGGCGGGCTCGTTGGTGACATCGGCTGCGGTCCCGGGCGGATCACCGCCTACCTGGCCGCGCGTGGGCTCGACGTCTTCGGGGTCGATCTGTCGACGGGCATGATCGCGCAGGCGATGGAGCGGCATCCGGCGCTCCGGTTCGAGGTCGGCGACATGGCACGACTTCCGCTCCGCGACGGCGAGCTCGCCGGCGTGCTTGCCTGGTACTCGATGATCCACACCCCGCCGTCGCGCCGTCCCGAGGTGATCGCCGAGCTCGCCAGGGTCACCCGGCGCGGTGGGCGTTTCGTCACCGCCTTCCAGGTCGGCGACGAGCACGTCCGCCACATCGGCGCCTACGGTCACGACGTCACCTTCGACGGCTACCGGCTCCCTGTCGAGGCGACCAGCGCGCTCCTCGAGGAGGCAGGTTTCGAGGTCACCGCGACCGTGGTGCGCTCGGCCGAGAACTGGGAGCGGACGCCGCAGGCATATCTCGTCGCGCGGCGGCGCTGACGAGGGTACGTTGCGCCCATGACGCAGCAGCCCTACCACGTACCCCGCTTCTACCTTCGCCAGAAGGTCACGCCCTTCGCCAACAAGTACGTCGCCCAGGCCGCCAACCCCGACGGCTCGGAGGGGCAGGTGCTCGCCTTCGCACAGCAGAAGCGGCTGGCGTTCAAGGAGCAGGTGACGTTCTACGCCGACGAGTCGAAGTCGCAGGCCGTCTTCGCGTTCAAGGCGCGTGCGGTGATGGACCTCAACGCGGGCTACGACGTCACCGACGCCGCCGGCGCGCCGCTGGGCTTCTTCCGCAAGGACTTCGGCAAGAGCCTGCTGCGCTCGACCTTCCACATCGAAGGCCCCGGCTACGCCGGCACCGGTCAGGAGCGCAACCAGCTCGTCGCGATCCTGCGCCGCTTCACCGAGCTCGACTTCCTGCCGATCCACTTCGACTACGTGTCGTCCGAGGGTCAGCCGCTGATCTCGATCGAGCGCCGCTTCGCCTTCCGTGACAAGTACACCGTCACCGTCCACGACCCGCGCATCGACTTCCGCGTCGCTGCTGCCGTCGCGGTCGCGATGGACGCGCTGATGCAGCGCTGATCCTCTCGGCTCAGGGTGCGCCCGTCGCCTCCAGGTGCGGGCGGACCAGGTCCAGCAGCTTCCGGTGGGTGGCCTCGTCGGCCGCGGCGATCATCCCGCGGCCGGTGTGGATCGGGTTGCCCTCGAGGTCGGTCACGACGCAGCCGGCGGCCTGGCACAGCGCGATGCCGGCGGTGAAGTGGACGCTCCCCTCGAGGTAGCCGTCGGTGACGTACGCCGCCCGTCGGCCGGCCGCGACCCAGGCGACCGCGAGGGTTGAGGACATCACCCGCGGGCCGAAGTTGGCGCGCAGGTGCGGGTCGGCGACGAGCTGTCCGCCGACGAACGGCCGGTCGAGCATCCCGTCGCACTGGATGTCGACCAGCCGGGTCCGCGGGGTCGGGGTGAGGACCGTGTCGCCGCCGCCCCGGCGCAACCAGGCCCCGGTGGTCGAGCTCGTCGAGGCCCCGTCGGTCCAGAAGATCTCCTCGCTGATCGGGTCCGCCGCCACCGCTGCCGTGACGCCGTCGGGCGTCACGAGTGCGACGTTCACCGCGGCCAGCGGGGTCTGGGCGGCGTAGTTGAGGGTCCCGCAGAGCGGATCGACCAGCCACCGCCGCTCGCCGTCGCCGCTGCGGCCGGTCTCCTCGCCCTCGAAGGCGTCCTCGGGCCGGTAGGTCGCGATCGTCTCCCGGATCGCCTTCTCCGAGGCGATGTCCGCCTCGGTCGCGAAGTCGGTCGGCGACTTGTCGAAGTGGCTCAGATCCGTGCCGTACATCTCTCGTACGACCGCCGCCCCCGCCGTCGCCGCCGCGATCGCGACCGCCTCGTCCGGAAATGCTTGCCGGAAGGCGTCGATCGCCGGATCGAGTGACTCCTCCGGCTCGTCGCCGATGAAGACCGCCACCACCTCGGCCTCGGGATCCTCGGTCAGCGCCGGCAGGATCCGGTCGCGCCAGCTCCACAGGTTCGGATGGTCGTACTCTCCGTACGCCTCCGCGGGGGAGATCAGCTCGATCGCCCGCTCGAGGTCCTCTCTGGTCATCCTGTACGCCGCGGTGCCGCTCGTGTGTCCGACGACCGTCGCGATCACCACCGCCGGGAGGCGGTGGCCGTAGGCGTTGACCAGCTTGAAATGGTCTGGTTCGTAGGACGTCGCCGCCGAGGGGCGGAGCCCGACGCCGTGGGCCTGTGGGGGAGTCCAGCCAGCGATGGCTGTCTCGAACCGTGTGCGTGCCGCGAGGATCTCGTCCATCGTCTTCCACTGGGTCACGCTGGGGGAATCTATCTGTGTGTGCCTCGTGGCCGGGAGTGCTTTTCGGCTGCTGCTGTTGGGTGGGGGGTGCCCGGTGGTCGAGCTTGTCGAGACCACCCTGTGTGGGGCGTGATGCTCCGGTGGTCGAGCTTGTCGAGACCACCCTGT
>NZ_JZDQ02000013.1 GCF_000960475.2 Nocardioides luteus | reverse complement strand
AGACCAGCCCAAAAACAGCCCCATACCAACGCCAGACCACGACGCAAACCAGAAGACGACGCGATCAGCGAGAAGCTACTTCACCGTCCGAGCAACCTCCGGCAGTTCCCCCGACTCCCGCAGCGAGTCGAGCAGATCCCCAGGAAGGATCCAGACGGTCGCAAGCGGGAACGGCCGCTCGCGCAGCATCACCGCGCCGGTGACGAAGGAAGGCTCACCGTTCGGGCAGGAGAAGACGATGTCGTCTCCCCACTCCCACTGGCGCTTGACGATGGTGGGGAGCATCCACCACATCAACCAGTTGCGCTCCGAGTTCATCGACGAGCGGCGGCGGGGGCAGTTGTTGTCGTAGGCGACGACGGCTTCAGGGTGCTCGGCGAGGATCGAGCGGAGCTCGCCGACGACCGGGGTGTCGCGGTTGAAGTGGTCGTGGAACTCGTTCGAGGCCACGTCGGCGACGGCAGAGCCGGCGGTGCCGACCACCAGGACGAGCGCGGTGACGACCACCGAGCGCACCCGGTCGGAGAGTCGCGGGCTCACTCGGGAGAGGGCGGCGAGGAGCGTCCAGATCGCCAGCGGCACCAGCGAGCAGAGGGTTGCGATCAGCCAGAAGCGGTTGTCGTTGGTGAACGACGGGATCGGACCGGGCTGCGGGAACTGCCCGTCGGGGAGCGCCCACCACCAGGGGATCGCGCCGGGGATGTGCGCCGGGGTGGTGTAGGCCCAGGTGGGCGCGTCGGGGGCGACGACGAGGATGGTCACCAGCGAGATCCCGGCGACGATGATCCAGGTCCAGACCAGGACCGCCCGGGAGCGTACGGCCTGGATCGCCGCGCACACCCCGGCCAGCACGAGGACCGCGAAGACCGGGTCGATGTAGCGGCCGTAGATCCAGTAGTCGAAGCGCCGCCACTCCATGGTGAACAACGAGTACTCGTTGCCCCAGTTCAGGCAGCTGAGGACGTACATCGAGCCGGCGGCGATCAGCACGAACCCGGCCGGCCCCACCTGCCGCGCGCGGAGCTCCTTCCAGAAGGCCGCGATCACCACGACCAGACCGACGATCACGACGCCGAAGCTGCCGATCATCTGCGTCCAGGCCTCGCCGGCGAAGGTGTCGACCCAGTATCGGGGGTTGGCGTGCGTGACCTTCTCGAAGAAGCCCTGCGCCTGGATGAACTTCCACGGCACCAGCTGCGCGTGGAACCAGAGCGCGGCCTTGTTGGCGGCGAAGGCGAGCACGCCGGTGGCGACCAGCCCGACGAGGGCGATCTGCCACCTGCGTACGAGGAAGAGGACCAGCCACAGCATCACCGCGGCGACGAAGACCTGCATCCGGGCGTGGGAGAAGAGGGCGAGTCCGGTGAGCAGGCTGAGGAGGAGTACGCCGCGGTAGGTCGGCCTCTCCCACAGCCGGAACGCCACCAGGGTCGCCACCACGACGAGCAGCGTGACCAGCCGCTCGGAGAGGATGTAGTCGGCCTGGATCGCGCGTGGCGGCAGGGCCATCACGATGGCGCCCGCGACCACACCCTGTCCCGGGGTGACGCCGCTGAGGCGCACCGCGACCCGGGAGAGGGGCCAGATCGTGAGCATGCTGATCATCAGGCCGACGACGATCGCCATCTTGTAGAACGTGAAGACGTTCGAGGTGACCAGCCACAACGGCGCCAGCAGCACGCCCCAGCCGGGGTAGTAGCCGGGGGTGTTCAGCTGCGGGGAGTCGAGGCCGAGGGCGGTCCGTCCGTGGATGACGGTGCCGATCTCGTCGTACATGAACGAGAGGTTGGAGCCCCAGGCGATGTAGACGTTGATCGCGAGAGCGACCACGACGGAGACGACAGCGGCGATGCGCCAGAACCGATCCACGCGGCGGAACATATACCCACCTCCTAGGCTTTGCCGGGTGGACTCCCCGAAGCTGCCCATCCATCTGCGAATCACCCAGGACCCCCACGATCGCTCGGGCCATCTGCGCACCGACGACGGCTGGGTCGAGAAGGCCTGGTCGGACGAGTCCACGAGGGTCCTCGTGGTCGCCGGCAACAGGGTGGAGCCGTCAGGCGAGACCGGGGTCAGGTGGCGTACGCCTGCGGCTTCTCCCGACGGGATCCGGCTGCTCCTCGGCGACACCCCTGACGGAGCCAGGTTCGCGGTGCTCACCGGCCGCGAGGAGGCCGGCGAGACGTGGCGCGACCTGCGGGGGCTCTTCCCGGCGATGCTCGCCGACACGACCGAGGCCAGCTTCCTGATGCATGCGATCGGGCTGGCCGAGTGGCATCGGGCGACCCGGTTCTGCGCGCGCTGCGGCGGCCGGCTCGAGCCGCGTGCGGCCGGTCACGAGCTGGCCTGCGCGGAGGGACACCTGACCTTCCCGCGCACCGACCCGGCGGTGATCATGCTGGTGACGACGGGGGAGCCCGGGACCGATGACGAGCGCTGCCTGCTCGGCAACCACACCCGCTGGCCCGCGCCCAACTTCTCCACCCTCGCCGGCTTCGTCGAGCCGGGGGAGTCGCTCGAGGACGCGGTGCGCCGCGAGGTCGCCGAGGAGGTCGGCGTACGCGTCGGGCAGGTCGACTACTTCGGCAACCAGCCCTGGCCGCTGCCGGCCAGCCTGATGCTCGGCTTCTTCGCCCGCGCGGAGTCGACCGAGATCACGGTCGACGCGGACGAGATCCGGGAGGCGCGCTGGTTCACGCGTACGGAGCTCGCCGCGGTCGCCGAGAGCGGTGAGATCAAGCTGCCCAGCGGCATCTCGATCAGCCGGTCGCTGGTCGAGGCCTGGTACGGCAGCGAGCTGCCCGGGTCGTGGTGACCGGCGCCCCGGGGGTCAGACCAGCTCGGCGAGCTTCGCCTTGACCTGAGCGATCGACGGGTTGGTCATCGCGGTGCCGTCTGAGTAGACGAGAGTCGGGACGGTCTGGTTGCCGCCGTTGACCTGCTCGACGATCTGGGCGGCCTCGGGGACCTGCTCGATGTCGACCTCGTCGAAGGTGATGTCCTCACGGCCGAGCTGCCCCTTGAGCCGCTGGCAGTAGCCGCACCAAGGCGTGGTGTACATCGTGAAGCTGCTCATCGCGGCTCTCCCTCATCAGAACTGTCGGTGCGAGCCAATAGTGTTGGCCCGCAAGGCCTAACGTTCCCACGCCGAGGAGTTCTTCCCGCCCATGACCCCCGAGTCCCTCCTCGCCGCACTCGACCCCGAGCAACGCCGGGTCGCCGAGGCGTTGCGCGGTCCGGTCCGGGTGCTGGCGGGTGCGGGGACGGGCAAGACCCGGGCGATCACCCACCGGATCGCCTACGGCGTCGCCACCGGCGTCTACGCGCCGCAGGAGGTCCTGGCCGTCACCTTCACCACCCGCGCCGCGGGGGAGATGCGGCAGCGGCTGCGGGCGATGGGAGCGGGCGCGGTCCAGGCAAGGACGTTCCACTCCGCGGCCCTGCGTCAGCTGCGGTTCTTCTGGCCGAAGGTCTACGGCACCGAGCTGCCGAACCTGACCGAGTCGAAGATCCCGCTCATCCGGGCGGCGGCCCAGCGTCAGCGGATCAACGTCGACCAGGCCCAGGCACGTGACCTGGCCTCGGAGATCGAGTGGTCGAAGGTCTCCAACGTCCACCCCGACGACTACCCGAAGTCGGCCGAGGCCCGCGGCCGGGAGGTCGGCGGGCTGACCCCGTCGATGGTGGGACACATCTACGCGGCGTACGAGGACGTCAAGCGCACCCAGGCGCGGATGGACATGGAGGACGTGCTGCTGCTGACCGCCGGGCTCCTGGAGCACGACGAGCGGGTCGCGGCCCAGGTCAGGCGGCAATACAAGTGGTTCACCGTCGACGAGTTCCAGGACGTCTCGCCGCTGCAGTCGGCGCTCCTCGACCTGTGGCTGGGCGGGCGCAACGAGATCTGCGTCGTGGGTGATCCGGCCCAGACGATCTACACCTTCGCCGGCGCCGACGCGACCTACCTGCGTGACTTCCCCACGAAGCACCCCGGCACCACCTCGGTCGAGCTGGTCCGCAACTACCGCTCCTCGCCGCAGGTGGTGAAGGCCGCCAACAAGATCCTGGAAGGTACGCCCAGCGCCGGTGTCCAGCTGCAGGCGCAGCGCGACGCCGGGCCGGCCGTCGAGCACGTCGAGCAGCCCGACGAGGTCGCGGAGGCTGAGGGCGTCGCCGCCGAGATCCTGCGCCTGCACCAGTCCGGCAAGCCCTACAACGAGATGGCGATCCTGTTCCGGATCAACGCCCAGTCGGAGGCCTACGAGGACGCGCTCACCGCGCGCCGGATCCCGTATGTCCTGCGCGGCGCCGCCAGGTTCTTCGACCGGCCCGAGGTCCGCGAGGCGGTCACCCGGATCCGGGGTGCCGCGCGGGGCGGCCAGGGGGCGGTGATCGGTGACGAGCTGCTGGAGTCGGTCCACGGCATCCTGGCCGGGATGGGCTGGACCTCCGAGCCGCCCGAGGGTCGCGGACAGACCCGCGACCGCTGGGAGTCCTGGCAGGCGCTGATCGACCAGGCGCGCACCTTTGCCGACGCCGGCGGCGACCTCGCCGGTCTCGTCGCCGAGCTCGACCGCCGCGCCGCCGAGCAGCACGCGCCGGTCCCCTCGGGGGTCACCCTGGCGACCTTCCACGCCGCGAAGGGGCTGGAGTGGGACTCGGTGTTCCTGGTCGGCCTCCAGGACGGCACGATGCCGTTCATCCTGCGTGGCGAGGAGCCGAGCCCGGCCGAGATCGAGGAGGAGCGGCGCCTGCTCTACGTCGGCCTCACCCGGGCACGGGTGGACCTGACCCTGTCCTGGGCGCTGGCACGCCAGCCGGGCCAGGCCGCGCGCCGCCGGCCGTCGCGGTTCCTCGACCCGCTCCGCCCGGAGCGGTCCACGACACCGGCGCGACGCCCGGGCTCCGGCAAGGCGCGGATGTGCAAGGCCTGCGGCGGGCCGCTCGGCTCGGCCGCCGAGAAGCGGATGGGTCGCCACGAAGGCTGCGACGCGCCCTACGACGAAGAGCTCTACGGCCGCCTGAAGCAGTGGCGCAAGGAGACCGCCGAGGAGATCCGCAAGCCCGCGTTCGTGGTCTTCACCGACGCGACCCTCGAGCAGATCGCCGAGCAGAAGCCCGGCACGCTCCAGGATCTGCAGCGCATCGCCGGCATCGGGCGCGGCAAGGTGGAGACGTACGGCTCGGAAGTCCTTCAGGTGATCTCCGGCGAGGCGTAAAAGTCCTTCACGGAAATTCCTCGAAATCAACGGGTTTAATCGTTTGCGGCCTACCTCCCCGGCCGGTTAGTGTTCTTCCATCAAGTAAAGCCGCGTGCTGCTGAAGCGCGCCCGACAGCCCCGAAGGAGGTGGCCCCAGTGAAGATCAACCAGATCAAGACGCCGATCAATGGCATCGCCATGTCCGCGTGCGGCCACCCCGAGCTGTCCACCCCGGCTGCCGGCGCCTTTATCGGCGCTGGCTACGGCATGCGCGTCGAGGGACTCGTGTCCCCGCAGGCGGATGCCATCAAGGTCAAGTCCCACGGGATTCGAGCCTGGAGCTGTCCGACTACGTAGAACCACGTAGTCACAGCAGCCTCCAGGCCGCGGAACCCGAAACCCGGGATCCGCGGCCTTTCTGTTTCTCAAAACCCGCGATCAGTCACAAAGGAGGTGTACATATGACCAGCATTCTCGAGCCCGAGGTCAAGCTCGGCGTTCTCCACGACCGTGCCAACCGTTACGACGAGGACCTGCTGCCCTGCCGGGCCAACAACCCCGAGCTGTGGTTCGCCGAGTCTCCTGCCGACGTCGAGTTCGCCAAGGCGCTCTGCGCGACCTGCCCCGTGCAGCCGCTCTGCCTCGCCGGCGCCCTCGACCGGCGTGAGCCCTGGGGCGTCTGGGGCGGCCAGCTGCTCCTGCAGGGGAAGGTGATCCCCCGCAAGCGGCCCCGTGGCCGGCCCCGCAAGGACGCCGCCTGAGCACCGAACACCACCACAGCAACAGCAGCCGTTTCAACGACGAAAGGCAACAGCCATGAACACGATCGTGATGACCATGGGCGCCGGAGCCCGCTGAGCACGCAGGAGAACCAACAGACATGAACACCAACCGAGTACGGAGCACTCAGATGAACTTGCTTTACGAAGACCTGGCGCGCGCGCAAATGGCCGCGCGCCTGGGAGAGGCGCGTGAACTGCGGCGAGGCCACGCCCTCGTCAAGGCTGCTCGCCTGGGCCGCAAGGCCGAGCGAGCCGCCGTCCAGGCGAAGCTGGCTCTTGCCCGCGCGCTGTAAGTCCCTCACGGGACACCAGACCTCACCCCTCTGATCGCGGGTGTGGAAGATGACCGGCCGGTCCGAGAAACCCTCGGACCGGCCGGTCCTACCTTTTCCTGATGGCCGCCTCGACCGATCAGAGGTCGGTGGCGATGATCCTCTCGATGTTCCGCTCCGCGAGGGCGGTGATCGTGACGAACGGGTTGACGCTGGTGTTGCCGGGGATGAGCGAGCCGTCGATGACGTAGAGGCCGTCGTAGCCGCGCAGCCGGCCGTAGTTGTCCGTCGCCTGGTTCAGGACGGCGCCGCCCAACGGGTGGTAGGTCAGGTGGTCGCCCCAGATCTTGTTCGTGCCGAACAGGTCGGTCCGGTAGATCGTCCCTTCCGTCTTGTTGATCTTGTCGAAGATCGTCTTCGCCATCGTGATCGAGTCCTGCTTCCAGGCGGTCTGCCACGACAGGTCGACCGCGCCGGTCGTCGAGTTGTAGCTGAACGCCGCCCGGCGCTGGGTCTTGGTGATCGCGAGATAGAAGGACGCGAAGGTCTCGAGCCCGGCCGGCAGCGGCGCGACCTCGGCGAAGGCGCCGCCGGCGTCCCAGTTGTCGATGCCCGAGCACGGGATCGTCGACTGCACGTCACCGGTCGGGTCCCACATGTGGTTGGCACGTCCGACCATCACGTTGCCGTTGTCGCCCCAGCCCTGGCCGACCTGGCTGTTCAGCGCGGGCAACGCGCCGGTCGCCTTCAGCTTCACCAGCAGCTTGCTCGTGCCGACGCTGCCGGCCGCGAAGAACACCTTGCCCGCGTTGACCGTCTTCGTGGTGACGACGTCACCGGCGGTGTTGATCTGCTCGAGGACGACGTCGTACCCACCGGTCGCCGCGGGCCGGACCGAGGTTGCCCGGTGCAGCGAGGAGATCGAGACCTTCCCGGTGGCGGTGGCCTGGGCGAGATAGGTCTTCTGCAGTGTCTTCTTGCCGTAGTTGTTGCCGTAGATGACCTCCTGCGCCAGCGCCGACTTCGGGACGCTGCCGTTGTCCTCGGCGACCATGTAGTCCCAGTCGTAGACGTCCGGGACGAACGTCCACGCGAAGCCAGAGCGCTGGGCGTGCTTCCGGCCCACACGGGAGTACTGGTAGTAGGAGGTCCGCTCGAACCAGTCGGGGTCGACCGACCCGACGCCGAGGGCGGCATTGGCGCGCGGGTAGTAGGTGGCGTACATCTCTGCGGCGTCGACCGAGGGCAGGATGGCGCCGAAGTTCTCCCGCTTCGGGGTGACGGCCATGCCTCCGTTGACGAGCGAGCCGCCGCCGACTCCTCGGCCCTGGTAGACGGAGATGCCGGCGAAGTCCTCGGCGTCCAGGATGCCGGCGTACTTCGGGACGTCCTTGTCGATGGGGAACCCGAGGAAGTTGCTGAGCGGCTGCTTGGTCCGGGTACGCATCCAGAAGGACCGGTAGTCCGGCGCGCTCACCTTCGGGTGGATCTTGCCGTCCGGGCCGGGCGCGACCGTGGCCCAGTCCTGGCCCATCTCGACCATGTGGACGTCGATGCCGGCCTGGGCCAGCCGCAGGGCGGCGACCGAGCCGCCGTACCCGGTGCCGATGACCAGTACCGGCACCTGCGCGCCGTTGCCGATCGACGACGGCGCCGCCGTCGCCCATGTCGGGCTGGATCCGAATGCTCCTCCCAGCATCCCGACCCCGGCCAGCGAACCCGCGCCGAGCACGAATCCGCGGCGTGACAGACCTCGCGAGCGGTCCTGTCGTGGTGTGTTGCTCAAGATGACCTCCCTTTTCATCACTGATTGCTAGAACATGTTCTAGTATGCCGGTGGGGGTGTCAGGGGATTCGCAACATTCGCGACAGGGAGGTCGCATGGTCACGGTATGCGTGTGGGGCACGGGGAACGTCGGGCGGCTCGCCATCCGGGCGGTCGAGGCACATCCACGGCTCGAGCTGACGAGCGTGCTCGTCCACGACCCCGGGAAGGTCGGCCGCGACGCGGGTGAGCTCGGGGAGGTCGGCCGTGATCTCGGTGTCGCCGCCACCGACGACATCGACGCGGTGCTCGCGACGCGTCCGCAGGCGATCGTGTACGCCGCGTCCGGCGACATCCGTCCGGACGAGGCGCTCGCCGACATCGTGAGAGCGCTCGGGACCGGGGCCGTGGTCGTCACGCCCGCCCTTTACGCCCTCTACGACCAGCGCAACGCTCCGCCGGAGATGCGCGAGCCGGTGCTGGCCGCGATCGCCGAGGGCGGTGGGTCCCTCTTCGTCTCCGGCGTCGATCCCGGCTGGGCCAACGACGTGCTGCCGCTGCTGGTCAGCGGCCTGGGCAGCACCGTGGACGTCGTCCGGTGCCAGGAGATCTTCGACTACTCCACCTACGACCAGCCCGACTCCGTCCGCTACCTCGTCGGGATGGGCCAGCCGATGGACTACGACGCCCCGATGCTCGCCGAGACCGTGCCGACCATGGTGTGGGGCGGTCAGGTCCGGCTGCTCGCCCGGGCCCTCGAGGTCGAGCTCGACGAGATCCGGGAGACCGTCGAGCGGCTGCCGCTGGAGGAGACCGTGACCACCGCGTCGATGGGTGCCTTCGAGAAGGGCACCCAGGGCGCGGTGCGCTTCGAGGTCCAGGGGATCGTCGGCGGCGAGCCGCTCATCGTCGTCGAGCACGTCACCCGGATCCATCCCTCCTGTGCCCCGCACTGGCCGACGCCGCCCGACGGCGACGGAGCCCACCGGGTGATCATCGAGGGCGACCCGCGCATCGAGGTCACCGTCGAGGCGACCGACAGGGCCGGCAACCGGGCGGCGGGCGGCAACGCCACCGCGGTCGGACGGCTCGTCGGCGCGATCGAGTGGCTCATCGACGCAGACCCCGGCCTCTACGACGCGCTCGACGTCCCGCTGCGTCCGGCGACCGGCAGGCTCGGCGCGGCCAAGGCCGCCCAGGAAGGTGTGACCGCATGATCATCGACGTCCCCGAGGGGCAGGACCCGATCACGTACGTCTGGGGTGAGATGGTGCCCGGGATCGGACCGGCCGCCGCCGGACTCTCGCTCGCGGTCTACGAGCACACCACGCTCGGGCTCCGGGAGTTCGAGGCCGCGCGGTTGCGGATCGCGCAGATCAACGGGTGCGTCTTCTGCCTCGACTGGCGCACCGAACGGGACGGGCAGAAGGTCGAGGAGTCGTTCGCCGAGGCGGTCGAGGAATGGCGTACGACGGACGCTTTCGACGACCGCACCCGGCTCGCCGCGGAGTTCGCGGAACGCTATGCGATCGACCATCACGGCATCGACCAGGACTTCTGGGACCGGATGTCGGTCCACTACACCGATGCCGAGATCGTCGAGCTGAGCATGTGCCTCGGATCGTGGCTGGCGTTCGGTCGGCTCAACCATGTTCTGGGCCTCGACAGCACCTGTGTCCTGCCCGCCCAGAGGTAACACGGATCTGACATCCAGGTGATGAAGAATTTCGGTGTTGCGCCCTCGGAGCCGCAGGATTTCGACCTATCGTTGAGACATGAAGACCTGCGATTTCTGCGGATGCTACGAGGCCGATCCCAACCGCCTCCTCGCATGGACCACCGCGGTTGAGCGTGGGCGCTCGAAGGCGTTCTGCGAGGCCTGCTCGCGGCGTCACGTGCGCTCCATGGAAGCCAAGCTCGACTCCGACTGGTGGGCCTAGACACCTAGTCACATCCGTTGTGGCGCCTCGATGCCGAGGAGCCCGAGTCCCTCTGACAGCACTCGCCGGGTCGTCTCGCACAACGCGAGCCGGGTCTGCCTGACCTCGTCCTTCGCCTTGAGCACGGGACAGCTCTCGTAGAACGCCGTCAGCGCGGTCGCCAGACCGTAGAGGTACGCCGTCAGGTGATGCGGTTCCAAGGTCTCCGCGACCTTGGCGACCACCGGCGCGAAGCCGGCCAGCTCCAGCGCGAGCCGCTGCTCGGCCGGGTGGGTCAGGGTGCCGATGACGTACGTCGCCCCGGGGGCCTGCGCGAGGATGCTGCACACCCGGGCGTGGGCGTACTGCAGATACGGGCCGGTCTCACCGGTCGTGGCCGACATCCGGGCGAGGTCGAAGGCGTAGTCGCGGGCGAGGTGGTTGGAGAGGTCGGCATACTTCACGGCGGCATTGGCCACGGCGCGTACGACCTCGGGGTTGTCGTAGCGCGCGGCGACGGCCTCCTCGGCGTCGTCGAGGAGCGAGGTGAGTGTGACCGTCTCGCCCGAGCGGGTCTTGAAGGGCCGGCCGTCGGGGCCGAGCACGGTGCCGAAGCCGATGTGCTGGACCTCCACCGAGTCGGGCAGCCAGCCGGCGGCCCGGGCGACGGCGAAGACCATGTCGAAGTGCTGGCTCTGCCGGTGGTCGACGACGTAGACGACCCGGTCGACGGCCAGGTCGTCGACACGGTGCCGGATCGTGGCGAGGTCGGTGGCCGCGTAGCCGAACCCGCCGTCGGCCTTCCGCACGATCAGCGGCAGCGGCGCACCGTCGCGGCCGGTGAAGCCGTCGGGGTAGACGACCTGGGCTCCGGCCGACTCGGTCAGCAGGGCCAGCGCCCGCAGGTCCTCGACGATCCCGGGGAGCTGCGGGTTGTAGCGGCTCTCGCCGTCGAAGTCGTCGTCGGTCAGGAGTACGCCGAGCCGGCTGTAGGTGGCATCGAACTCCGCCATCGAGGCATCGACGAGCGCCTGCCAGAGCGCGAGCGTGGTCGGGTCGCCGGACTGCAGCGCCACCACCCGCCTCCGGGCCGAGCCGGCGAAGCCCGGGTCGTCGTCGAAGCGCGCCTTGGCCCGCTGGTAGAGCGCGAGCAGCTCGGCCATGTCCAGGGCGGCGACTCCTCTCGGGTCGCTGAAGCCCTCGCCGAGCAGCTCCTCGACCAGCATGCCGAACTGGGTGCCCCAGTCGCCGAGGTGGTTCTGCCGCACCACGTCGTGGCCGGCGTAGGTCAGCACCCGGGCCAGCGAGTCACCGATGACCGTGGAGCGCAGGTGGCCGACGTGCATCTGCTTGGCGACGTTGGGGGAGGAGTAGTCGACGACCACCCGCTGCGGGGACTCAGGTGTGGGGACGCCCAGGTGGGGGTCGGTCAGCAGATCCCCGACGGCCGCGCCGAGGACGCCGGGCGACCAGGTGAGGTTGAGGAAGCCGGCGCCGGCGAGCTCGAGGGTGCCGACGTCGTCGAGATCGACCGCGTCGATGAGACGGGTGCCGATCTCCCGCGGCGGCAGACCGAGCGGACCGGCGAGCCGCAGCGGGAGGTTGGACTGGAGGTGGCCGAACTCGGGCCGGGTGGCCGGCCTCAGCTCGGGGTCGATGCCGGCGTAGGCGTCACCGAAGCAGGTGACGACCGCGTCCTGCAGGTGTGCGGACAGGGCAAGGATGTGCTCGTGCACGAGGGGTCCTAGGAGGTGAAGAGGGCAGGCTGACGCGAGGGCGGGGTCAGAGACCCATGCCTCGTCGTCGCAGCGCGCTCTTCGTGACCATGTCCGCAAGGGTGCCTGGCCGTGTCGGCGTCGGTCAAGCCGGTTCGCCTCCCTCGGCCCTGGCCGCGGCGATCAGGTCCCAGGCGCAGCCGCAGTAGGGATGGCGCAGCCACTGCCGGACGGTGGGCGCGTCGTCGCGCGTCAGGACCACCGACGCCGACCAGGACGCCGGTGTGCGTCCGGCGAGGTAGGTGCGGGCGTCGCGTACGGCCCAGGAGAGCGCCAGCGACTGCAGCAGCGCGTCGGCCGGCACCTCGTTGCCGACGAGCTGGCTCACGACCACGGCACGTCGCTCGTCCTCCTCGGCGAGCGTCGCGTCGAGACAGCGCAGGCAGGCGGTGACACCGGGCACGACCAGCGGACCGACCGTCCAGGTGTCCGGGCCGCTCTCGACGGTGAGGTGTGCCCGGCCCTCGCGCACCAGCTCGTCGGCGCGCTCGCGATCCAGCGGCCCCTCGGAGAGGAGGACGACGAGGTCCTGGTCGTCCGGCGCCGCCGGGGCCGTTCCGATCAGCGCCCGGGCGGCCGAGGCCAGCGCCGGCGGGCCGTCGAAGCTCACCCGGGGTGCTGGCTCGTCGCCGTTCGCCTCCATCAGTAGACCGGCGTTGCCGAGCTGCTGCATCGCATGCCGCCCGGGCAGGTGGTCGGGCTCGACCGCTCGGCCTGCGGCGAGGTCGGTCAGCAGGCGGCGTACCTCCACACCGTCCTGCACGATCGCCCGCCGTGGCGGGTCGATGCCGATCTGGAGTCGGGTCTCATCACGTCGTACGGCCACATACCCCGGCCGAATCCGGTAGCGCGTCATGCCGGGGAGTCTCACACCGCCCGGCGTTTCCCGCACCGACAATCCACAGGCCCTGTGGATAACTCGCCGAGGCGTCACCCGCGTCGGCCCAGTTGGCACTCGGGTGACGCTTCGGCCGACGGGGGTGACGCTTCGGCAAAACGTGGCAGCGGCGCCGCCGGACTTGCCGGGGACGCCGCCGCGAGTCGTGCGGTAGGTCTCGAGTCGCGCTGGTCGACTGCTACGGGAAGCGTGGATCTCGACCCGCTTCGCGGCTTCGCAGGCTCAGCCGCTGCGCTGGCGCCCTTCGGGCGCCTTACTCTCTCGCTCGGCGCGAACGGACGAGCAAGCTCGCCGTTCGACCTCGCTCGGTCGTCTCGCTCGATCCCTTCGCGCTGGTCCTGCGAGCTTCGCTCGCAGGACCAGGCTCAGGCCTTACCGAGGATGCGGTTGAGGTTGGTGCTGCAGACGGGGCAGACGGCCTTGGCCATCTTGGTGCCCTTGTCGTTCACCCGGATCTCACCGGTCGCCTCGCGCTTCTCCTTGCACTTCACGCAGTAGAACTCGCCGCTCCAGGTCTCCGCCATGACGGCCTCCTTGCCTATGTGTAACTGGTCGTCGCGACGGGGTTGTCAGGGAAGCCCGTCGGAAGCTCGTCATGACGAGCCAACTCGACCCTACGACACGCGGCGCTCACGGCGGCAACACGGGCTACCAAGCGAGTGTCGGCGTGTTGGCGTCATACCGGGGGATTCGGGGGTTTCGACGACGCATCGAAGGTCTGTCGAACGCTCCCGCGAAGGTCTGCGGGGCGACCCGAAAACTGGAGGGACCCCCGGTGCCTGGATCGTCCTTCGCCTTCCCCTTGCGAAGGCCGTCCGGCGGCGCCGGGGGTCCCACTGACATCGAACCTAAAGAGGATCGGGGGGCGCGTCAACGTCCCACTCCGTGACCCTTGTGGACAAGATGTGGACAACCCCGCTTTGCTTGGGGACATCCGGTGGAGGAGACGCGCTTTCCTGTGGGTAACCAAGGTGACCCGATGGAGAATGATCGGTTGAATCCAGACCTTGACCTGGGAAAATCGTTCTGCACCGGCTGTGGACGAGAAAAATAGTTGGAGGAAGATTTGGTTGGCGAGGCGTTGTCCCCCGTCGCGGCCCTGCGTCGGATCGCGTTCCTGCTCGAGCGCGGCCGCGAGGACACCTACAAGGTGAAGGCCTTCCGCACCGCGGCGGCCGCGATCCTTCCCCTCTCCGAGGAGGACGTACGCCGCCGGGCGGAGGAGGGCACCCTGACCGAGCTGAGCGGGGTCGGTGCCAGCACGGCCAAGGTCATCACCGAGGCCGCGCGTGGCGAGATCCCGCAGCGGCTGCAGGAGACCGAGCGCGTCCATGGGGTGCCGCTGACCGTCGATGGAGCGGGCGACGGGCTGCGGAGCAGGCTCCGGGGCGACCTGCACAGTCACTCCGACTGGTCCGACGGTGGCTCACCGATCGAGGAGATGGCCTTCACCGCGATCGAGCTCGGCCACGAATACCTGGTGCTCACCGACCACAGCCCCCGCCTGACCGTCGCCAACGGCCTCAGCGCCGCCCGCCTGGAGCGTCAGCTCGGGGTCGTCGACGCGGTCAACGACCACCTCGCCGGACACGGCTTCACCCTGCTGAAGGGCATCGAGGTCGACATCCTCGACGACGGCAGTCTCGACCAGACCGACGACATGCTCGCCAAGCTCGAGCTGCGGGTCGCCAGCGTCCACTCCAAGCTCAAGATGGACAAGGACCAGATGACCAGGAGGATGGTCAACGCCGTCTCCACCACCAGGATGAACGTGCTCGGTCACTGCACGGGCCGACTGGTCACCGGCAACCGCGGCACCCGGCCCGGCAGCCAGTTCGACGCACGCAAGGTCTTCGAGGCGTGCGCCGAGCACGAGGTCGCGGTCGAGATCAACTCCAGGCCCGAGCGCAGGGACCCGCCGACCAAGCTGCTCGAGCTCGCTCGCGACATCGGCTGCCTCTTCTCGATCGACTCGGACGCACACGCTCCGGGACAGCTCGACTTCCTCGTCCTGGGGTGCGAACGAGCCGAAATGGCGGGTATCGAAGAGGAACGGATCATCAACACCTGGCCGCGGGATCGCCTGCTGGCCTGGGCGAACAGGTAGTTTCTTGACCTATGGACGGCCCGGAGATCGAGGTACGACGCAGCAAACGGCGTCGGCGTACGGTCTCTGCCTACCGTGACGGCGACCGCATCATCGTGATGATCCCGGCCGCGATGTCGCAGCGTGAGGAGGCCGAGTGGGTCGAGCAGATGGTCGCCCGCCTGGAGAAGGCCGAGCGTCGTCGCAAGCCCAGCGACGACGACCTGATGCGACGATCGGCGGCGCTGAGCGACCAGTACTTCGGCGGTCTGGCCAAGCCCCACTCCGTGCGCTGGGTCGACAACCAGAACAGCCGCTGGGGCTCGTGCACCCCGGGTGACCGCTCGATCCGGCTCAGCGACCGGCTGCGCGGCATGCCGGCCTGGGTCGTCGACTACGTCCTCGTCCACGAGCTCGCCCATCTCTTCGAGGCCAAGCACAACGAGGCCTTCTGGGCCTGGGTCGACCGCTACCCGCAGGCCGAGCGCGCCAAGGGCTACCTGGCCGGCTGGTCGGCCGCCGCCAAGCTCCCCGCGCCTCCGGGCGAGGACGATGACGTCGACGAGGAGATCGACCAGGTCGACTAGAGCCGAGCGTGGGCGAGCTTGATGAGCTCGAGGAGGTTGTCCTCGGGGTCGGGGATGGCATCGACCGGCCACCAACGTACGTCCAGGGACTCCTCGCTCACCGCCGGAACCGCACCGGACGGGGCGACCGCCAGGAAACGTACGTCGAGGTGGTGGACGTCCCCGGAGGGCGCGCAGAACGGGACCGCGTGCTCGGAGAGCTGGACCACCCCGGGCAGCGGCACCAGGTCGGGTACCCCGGACTCCTCACGCAGCTCGCGAGCAGCGGCCGCCCACAGGGTCGCGTCGCCCTGCTCGAGGTGACCACCGAACTGGAACCAGCGCCGCGCCTTGCGGTGATGGGTCAGCAGCACCGAGGAACCGTCGTCGGAGAGCACCACGCACGAGGCGGTCAGGTGGTCGGGGACGCACGACTTGAAGACCCCGCCCGGCTCGGCCTCGAGGTGAGAGACGTAACGCTGCCGCAGGGTCTCCTGGGGAGCAGACGGTGCCTCCCACGCTCGCAGGGTTGCGAGCGCGTCAGCGTGCAGACTCACTCGTCACTGTCCCCGTCGAGCAGCTTCTTCAGCTCCGCGTCGAAGTCGATCGAGTCGACGTCGGGCGCCTCGGCGCCCTCGCGGAAGCCGAGCGGGTCGTCGAGGTCGGCCGAGGTGGGCAGCAGCGCCGGCGACATCCAGACGCCGTCGCGGGCCTCGATGCCCTGCCGGGTGCGCAGCGAGCCCCACAGCGCCGCCGCGTCGCGCAGCCGGCGCGGCCGCAGCTCGAGGCCGACCAGGGTCGCGAACGTCTGCTCGGCCGGACCGCCGGCAGCCCGGCGGCGGCGTACGGCCTCCTGCAGCTGCGCCGCGACCGGCATCCGGTCGGCGGTGGCCAGGGCGACGACCTCGTCGACCCAGCCCTCGACGAGCGCCAGCGCGATCTCGAGCCGCTCCAGCGCCACCTTCTGCGCGGGGGACTCGGGCACCTCGAACATGCCTTCCTCGAACATGTTCTGCAGCTGGGACGGGTCCTGCATGGCGGAGAGGTCCAGGCCGCGCATCTGCTCCTCGATGCGCTGCTGCATGGCCTCCATGTTGAGCTCGACGCCACGCGCGTAGTCGGTGACGGCCGAGACGACGTGGTCACGCAGCCACGGGACGCCGGCGAAGAGCCGCTGGTGGGCGGCCTCGCGCAGGGCCAGGTAGAGCAGCACGTCGTCCGTGCCGACGCCCAAGCCCTCGGCGAAGGGCTCGACGTTGACCGGCAGCAGCGCGGCCTGACCGGGCGCGGCGAGCGGGATGCCGATGTCGGAGACGGAGATGACCTCACCGGCGAGATGGCCGAGGCCGGTGCCGGCCTGGTTCGCGTACAACGCGCCCATCGCCTTGCCGACGAACCCGATCATCGGGCCCATCTGGGCCTTCATCTCCTCGGGGAGCTGACCGCTCATCGCGGACGCGGTCGAGGCGGCGACCGGCTCGATCAGCGGCTTCCACGCGTCGAGGGTGTTGACCAGCCACTCGGCCTTCGACCAGGCGGTGGCCGACTTCACGCCGGAGGGGAAGGAGGTGGTGTCCTCCAACCAGTGGTCGGCCAGCTGGATCGCGTCGGCGACCGCGTCCTTCTGCTTCTGCGAAGGCGTCGGGTCGGGCGTGGACGCGGCGACCTTGCGGGCGAGGTCCATCGCGACGTCCCAGTTCAGCGGGCCGTCGTAGGGCTGTAGCAGCGACTGGATCTGACCGAAGATCTGGCTCAGGTCAGGCATGCCGCCGGGGCCACCACCGACGCCGCCGATGGGGAAACCACCGAAGAACGCTTCGAAGGGCGTGCCCTTGAAGGGGTTCTCCGGCTCCTCCGGCTCGTCGGGGCCACCTGGGGTCTGACTCATGTGTCCAGCCTACGCGGTGACGGAAGCCCGCCGTCAGCAAGCACTAGGCTGTTCCCATGGGTGAACCGAAGAAAGGCGCCGTGAAGCTTCTCGACATCCGGGAGACCGCTCTCGATGTCACCGAGGTGATGAACGCGCTCGACGACGACGCTTCCGGTGGGGTGACTCTCTTCGTCGGTCGCGTACGCGATCACGACGGCGGCAAGGGTGTGACCGGCCTCGACTACCAGGCCCACCCGACCGCCCTCGCGCGCCTGACGGAGGTCGCCGAGAAGGTCGCCGCCGACCACGGCGTCGCGGGTGTCGCCGCCGTCCACCGGGTCGGCCATCTCGACATCGGCGACATCGCCGTCATCGTGGCCACCGCGTCCGGTCACCGCGGTGAGGCCTTCGCCGCCTCCCGCGACCTCATCGACACGCTCAAGGCCGAGGTGCCGATCTGGAAGCACCAGGCCTTCACCGACGGCACCGACGAGTGGGTCGGCGCGCCCTGATGCGTGCCGCCACCCCCACCAAATAGGCTCAGACCCGTGGACATCCTGCTGTGGCTCGTACCCTCCGCGGTCATCACCGTGCTGGCGATGGGATGGGTCGCGTTCCTCGGGCGTGAGGGACGCGAACAGGACCGCGAAGAGGTCGTGCGCCGCCTCGGCGTCGCGCTGAGCAAGGAGAAGACCCGCGAGCGCTCGAGAAGGTACGCAGCACCCCAGCCGCCGCCCGACCGCTCGACCGGTGTCGCGGTCCGCGTCAACCGCGACGCCTCTTAGGGCGCAGTTGGTCCCGAATGAGAAGGTGACGCTATGACACAGCGCACCCTGGCCGGTCTTGTCGCCCTGCCGCTCGTGGTCGCCCTGATCGTGATCGCCTGGGTGGTTCCGCTGCCCTACACGATCTACAGCCCGGGGCCGACGGTGAACGTCCTGGGCAAGTTCGACGGCAAGGACATCGTCCAGGTCAAGGGCCACAAGGTCTACCGCAACGGCAAGCAGGCACAGCTGCGGATGACCACCGTCTCCGAGACCACCCGCGAGGCGAAGCTCGGCCTCTGGACCCTGCTCGGCGCCTGGATGAGCGACACCGAGGCGGTCTACCCGCGCGAGGTCGCCTACCCCGATCAGGGCACGGTCGAGGACGACCGCGAGGCCGGGCAGGTGCAGATGGCCAGCGCCCAGGACGCGGCGATCGCGGCCGCGCTGACCAAGCTCGGCGAGGACGTCGACGAGGTCTCGGTCGCCGAGGTCAGCAAGGACGCCCCGGCCGCCGGCAAGCTGAAGGCCGACGACGTGATCACCAAGGTCGGCGACAAGGCGGTCGACACCCCCGAGGAGGTCGTCGCCGCGGTGCAGAAGGTCAAGCCGGGCGACACGATCCAGCTGACCGTCGAGCGCAAGGGCAAGACGCTCACCGAGTCCATCAAGACCGGTGAGAAGGAGGGCAAGGCCTTCATCGGCGTCTCGCTGGGAACGACCTACGACTTCCCCTACGACGTCAAGATCACCCTCGACCCGGCCATCGGCGGACCGAGCGCCGGCCTGATGATGGCGCTCTCCGTCTACGACACCCTCACCGAGGGCCCGCTGACCGACAACAAGAGGATCGCCGGCACCGGCACCATCGACGGCTCCGGCAACGTCGGCCCGATCGGTGGGATCCAGCAGAAGATCCCCGGTGCGGCCTCGGACGGCGCCAAGCTCTTCCTGGTGCCCGCGGGCAACTGCCAAGACGTCGAGGGAGCCGAGAACGGTGACATGCGCCTGACCCGCGTGGAGACGCTCGATGACGCCATCAAGGCGATCGAGACCTGGACCAAGGACCCGAATGCCAAGCTGCCGACCTGTGGGAGCACGAAGTGAACGACACCCCTGAGCCCACGCCCGGGCCCACGCCTGAGCTCAGCCGCGGTCTCGACCTGGAGACGGACCCCGCGCTGGCCGCGGCCGTGCTCGAGATCGAAGCCCATGTCGCCAGCGAGGGCTGGGACGGGCCGGCGCGGCTCTTCGCGCTCGTCGACACCGCCGCGCTGGTCAAGGCCGAGCCGGCGCTCGCCACGATGATGGGCCTGGACAACCCCGACCAGGACGGGTCGCTGACCCCGATCGAGCAGGACCAGGTGCCGGTGACGACCCAGCTGGAGGAGGTCCTCCAGACGACCGCCTGGCCCGCCGGGGTCACCGGCTGCGCCGCGGTCGTCGAGCGTCTGGTGCTGCCCCCCGACGCCGACGGCAAGATCCCCGAGGACGCCGAGGCGGCCGCGGAGTTCGCCAAGGCGCACCCCGACCGGCAAGAGGTACGCATCGTGGCCGGCGCGACACGTGCTGGTGCGACGTACTGTGCTCTGCGGTTGAAGGCGCACGACGACGACCAGTCGGTCATCGGCGGCGTCGACCTGGTCCCCGAGCTCCTCGAGCTGCTGCGTGGCACTCTCGAGGACAACCCCGACAGCGAGGGCGACGAATGAGTCTCTTCGACGACGACGATCCGGCGCAGGCGCCGGTCCGCAACCAGAGCACCGGCCGCAACCGATGGCTGGCGATCGCGGCCGTCTCGGTCATCGTGCTCTTCTTCGGCATCAGCGCCTTCGCGGCGGTCTACACCGACGCGCTGTGGTACGACGCGATCGACTTCAGCAGCGTCTTCGGCACGGTCTTCTGGACGCGTACGGCACTCTTCGTCATCTTCGGCGTGCTGATGGCGATCATGATCGGGCTGCCCGCGGCGCTCGCCTACCGCACCCGTCCCTACTTCCATCCGGCCGACGACATCGGCGGCCTGGACCGCTACCGCGACGCGATCGCTCCGCTCCGCACCTGGCTGCTGATCGGCATCTCCGGTGTCTCCGGGATCTTCGCCGGCTTCTCCGGCGCGGGTCACTGGCGTACGTATCTGATGTGGCGCCACGGGCGCGACTTCGACAAGACCGACGCGTTCTTCAAGAAGGACATCGGCTTCTACATCTTCGACCTGCCGTGGTGGCACTACCTGGTCAACTTCGCGCTGACCGGGCTGATCCTCGGCACCTTCGGCGCGATGATCGTGCACTACGTCTACGGCGGGATCCGCCTCACCGCCCAGCGCGACCGGTTCACCCGGTCGGCGCAGGTCCAGCTCAGTGCCATGTTCGGGCTCATCCTGCTCGTCAAGGGGCTCGACTACTGGGTCGACCGCTACGACCTGGTCAACGGCTCCGGTCCGCGCCTGGACGGGATGACCTACACCGACCAGCACGCGGTCCTCCCGGCCAACCAGATCCTGCTCGCGATCGCGGTGATCTGCGGCGCGCTGTTCATCTTCAACATGTGGCGGCGCAGCTGGCAGCTGCCGTCGATCGCGATCTCGCTGTTCGCGATCTCGGTGCTGCTGATCGGGATGATCTGGCCCGCGATCGTGCAGGGCTTCCAGGTCCGGCCGAGCGAGCAGGACAAGGAGAAGCCCTACCTGGCGGCCAACATCAAGGCCACCCAGGATGCGTACGGCATCTCCAAGGACAACCTCGAGGTCACCGAATACACCTCCCAGGCCGAGGCCGACGGGGCCTCGCCCGAGCAGCTCAACGAGACCGCATCCTCGCTGCCGATCGTCGATCCCGCGGTGGTGCACCGCGAGTTCGAGCAGGTCCAGCAGGGCCGCTCCTACTATTCGGTGCACGAGCCGCTCGACATCTCCACCTACGACGTCGGCGGCAAGGAGCGCGCGGTCGTGCTCGGCGTACGCGAGCTCAACCAGGCCGGCATCTCCGACTCCGACCGCACCTGGACCAACCTGCACACGGTCTACACCCACTCCAACGGCGTGATCGCCTCCTACGCCAACATGCGCGGCGCCGACGACAAGTCCGAGTCGAGCCAGATGCAGTGGGCCGAGGGTGACCGCACCGGCCAGCACGACCTGACCTCGGGCCAGGGCAAGTTCCAGGACAAGGTCTACTTCGGGGAGGACTCGCCGGAGTACTCGATCGTCGGCAAGGGAGACGACAGCGCCGCGGTCGAGCTCGACTACAACTCCGAGGACGGCGAGACCCGGACGACGTACGAAGGTTCCGGCGGTGTCCCGATCGGGACCAACTTCCGCCAGCTGATGTACGCCATCCAGTTCGGCTCCACGAACTTCCTGCTCTCCTCGCGCGTCAACGAAAACTCCGAGATCCTCTACGACCGCTCCCCGAAGGAGCGGGTGCAGAAGGTCGCACCGTGGCTGACGCTCGACGACGACGTCTACCCGGTGATCGTCGGCGGGCGGATCCAGTGGGTGGTCGACGGCTACACCACCACCGACCGCTACCCGCAGGCCGCGCGCGACTCGTTCGCGTCGATGACCGACGACGCCACCCAGACCTCGGCCGGGGTGCAGACGCTGCCGACCGACGAGATCAACTACATGCGCAACGCGGTGAAGGCGACCGTGGACGCCTACGACGGCACCGTCACCCTCTACGAGTGGGACGAGGCGGACCCGATCCTGCAGACGTGGGAGGCGGCCTTCCCCGGCACGGTGATGCCGAAGTCGTCGATCCCGAAGGAGCTGATGGAGCACCTTCGCTATCCCGAGGACCTCTACAAGGTGCAGCGCTACCAGCTGGCGCGCTACCACGTCTCCGACCCGGACGTCTTCTTCTCCGGCAACGAGCGCTGGGCCGTCCCCGAGGATCCGAACGACGACAACCACCAGCAGACGCCCTACCGGATGTTCCTCGACGACGGCTCGGGCACCGCGCGCTGGTCGCTGACCTCTGCCTTCGTGCCCTACAACCGCCCCAACCTGGCGGCGATGATGTCGGTCGACTCGGACGCCACGTCCGAGAACTACGGGAAGATCCGGATATCCACCGGCTTCCCCGACGACACCCAGGGTCCGGGCATGGTCTCCAACGAGTTCCGTACGGACAAGGCGATCGCCGACGAGGTCGCCTCGTTCAACCGCTCCGGATCGGCGCCCGTGTGGGGCCAGGTGGTGACGTACCCGACGGCGAAGAACGGCATCCTGTACGTCGAGCCGATCTACGCCCGCCGGGCCACCGCTTCGACCTCGGGCTATGCCCAGCTCGCCTTCGTGCTGGTCTCCTACGACGGACGTGTCGGCTACGGCTCCACGCTGAGCGAGGCCCTCGAGGTCGCGCTCACCGGCGCCTCCCCGACGCCTCCGACGGCCTCCGACCCCGACGAGAACCCGCCCGAGACCACCCCGCCCTCCTCCGGTGACTCACCGCGCGAGGTCGGCCAGCTCCTCGAGGATGCCCGTTCGCTCTTCGCCCAGGCCGACGAGGCCGGCAAGGCCGGTGACTACGCCGAGCGGGAGCGGCTCATCGCCGAGGCCCAGGACAAGGTCGACCAGGCCGCCGAGCTCATCTCCGGCGGGTGAGGACGTCTCCGATTAGGGGTCCGTTTCCCCGCGCGTGTAATGTTGTTCTTGCGACGCGGGGTGGAGCAGCTCGGTAGCTCGCTGGGCTCATAACCCAGAGGTCACAGGTTCAAATCCTGTCCCCGCTACTCCGAAACGAAGGCCCGGACCGAAAGGTCCGGGCCTTCGTGATTTGGTTCGAGGCGCGGTTCTGCTCATCCGTGGCACCGGGGCCGGCTTGTCGCACGCCGAGTTTGGGTTCGGCCCGGTTCGCGGTAGAGTTCTTCTTGCGACGCGGGGTGGAGCAGCTCGGTAGCTCGCTGGGCTCATAACCCAGAGGTCACAGGTTCAAATCCTGTCCCCGCTACTCCGAAACGAAGGCCCGGACCGAAAGGTCCGGGCCTTCGTGATTTGTGCCTCGAAGGGCGGGCAATCTGTCTAGTTGGTGGACTTAAGTAGTTGACTTACTTGGATGCCGGTTAGATAGATCCATGCACCCCATCGAGAGTGGGCCGCCCTCCATGAGGAGACGATCCTTCCTGGCCTCCCTTGGAGTTGCCGCGGCGGCCACCGTCGGGGGGACACGCGCAGCGGTCGCGTCGCCGACTCCCGTGCGGAGCCCGAACGCGGACCACTTGTCCGACCAGTTACTGCTGGAGCATCGCGCGCGCGACCTGGGGCGGCATCCAGCGGTGCTGGCCGAGGTCGCCCGTCTCGAGGCGGAGCTGGCAGGGACCCGCGCCGGCAGGAACCCCGACGACAGCAGCGATCTGACGGACTATCTGGCTGGGCTGACGCACTGCTGTGCCCTCTATGCCGCGAACGACAGCCCCGATCGCCCCCGGGTCCTGTGGAATCTGTATCCCGGCGCTGAAGCCGGCTTGCCCAACCCGGACACCGTGTACAAGTACGTCACCGTGTCGCCCGATCATCGCTACGAGATCACCGGTCGCCGAGGAACCAGCGCGGACCTCACGTTCCAGGTCGATGATGCGGGCCCCGAGCGTGCGGGCAGGCTCAACAGAAACCTGGGACTGTTGGCGGAGCCCGACCTCCACGTTCTTCCGGACGGCACCTTCACGATCACGGCCGGACCCGACGAGGCGCAAGGACGTCCCAACCATCTGCACCTGCCGCCCGGCGCTCGCCGGATCATGATCCGCGACACCATGTCGGACTGGTCGCAGACCCCCACCTCCCTGGCGGTCCGCCGCGTCGGGGGTGCACCCGTCGTACCCGAACCTGGTCTCGACGAACTTGCTGATCGTGCCGCTGCCTTCCTCGCTTCCGCGGCTCCGCTCTGGGTGAGGATCCCCGAGCAGTACAACTACGTCCATCCCCCCAACACGCTTCCCCCTGCGCGCCCTACGGGTGCCGGCGGCCTGCAGAGCCAGTACGTCACCACCGGAACGTTCAGCCTCACCGATGATGAGGCGCTGGTCGTCACCGCAGGACAGGGAACCGCGAGCTACCTCGGGTTCCAGGTGGGCAGCAACTGGTACGTCGACTACGACTACCGCAGCCACACGAGCAGCCTGACGAGCGCGCAAGCAGCCCCCAACCCCGATGGCAGCTATAGCTGGGTCATCGCTCTTCGGGACCCTGGTCATGCGAACTGGATCGACCCGGTAGGCCACCACGAAGGGCTCACCCTCATGCGCTGGCAGGGGCTGACCGCGCCCCTGGCTCCCGACAACTCGCCGCGCGTCACGCGAGTCGCTCTCGCAGATCTCACCGCCGCCCTACCGGCGGGCTCGCCCTTCGTCTCCACCGTCGACCGCAAGCGGAAGGCGGCCGTACGCCGATGGCAGTTCGACCGCCGCGTAGCCACACTGAGATTCCCGCACACCAACAGCGGCTGACAACCGGTTCGTTCCTCGGCGAACGTCTCAACGGGTCGAGGAGAACCCTCCCCAGACCGCGAAGGAACCACCCGAGCTGTGGGCGTCGATGCGGTAGCTGTCGTGCTCGAGGTCACGGACGCCGGTCGCGTGGTTGTACTGACTGGCGAACTCGTGCCGTCCGGCCGGCACGGTGCGGCCCGGCTCGAGGACCCAGCGGTAGAGCAAGACACCGCCGGGCTCCTCGACGGTGACGGTGAAGTCGTCGCCGGGCAGCGTCTGCCAGCTGCCGGTGTTCCGCACGCCGCCGGTCTGGGCGATGCGCAGCTCCACGGTGACCGAGGTGAGCGGCTCGGTGGTCTCCAGGGTCAGGTTGTTCTGAGTCCAGTAGATCGTGCTGTGGGGGTCCAGCGAGCCCTCGGACCGCAACGGTCCGTCCTCGGCCCGGCTGTCGTTCGACGGTGTCGGGTGCGCGCTGCCCCAGGTGGGGGCAGGGGACGGGGCCGGAGCGGGACCGTGCGTGGTGGTGGTGCGCGACGACGGCGTCGGGCTCGGCGTCACGGTCGGGGGCGTCGCCGTCGGGGATGGGACCGTGGGGGCGGGCGGCGCGGTGGCCGGCAGCAACGGCGCTCCGCCGATGGCGGCAGCGACGGCGAGACCACCGGTCGCCAGGGTGGCGGTGGCGACGAGGCCGACGATCGCCGCCCGGGGCCAGGACCTGGCGATCGACGCTGTGCGGCGACGGACACCGGGGTCGGCCGTGCCGCGCTCCACGCGCGCCAGGATCCTGGCGCGGTCGGGCTCGTGAGCCGCGGCGGCCTCTCGCAGCCGTCGGCTGATCTCGTCGTTCACCGGTTCCTCCCGCCTGTCGCCAGTTCGCCGACCGTATCCGCGCCGAGCAACCGTTCCAGCTCTGCCATCCCCTTCGAGGTCTGACTCTTCACCGTGCCGACCGAGATGCCCAGCGCAGCGGCGGTGTCCTTCTCCGACAGGTCGAGGGCGTGGCGCATGACCACGCACGCCCGCTTGCGGAACGGCAGCCGGGTGAGCGCGGCTCGGACGTCCTGCACGACCGCGACGTCCGGCCCGTTCACGTGTTCCGCACCGAGAGACCAGAACAGCGCCACCCGCCGTCGCTCACGTACGCTGCTCCGGATCCTTTCCCGCGCCAGATTGGCCACCACACCACGGGCGTAGGCGACCGGGTGCTGCGCCGCCCGCAGCCGGTCCCAGCGCTGCCACAGGGCGACGAGCGCGTCGGCGGCGAGATCGTCCGCCGCGTCCTTCTCGCCGGTCAGGAGGTGGGCGAGACGCGCCAGTTCGGCGTAGTGGCGTTCGAAGAAGTCGTGGAACTCTGCGGACGCGTCGTCGGCGAGCATCTCCGGCGGTTGCCCTCTCCCTGCGATGTGCGCGTTAACAAGCGGCGTGAGCGTAGCAGCGCCATCCACTGTCAGTGCCTGGCGAACTGGACCCCGGTCGGCTGCGCGACGTCCGGTTCGAGGGCGATCCCGCCGATGGTCAGCCGCTCACCGTAGATGTCGGTGATCCTGATCGATCGGCCGCAGCCGTTGCCGTCCTCGGCGAGGAAGTAGTTGTAGTCGGTGCGGTGCAGCTTGCGCCAGCCGTTGCTGGTCCGCACCTCGAGCGCGGCCACCGGGTTGCGGTGGCCGATCACCTGGATACCGCACCACCACTGACTGGACCCGGCCTTGTACCGGATCGAGACGGTGCCGATCTCGGCGGGGCTCAGCAGCTTCCAGGTGATCGGGAGCCGGCCGACGGAGAGATCGGCGAGCTTGGCGAACGCCTGTTGGCTGAGGTCGAGCTGCCCGGGCTCGCAGGGCAGCGGGCACTCGTTGACGATCCGCACCGTGATGGAAGCCCCGTTGGCGGCGCGTACCCGGACGTACGCACCGCATGCCCTGGCCGACTCGTAGTCGGTGTGGTTCATCGCCGCGATCATGAGGTCGTCGGACGGGCCATAGAGGCAGGCGCCGTTCCCGTCACCCGCCTCGTAGGCGGTTGCGACGCCCCGGTAGCGGATACCGGGCTTGATCCGTTCGGCCAACGATCCGGTGGACCCCGCGGAGTCCGTGCGCGGGGCGCTCGAAGGCGTGCGCGGCGTGCCGGCGGGCGACGGCTTTCGGGTACGGCGGGGCGACGGCGACGGGCTCGTGACCGGCGGCTGAGTCGATGCGGTCGACGTGATCGCGGCGTCGGGCGCCGCGGCCGGCGAGCCGGGATCGGCCGGGCCGCTGGACGGTGCAGCCGTGACGGACTCGTCGGTGGCACGCCAGGCGTCCGTGCTGCCCCCGACGAGGAGCACGGCGGCCAGGCAGACCACCACACTGACGGCCAGCAGCGTCAGCGGATGGCCGATGGCCAGCCGGTGACTGCGCGGCGGCTGCGCCGCGCCGTGATTCGTTGTCCTCATGCCCATCCGTTCGGTAGATCAAGTCGACGTTCCACAGCGCAGTTGCCACCGGAGCCGAAAAGGTTGCCGCCCATCACCCCGCCCCGGGGTCAGGACGGGTCGCCGTACTGCAGACCGCGTCCGTTGGTGCCGATGTAGACGCGGCCGTAGGTGTCGGGATCGCCGGTGATGACGCCGACGCTGCCGATGGCGCCCCACTGGTGGGCGTCGTCGTTGACGCGGAGCCAGGTGGCGCCCTTGTCGGTGGAGCGGAAGACTCCGGTCACGTCCTTGACGGTGCCGATCAGGTACAGGGCCTGGTACGAAGCGCCCGGCTTCGCCTTGCCGAAGCCGAGGGCGGAGGCTGACTGCACGGACCGGAGCGTGGCGAAGGTGCGGCCGCCGTCGGTGGAGTGCAGCAGTCCCTTGCCGCTGCCGGCGATCCACAGGTCACCGGCGATGCCGGGCACGGCCGTGAGCCGGCCGGAGGGCAGGTTGGTGGCGCGGGCGGTGAAGGTCGCGCCGCCGTCGGTGCTGGCGTAGAGCGTGCCGCCGAACAGTGAGTAGAAGGTCGTGGCCGAGGAGCGGTCGGCGACGACCACGGCGTCGGAGCCCAGGCCGGTGACCCTCGACCAGCTCGACCCCTTGTCGGTCGAGCGGTACGGCGCCTGGCCGGCCTGCGTCCAGACGATCGTGGAGCCGTCCGCCGCGAGCGCGACATGGCCGTCGTTCGCGTCGGCCACCGGCTCCGCCTCGAAGCCGTTCCAGGTGCTGCCGCCGTCGGTGGAGTAGGCGCCGTCCTGATCGCCGCCATGGCCGACCCGCACCATCGCCGAGGGCTTGGACTGGGCGAAGTCGATGTCGGTGCTGTTGGTCATCAGCGGGTTCGCCAGCCGCCCCGAGGGCACCTTGGTCAGGGAGCCGTGGCGGAAGCCGCCCTGGTCGCCCATGGAGGTGATGACGGTGGCGCCGCCGGGCGGGGCGATCGCGTCCAGCAGCGAGGTCTCCTCCAGACCTCGGGCGCCTGAGCTCCAGTGGCTGGTGCCGCCGCTGTCGGAGGCGTTCGCGTCCTTGCTGCGCCAGATGCCGTTGCCGGTGCCGTACAGCACGTGGCCGGAGCTGAAGGGGTCGATGGCCAGGGCGGTCATCCAGTGCCCGGTGTGGGTGCCGACGTACGGAGCGCCGGAGGCGCTGCGCTTCGACCTGCCGGCCAGTGCCTTCCAGTGCGCGCCGCCGTCGGTGCTGCGGTAGATCTCGTCCTCGGGCCACCAGCGGTCGAGGGTGGTGACCATCACCGTGGCGGGCGTGCGCGGGTCGACGGCCAGACCGGAGAACCCGTAGCTGCCCTGCGACGGGGAGATGTTCTTCCACGCCCCGCCCTTCGGCGTGTACTTCCACACCGAGCCCGCCGTCGCGTCCATCGGGCCCGTGCTGTTGCTGTAGGTCAGGTACAGCGAGCCGTCACCGGAGACCACACCGTGGTGCGGCATCTGGCCGGTGGGCTGCCCGGCCACGGCCTGCCAGGTGCGGCCGTCGTCGGTGGAGCGGTACAGGGAGGTCGACGAGTCGGCGACACCGACGTAGATCGTCCTGCTGCCGGCCCTGCCGTACGTCACGAAGGAGATACCCGCGCCGCTGCTCGCGCCGTTCTTGACGGGGAACGAGGAGACCTGTCGCCAGGTCGCGCCGAAGTCGGTGCTGCGCCACAGGCCGTTCTTGCGGCTGCCCAGCAGCAGGGTGCCGTGGTCGGCCGGGTCGATCACGAGCCGTTCGCCCGTCCCGCGGCCGTGCTCGTTCGCGCCCACCTTGAACGGCAGACCGGTGCGCTTGAAGGTGCGGCCACGGTCCGTGGAGCGCAGGATCGCGCCGTTGCCCGCCCAGTCGTTGGTGTAGGTGCCCGCCATGAGGTAGAGCCGTCTGGGGGCGACGGGGTCGGTGGCCACCGCGTCGATGCCCAGCAGGTTCCAGTCCTTCTCGCCGAGCCAGTCGGTCAGCGGGATCCACCGCTCGGTCGCGGCGTTCCAGCGGTAGGCGCCGCCCATGTCGGTGCGCGCGTACAGCAGGCCCTTCTCCTTCTGGTTGAACACCAGACCGGTGACGTAGCCGCCGCCCACCACCTGGGCGTTCCTCCACGTGTACGACCCGGCCCCAGCGGTCTGGGGCTGGGCCGACGCCACCGGCTCCTGCTGCTGGACGCCGGTGCCGACGGCGGTGGCGGAGCCGTTGTCCTCGAGCACCGCGCCACTGCGTACGGAGGTCTGCTGCTGGTCGGCGCTGCCGTCGACCGTCGTGGACGGCGAGTCCTCCTGCGCGAGCACGAGGCCGGGGGCGACGACGGCGGGCACGGCGACCAACAGGCCGGCGGCGATCCAGCGGCGGCGGTGACGCCCGCGGCGCACGCGGGGCGTGGGGTTGTTCATGGGGGATGTGCTCCTTGCAGGTCATTCACCGGAGGAAGGCGGATCAGGCGACGAACGTCGCTTGATCCGCCCCCTAGTGGTCACCGGCACTGCAAAGGGTTGCCGCGGCTCGAGATCCTTTTCAGATCAGGGGAGCGGCTCGTCCCAGGCCTTCAGCGGGGACTTGCGCCAGCTGCCGTACGTCGCGTTGGGGAACATGACCCAGTCGCGGCCGAAGTGGGCGGCGTACCGGGCGACGAGCTCGGCCTGGCGGTCGGGGGTGGCGCCGTCGAAGTCGGCGTGGAAGTCGGGGAGGCTGTCGCCGAGGAGGAGCACGACCTCGTGGTCGGCGGCTGCGACCTGGCGACGCTGCTCCTTGGTCGGGCCGTAGAGGAGCACCTGCTCCGAGGTGACCTGAGGCAGGCCGAGGTCGCGCAGCGTCGCCATCGTCGAGGACTTGTTCTCCTCGAACCGGTCGGAGATGTAGTAGATCGTCACGCGGTGCCGGTCGGCGTAGCGGAAGAAGTCGGCCGCGCCCGGCGTCAGCGTCGGATGACCGTTGACCTCCCAGTCCGACCAGGTGTCCCAGGTCGTGTAGGTGTGGCACGCCTCGAGGTCGCGGGCGAGCAGCGGGCTGTTGTCGAGGACCGTCTCGTCGAGGTCGGTGACGACGGCGAGGTCGTGCTGGGCGGGGTGGTCGGCGATCGCCTTGCGCAGGCGGGCCTGCGCGATGCTCCACGACTGGAGCTGGGCCGCGGCGGCGTGGGCCGACTGCTGGTAGCGGATGCCCATGGCGTACTCGCGCACGGGGCAGGTGTCGTCGGTCGCGCTCGTCGCGGCCGACGACCCGGTCGGCGAGAGCAGCGTCAGCGAGACGACGGCCGCGCCGGCGAGCAGGGCGGTGGTCAGGGATGCGATTCTCAAGGTTTCCTCCTGGTGGGTGCTCCGAGATGCGTTCGGGTACGCGACGGCCCGGCCACCGGTCGGTGGCCGGGCCGTCGTCGGGTGTTCCTTCGTGCGGGCGGCGGTCAGTCCTTCAGCCAGGCGTCGACCTTGTCCTGGTTGTCGTCGACCCACTTCTTGGCGGCCTCGTCGGGGTCCATCTGGTCCTCGGCGATGTACTTCGCGACGAGGTTCTGGTCCTCGTTGGTCCAGGTGAAGTTCTTGACCAGGTCGACCGCCGGGCTCTTGGAGTCGGCGAACTCCTTCGAGACGACCTTGTTCAGGTCGTAGACCGGGTAGTCGCAGGCGACCTTGGCGGCGTCGGCGTCGCAGCCGTCTTTGTACTCGGGCAGGTCGACCTTGACCAGCGGCACCTCGCTGAGGAACCACTGCGGCTCGTAGAAGTAGCCGAGCATCGGCTTCTTGTTCTTCTCCGCATCGCGGAACGCCTCGATGAGGGCGGTCTCGCTGCCGGCGTAGACGACCTTGTAGTCGAGCTTCAGGTTGCTCACCAGCGCCTCGTCGTTGGTGACGAAGCCCGGGTCGCCGTCGTAGAGCGTCCCCTTGTCACCGGACTCGGTGGTCTTGAACAGGGAGGCGTACTTGTTGAGGTTCTTCCAGTCGGTGATGTCGGGGTACTTCTCCGCCATCCACGGCGGTACGTACCAGCCGATGACACCCTCGTTGCCGGTCGACCCGAAGTCGACGGCCGAGCCGTCACCACCCTGGTCGGCCATGTACTTCTTCTGCAGCTCCGGGTGACCCCAGTTCTCCACGACGACGTCGACCTCGCCGCTGCCGAAGCCCTTCCAGGAGACCTGCTCGTCGAGATCCTTGTAGTTGACCTTGCAGCCCAGCCGGTTCTCGGCCACGTACCCGAGCACGTGGGCGTCGGCCTCGTAGCCGACCCAGGGGTTGATCGCGACGTTGAGGTCGTCGTCGCACTTGGTGTCGCTCTCGGAGGTGGCGTTCTGGATCGACCCGCCGCCACACCCGGTCAGGGTGACGGCCAGGCCGAGTCCGGCCAGGGCAGCCGCGACGGTGCGCGGGCGCTTGAGTTCCATGCTGTTGCCTCTCGGGATGGGGATGTGGAACATCGCCGGGTCTCAGGCCCGCGAATCTGGGGATGTGGCGGAGGCGCGCTGGGCGCCGTACGTCGTGATGCGGTCGAGCATGATGCCGATGAGCACGATGGTGATGCCCGCGGCGAGGCCGCGGCCGACGGCGCTGGACTGGCGGAAGCCGGTCACCACGTCGAAGCCGAGCGCGCCGGCGCCCGCCATGCCGCCGATGACGACCATCGACAGCACGTAGAGCAGGCCCTGGTTGGTGGCCAGCAGCACGGAGCTGCGGGCCATCGGCAGCTGGACCTTGGTGATCATCTGCCAGGTCGAGGAGCCCGCCATCTCGGCAGCCTCGATCGTGTTGGGGGAGACGGCGCGGATGCCGTCGGCGACCAGCTTGATCGCGACCGGCGCGGCGTAGACGACACCGGCGAGCATCGCGGTGAAGCGGTTGGGGCCGAACAGGATCAGGATCGGGACGAGGTAGACGAACGGCGGCAGCGTCTGGCCCATGTCGAGGATCGGCCGCAGGCCCACGTCGACCCGGTTGCTGCGGCCCATGAGCACGCCGAGCACCACCGCGAGCACCACCACGGCGACGGTCGCCACGATGCAGGCGGTCAGCGTCTCCATGGCGTGGTTCCACAGGCCGAGGCCGAGGATCATGCCGAGGCAGAGGACCGTGGCGACAGCGGCGCGCCGGCCACCGACCACCGCGGCGATCGCCAGGATGGCCGCTGCCGTCACGAACCAGGGGGAGTCCGCGAAGAGGCTCTGGATCGGGTTGAGCCCGTAGTCGGTGAACCCGCGCTGGATGCCGTCGGTCAGGTGCGACAGGTCGGTACGCAGCCACTCGCCGAACCGGTCGACCGCGTTGCGCAGCGGCGTCCCGAGGTCGGGCTGGGCGGGGAACTCGTTGGCCCAGATGTAGTTGTGGGACAGGTAGAGCGCGACCAGTGTGCCGACCGTCGCGACCGCCAGGCCGACGCGGCGGAACGGGCCACCCCGCTCGCCGGCACGGGCCGCGAGCTCGGCACGGAAGCCGGCCGCGGTCATCGACCGATCGAGCATGACCGCCATGATCACGATCGCGATGCCGGCCACGAACGAGGTGCCGAGCTGACCGCGCTTGAGGCCGTCGAGGACCGGCTGGCCCAGGCCCGGGCTGTCGATGTACGCCGCGATGGTCGCCATCGACAGCGCCGCCATCATGGTCTGGTTGATGCCGGCGATGATCGTGCGCTTGGCCATCGGCAGCTCGACGTTCCAGAGCCGCTGGAGGCCGGTCTGCCCGAGCGAGTCGGTCGCCTCGATCACCGGACCGGAGACCGACCGGATGCCGTGCGCGGTGATCCGGATGACCGGCGGCGCGGCGTAGATCAGCGTCATCATCACCGCGGCCGCGGGGCCGATCCCGAACAGGATGCTCATCGGCAGCAGGTAGACGAACGGCGGCATCGTCTGCATCACGTCGAGGATCGGCGTGACGAAGGCGGACACGCGCCGGCTGTGCGCCATCAGGACACCGATCGCGATGCCGACGAGGCACGAGACCACGACCGCGAAGAACGTCACGATCAGCAGGTCGACGGCGTCGTTCCAGTAGCCGAGCACGCCGAAGGCGAGGAAGCAGGGCACCACCAGCGCGAGCGTGCGCCAGCCCGCCGCGGCGTACGCCACCAGGGCGGCCACCGCGATGGTGCCGAGCCAGCCGATCTGCGGCAGCGGGCGGGGGAAGTGGGCGACGGTGAAGAGGCTTTGGAGCCACCCGAACACGCTGTCGACGAGATCGGCGATCGCACCCGCGAGGTTGATGAACGGGTTGCTGCCGTTCGACGCGGCCTGCTCGACCCACGCGCTGCGGTCACCGAGCCAGTCGAAGACCGGTGTGCGGGCGGAGCCCCCGATCACCAGCGTGTACTGGTCCTTGAAGATCGCCCAGGCCACCACCCACACCACGAGCACGCCGAGCAGCGAGGCCGCGCGCCAGTGGCGGCGCAGGGTCGCGAGCGCCGGTGACCCGGACAGCTCCGGGTCCCGGTGGGTCCCGCCGCCGGCGGCGGGACGTTCGAGCGTCGATGTGGACATGCCACTCACTCCCCAGTCTCCGTGCCGGGCTCTTCCTCGGCGACCACGACGCGCAGGATCGCCTCGTCGTCGACGATGCCGATCAGCTCGCCGTTCTCGACCACGCGCACGGGATGGGCGGAGGCCAGGGCCGCGCGGGCGGCCTTCCACACGACCGTGTCGGGATCCATGGCGGGTCCCTCGAGGGAGTCGCTGGGACGTACGGGCTGCATGACGTACCGCAGCGTCAGCACGTGCCCCTTCGGGACCTCGCTGACGAAGTCGCGGACGTAGTCGTCGGCCGGGTGGGCGACGATCTCGGCGGCGGTGCCGCACTGCACCATCTCGCCGTCGCGCATGATGAGGATCCGGTCGCCGAGCTTGATGGCTTCCTGGAGGTCGTGGGTGATGAAGACCATGGTCTTGCCGACCTCGTGGTGCAGCCGCACGATCTCGTCCTGCATGTCGCGCCGGATCAGCGGGTCGAGGGCCGAGAACGGCTCGTCGAAGAAGAGCACCTGCGGGTCGACCGCGAGCGCCCGGGCCAGCCCGACGCGCTGCTGCATGCCGCCGGAGAGCTGGTCGGGGAAGGAGTTCTCGTAGCCCGAGAGGCCGACCAGGTCGACCATCTCCTGGGCCCGGCGACGGCGCTCGGCCTTGCTCTCGCCGCGGACCTCGAGCCCGTACGCCACGTTGTCGATCACCTTGCGGTGCGGAAGCAGGCCGAAGTGCTGGAAGACCATCGCCATGTGCCGGCGCCGCATGTCGCGCAGCTTGCCGGACGAGACGGAGGTGATCTCCTCGCCGTTGATGACCACGCTGCCGTCGGTGGGCTCGATGAGCCGGTTGAGCAGCCGGACCAGCGTGGACTTTCCCGACCCCGACAGGCCCATGATCACGAAGACCTCGCCCGGCTGGACCTCGAAGGAGATGTCCTTGACCGCGGCGACGCAGCCGGTCTTGGCCTGCAGGTCCGTGCGGGACAGCTCCGCGTCGCCGGAGCCGATGATCTTGTCGGCCTTGGCGCCGAAGATCTTCCACAGGCCCTCGACCTTGAGGGCGGGCTGACTGCCGGCAGCCGCGTCGGGAGCTCCGGGGATGTCGGGGCTCTGGGTGTCCGTGGTCCGAATGGTCATGCCGGCTCACCTGTCCTGACCGCCGGCTCGGGGTCGAGCGGGCTGCCCTCGCGGTAGTTGTAGAAGGGAACCTCGGACGGGGGCAGCGGGGTCTTGCCGAGGATCAGGTCGGCGGTCTTCTCGGCCACCATCATCACCGGGGCGTAGATGTTGCCGTTGGTGACGTAGGGGAAGACGCTGGCGTCGCAGACCCGCAGGCCGTCGGTGCCGTGCACCTTCATGGTGAGCGGGTCGGTCACGGCCATCTCGCCGGTGCCCATGGCCGCGGTGCACGACGGGTGCAGTGCGGTCTCGGCGTCCTTGCGGACCCACTCGAGGATCTCCTCGTCGGTCTCCACGGACGGTCCGGGCGAGATCTCCCCGTCGTTGTACTTCGCGAAGGCCGGCTGGTTGAGGATGTTGCGGGCCACCCGGATCGCCTCCACCCACTCCTTGCGGTCGGTGGGCGTCGAGAGGTAGTTGAACTGCATCGAGGGGTGCACGCGCGGGTCCTTGGACCTGATCCGGACCCAGCCGCGGGTGTCGGCGTACATCGGGCCGATGTGGACCTGGTAGCCGTGACCCTCGGTCGGGCTGCTGCCGTCGTAGCGGATCGCGATCGGCAGGAAGTGGAACATCAGGTTGGGGTAGTCGACGTCCTCGTTGGAGCGACAGAAGCCGCCACCCTCGAAGTGGTTGGTCGCACCGAGGCCCTTGCGCTGGAAGAGCCACTGGAAGGCGATCTTCGGGCGCTGGTGCCAGGCGAGGCCGGGGGCGATCGAGACCGGCTCCTTCGAGGCGTACTGGATGTAGACCTCGAGGTGGTCCTGGAGGTTGGCGCCGACGCCGGGCAGGTGGTGGACCAGCGGGATGTCGTGCTCGGCGAGGAGCTCGCGGTCGCCGATGCCGCTGAGCTGGAGCAGCTGCGGGGTGTTGATCGCGCCGCCGCAGAGGATCACCTCACCGGCGTGGACGGTGTGCCGGCGGGCGGCGCGGCCCACGCCGCGGGTGTATTCGACACCGGTCGCGCGCGGGGTCTCGCCGGTGGTGTCGAAGAGGATCTTCTCGACGAAGGCGAAGGTCTGCACGGTGAGGTTCGGGCGCTTCTTCGCCGGGTGCAGGTACGCACGGGCGGCCGACCAGCGGCGGCCGCGCTTGACGTTGCGGTCGAAGGGAGCGAAGCCCTCCTGGCGGTAGCCGTTGACGTCGTCGGTCAGCGGGTAGCCGGCCTCCTGGACGGCCTCGAAGAACGCCCCGAAGAGCGGGTTCTCGCACTTGCCGCGCTCGAGGTGGAGCGGGCCGTCGCCGCCGCGCCAGTCGTCGGCGCCGGAGCTGCCGTCGGCCAGGTGCCGTGACTCCATCCGCTTGAAGTAGGGCAGACAGTGGGCGTAGTCCCAGGTCTCCATGCCCGGGTCCGAGGCCCAGCGCTCGTAGTCGAGCGGGTTGCCGCGCTGGAAGATCATCCCGTTGATCGAGCTGGAGCCACCGAGGACCTTGCCGCGGGCGTGGTAGACCTTGCGGCCGCCCATGTGCGGCTCGGGGTCCGTCTCGTACTTCCAGTCGTAGAGCTTGCTGCCGATCGGGAAGGGGAGGGCCGCCGGCATGTGCACGAACGGGTCGATCTTGTAGTCGCTGTGCCCGGCCTCGAGCACCAGGACGCGGTGAGCGGGATCCTCGCTGAGGCGCGCGGCCAGGGCGCTGCCCGCGGAACCACCGCCGACGATCACGTAGTCGTACTGCTTGTCCATCGAAGTAGCTCCTGCTCTCACGCGCCGAACCAACGGCTGGGCTCGGGGGTGGTGTTGTGCCAGATGTGCTTCGTCTCGCGATATTCGTCCAGGCCGGCCATGCCGAGCTCGCGGCCGACGCCGGACTGCTTGAATCCGCCCCACTCGGCCTGCGGCACGTAGGGGTGGAAGTCATTGATCCAGACCGTGCCGGCGCGCAGGCCCGCGGCGATGCGGCGCGCTCGGTCGGGGTCGGAGGTCCACACCCCGCCGGCCAGACCGAAGATCGTGTCGTTGGCCAGCGCCAGCGCCTCCTCCTCGGTGCGGAAGGTCTCCACCGTCAGCACGGGCCCGAAGGACTCCTCGCGCAGGACGGTCATCCCGGCGGTGCAACCGTCGAGCACCGTGGGAGGGAAGAAGTAGCCGTCGGCGTGCTCGGGATCGGTGAGGCGGGTGCCACCGCAGCGCAGCACGGCGCCCTCGCTGATGCCTGCCTCGACGTACGCCGCCACCTTCTCCAGGTGGGGCAGCGAGATGAGCGGACCGGTCTCCGCCTTGTCGTCGAAGGGGCCGCCGAGGCGGATGGCCGAGGCCCGCTCGACGAGGGCGTCGACGAACTCGTCGTGGATCGACTCCTCGATGAGGAGGCGGGCGCCGGCGGAGCAGACCTGCCCGGAGTGGAGGAAGACCGCGGTCAGCGCGTTGTCCAGGGCCGTCTCGCGATCGGCGTCCGCGAAGACGATGTTGGGGTTCTTGCCGCCGAGCTCGAGGGCGACCTTCTTGACCGTCGCGGCGGCGGTGGCCATCAGGTGCTTGCCGGTCTCGAGGCCGCCGGTGAAGGAGAGCAGGTCGACCCGCGGGTCCTCCGCGAGCGGAGCCCCCGCGACCGGGCCGGCGCCGAGGACGAGGTTGCCCACGCCCGCCGGGAGCCCGGCCTCGTCGAGCAGCCGCATCAGGTGGATCGCGGTGTGCGGGGTCAGCTCGCTCGGCTTGAGGACGAAGGTGTTGCCCGCGGCGAGGGCCGGGGCGACCTTCCAGGCGGTCTGGAGGAGCGGGTAGTTCCACGGCGTGATGAGGGCGCAGACGCCGACGGGCTCGTGGACGATCACCGACTCGACCTCGGGCCGGTCGGTCACGACCGGGCGGCTGTGGTCCTCGACGGCGAGGCGCGCGTAGTGGTCGAAGACGGAGACGACGTCGTCGACGTCGATCTCGCTCTCGACGAAGCGCTTGCCGGTGTCGAGCGACTCGGCCCGGGCCACCAGCTGCTTGTCGCGCTCGAGCAGACGGGCGACCCGCTCCAGCAGGGCACCGCGCTCGGCCGCCGAGGAGCGGGGCCAGGGGCCCTCGTCGAAGGCGCGGCGTGCCGCTGCGATCGCGGCGTGGGTGTCCTCCGCGCCGGCCTCCGCAACGGTTCCGACGACCGCGCCGTCGGCAGGACAGCGGATCTCCCGCTGCTCGCCCGACTGCGCGGGCGTCCAGCGCCCGTCGATGTAGATCTCGCTCATGCAACCTCCGGCGTCGGGTTGCGCACAAGGCAACCGCGGGTGAATTGCAGAAGATCCTGCGCGGACCCGAAGGGCCAGGTCAAGGGCTACACGGACAAAATTGTTGCAGGCGGTACAAAATTGTTGCAGCTGATACAAATCACTCCATCGGTTGTTACAGTCGCCGCATGACGAGCGTGAGCACCGCCCCGGCCAAGGACCCGCAGCGCCGTGCTGCCTGGGCCGAGCTGGCGACCGACTACGTCCACGAGCACGGCCTGATCGGCCTGAGCCTGCGCCCGCTGGCGGCCAAGCTGGGCACGAGCAACCGGGTCCTGCTCTACCACTTCGGCACCAAGGACCAGCTGGTCGCAGATGTGCTCCGCACGTCCAACGAGCGGTCGGTCGCCGAGGTCGCCTCGCTCGAGCCCTCCGAGGACCTGCGGAGCGCCGTCCACGACCTGTGGTCGGTGATGGAGGGCGACCGGTGCAGCTGGATCTATGTGGAGGCGGCCGCGCTCGGCCTCTTCGGCCGGGAGCCGTACGCCTCGGCGGTCCGTGAGGCCAACGCGGTGTGGATCGCCGGCCTGATCGCGCACCTGGAGAAGTCCGGAGTGGGTTCAGCGGTCGCGGAACGGGCAGCCCATGTCATCGACGCCGCCTTCCAGGGTCTCCAGCTCAGCCTGGGCCTCGACGGCAGCCTCCCCGAGCGCGCCCGCTCCGTCGACGATCTCGCTGACGCGGTCGCCGCTCTGGCCTGATCCCTCGTGGTCGCTCTGGCCGACAACCCGGTCTCGGAGGACGATGGGGCCATGAGCGTGGACGTGATGGTGGAGACGACGATCCGGCGTTCGCCGGCCGAGGTGTCCGCCTACGCCGGCGACCCGGGCAACGCCCCGACCTGGTACGCCAACATCCGCTCCGTCGAGTGGCGTACGCAGCCGCCGATGCGGGTCGGGTCGCGGATGGACTTCGTGGCCCAGTTCCTCGGGCGCCGGCTGGCCTACACCTACGAGGTGGTCGAGTGGGTGCCGGGGGAGCGGCTGGTGATGCGTACGGCGGACGGACCGTTCCCGATGGAGACGTCCTACACGTGGGAGCCGGCCGACGGCGGCGGCACCCGGATGACGCTGCGCAACCGCGGCAACCCGTCCGGGTTCGCCCGGATCGCCGGACCGGCGATGGAGCTGGCGATGCGGCGCGCCACGACGAAGGACCTGGCCAGGCTCAAGGAGATCCTGGAGACCTGAGGTGAGATCCTGACGGTCACGAGTCCGTGACCGGTTCGCCGGTCTGACCCCGAGAGAGGTGCCGTCATGGGAGTCCCTGCTGCCGAGCAGACCCTCGCCATCCTGCGCCACCTCGCGAGCCAGGCGAGCCCGCTCCAGGCGTCCGCGATCGCGCGCTCTCTGGAGCTGCCGCGCTCCACGACGTACCACCTGCTGAACACGCTCATCGAGTTCGGCTTCGTGGTCCACTACCCCGAGCAGCGGGTCTACGGGCTGGGCGTGGGGGCCTACGAGCTCGGCAGCGGCTACGCCCGTCAGGAGCCGTTGCAGCGGCTGGCGCGCCGGCCCGTCGCCGCGCTCGCCGACCGCTGCGGCAACAGCGCCCATCTCTCGGTGCTCCTCGGCCGCGACGTCGTGTACGTGATCGAGGAACGGGCTGCGGGCCGGCCGCTCCTGATCACCGAGGTCGGGGTGCGGTTGCCCGCGGCGACCACGGCCTCGGGCCGGGCGATGCTCGCGTCCCTTCCGCATCCCCAGGTCAGGGCGCTCTACGCCGACCGCGAGGCGTTCTCGCTCGAAGGTCCCGGGGCGCCGTCATCGCTGTCCCAGCTGCGCCGGATGCTCGTCGACGTCCGTGCGAACGGTTTCGCCGCCGAGCACGGGGAGGTCACCGAAGGCCTGGCCTCGGTCGCCATGCCCGTGCTCGACGGCACGGGCTATCCGGTCGCCTCGGTGGCGGTGACCTATCCGCAGGCGGAGCAGTCGCCCGAGCTCGTCGAGCGGCTGGTCGGCGAGGTGCGTACGACGACGCGGATGCTGTCGCGTCGGCTGGGCGGCTGACCGCCTCGCCAGGGGTCTGGTATCCCAGACCACGATCGGGGGAACGCCCTTCCTCTCGTGCCGGGCCGGGAGTGCAATGGCAGTGGGCCATGTGCCCTCATGATCGACGTGCACAACCGAACGAGGAGAAGTCCATGGAAGGCGCCCGCCCCGTCCGCTCACCCCGCGGCACCGAGCTGACCGCGCGCAGCTGGTCGACCGAGGCCCCGCTGCGGATGCTCATGAACAACCTGGATCCGGAGAACGCCGAGCGTCCCGACGACCTGGTGGTCTATGGCGGAACCGGCAAGGCAGCCCGCAGCTGGGAGGCGTACGACGCGCTCGTCCGCACCCTGACGACCCTGGGTGAGGACGAGACCATGCTGGTGCAGTCCGGCAAGCCGGTCGGCGTCATGCGCACCCACGAATGGGCACCGCGTGTGCTGATCGCCAACTCCAACCTGGTCGGCGACTGGGCCAACTGGGAGGAGTTCCGGCGGCTGGAGGACCTCGGGCTCACGATGTACGGCCAGATGACCGCCGGCTCGTGGATCTACATCGGCACCCAGGGCATCCTGCAGGGCACGTTCGAGACGTTCGCGGCCGTCGCCGACAAGCGCTTCAAGGGAACGCTCGCCGGCACCATCACGCTCACCGCCGGCCTCGGCGGCATGGGTGGCGCCCAGCCGCTCGCCGTGACCATGAACGACGGCGTCGCGATCTGCGTCGACGTGGACCAGAGCCGCATCGCCCGCCGCATCGAGCACCGCTACCTCGACGTCCAGGCCGACAGCCTGGAGCACGCCCTCGAGCTCGCGGTCGCGGCACGTGACGAGAAGCGCGGCCTCTCCATCGGCCTGCTCGGCAACGCCGCCGAGGTCTTCCCGCGGCTGCTCGAGATGAAGGCGCCGATCGACATCGTCACGGACCAGACCTCGGCCCACGACCCGCTGTCCTACCTGCCGGTGGGCGTCGCCTTCGAGGACTGGCACGCCGCCGCCGAGCGTGACCCGGAGGGCTTCACCAAGGACGCCCAGGCCTCGATGGCCGCGCATGTACGCGCGATGGTCGAGTTCCAGGACGCCGGCGCCGAGGTCTTCGACTACGGCAACTCGATCCGCGACGAGGCGCGCAAGGGTGGCTACGAGCGGGCCTTCGAGTTCCCGGGCTTCGTGCCGGCCTACATCCGTCCGCTCTTCTGCGAGGGCAAGGGCCCCTTCCGGTGGGCGGCGCTGTCGGGCGACCCCGAGGACATCCGCAAGACCGACGAGGCGATCCTGAAGCTCTTCCCCGAGAACGAGCGCCTGCACAAGTGGATCACCATGGCGCAGGAGCGGGTGCACTTCCAGGGGCTCCCGGCCCGCATCTGCTGGCTGGGCTACGGCGAGCGTCATCTGGCCGGCCTGAAGTTCAACGAGATGGTGGCCAGCGGCGAGCTGTCCGCGCCGATCGTGATCGGTCGCGACCACCTCGACTGCGGCTCGGTCGCCTCACCGTACCGCGAGACCGAGGCGATGAAGGACGGCTCCGATGCGATCGCCGACTGGGCCCTGCTCAACGCGCTGGTCAACACCGCCTCGGGTGCCTCCTGGGTTTCGATCCACCATGGCGGCGGCGTCGGCATGGGCCGTTCGATCCACGCCGGTCAGGTCTGCGTCGCCGACGGCACGGAGCTGGCGGCGCAGAAGCTCGAGCGGGTCCTGACCAACGACCCGGGCATGGGCGTCATCCGCCACGTCGACGCCGGCTACGAGGAGGCCGTCGCCGTCGCCGACGAGCGCGGGGTGCGCATTCCCATGCGGGAGCAGGCGTGACCGCCTACCTCGCCGACCACGCCTGGCTCGGCGGGGACCGGGTCGACGTCGACGTCCTCATCGAGGTCGACGGCGATCGGATCCGCGCCGTCACCCCGGGCGTCACCGGCTCGGCGGCCCCCGCAGGCGCGACGCGCCTGCGGGGGCTCACCCTCCCCGGTCTGGCCAATGCGCACTCGCACGCCTTCCACCGCGCGCTGCGCGGCCGCACCCACCGGGGCGGCGGCACCTTCTGGACCTGGCGCGAGGACATGTACGCCGTCGCCGGACGACTCACCCCCGACTCCTACTTCGCGCTGGCCCGGGCGACGTACGCCGAGATGGCGCTGGCCGGGATCACCGCGGTGGGGGAGTTCCACTACCTCCACCACGACCCCGACGGCCGTCCGTACGCCGAGGCGAATGCCATGGGCGAGGCCCTGATCGCGGCGGCCGCCGATGCCGGCATTCGGATCACGTTGCTCGACGCCTGCTACCTGACCGGAGCTCCGGGTCAGCCCCTCGAGGGCGCCCAGCTGCGCTTCGGGGACGGGGATGCGGCGGCCTGGGCGGACCGCGTCTCGGCGCTGTCCGGCGCCGGCCATGCCCGGATCGGTGCGGCCATCCACTCTGTGCGCGCCGTGCCCGCCGACCAGCTCGCGACGGTGGCCGGCTGGGCGACCGAGCAGGGTGCGCCGCTCCATTTCCACCTCTCCGAGCAGCGCGCCGAGAACCAGGCCTGCCAGGAGCGCTACGGCTGTACGCCGACCGAGCTGCTCGCCCGCCACGGGGCGCTCGGCGAGCTCTCGTCGGCGGTGCACGCGACGCACCTGACGTTTGCGGACGTCGCCGCGCTCGGTGACTCCCACACGACGATCTGCATGACCCCGACCACCGAGCGCGACCTCGCGGACGGCATCGGACGCGCACGCGACCTCGCCGACGCCGGCTCGGCGATCTCGCTCGGAAGCGACAGCAACGCGGTCATCGACCTGCTGGAGGAGACCCGGGCGCTCGAGCTCGACGAGCGGCTGCGTACCGAGCGCCGCGGCCACTGGTCCGCGGCCGACCTCCTGCGCGCGGCGACCGTCGACGGGCACGCCTCGCTGGGCTGGTCGGAGGCCGGCCGGATCGCGCCGGAGGGACTGGCCGACCTGACGACGATCTCGCTCGACTCCGTGCGCCTCGCCGGATGGGAGGCCGAGACACTTCTCGAGTCGACGGTCTTCGCCGGCGCCGCCCAGGACGTCACCGACGTCATCGTCGGTGGCAACGAGGTCGTCCGCGACCGCCGGCACCTGGCGGTCGGCGACGTGGCCGGTGAGCTCCACCGCGCCATCACCGGGATCTGAGGACGATGTTCGACCTTCGTCGCGCGGAGGAGCACGTCCGGCGCCGGTGGCGCAACGGCGGGGGCATGACCGCCGAGGTCGCCGCGTGGCCGCCGGGCACGGACGCCGGCTCCGACCTCGCCTGGCGGATCAGCTTCGCCGAGGTCGCCGAGTCGGGTGAGTTCTCGACGTTCCCCGGCGTGGACCGGGTGATCACGCTGATCGACGGACCGCCGATGACGCTCGAGCTGCCGGGGGAGACGACCGTGCTGCGGCCGTTCGTGCCGTACTCCTTCGACGGTGACGTGCCGGTGCGGTGCTCGGTGACGGCGCCCACCCGCGACCTCAACGTGATGACCCGGCGCGGGCAGGCGAGCGCCACGGTCGAGATGCTGGACGTGGGCAGTTCTGAAGAGCCTCTGCGCCAGGGGTCGCCGTTGCTGGTGGTGGGCCTCACGGGTGCGGTGTGCGCCCGTGCGGGCGACGACTCGGCCAGGCTCGGCCCGGGCGACGTGCTCATCACCGACCGGCCCGTGACCGTCGAGGGTGCTGGAGCGGTGGCGATCGTCCGCATCGCCCCCGCCCCCGGCTCGGCGTCACCGTCTGGGATCCAAGACTGAATCCGCTTGACGACGAGTGCGCCGCGGGATGCCCGAAGCGTTGAATTGAGCCCACGAAACCCCAAGGAGCTCACCATGTCGCGCGGCACACCTCACGTACTCATCGACGGCACCTCACTCGGCCGTGACGAGATCCTCCTGGTCGCTCGCGGCGGCGCCTCGGTCCGGCTCGACCCGGCCGCCCGCGAACGGGCGCAGGAGTCGTGGGAGACCGCGGAGACCGTCGCCCGCCGGCGTCACGTCTACGGACGTACGACCGGGGTGGGCGCCAACCGGCAGGAGGAGGTCGGTGGCGATGCGGCGCTGGGCCACGGACTCCGGTTGCTCCGCAGCCATGCGGGCGGGGTCGGCTTCGAGCTGGCCCCCGACGTGGTCCGCGCCACCATGGTCATCCGGCTCAACCAGCTGGCCGCAGGCGGTTCCGGGGTCCACGTACGCGTCCTGGACGCTCTCGAGCAGGCTCTCGACCTCGGCGCGCTGCCGAGGGGGCACCGGCTCGGGGCGATCGGCACCGGCGACCTGACCGTCCTCGCGGAGATCGCGCTCACCCTGGCCGGCGAGCGCCCGTGGGCGGTCGGCGAGGCGCCGCCGGTCGCGCTCGACACCGGGGACGCGCTCGCGTTCATGAGCAGCAACGCCGCGACGCTGGCCGAGGCGGTCATCGCCTGCGCCGACCTGCAGACGCTCCTGCGCGCCAGCCACACCGTCGCCGCCCTCTCCTTCCTGGCGCTGGGTGGCTCCGCCGAGGCCTATGCCGAGGTCGTGCACGAGGCCAGACCGCACCCGGGCCAGCAGCACTGTGCCGCCGAGATGCGTCGCTTGCTCGGGATGACCGGTCCTCCGGTGCCGGGCCGCCGGATCCAGGATCCGTTCGGCCTGCGGGCCTTCCCGCAGGTGCAGGGACCCGCGCTGGACAGCCTCGCCCAGCTCGAGCAGGTCCTCTCCGTCGAGGTCAACGCGCGTGCCGAGAACCCCCTCATCTCCGTGGAGGCCGACGACGTGTTCCACCACGCGCACTTCCACACCGCGTACGTCGCGGTGGCGCTGGACCAGGCGCGCGCCTCCGTCCACCAGGTGGCCGAGCTGTCCGCCGCCCGCCTCGGCGACCTGGTCGAGCCGACCATGACGGGCCTGACACCGTTCCTCGCCTCGGGGCCGGCGGGCAGCTCCGGCGTGATGATCCTCGAGTACGTCGCCCACGACGCCCTCGCCCAGATGCGGCACGCCGCGCTGCCGGTGACAATGGGCACCGCAGTGGTCTCCCGCGGTCTCGAGGACCACGCGAGCTTCTCGACGCAGGCCGCACGCCAGGCGATCGTGGTGGTCGAGGCGTACCGCCACGTCCTCGCCTGCGAGCTCGTGGCCGCGGTGCGCGCGCTGCGCGTCCAGCAGCCGGACCTCGGCGACATCCCCGCACGGGCCGCGCTGGAGCGAACCGCCCAGGTCCTGGACCCCAGCCTCGAGGACCGGTCGCTCGGCGACGACCTCGATCGCGCCGCCGATCTGCTCGATGAACTGGCCGCGCTCTGAGCTGAACGGTCAAGTCTCGGATCCCAGACAGTACCGGGCTGTGGCCCGTATCCCCGGCGGACGCCCGGGAGGTCCACTGGGACCACACCACATTCGATGACCCCAGCAGTGGAGGTGAGTGCCGGATGATCCGGTTCGACTCAGTGAGCAAGGAATACCCCGACGGCACCGTCGCCGTGGGTGGCCTGGAGATGACCGCCCCGACCGGCAAGATCACGGTGCTCGTCGGGCCCTCGGGCTGCGGCAAGACGACGTCGCTGCGGATGATCAACCGGATGATCGAGCCGACGAGCGGACGGATCTGGATCGACGACCGCGACACCACCACGATGGACGCGGCCGAGCTGCGTCGAGGGATCGGCTACGTGATCCAGCAGGCGGGCCTGTTCCCGCACCGCACGGTCGCCGCGAACATCGCGACCGTCCCGATGCTGCTCGGCTGGGACCGGAAGAAGGCGCGCGCTCGTGCCCTGGAGCTGCTGGAGCGCGTCGGTCTGCCGACCTCCTTCGCCGACCGCTACCCGAGCCAGCTCTCCGGCGGTCAGCAGCAGCGCGTCGGGGTGGCCCGTGCCCTGGCCGCCGACCCGCCCGTCATGCTGATGGATGAGCCGTTCAGCGCGGTCGACCCCGTCGTACGCGACCAGCTGCAGGACGAGTTCCTCCGGCTCCAGGGCGACCTCGGCAAGACCATCGTGTTCGTCACCCACGACATCGACGAGGCGATCAAGCTGGGTGACCAGGTCGCGGTGCTCCGGGTCGGCGGCAAGCTCGCCCAGATCGCCGAGCCCGCGCGGCTCCTGGGGCACCCCGTCGACGACTTCGTCGCCGACTTCGTGGGGCGCGACCGGGGATACCGCGGGCTGGGCTTCCAGAGGGCCCCGAAGCTGCCGCTCGCGGCGGAGACGACGGCGCGCCTCGGGGACAGCGCGGAGCAGGTGCGGGCCGCCGCGGGCACCGAGCCGTGGACGCTGGTCGTCGACGAGGGTCGGCGTCCGCTGGGCTGGGTCAACACGGAACAGGTCGCCGGCACCGTCTCCTCCGAGGTGCTGCACCGCGGCGGCACCGTCGCCTCCACGAACGGGACGCTGCGCAACCTGCTCGACGCCGCGCTGTCCTCGCCGGCTCGGCGCGGCGTGGTCGTGGACGAGGACGGTACGTTCGCCGGCACCGTCCTCGCCCACCAGGTGCTCGACGCCATCGAGAGCGAGCGCGCCGCCGCGGCCGCCGCGCAGCCGGCTGGGAGCGCGGCCCGATGAGCTGGTCCATCGACCACCTGCCCGCGGTCCTCTCCCTCATCGGCAGGCACGTCTACCTCGCCGGGCTCCCGCTCCTGCTGGGGCTGCTCATCGCGGTTCCGCTGGGTTGGCTGGCGCGCCGCTACCGGGTCCTCTACCCGCTGCTGATCGCCGGGACCGGTCTCCTCTACACGATCCCGTCGCTCGCCCTGTTCATCCTGATGCCGATCTTCATCGGCACCCGGATCCTCGACCCCGTCAACGTGGTCGTCGCGATGACGATCTACACCGTGGCGCTGCTGGTGCGTACGGTGGCCGACGGTCTCGGTGCCGTCCCCGACTCGGTCAACCAGGCGGCGACGGCGATGGGCTTCGGGCGGGTGCGGCGACTGTTCATGGTCGAGCTCCCGCTGGCCGTCCCGGTCATCTCGGCCGGCCTCCGGGTCGCCGCGGTGAGCAACGTCAGCATCGTCAGCGTCGCGGCGATCATCGGCGTACCGCAGCTGGGTTCGCTCTTCACCGACGGCTTCCGCCGCAACTTCATGGAGCCGATCCTCGTGGGCGTCATCGCGTGCGTGCTGCTGGCGCTCGTCTTCGACCTCGCGATCATCGCCGGAACCCGGCTCATCACTCCGTGGCAGCGCACGAGGAGGGCCGCCTGATGAATCTCGTCCTCACCTGGTTGACCGACCCCGCCCACTGGGCCGGCGAGGACGGTGTCCCGCACCGCATCCTCGAGCACCTGACCTACTCGGCCGTCGCTCTCGTGATAGCTGCCATCATTGCGATCCCGCTCGGCCTGTACGTCGGCCACACCGGCCGCGGGAAGTTCCTGGTCGTGAACGTCGCCGGCGCCGCCCGCGCCATCCCGAGCCTGGGCCTGCTCTTCATCATGGTCCTGCTCCTCGGCCCCCGGCTCTCGGGCGACGCGGCCTTCGTGGTCCCGTGCCTCGTCGTGCTGGCCGTGCTCGCCGTCCCGCCGATCCTGGCCGGTGCGTACGCGGGTGTCGAAGAGGTCGACGCGAGCGCCCGGGACGCTGCGAAGGGCATGGGCATGAGAGGCCTCCAGGTGCTTCTCGAGGTCGAGCTGCCGTGCGCGCTGCCCCTCATCTTCTCGGGCCTGCGCTCGGCGACGCTCCAGGTCGTCGCGACCGCCACCATCGCCGCGACCGTCGGCCTGGGCGGACTCGGGCGACTCCTGATCGACGGCCTCGCGGTACGCGACTTCGGCCAGATGGCCGCGGGCGCCGTCCTCGTGGCAGCACTCGCCCTCGCCGTCGATCTCATCTTCGCGCTGGTCCAGCGCTACGCGGTGTCCGCAGGCCTGACGGGCCGTCGCACCGCCTCCCGACGATCGCGGCCGAAGGCGTCCGCTGATTCCACCCTGATCACCATCAGCTGACCCGAGAGGAAGCACACCCATGCACAGAATGAAGATCTACCTCGCCGTCGCGGCCTCGGCCGCACTGCTCGCCGGATGCGGCAGCGGCGACCCGTTGGCGACCGATGCCGCCGGAGGCGACGAGAAGGGCACCATCACCGTCGGTTCCGCCGACTTCCCGGAGAGCGCCCTGATCGCCGAGATCTACGCGGGCGCGCTGGAGGCCAAGGGCGTCGAGGTCAAGAAGAACCTGAACATCGGCAGTCGCGAGGCGTACGTCCCGGCCCTCCAGGACGGCTCCATCGACCTGATCCCGGAGTACACGGGTGCGCTCCTGCACTACTTCGACGAGGACGCCACCGCCACCGACTCCGAGTCGGTCTACAAGGCGCTGACGGCCGCGGCGCCCAAGGACCTCTCGGTGCTGACGATGTCGTCGGCGGAGGACAAGGACGTCGTCGCGGTCACCAAGGCGACGGCGGACAAGTACTCCCTGAAGTCCATCGGCGACCTCGCCGACGTCGCTGACGAGCTGACCCTCGGCGGCCCGCCGGAGTGGAAGACGCGGCGCCAGGGGGTCAAGGGTCTGGCCGACGTCTACGGCGTCGAGTTCGGCACTTTCCGCGCACTCGACGCCGGCGGTCCGTTGACCGTTCAGGCCCTCAAGAACGGGCAGGTGGACGCGGCGGACCTGTTCACCACCGACCCGTCGATCCAGGAGAACGGGTTCGTCATGCTTGAGGACCCGGAGAGCCTCTTCCCGGCGGAGAACGTCGTTCCGCTGATCGCCGAGGCGAAGGCCGACGACAAGGTCTCCCAGGCGCTCGACGCGGTCTCGGCCGAGCTCGACACGGAGACGCTGGCAACGCTGGTCGCGCAGGTCATCGTGGACAAGAAGGACGCCGAGGACGTGGCGACCGCGTTCTTGTCGGAGCAGGGTCTGGCCTAGTCTCCGGCACGTCTCACAGCAGCGGCATCGCGGGTCCTCGGGGCCCGCGATGCCGCTGTCCGCATAGGCCGCTCCGACGGGATGTCTGGGATACCGGACAGTTCACCCGGTCCGAGCCCTTGCCTCGCGACCCGGATCCCGATGGACTCGGGTCATGACGTTCGAGCGCATGTGGGCCGACATCGCCCCGGTGGGCAGATCCGCCTCGTCCCAGGGTTACTTCCGTCAGCCCTACACCTCCGCCGAGATGGAGCTGCGCTCCTGGTTCGCCGAGGAGTGCGCCCGGCGGGGACTCGAGCTCGAGCGTGACGGCAACGGCAACCTGGTCGCCTGGTGGGGGAGCGGCGACGACGCCGTGCTCACCGGGTCGCATCTGGACAGCGTTCTCGACGGCGGGGCGTACGACGGACCGCTCGGGGTGGTCTCCTCCCTCGCGGCCGTCGACGTGCTGACGGAGCGAGGGTTCCACCCGCGCCGCCCGATCGCGATCGGCGTCTTCGCCGACGAGGAGGGCTCCCGCTACGGGCTCGGCTGCCTCGGCTCCCAGCTCGCGACCGGTCTGACGACGCCCGACCAGGCGCGGGCCCTGCGCGATCGTGGCGGACGACCGCTCGAGGAGGTCATGGCCGATGCGGGCCTCGAGCCGGCGCTCGGCCGGTCCGCCTGGCTGGACCGCGTCGGCTGCTACGTCGAGCTCCACGTCGAGCAGGGCCGCAACCTCATCGACCGCGACGCCGCGGTCGGCGTCGCCAGCGGGATCTGGCCGCACGGTCGCTGGCGCTTCGACTTCGACGGCGAGGCCAACCACGCCGGCGCCACCCGCATGGAGGACCGGCGCGACCCGATGCTGACGTTCGCGATGACCGCGCTCGCCGCGGACGAGGAGGCCCGCCGCACCGGGCAGCGCGCCACCTTCGGCCGGATCGAGGCCACCCCCAACGGCACCAACGCGGTGCCCTCACGTGTCGCCGCCTGGCTCGACGCCCGCTGCGAGAACGACGCGATGCTCGGCGATCTGGTCGCGACCCTCGAGAAGCGCGCCGGCGAGCGGGCCGGTCTCGACCGGACCAGCGTCACCGTGACCGCCGAGTCGCTGTCGGCCGCGGTCGACTTCGACCCCGACCTGGCGGCTCGGATCGCCGCGCCCGGTGGCTGGCCGATCATCCCGACCCAGGCAGGACACGACGCCGGCATCCTGTCGACCGCGGGCATCCCGACCGCGATGCTCTTCGTCCGCAACCCCACCGGCATCTCGCACTCACCCGAGGAGCACGCCGAGATGGCCGACTGCCTCGCCGGTGTCGAGGCCCTCGCTGACACGCTCGCGGAGCTGGCTCGATGAGCACGTTGGTCACCGGCATCGGCGAGCTCTTCGTCGGTGACGCCGCCGGAACGGTGATGGAGCAGGCCGCGTTCGTCGTCGAGGACGGCCGGGTGGCGTGGGTGGGGCCCGCCGCCGAGGCACCCGCCGCCGACGCGGCGTACGACGTGGGCGGGCGTGCCGTCATCCCCGGGTTCGTCGACTCCCACAGCCACCTCGTCTTCGCCGGCGACCGCTCGGCCGAGTTCGCCGCGCGCATGGCGGGGGAGAGCTACGCCGCCGGCGGCATCCGTACGACGGTGCGCGCGACCCGCGAGGCCGGCGATGCGGAGCTCACCGCCCACGTCGCACGGCTCGTGGCCGAGATGCGTCGGCAGGGCACCACGACCCTGGAGATCAAGAGCGGCTACGGCCTGAGCGTCGCCGACGAGGCACGCTCCCTGGCGGTGGCGCGGCAGTTCACCGAGGAGACGACGTTCCTCGGCGCCCACGTCGTGCCGGAGGGGATCAGTGCGGAGGACTACGTCGCGCTGGTCACCGGCCCGATGCTCGAGGCCGCGCGGCCGTACGCCAGCTGGATCGACGCCTTCTGCGAACGCGGTGCCTTCGACGTCGACCAGGCCAGGGCGGTCCTGGCGGCCGGGGCGGCCGTCGGCCTGAAGGGCCGGCTGCACGCCAACCAGCTCACCTACGGCGGCGGCGTCCAGCTGGCCTGCGAGCTCGGCCTGGTGGCGGTCGACCACTGCACCTATCTCAGCGACGCCGACGTCGACGCGCTCGCCCAGTCGGGCACCGTCGCCACCCTGCTGCCCGGCGTGGAGTTCTCGACCCGCCATCCGTACGTCGATGCCCGTCGTCTGATCGACGCCGGTGTCCGGGTGGCGCTGGCGTCGGACTGCAACCCGGGCTCGTGCTTCACCAGCTCGCTGCCGTTCTGCATCGCCCTCGCCGTACGCGACATGGGCATGACGCCGAGCGAGGCCGTGTCGGCCGCGACCGCCGGTGGTGCCGCCGCCCTCGACCGGACCGACGTCGGACACCTGAGCGCCGGCGCGGCCGCCGACTTCGCCGTTCTCGACGCTCCGTCCCACGTGCACCTGGCCTACCGGCCCGGCGTGCCCCTGGTCGCCGAGACCTGGCGGGCCGGGCAGCGTATCGACGGGCGCTGACCGCTCAGCCGGACGCCGTGCGACCGATCTGGTTGGCGAACCGCTCGAGGTAGCCGACCAGGATCTCGATGCCGTCGTCGACGACCCTCTGGTCGGCGGTGTAGCCCTCGCGGAAGGCCCACTCCAGCACCCGGTCGCCGATCTCGACCGCGAGCAGCCCTCGGGCGAGATCGGCCTCCTCGGACAGCAGACCAGCCTCGGTCATCACCGCGAACAGGGCCTCGGCGATCCGGACGTTGTGCTCGCGGCAGAACTCGATGACGGCGGGGTTGGTGCGTCCGCGGAAGTAGATGGCGACGAACTCCTTGCGCCGCGCGTAGACGTCGAGGAAGGCTTGCATGGTCGTCGTGACGACGGATCGGATGCTCAGCGTCTCGAGCGCGGCGACGGTCTCCGCGACGTGTGCGTCCATCTCCTCGGTGTCGCGCTTCACCAGCTCGAGGATGATCTCCTCCTTGTCGGCGAAGTACTGATAGATCGAGGCCACCGGGACCCCGGCAGCGTCAGAGATCCGGCGGGTGCTGAGCGTCGACCCCCTCCGACACGACCAGCCCGGCCGCCGCGTCCAGGATCTTCGCGACCCGTTCCCGGCTGCGCCGCTGTGCCGGCGCTCTGCGATCCGTCCGGCTCCCGGTGCTGGGGGTTGTGCTCGCTGCGGACATGCCACATAGTGTAACGAAAATATGACTCATGTTCAGGTTTGAGAGAGGCGTGGCATGTCGCACCAGGTCCCCACCACCTCCCCGGTCGCCGTCATCGGCGCCGGGCCCGCTGGACTGGCCGCCGCTGCGGCACTGCGCGCGAAGGGCGTGGACGCCGTCGTGCTCGAGCGCGCCGACGACGTCGCCTCCAGCTGGCGGAACCACTACGACAGGCTCCACCTGCACACGGTCCGGTGGCTGTCCGGGCTGCCGGGGATGCCGATGCCGCGCTCGGAGGGCAGCTGGGTGTCGCGCGACGGCGTCGTCCGCTACCTCGAGGCGTACGCCGCGCACCACGGCCTCGACATCCGCACCGGCGTCACCGTCGAGCGGGTCGAGCGCGACGAGCGGGGCTGGCTGCTGCGCTCGCCGCAGGGCGACGTGCACGCCGACGCGGTGGTGGTCGCCACCGGCTACAACCACACCCCGGTCATGCCCGACGTGCCCGGGGTCGACGATTTCACCGGCGAGCTGCTGCACGCGAGCCGCTACCGCAACGGCAGGCCGTACGCGGGCAAGGACGTGCTGGTGGTCGGTCCGGGCAACACCGGAGCCGAGATCGCGGTCGACCTGACCGAGCACGGTGCGGAGCGGGTGCGGCTCGCCGTCCGTACGCCGCCGCACATCATGCGTCGGGCCGTCGGCCCGATCCCGACGCAGGCGACCAGCGTGCTGTTGCGCCGGGTGCCGACGGTGGTCGGCGACGCTCTGGCGGAGGTGACCCGCAAGCTGCAGGTGCCGGACCTGTCGGCGTACGGCCTGGCCGACCCGGGCAAGGGCGTGATCACCCGGGCGCGACGGGGCGAGATCCCGATCCTCGACGTCGGCCTGGTCGACGCGGTCCTGGCGGGGAAGGTCGAACCGGTCGCCGCCCTGGCCGGCTTCGAGGGGGACAAGGTGCTGCTCGCCGACGGCACCGAGATCGCGCCCGACGCGGTCATCGTCGCCGCGGGCTACCGGCGTGGCCTCGAGCCGCTCGTCGGCCACCTCGGTGTGCTCGACGCGCCCGGCAACCCCGTCGTGTCCGGCACCGCGACCCCGGCCGGCGCGCCGAACCTCCACTTCATCGGCTACTCCAACCCGATCAGCGGGATGTTCCGCGAGATCGCCATCGATGCCAAGCGCATCGCCAAGGTGTTGAGCAAGCAGCTGACCGCGACGGCCTGAGCGAGAAGGGACGAGCAGATGAGGTCGAGTCTGAGCCGCCGCGGACTGCTGGGTGGCATCGCGGCAACGGGTGCACTGACCGCCACCGGAGCGAGCGCTGCCCGCCTCCGCCGCGCCCAAGGGCCGAGCCGGTGAGCTGCCGTCGGCGGTCGACGTGGTGGTCGTCGGCGGAGGCATCTCGGGACTGGTCGCCGCACGGGAGGTGGCCGCGAAGGGCCGCTCGGTGGTGGTGCTCGAGGCACGCGACCGGGTCGGTGGCCGGGTCCTCAACCATGAGCTCGCGGACGGGTCGGTCATCGAGGCGGGTGGCGCCTTCGTCGGCCCGACCCAGGACCACGTCCTGGGGCTCTGCGACGAGCTGGGCATCCGGACGTTCAAGGAGCACACCGCCGGCGACAGCGTCTACGTCTCCCGGGGCATCCGGCAGACCTACCAGGGCACCGTCCCGCCCGACCCGCTGATCCTGCCCGACGCCGGCCGCCTGCAGCTGCAGCTGGACCAGATGTCCAAGGACGTGCCGGTCGACGCGCCGTGGCTGGCGGCGAAGGCGGCCGAGTGGGACTCGACGTCACTGCACGACTGGGTGGGGCAGAACACGGTCAACCCCGACACCGCCAAGCTGCTCGAGGTCTACCTGCAGCCGCTGCTCGGCGCGGATGCCCGCGACGTCTCGCTGCTGTTCATGCTCTGGTACCTCGCCACCGCCGGCAACGAGCAGAACCCCGGCACCTTCGAGCGGTCCTCCGGCACCGAGAACGGGGCCCAGGACTCGCGCATCGTCGGTGGGTCCCAGCTCATCCCGCTGCGGCTGGCCGAGCGGCTCGGCGACATCGTGGCGCTTTCGGCGCCGGTCCGGCGCATCGAGCAGCTCGCCGACCGGGCGGTCGTCACCACCGACCGCGGGCAGGTCAGCGCGGCCCGGGTCATCGTGGCGGCGCCGCCGCCGCTGATCACCCAGATCGACTGGGCCCCGCTGCTGCCGCCCAAGCGGCTGCAGCTGCTGCAGCGACACTTCATGGGTGCGCTGATGAAGTGCGATGCGGTGTACGAGAAGCCGTTCTGGCGGGAGAAGGGCCTCAACGGTTTCGGCATCTCCGACGTCGCGCCGGTGCGGGTGGCCTTCGACAACTGCCCCGCCGACGGGAGTCCCGGCGTGCTGCTGGCCTTCGTCGGCGGCGCGACCTGGGCGGACTGGGGAAACCGGCCGTTCGAGGAGCGCAGGCGGGGCGTGCTGGAGGGGTTCGCGCGGCTGTTCGGCCCGGAAGCGCTCGAGCCGATCGACTACACCGAGCACGACTGGACGCACGAACGCTGGTCATACGGCGGCCCGGTGGCCAATCCCGGGCTCGGGGCGACGTACCGGTTCGGGGACCAGATCCGCACGCCGTTCGGCCGCGTCCACTGGGCGGGAACCGAGACATCGACCTACTGGTCCGGCTACATGGACGGTGCGGTCCGTGCGGGCGAGCGCGCCGCGGCCGAGGTGACCGCGCCGTAGGCGCTTCGTGTCTGTGTCCCTCATCGGCCGCATTTGATGACAGGGTTCGAGCATGAGCGAAGAGGCGGTCGACGAGAAGGCCACGACGCTGCGGGCCACCGGCGTACGTGCTCGGCAGGGAGTCCGGGATCTGCTGCCGGCGACGTCGCTGACGTTGCGCGAGGGAGAGGTCGCGGTGGCGATCGGTCCGCCGGGAGGCGGCCACACGTCGCTGGCGCTCGCGCTGGCGGGCCGGCTGCGGCTGGATGCCGGCAGGGTCGCGCTGGACGGGGACGCCTCGCCGCGGGTCCTGCAGGGCGCGGTCGCGCTCGTCGACGTGCCGGGAGTCTCCGAGCCGGACGAGATGGTGTCGTTCCGTACGATCCTCGGTGAGGAGCTCGCCATGGCGAGGCAGAAGCCGAGCGGGTCGGTCATCGACCACTGGCTCGGGAGGTACGACCTCGCGACCGACATCACCACCGAGGCCGTCGCGCCCGGACCGCGCCTGGAGATCCTCGGTCGGATGGCGGCGATGCGTCCCGGAACCCGGTTCCTCGTCCTCACCTATCCCGAGCGGCTCGGCCTGCCGGTCGGGGATTGGCTCGCCATCGCGGAGGATCTCGCCGGGGCAGCGCCCAAGCCCGGGGTCCTGGTCACCGCCAGTCCCGCCGCGGTGATCCCGGCCGGAGTGCGTACGTTCACCATCGGCCCGACGGAGGAAGCATGAACTCGCTGCGTATCGCTCTGACCGAGCTGCGCCGGATCACGGCCGGCCGCCTGGCCAAGATCGTCATCGTGGCGCTGATCGTCGTGCCCACGCTCTACGCCGGCCTCTACCTCTACGCCAACCACGATCCGTACGCCCACTTCGACGAGCTCCCCGCGGCGCTGATCGTGGAGGACACCGGTGCCACCACCACCGACGGCACCGAGATCGACGCCGGGCGCCAGGTCGCCGACAAGCTCCTGAAGTCGGGCGACTTCGACTGGACGGAGACCACCACGGCCACGGCGGAGAAGGACATCCGCGAGGGTGACTACTACTTCGCCCTGCGCATCCCGGAGGGCTTCTCCCGGACGCTGACCGGCGCGGAGCGGCTCGACCCGAAGCAGGCGCAGATCCAGGTCATCACCAACGACGCCAACTCCTACCTGTCCACCACGATCGCTACCAACGTCACCGACAAGGTCCGCGACGCCATCGCCAGCGAGGTCTCCGAGCAGGCCGCGGCCAACTTCCTGCTCGGCATCTCCGACCTCCGCTCGGGCCTCGTCAAGGCCGCCGACGGTGCCGCGAAGCTGGAGAAGGGCGCGGTCTCGCTCCGCGACGGTGCCGGGAAGCTGGCCACCGGAGCGGGCGACCTCGAGGACGGCCTCGACACCATCGAGGGCAAGGTCACCGACCTGCCCGCCAAGACGCGTGACCTCGCCACCGGCGCCCGCAAGGTCGCCGACGCGAACGGGGAGATCGCGGCCACCGGGCAGCGGGCCGCGACCGCCGTCGACGACGCCGTCGCCGCCTACGACGCGAACCGCGCCGACCTGGACGCCCGGCTCGAGGCGCAAGGGCTGGACGAGCAGCAGCGCGCCGAGGTGCTGGCCATCTACGACCGCGGGGCCGCCCCGCTCGATCGGGTCGACCAGCGCGTCGGCGACGTCTCCGGCCAGCTGAACGACCTCGCCACCGGCGCCGACCATGTCGCCGACGGCAACGAGCAGCTGGCCGCGGCGATGCCCGCTCTGGTGGCCGGGATCTCCCAGGCGGCCGACGGTGCCGGTGAGCTCAGCACCGGCGCGACCACGCTGCGCGACGGTGCCGCGAAGCTCGCCACCGGTGCCGGCGACCTGAAGAAGGGGCTGCAGGACGGCGTCGCCCAGGCGCCGGCCACCGACGAGGAGCTGCGCGACCAGATCGCCTCGACGATCGCCGACCCGGTCGCGATCGACTCGATCTCCGAGGCGAAGGCCTCGTCCTACGGGGCCGGGCTCGCGCCGTTCTTCCTCGCCCTGGGCGCCTGGATCGGTGGGTACGTCCTCTTCCTGCTCGTCCGGCCGATCTCGACCCGCGCGCTGGCCGCCAACCAGACCCCGCTCCGGGTCGCCCTGGGCGGGTGGATCACCCCCGCACTCATCGGCGCCGCGCAGATGGTGCTCGTGCTCGTGGTCGTCGGTCTCGCCGTCGACATCGCCCCGGTCAACTGGATCGGCACGCTCGGGTTCCTGCTGCTCACCTCTGCGACCTTCATCGCGATCGTGCACATGCTCAACGCGCTCCTCGGGGCGCCGGGCCAGTTCCTCGGCCTGGTCCTGATGGTGGTCCAGCTCGTCACCGCCGGCGGCACGTTCCCCTGGCAGACGATTCCCGAGCCGTTGCACCCGCTCCACCACGTACTGCCGATGAGCTATGCCGTCGACGGGCTGCGTCAGCTGATGTACGGCGGGCTCTCCGGGCGGGTCCTCTCCGACGTCCTGGTCCTGGCCGCGTTCCTCGTCGGCGCGCTGCTGCTGACCAGCTACGGCGCCCGGAGGCAACGGGTCTGGACGCCCAAACGAGTCAGACCCGAGATCGCCCTCTGACCTCAGTACGTCTCACCCAGCCGCGCCTCGCCGGCACGGCGGGCCTGCGCGGGGGAGACGTGCGTGACCGAGATCAGCTCCTCGCGACCGCCGGCCCCCTTGTCGATCGTGAGGACGAGCCCGACGCCTCGGGCGTAGTACTTGTGCTCCAGCACGTCGGGCTCGAGCGGGGTGGTGTCGGCGGTCTTGACCAGGCCGTCGTACTCGCCGGCCGGGACGCGGGCGTGCCGGCCGAGCGCGAGGACCTCGCCGTTGTCCTCGGCCTCGCCCTGGGCGTACTCCTGCCGGTAGGTCATCCCGACCTCGGGCGAGGCGGGCATGATCACTCCCGCCTGCGCTTTGTCGACGCCGGCCTCGAAGGAGCCTTCGCGGGTCGCGATCTCGCCGTCCTCGAACTCGGCGGTGTCCTCGCCGAGATACCAGACCGTGCCGTCCTCGTCCTGGGCGTACCAGTCGAAGGTGTCCTCGACGACCTCGCCGTCGAGGGTCACGGTGTCGCGTACGACCCGGGCGGTGACGCCGTTGGCGATCTCGCGGGTCACCGGGGTGGCGGTGACGACGACGTCGGCGGTCTCGCCGTCCTCGGTGGTCTCGCGGTAGGTCCAGCGGGTCCCGGGCTCGAGCGGGAACCAGGGGTTCGTGATCTCCGTGGTGAACTCGGCCGGGTCGAGGTCGACCCGCTCGCCGGACCGCGGGAGCGCGTCGCTCCGGGAGCCGCAGCCGGTGGCGACCAGGAGGCAGGCGAGGACGAGGGCGAGTCGAGGCACCGTACGGCCCGGGTCAGTCGTCGGAACCGTCGGAGCCGTCGTCGCCGTCGGTGCCGACGACCTGGAAGTCCTCGTCGAGCTGGACGTCGACCTGGTGGCCGTCGTCGAGGGTCACCTCGACCTCGTACTTGCTCTCCTCGTCGTCGATCTCGGTCCCGGTGACGGTGCCGCCGCCGGTCTCCTCCAGCGCGGCCTGCTCGGCGCGGTCGCGTTCGGAGGCCGGGATGGGGTGCTCGCGGGCGTCGTCGTCGCCGGACAGGGCCCGGGCCGCGCCGACCGTCCCGGCGGAGACCACGGCCGCGGCCGCGAGGACCACGGCGATGCGCTTGCGGGTGGGTTTCGGGTTCATGCCATCGACGCTACGACTGCCGGATGAGGAGTCGATGAGTCTCTCATCCGGCACTCATCCGGGTGCCTAGCATGAGGTTGTGCGGGTGCTGCTGGTCGAGGACGAGGAGAAGCTCGCCGCGCTGGTCGCGCGTGGGCTGACCGAGCGTGGCGGGGTGGTCGACTCGGTCACCACCGGCACGCAGGCGCTCGCCTCGGCACGTGGCGGCGAGTACGACGTGATGCTGCTCGACGTGATGCTGCCCGACATCGACGGGTTCGAGGTCTGCCGCCGGCTGCGCGCGGCGCGGGTGTGGACCCCGATCCTGATGCTGACCGCACGCACCGCGGTGGTGGATCGCATCACCGGCCTGGACAGCGGTGCCGACGACTACCTCGCCAAGCCGTTCGCCTTCCAGGAGCTGCTGGCCCGCATGCGCGCGCTCGCCCGCCGTGGGCCCGTGCCCCGGCCGGTGATGCTGGAGGTCGGCGACCTGCGGATGGACCCGGCGGCCAGGCGGGTCTGGCGGGGCTCGACCGAGCTGTCCCTCTCGACGCGGGAGCTGACCCTCCTGGAGGCCCTCATGCGCCGCTGCGACCAGGTGCTCACCCGCGAGCAGCTGCTCGCGCTCGCCTGGGGCGATCCTCGGGAGGTCACCTCCAACATCGTCGACGTCTACGTGCGCTACCTGCGCGCGAAGATCGACCGGCCCTTCGGGACGAGCACCCTGCAGACCGTACGCGGCGTGGGCTACCGACTCACCGCGGAGAGGTCGTGAGGGGCTGGCCGCCGTCACGGTGGCCGCTGCGTACCCGGGTCGCGCTCGCCTTCCTGGCCGCCACGGCGATCGCCGTCACCGGCCTCGGGGTCCTGGTCCAGCTGCGGGTGGGCGATGCGCTGGAGGACCGGCTGCGTGACTCGGTCGGGGCCGAGGCCGACCGGCTCGAGGCGCTGCGAGGGCGCGATCTGCTGCGCGCCGTCTCGGCCCTCGACGGCGAGGTGCATGCCCAGGTCCTCAGCCCGGGAGGCGAGGTCGAGGCATCCTCCGGGCTCGTCGCCGACCCTCTTCTCGATGCCACCGAGATGCGGGCGTCCGGCCGGAGCGGCTGGCTCGAGAAGACCGCCACCGTCCTCGACGACGACGCCGCGGCTCGCGGGAAGCCCGAGCCGGAGCGGGAGCGGCTCCTCCTCCTCGTCGAGCCGGTCGACGAGGGCTTCCTGGTCGTCGGTACGTCGCGCGAGGACGCCGACGAGGCGCTCGCCACGCTGTGCAACCAGCTGCTGATCGCCGGCCCGCTCGCCCTGGCCGTCGCCGGCGGGCTCGGCTATCTCGTCGCCGGCGCCGGGCTGCGCCCGATCGAGCGGATGCGCTCGCGAGCGGCGACGATCTCCGCGCGCAGCGCCGGCGAGCGCCTCCCGGTCCCGGAGGCCGAGGACGAGCTGCGCCGGCTCGCACTCACCCTCAACGCCATGATCGGCCGCCTCGACGACGCCCTGCAGCGGGAACGCCGGTTCGTCGCCGACGCCAGCCACGACCTGCGTACGCCGCTCGCGCTGATGCGCACCGAGATCGACCTCGCGCTGGCGGGGAAGCGGACCCCCGAGGAGCTGAGGCTGGCACTGCGCTCGGTCGACGACGAGGTGCGCCGCCTCATCGCCCTGGCCGAGGAACTCCTCGCCCGAGCCGGCTCCGGCGACTCGTTGCCGATCGAGCCCCGGCCGGTCGACCTGGTGGATCTGGCCGCCCGCGTCGTGGATCGGTTCCGCCCTGCTGTCGAGGACCGGCACATCGGGCTGTCGGCGCCGCGCCCCGTCGAGGTCCACGGTGACGCCACCCGCCTCGACCGCGCGCTGTCGAACCTCGTCGACAACGCGATCCGGCACGGCGGCGGCGACATCGAGGTCGCGGTCGTCGGCGATCCGGACCGTGCTGTCGTCACGGTCACCGACGCCGGCGACGGCTTCCCCGACCACGTCTGGCCGCGAGACCCGGGCCTCGGGCTGACGATCGTCCGCGAGATCGCCCGCGCCCACGGCGGCTCGATCGATGTCGAGCGTGTCGACGGCCGCACCTGCGTACGTCTGGTGGTTGCGTCGCCGCGACGCCCTTAGACGGCGTCGCTCTCGGCTTGCGCATGCTGGATGAACCAGGTCGCCACGGCGGCGGTCACGGAGCCGACGAGGGCGATCCCGACCACCATCAGAGCGACTGCCACCAGGCGCCCGTTGGTGGTGACCGGGTAGTGATCGCCGTAGCCGACGGTCGTGACGGTCGTGCATGCCCACCACACGGCATCGCCGAGCGTCTTGATGTTCCCGTCGGCGGCAGCTCGCTCCGCGTCGAGCACGGCGAGCGCCCCGAGGAAGACGGCGATGATCGTGAGGCCGACCACGTAGAGCGTCGTCTGACCGACGATCGTCCGTGCGGCCGAGCGGCTCAGCAGACGCGCGAAGGCCAGGACGCGGAGGATGCGCAGCGGCCGCAGCACCGGCAGGCCGATGAGGGCGACGTCGTACCAATGGTGGAGCAGATAGTGACCGCGTCGGTCGGCCAGCAGGACGCGGATGAGGAAGTCGAGACAGAACGCGCCCCACACGGTCCAGAAGACGACCGTGAGGGTTTCCTCCAGGGTGCGGTTCAGCCGGGGGTCGACGATCGGCCAGGCGTACGCGACGAGGAAGGCGATGGCGAGGAGCAGGAGTGGGATCTCCGTCCGGCGCTCCCACATCTGAACACGGGTCATCCGGCGAACGTAGGCCGGCTGGGCGGGGACATCCCGGCTCTGCGATCGACGGTGCTCCGAATCCGGTATGAGATGGCGATAAGTTCGCCTTATGAGCCTGCTGGCCGCGTACCGCCGAGCGCGACATGACGAAGAAGTCGCGCGGCTTCGGCGTGGGCTCGCGCTCCGGGCGATGGTGGCCTCGGGGATGAGTCAGCGAGAGATCTCCGCCGGGCTCGGGGTGAGTCAGCCGGCGGTCAGCCAGCAGCTGAAGGCGGCGCACGATCTTGCCGGAATTCACCCCGAAGCATTGGTCGAGGCTGCTGGACCGGTCCTCAGGAGCGTAGCTGAGGACGCGGGCTACCGGAGGCTCGCCGTCTTCGGTTCGGTGGCTCGGGGCGAGGCGCGGTCCGACTCCGACATCGACCTGATCGTCGAGGCGCCGGAGGGCACGTCGTCGTTCGGGTTCCTCCGGTTCAAGAACGTGCTCGAGCAGGTGCTCGGTCGCGAGATCGACCTGGTCGATTACGGCGGGCTGAAGCCGCGACTGGACGATGATGTTCGACGCGATGCCGTGTTGCTCTGATGGACCTCGAGGCGTCGCGCGACCTACCTCCTCATGAAGGGATCGGCGAAAGCGATGAGCATCAACGAGTCGGGTGTCGAGCTGAGCATCGACGGGGCGGTGGCGACGGTGCTGCTGGACCGTCCTGACGTACGCAACGCGCAGCATCCGGCGATGTGGGCGGCGATCGCGGGGTTCCTCGAGTCGCTTCCGGAGGAGGTGCGGGTCGTGGTGGTGCGTGGGGCCGGTGGGACGTTCTCGGCGGGGCTGGATCTGTCGCTGGTCGACCCGGGTCAGACCGAGGTGGAGGGCAGCCTGGTCGCGACGCTGGCGCGCAGCGACCAGGAGGTGATCGACCTGATCGGGGAGTATCAGCGGCCGTTCGTGGCGTTGGCCGACCCGGGGTTCATCTCGATCGCCGTGATCGACGGGTATGCCATCGGGGCCGGGTTCCAGATGGCGTTGGCGTGCGACCTGCGGATCATGGCCGAGGACGCCTGGGTCTGCATGAAGGAGCCGGCGCTGGGGCTGGTTCCGGACCTGGCCGGGACCAAGCCGCTGGTCGAGGCCGTGGGCTACTCGCGGGCGCTGGAGATCTGTGCCACTGCGCGCAAGGTGGGCGCGCACGAGGCCGAGCGGATCGGGCTGGCGCAGAGCGTGGTGCCGGCCGCCGAGTTGGATGCCACGCTGACCGGCTTGGTCGCCTCGCTCGTCGCCCATGATGCGACCGCGGTGCGGCGTACGCAGGAGCTCCTGGCTGCTGCGTCCAGCCGGAGCCTCGACGAGCAGCGTCTCGCCGAGCGCACCGCCCAGGTGGAACGGCTCCGCGCCGTGCTCGGCCGCTGAGCCGATCGACCTGCGGGGCACGTCAGGCGGTGAAGGGCGTGGTGCCGAAGCGGCCGACGACGATGAAGGTGGCCAGGGCCAGGTAGACGACGTTGACCAGGACGAGCTTCGCCTGACCGAGGCGGCCGTGGGTGATCATCGCGCCGATCATCAGGGCGATCCAGCAGGCGGCGGTGACGGGCACCATGACGGGCGCGATGTCGAGCACGGCGGGAAGGATGAGTCCGATCGCCGCCAGGATCTCGAGGATCCCGAGGGTCCTGACGAAGGCCGGGTTGGCGCCGCGGGTCCATGCGGCGCCGTCGTGCTGGGCGAGCTTGTCCAGCGGCACGAAGGTCTTGGTGATGCCTCCTGCCAGGGCGACGAGGGCCAGCAGTCCGGCGGTGATCCAAAGGATGATGTTCATCGTTCTCTCCTGTTCTGCGGGTTCACAGCTGGAGACGAGACGACACGACGCTCTGTGACATGACCCGGCGGGCCACCCTCCCCGAACAGGCCGGTCAGCGCGCCTGCGAGGTCATGGCGGCGAGGGCCGTCGCGCCGGCGGCGATGTCGTGGCCCAGGCGGGCGGCGGGCTCGGGAGCGTGGCCCTGCTGCGCTCCGCCGACGGCGACGACGAGATCGGGGCGGTGGTCGTGCAGCGCCGTGATCACCGCGGCGGTGGCGGGGATGTCGGCGGTGGTGGGGATCGCCAGCACGACGGCGGCGAGAGCGGGGTCGCCGGCGACGCCGAGCCAGTCGTCGACCGGAAGATCGGCTCCCAGGTAGTCGGTGTCCAAACCGCGTCGCCGGGCGGCGACGGCAAAGGCGAGGAGGCCGATCTCGTGGCGGGTGCCGGGTGCCAGGCCGAGGACGACACGGGGTCCGTGGCCATGGGCGGCCGCCGCCTCGTAGGCGACGGCGAGGCGGCGCATCACCGCGTTCGAGGCCAGGTGCTCGCCGGCGACGCTGACCCTGCCGTCCGCCCAGGCGTCACCGAGCTCCTCCAGCGCGGGAAAGACATGTTCGGTCATGACCGTCTCGAAGCTGCTGAGGGCGAACACCTCGTCCAGGGTGGCCGCCAGGTCGCCGGTGTCGAGGGCGGCTGCGGCGGCGGTCATCCTCCGGGCGAGGTCAGGGGACGGCCCGCTTCCGCCGTCCGGCGCCTCCGCGGTCGTGTCGTGGGTGGGTTGTGCGCGATCGAGCCGGATCGCCTCAGCAGCGGCCAGGCCGACCGCCCAGCCCTGATCCACCAGGTGCTTCATCGAGCGCAGCACGGCGACGTCGTGCTCCCCGTAGAGGCGGTAGCCGCTCTCGGACCGATCTGGGGCGATCACGCCGTATCGGCGCTCCCAGGCACGGAGTGTCGCGGTCGTGATGCCGACCCGCTGTGCTGCGTGCTTGATGGTGTACATCTGCTCCGCTACCGGCCCAGTCGGTCCAGGGTCGTGCGCATCTGGGCGGAGGCGTCGTCGCCGAGACGGGTGAACGCGGGGGTCAGCAGTGGGGCCACCATCCTGGCCAGGCCTTTCAGGTCGAACTCGGCCACATAGCGTACGGATGTCCCGCCCGTGGCTGTCGGTACGAAGGTCATCGTGTCATGCGCCACGACCGACTTGTTCTCGCCGCGGAGCACGACACGGGTGCCGGGCTCGTAGACCTCCACCACATAGGTGAGGTCGGTGGTGCGTCCGAGGAACCGAGAGGTGTTCGCGTACGCCGTCCCGACCCCGCCGTCCCCGGAGATGCGTTCGGTGCGCACGGTGCCCGGATCCCACTGCTCGGTGGTGGTGAAGTCGGCCAGGAAGTCGAACACCTCGGAGGTCGGCGCGGAGGTCGCCACGGTTCGATCGATCTTCATCATCGTGCCCCTTTCAAACCTTTGACATACCTTGTACAAAGATTGTACGTTCGATCACCGGAACTAGCCAGCGGCAACGCCGTTGCCTGACGAGGGAGCACCCATGAGCCGAACGGCCCAGACCCAGCGGCCGAGCGTCGCCGTGATCGGTGGCGGGGTCTCCGGTCTGACCGCGGCCCATCTCCTCGGGCGTACGCATGACGTCACCCTCTTCGAGGCGGAGCGGCGGCTCGGTGGCCATGCGCACACGCACGACGTCCCGGCCGCTTCCGGCGCCGACCTCCGCGTGGACAGCGGCTTCATCGTGATGAACGAGCGCACCTACCCGAACCTGCTCCGCCTGTTCGCGGAGCTGGGCGTCGAGACCCGGCCGACCGAGATGAGCATGAGCATCGTCTGCGACGACTGCGGCCTGTCCTATGCCGGCGGCCGCGGGCCGAGCGGCATCCTGGCCGACCCGAGTCGTCTCGGCGACCCGCGCTTCGTCCGCATGCTGGCGCAGGTGCCCCGCTTCCACCGCCGGGCGCGCCGCCTGCTCGGCACCGACAGCGACCTGACGTGGGGGCAGTTCCTCGCCGAGGGTGGCTTCAGCGACTACTTCGTCCAGCACTTCGCGGTGCCGCTCGTCTCGTGCGTCTGGTCGTGCGGCGACGAGGACGCGACCGCCTACCCGGCGAGGCACCTCTTCGCCTTCCTCGACCACCACGGCATGCTCCAGATCACTGGATCACCCACGTGGCGCACCGTCGTGGGCGGTTCCCGCACCTACGTGGACAGGATCGCGGAACGGCTGGGCGAGATCCGTGTGGGCGAGCCGGTGACCGCCGTGGAGCGGCACGCCGACGGCGTCGAGGTACGCACCCAGGCCGGGTCCCGGCACTTCGACCGCGTGGTGGTGGCGACCCACGCGGACCAGGCTCTGCGGCTGCTGGCCGACGCCACCCCCGAGGAGAAGTCGGACCTCGCCGCCATCCGGTACTCGCGCAACGAGACCTGGTTGCACCGCGACGCCACCCTGCTGCCCGCCCGGCCCCGTGCCCGGGCGTCGTGGAACTACCGCCTCGCCTCCTGCGACGGTGGCGCCGACAAGGTGGTCGTCAGCTACTGGATGAACCGGCTCCAGGGCCTCGAGGACCGCGACGAGCACGTGGTGACGCTCAACGCGACCGAGCATGTCGATCCGGCCACGGTCACCGCGCGGATGAGCTACGAGCACCCGGTCTTCACCACCGAGGCGGTCGCGGCGACCGCTCGGCTGCGTACGGCCGGTGGACCTCGGCTGGCCTTCGCCGGCGCCCATCTCGGCTGGGGATTCCACGAGGACGGCTGTCGCTCGGGCGTGGAGGCAGCCGAGTCGTTCGGGGTGACCTGGTGATCCCGTCACCGGTGTTTCCCGAGGTGCCGGCGCTGGTCGTCGGCCACGTCAGCCACACCCGGGAGCTGCCGTTGCGGCACGCGTTCCGCCACCGCAGCTACCACTGGCTCATCGACGTCGACGATCTGCCTCGGCTCCCGTTCTGGCTACGTCCCCTGGCCGGGTTCCGGGTCGAGGACCATCTCGACGGCGGCTCGTCGGGTGGTGGCGTACGTGGCGATCTCGGTGTCTTCCTCGCCGGCCGCGGCGTCGACCTGGCGCCGACCGACCGGGTGCTGATGCTGGCGAACGCCCGTGTCCTCGGCCATGTCTTCGACCCCCTCACCGTCTTCTGGGTGCAGTCGGACGACGGTGTGCTGCGTGCGGTCGTCTTCGAGGTGCACAACACCTACGGCGAACGTCACGCCTATCTGATCGACGTCGATCGCTTCGGGCGAGCCCACGCCGACAAGACCTTCTACGTCTCGCCGTTCAACGACATGGCCGGGACCTATGACATCCGGCTGCAGGTCGATCCGGGACAGGTCGCCGTGGCCGTCGGCCTCGACCGCGACGGCGCCCGCGTGCTGACGGCGACCACGCGCGGAACCCCGGAGCCGGCGACGCACCGTGCGCTGCTCCGGGTGAGCCTCTCCCATCTCCTGATGCCTCATCGGGTCAGCGCACTCATCCGGTTCCACGGGATCCGGCTGTGGCTGCGCAGGTTACCCCTCGTCCCACGTCCGGCCGCTCCGAAGGAGACCACATCATGACCGCAGAGCCTGTGACGCTCGGGCTGCCGGCGCACCGTGCGCCCGCCGCCCCCAGAAGCCTGCGAGCAGGCATCGCCAAGCAGATCCTGCGCCTGGCCACCCGGCAGGTCCCGGTCGACGTCGTGCTCCCGGACGGGCGTCTGCTCAACCATCGATCGCGTACCGCGGGATGGCCGGGCATCGTGCTGCACCGTCCGGAGTCGCTCTTCGGCCGGATCGCGGAGAACCCGAAGATCGGCCTCGGCGAGGGCTACACGGCGGGCGACTGGCACGCGGCCGAGGACACCGATCTCGCCGATGCGCTGACCCCGTACGCCGAACGCCTCTCCACGCTGGTTCCGGGCTGGATGCTGCGGCTGCGCCGTCTGGTCGACCAGCCCATCCCCGCCGACCAGCGCGGCGCGGTGGAGGACTCCCAGGAGAACATCTCCGCCCACTACGACCTGGGCAACGACATGTTCGCCGCCTTCCTCGACCCCAGCCTCAGCTACAGCTCGGCCCTCTTCGACCACACCCGTCCGCTCGCCGAGCAGGACCTCGAGGAGGCCCAGCTGCGCAAGGTCGACGCCGCCCTCGACCTGGCCGGCGTCGGTGCCGGTGACGAGCTGCTGGAGATCGGCACGGGGTGGGGGACGCTCGCGATCGAGGCGGCACGCCGCGGAGCCCGGGTCACCACCGTCACCCTGTCGGTCGAGCAGGCGGCGCTGGCCAGGGAGCGGATCGAGGCCGCGGGCTACACCGACCGGGTCGAGGTGCTGGTCCAGGACTACCGGCACGTCGTCGGCACCTTCGACGCCGTGGTCAGCGTGGAGATGATCGAGGCGGTCGGCGAGCGGTACTGGCCCGACTACTTCGCCGCCCTGTCCCGGCTGGTCCGCCCCGGCGGTGCCATCGCCCTGCAGGCGATCCTGATGCCGCACCAGCGCTACCTGGCGACCCGCAACTCCTACGGCTGGATCCAGAAGCACATCTTCCCGGGCGGTCTCATCCCGTCCGAGACCGTCATCTCCGAGCAAGCCGCCGACGTCGGTCTGAGCGTCACCCGCACCGACAGGTTCGGCGCCGACTACGCCGAGACGCTCCGCCGCTGGCGCGCCGCCTTCCTGGCCTCGTGGCCGGGGATACGGTCGGAGGAGTTCGACGAGGAGTTCCGGCGCACCTGGGAGTTCTACCTCGCCTATTGCGAGGCGGGCTTCCGGGCCGGGGCGATCGACGTCGCCCAGATCCGCCTGGAAGCCCACGAACGGAACCGTCCATGACGACCTCACTGATGTGGTTCCGACGCGACCTCCGGCTGGGGGACCATCCCGCGCTGCAGGCCGCCGCGGCCGAGGGGCAGGTGGTGCCGCTGTTCGTGCTCGACCCGCGCCTGGCCGGCTCCGGACGGAGGTGGGAGCGGCTGCTGGCCTCGCTCGCCGCGCTGCGCGAGGAGACGGACGGTGCGCTGGTCATCCGTCAGGGCGACCCGGCCGAGGTGGTGGCCGAGGTCGCCGCCGAGGCCGGCGCGAGTCAGGTGCACGTCTCGACCGAGACGAATCCCTACGGCCGGCGACGCGACGCCGCCGTGGAGCGGCGTCTGGCGGCCGCGGGCATCGGGCTGGTCGGCACGGGCAGCCCGTACGCGGTCACGCCGGGCAGGGTCCGGAACGCATCCGGGGACCCCTATCGCGTCTTCACCCCCTTCCTGCGCGCGTGGCGGGAACACGGCTGGCGGGCGCCCGCCGGCGATCCGCAGGTCGAGTGGATGACGAAGCTCGAGTCGGACCCGCTCCCGGCCCACTCCGACCAGGAGGCGGGTGAGCGCGCGGCGCTCCACCGCTGGGAGGACTTCCGTGCCGAGGACCTGGCCGGCTATGCCACGGCCCGGGACCGACCCGACCTCGACCGGACCAGCCGCCTCTCGGTTGCGCTGAAGTTCGGCGAGATCCACCCGCGTACGCTGCTCGCCGATCTGGACGCGCACGGCACCGGTGCCTCCGGCGAGGACGTCGAGCGCTTCGTCGCCGAGCTGGCGTGGCGCGAGTTCTACGCCGACGTGCTCTGGCACGACCCCGGGTCGGCCTGGCGTGACCTGCGGGACGGCCTGGACGGGATGCGCTACGACGAGGACCCCGAGCTGCTGGAGGCATGGAAGTCGGGCACCACGGGCTATCCGTTCGTCGACGCCGGCATGCGCCAGCTGCTCGGCGAGGGCTGGATGCACAACCGCGTACGCATGGTCGTCGCGAGCTTCCTGGTCAAGGATCTGCACCTGTGGTGGCCGGCCGGCGCCCGGCACTTCATGGACCATCTCCTCGACGGCGACATGGCCTCCAACAGCCACGGCTGGCAGTGGGCGGCCGGGACCGGCACCGACGCCGCGCCCTACTTCCGCATCTTCAACCCGGTCACCCAGGGCCTCCGGTTCGACCCGCAGGGCGACTACGTCCGGCGCTGGGTGCCCGAGCTGCGTCACCTCCCGGGGGCCGCGGCCCACGAGCCGTGGCGCCACCGCGAGGGGCTGGCGCAGGGCTATCCGGAACGCGTCGTTGACCATGCCGAGGAGCGTCGTGAGGCGCTGGACCGGCTCGCAGAGCTGAAGGAGTCCAGGAGATGACCACGCCGCGGCACATCGGCCGGACCTCAGCACCTGATCGCGGTCTCGACCGCCTGCTCGACCGCACGGTCCTGCTCGGCTACTCACGCCTCGGCTACGCGATCCGCCGCCGCCACTGGCCCGCGGGCGACCCGCGCCCCGGAGCGCTGGCAGGACGCACCGCCCTGGTCACCGGTGGTGGCAGCGGTCTCGGGGAGGCCACCGTGCTCGGGCTGGCCCGACTCGGGGCGCGCGTCCACGTCCTCGTACGCTCACCCGAGCGCGCCGCACCAGCGATCGCCCGGATCGAGCGGCTGCTGCGCGCCGAGGGGCGGGTGGCCGACCTTCGGATCGAGCGCTGCGACGTCTCCGACCCGGCCATGATCGACGCGTTCGCCGAGGACTTCTGTGCGCGTGCGGGCGGCAGCATCGGGCTCGACGTGCTCGTGCACAACGCGGGGGTCATGCCGCCCGAGCGGACCGAGTCGGTCGAGGGTCATGAGCTGTCCGTCGCCACGCACGTGCTCGGGCCGATCCGGCTGACCGAGCGCCTGCTCCCGGCCCTGCGCCGCTCGGAGTGCGGCGCCCGGGTCGTCCTCGTCGCCTCGGGCGGGATGTACACCCAGCCGCTTCCCGTGGACGACCCGGAGTTCGAGCACGGCAGCTACCGGGGTGCGGTCGCCTACGCGCGGTCCAAGCGCATGCAGGTGGAGCTGGCACCGATCCTGGACCGACGCTGGTCGCCGGACCGGATCGCGACCTTCGTCATGCACCCCGGCTGGGCGGACACCCCGGGCCTCGCCCGCTCGCTCCCCGCCTTCCGTACGTTGACCCGACCGTTGCTCCGCCCGGCCGAGGCGGGTGCGGACACGGCGGTGTGGCTCGCGGCCACCGAGCCGACCCCGCCCTCCGGCACCTTCTGGCACGACCGTCGCCGGCGTCCGACGAGCTATCGGTCCGCGACCCGTCCGGGTCGCGGCGAGACCGACGAGCTGTGGACATGGGCGGCAGCCGCCGCCGGCCTGGAGCGGCCCTAGCTCCGATGTCACCCCACAAATCCTCGACTCCACGGAAAGGCCCGACCATGCGGTCCGCCCTCGCACGTCTCGCGCACCTCACCACGAACAAGGCCACGGCCTGGGTGGTCCTGGCCATCACGGTCGTCCTGACCGGTGCGGTGATGGTCGTCGGATCGTCGCTGGGCTCCGCCAGCTCGGCGCCCGACCCGCTGCCCGCCGACGCCGAGTCCGCCCGGGTGGCGGAGCTGCAGCAGCGCTTCCCTGGCGGGGACGTGCTGCCCGCGGTCGCCGTGGTCGAGCGTGCTGGCGGGCTGAGCGCGGAGGACCGGGCGTGGGCCGCGGAGGCGTCGCAGCGCTGGGCCGAGATCACCGGCAACGAGGTCTCGCCGCCGATCCCGGCGTCCGACGGTGAGGCCCTGATCGTCGCCATCGACGTCGATGCCGAGGTGACCGGGCTCGATCTCACCGAGCTGGTCGGCGACCTGCGCGAGACGGTCGATGCGGACCGGCCCGACGGTCTCACGGTCCAGCTCACCGGGGGCGCCGCCTTCGCCGCCGACATCTCCTCGGCGTTCGAGGGCGCCGACCTGCGGCTGCTCCTCGTCACGGCCGCGGTCGTCGCTCTCCTGCTGATCCTGACCTATCGCTCGCCGGTGCTGTGGCTCGTGCCCCTGATCGTGGTCGCGGTGGCCGACCGCACCGCCGCGGTGGTGACCCAGATCGTCGCCGACCAGACGGGCAGCGGGCTCGACGGCTCGACGTCGGGGATCACCAGCGTGCTCGTCTTCGGCGCCGGCACCAACTACGCGCTCCTGCTGGTCTCGCGCTACCGCGAGGAGCTCCGGCGGCACCCGCATCACCGCGATGCCCTCGCTGCCGCGGTGCGTGGTTCCGGCGAGGCGATCGTGGCCAGCAACCTGACCGTCGTGCTCGCGCTGCTGGTGCTGGTCCTCAGCGTCGCACCCAACAGCCGGTCGCTGGGGGTCTCGGCCGCCATCGGCCTGCTGGTGGCGCTGCTGTTCGCGCTCTTCGCCCTGCCGGCCGCGCTGTCGCTGTTCGGCCGGGGCCTCTTCTGGCCGTTCGTCCCTCGCGACGGCGACGACGAGAAGTCCCGCGACGGCGTCTGGTTCCGGATCGCCCGCGCCGTCGTGAGCCGCCCGGGCGTGGTGCTGGCCGTGGCCGCGGTGATCCTCGGCGTACTCGCCTCCGGTCTTCTCGGCGTCAAGGTCGGGCTGTCGCAGACCGACCAGTTCCGCGTCCAGGCCGAGTCCGTCGACGGTCTGGAGACGCTCTCGAAGCACTTCCCGCCCGGTTCCTCCGACCCGGTGACGATCCTGGTCCCGGCCGACGAGGCCGACGCCGTCCTCGCGCAGGTCAACCGGACCGACGGGGTCGACAGCGCGCGCCCGTCGGGCGAGAGCGGTGACCTGACGAAGATCACCGCGACCCTGGACGCCGCGCCGGCGACGCCGGAGAGCATCGAGACCATCGAGACGCTGCGCAGCGAGCTGGCCGGGTCCGGAGCCCTGGTCGGCGGCAGCGTGGCCAAGGACCTCGACAGCCGCAACGGCGCGGAGCGAGATCTCATGGTCATCGTGCCGCTGATCCTGCTGGTGGTGCTGCTGGTGCTCTTCGTGGTGCTGCGGTCGATCGTGACGCCGCTGGTGCTCGTCACCATCAGCGTGATCGCCACCCTGGCGGCGCTCGGCCTGGGCACCTGGATGAGCGCCCATGTCTTCGGGTTCCCCGCCCTCGACGTGAGCACACCGATCTATGCCTTCCTGTTCCTGGTGGCGCTCGGCATCGACTACACGGTGTTCCTCGTCCTGCGCGCCCGGGAGGAGGCCGCCGAGCACGACACCGTCGATGCGATGGTCATGGCGGTCGGGCTGACCGGTGGGGTCATCACCAGCGCCGGCATCGTGCTGGCCGCGGTGTTCGCGGTCCTCGGCGTGCTGCCGCTGATCACGCTGACCCAGGTGGGACTGATCGTGGGCCTGGGCATCCTGCTGGACACGTTCCTGGTCCGCACCGTCGTCGTGCCCGCGGTCTTCGCGCTGGTCGGCGACCGGATCTGGTGGCCGGCGGGGATCGCCCGCCGGCACACAAAGAGAGCCGAGGAAGCGGTCAGCGACCCGCGGTGAGCACCCGGGCCGCCTCGCGGCCGGCGGCGGCGTTGAGCACCCCGGCGCGAGAGCCCGCCAGCTTGGCGGCGATGTGCTCGTCGACGGTGACGTCGCGGTAGAGACGGGGGTGCTCGTCGTCGACGAACGCCGGCAGCGGGCCGACCGTCGCCTCGGCGTCGCCGTCGAAGAAGTACGCAGCCGACCGGCGTCGCTGGATGGTGCCCTCGACGATCGGCGGCTTGACCCGGTGCAGGGTCGAGAGCCACTGCTCGTTGGTGAGCCGGGTGGTGAGGTCGCCGAGGTTGATCAGCAGCGCCCCCTCGGCCGGGCTGACGTCGTGCCACTCGCCCCCGTGCAGGACCTGCAGGCCCTTGACGCGGTCGGCCCACAGGATCGTGACGATGCCGTAGTCGGTGTGCTCGCCCATCCCGATCATGTCCTCGTCGACCTCGACACGGGTGCCCTCGGGCAGGGCGTAGTTGTTCATCCGGAGGACCTCGATCGGGTGCGTCGCGAGGCGCGAGATCGCGCCGCGCTCCAGGCCGAGCGCGTCCTCGAAGACGGTGACCATGGTGCGCGCGACCCGGGCGGCCTCGGCGCGCCAGGCGTCGATGCGCGCCTGGAAGTCCGGCACCTCCGGCCAGGTGTTCGCCGCGTAGTGCGCCTCGACGAGCTCGGCACCGGGGTGGTCGGAGACCGACGAGCCGACGTTGAAGGCCTCGAAGAAGTCCTTCATCCGGGTCTCGGACTGCACGCCGGCGCTGAGCGCCAACGTCTCCGACTTGGGCGGGGTGTAGCCGCGGTTCTCGGCGGCCGGGCGGCGCCACCGGCTCTTCTCCGCGGTCGGGAGCGCGAAGAAGTCGTCCATGGCGGAGGCCAGGCCGTCGGCCAGCTCCGGCGCGACGCCGTGGCCGAGGATCTGGATGAAGCCCACCTCACGGCAGGCGGTGTCGATCGCGGCCGCGACGGCTGCCTTCTCCTCGGGCGTTCCGCCCTGGACGTACGCAGAGATGTCGACGGCAGGGACATGAAAGGTGCTCACGGGTGCTCTCCTTGCAAGGCGCAGACGGTTGGTCGTGCCCGGAGGTGTCCGCTTTCCCGGCCTGGAGGCCTTGCTGTCCGTTGAACTCGGGCACCACCACAGTAGAGCGCCGACGTTTCGGAGCTATTTCGGGCTATTTCGGGCCGAGGTGCTCGTCGAAGAAGGCGAAGATGCGTCGCCAGGCGTCCTCGGCCTCGGGCTCGGAGTAGTTGTAGCCGACCACCCGTTCCAGCGTGGGCACCGGGCGAGGGAAGCCCCAGTCGTTCATGAAGCTGTGGCCGACCTCGGGGTACTCCTTGACGTCGCGGGGAACGTCGCCCTCGGCGAGTGCTGCCTCGACCTTCTCCGCCGCGCCCGGGAGGAGGTGGTCCTTGGCGCCGAGGCTCGCCACCATCGGGCATGAGGAGCGGAGCGCAGACAGGTGCTGGGACGCGTTCCGAGGCAGTACGCCGTAGTTGGGTGCGGCCGCGTCGAAGATGCCCCGCGGGGCCAGCAGGAGCGTGAAGCCGCCACCCATGCAGAAGCCGACGATGCCGACCTTGCCGGTGCAGCGGGGGTCGGCGACGAGGTGGTCGCGGGCCGCGATGATGTCGTCGACCGCGGTGCCCTTGCCGGTCATCAGCGACCGCATCGTGGTGACCACGCACCCGACCTTCGGGCCCCGCCCGTAGAGCGCCGGGGTCAGCGCCAGGTAGCCGTTGGCCGCGAAGCGGTCGCTGATCCGCCTGATGTCGGTGGTCATGCCCATGATGTCCTGCACGACCACCACCCCGGGCCAGGGGCCGTCGCCTTCGGGCACCGACAGGTAGCCGGACGCGGGCCCCGCGGGCGCCGCATAGTCGATCATCGACATCTCATCACCTCGGGCGCCCATCCTTGCAGGTCGAGCGCCCGAGGTGGGGTCAGTCCACCTCGGACGGGTGTTTCGCCAGCGGGGTGACCTGGACGTCCATGTAGGGGAACAGCGGCAGGCCGGAGAGGATCTGGTGCAGCTCGTCGTGGGACTCGACGTCGAAGACCGAGAAATTCGCGTACTCCCCGGCGATCCGCCACAGGTGGGGCCACTTCCCGGCGCGCTGGAGCTCCTGGGCGTAGGCCTTCTCGCGGGCGATCGTGTCGTCGCGGACGTCCGGATCCAGGTCGTGCGGGATCCGGACGTCCATGCGTACGTGATAAAGCATCAGCCGCGAACCGGGTCCAGGACGAAGCCGTAGTCGACGTTGACGGAGCCGTCCTCGTTGGCGACGGGCGCGAGCACCAGCTCGGGCTTGACCGCCGAGGCGATGTCGTCGTCGTTGTGCTCGTCACCGGGGAAGTAGAGCTGGGCGGTGAGGAGCTCGTGGCCCGGGGCCGACACCTTGACGTGCAGGTGGGCCGGACGCCAGGCGTGCCAGCCGGCGGCGGCGATGAGCTTGCCGCAGGAGCCGTCGGTCGGGATCTGGTAGGGCGCCGGCTGGATCGTGTGGATCTCGAAGGCGCCGTCGGCCCCGAGGGTGAAGCTGCCGCGCAGGTTCCACTCCGGGATACCGGGAGCGAACTGTGAGTAGAAGCCGTCGGCGTCGGCGTGCCACAGCTCGATCTTGGCGCCGTCGAGCGGGGTGCCGTCGGTCGAGGTGACCGTGCCGGTCCAGGTCAGCGGGGTGCCGGCCTCGCCCTCGCGCATCGGGATGGTGCCGTTCGCACCCTGCTCCGGGGCGCCGGGGACGTAGTAGGGGCCCTCGATGGTGCCCTTGTTGCCCTCGCGGTGCTCGGTGGCGACCTTCTCGACCTCGTGCTCGACCCAGACGTCGAGGAAGAGCGGCCACTCGCCGTCCTTGCCGACCTGGATCAGCCACGCCTTGAGCGCGTTGTACTCGTCGTAGGTGACCTTCTCCTCGCGGATCGTGTCGTAGACGGCGTTGAGCACGCGCTTGGCGAGCCGGTCGACGCGCTCCGGCGGGGTGTCCTTGACGGCCTCGAAGGGCGACTTGTCGGCGGCGAACCGCTCGGTGGCGGAGGCGCCCGAAGCGGCCGCGGTGGCTGCTTCGGTGGACTCGAGGGTCTGGTCGGTGGTCATGGTGTGTCCTCTCGTGTTGCGGTGTGGGGTCTGGTGTTCAGTTGTCGGTGCGGTAGTGATCGAGCTTGTCGGCATCGATCTCGACCCCGAGGCCGGCACCAGGACGTACGGCGAGCTCGCCGTCGCGGATCTCGAGCGGCTCGGTGAGCAGGTCATCGGCCATGTCGAGGAAGTTGGAGAGCTCACCGGCGCGGCGGGAGGTGAGCCGGTGGGCCGCGCCGAAGGCGATCGAGCAGGCGCTGCCGAGCTGGCCGTCGATCTGGTTGCCCATCACGACCTCCAGCCCGAGGCCCTCGGCGAGGTGGAGCACCTGCTGCGAGCCGGTGAAGCCGGTGCGCGCGGTCTTGATGCTGATCGCGGTCGCGGAGCCACCGAGCACCTCGCGGGTGACGTCTGCCGCCGTCGGGACCGACTCGTCGGCGATGAACGGCACGTCCACCTGGCTGACCAGCCAGCGGCGCCCGAGCACGTCGTCGGCCGGGTTGAGCTCCTCGGCGAAGAGCAGGTCCAGGTCGGCCATCTGCTTCATCGCCCGGGCGGACTCGGCCGCGGTCCAGCCGCGGTTGCCGTCGACGTACAGCTCGATCTCGGCGCCGAACCGCTCGCGCAGCGCACGGACGACGGCGGTGTCGAGCTCGATGGGGGAGCGGCCGACCTTCACCTTGAACGTCGAGATCCCGTACGTCTCCCGCATCCGCTCCGCCTCGGCGACCATCGCCTCGGGCCCGTCGAAGCCGAGCATGTGCGAGACGCGCATCCGGTCGGTGAAGGCACCGAGCAGGTCGACGACCCGCAGGTCGAGGGTCTTGCCGAGGGCGTCCCACATCGCCATGTCGACGGCGGCCTTGGCGGTCGGGTTGCCGACGGTGCGCTCCATGAGGGCGCGGGCGGTCTCGCGCTCGAGCAGCGTGAGCCCGGCGAGCTGCGGGGCGAAGAGCTGGTCGATCACGGCGATGATCCCGGCCTGGGTCTCGCCGTAGGTGAACGGCCGCGGCGGTGCCTCGGCGATGCCCACGACACCGTCGTCGGTGTGGACCCGGACGAGCACGTGCTGGGCGGTGTGGACCTCGCCGGAGGCGAAGCGCAGTGGTTTGCGGTAGGGGATGGCGAACGGGATCGCCTCGATCTTGGTGATCTTCATGATCGGGGAGCTTCCAGACGGGGTGCGGTGAACAGGTCTGCTGCCTCGAGGATCTCGATGACGGCGTCGACGACGGGGTTGTCGTCGTCGGTGCGGTAGGCGAGGGCGAGCTCGACGCTGCCCGCGTCGAGCAGGTCGCGGAAGACCACGCCCTCCAGCGGCAGGGCCCGGACCGAGGCGGGGACGATCGCGACGCCGAGGCCGGCGGCGACCAGCGCCAGCAGGACCGCGGTGCTCGGCGCCTCGTGCTCGCGGCGCGGCACGAACCCGGCCTCGCGGCAGCTGCGCAGGACGGCCTCGTTGACCGCCGAGTCGCGGGCGCTGTAGGCGATGAACGGCTCGGTGCGCAGGTCGGCCAGCGCCACGACCGGCTCGACCGCGAGCCGGTGGTCGACGGGGATGGCGAGCGCGAGCGGCTCGACCTCGAGGGTGCGCAGGGTCAGTCCCTCGCCGGTGGCGGGCGGCCGCAGGACGCCGAGGTCGAGCGCCCCGCTCTCCAGCCGCTCGCACTGGGCCGGGGTGAGCAGGTCGGCGTGGATCTCCAGCGCCACCTCGGGCAGCTCGCGCTTGACCACGCGGGCGATGCCGGGAAGGTGCGAGAAGGAGGCGGTGCCGGTCAGTCCCAGGCGGACCAGGCCGTGGCGGCCGGCCCCGATGCGGCGTACGCCTCGGACGCTGTCGTCGATGGCGGCGAGCACCCGGGTGGCCTCGGTGCGCAGGAACTCGCCGGCCGGGGTGAGGGAGACCTGGCGGGTCGTGCGGGTGAAGAGGGTGACGTCGAGCTCGGACTCGAGCTGACGGATCGCCTGGGAGAGCGCGGGCTGGGCGATGTGCAGCTGCGCCGCGGCCTGGCCGAAGTGGCAGGTCTCGGCGACCGCGGCGAAGTACCGCAGGTGGCGTAGCTCCATGAAGCGCTCCTCAGAAGGTGGTGACGACCGCCACAGTAGGCCTGCGATAGATAAACAACAAGGACGAAACTGGCGCTGATTGATTGATTCGAATGATCAATGGATGTCTAGGTCGGGACTGGGCATTCGCCTGGTGTGACCGTCGCCACGTCTTGCGAAGGTGTGGTGACCGTCACCCGTTGGAGGCATCACCATGACCGCACCGCTCACCGAGAGCCTTGGCCACCTCGAGAACGTCCTGTCGGACGCCGTGGTCGAGGACCGCGAGGCCGGGATCTACCGCGCCAACCGCCGGATCTTCACCGACGAGGAGATCTTCGAGCTGGAGATGAAGCACATCTTCGAGGGCAACTGGATCTATCTCGCCCACGAGAGCCAGGTGCCGAACCCCGGCGACTACCTCACCACCTACATCGGTCGGCAGCCGGTCGTGATCACCCGCGACAAGGACGGCGAGCTGCACTGCATGATCAACGCCTGCGCCCACCGCGGCGCGATGCTGTGCCGGCGCAAGACCGACAACCGGATGACGCTGACCTGCCCGTTCCACGGCTGGACGTTCCGCAACGACGGCACCCTGCTCAAGGTCAAGGACCCCGACGACGCCGGCTACCCGGAGAGCTTCAACACCGAGGGCTCCCACAACCTGACGCACGTGGCTCGCTTCGACAGCTACCGCGGCTTCCTGTTCGGCTCGCTCAACGAGGACGTGCTCCCGCTGGACGAGCACCTCGGCGACACCGTGAAGGTCATCGACATGCTGGTCGACCAGTCGCCCGACGGCCTGGAGGTGCTGCGCGGGTCCTCGACCTACACCTACGACGGCAACTGGAAGGTCCAGGCGGAGAACGGTGCCGACGGCTACCACGTCACCGCCACCCACTGGAACTACGCCGCCACCACCTCGCGACGCAACACCGGCGAGTCGAAGAACACCACCAAGACCGTCGACGCCGGCAGCTGGGGCAAGGCCGGCGGTGGCTACTGGTCCTACCCGAACGGCCACCTGTGCCTGTGGACCTGGGCCGCCAACCCCGCCGACCGCCCGCTGTGGGACCAGATGGACACGCTCAAGGAGAAGTTCGGCGACGCCAAGGGCGAGTTCATGGTCAAGGGCTCGCGCAACCTGCTGCTCTACCCGAACGTGTATCTGATGGACCAGTTCTCGACCCAGATCCGGCACTTCCGGCCGATCTCGGTCGACAGGACCGAGGTCACCATCTACTGCATCGCCCCCATGGGCGAGAGCCCGGAGTCGCGGGCCTGGCGGATCCGGCAGTACGAGGACTTCTTCAACGCCTCCGGCATGGCCACGCCCGACGACCTGGAGGAGTTCCGCTCCTGCTACCTGACCTACCAGGCCTCCGCCGCGCCGTGGAACGACATGAGCCGCGGTGCCGAGCACTGGCTCACCGGGCCCGACGAGGTCGCCGAGGCGCTGGAGATGCCGGGCGTGATCTCGGCCGGCGCGAAGAACGAGGACGAGGGTCTCTACCCGGTCATGCACGCGCAGTGGGCCGAGCAGATGCGTACGGCCATCGCGAACGAGAAGGGGAAGTGACGATGACGCTCACGCAGAACGCTCCGGCCGGGGCGAAGCTGATCACGCAGAACGCGATCGAGCAGTTCCTCTACCGCGAGGCGCGATTCCTCGACGACCGTGAGTTCGAGAAGTGGCTCGAGTGCTATGCCGACGACGTCGTCTACTGGATGCCCTGCTGGGACGACGCCGACCTCCTCACCGAGGACCCGCAGACCGAGATGTCGCTCATCTACTACCCCAACAAGGGTGGCCTGGAGGACCGCGTCTTCCGGATCCGCACGGAGCGGTCCTCGGCCACCTCGCTGCCGGAGCCGCGTACGTCCCACAACATCAGCAACGTCGAGGTCATCGAGCGCCGCGGCGACCTGGTCGACGTGCGCTTCAACTGGCACACCATGTACTTCCGCTACAAGACCGTCGACCCCTACTACGGCACGTCGTTCTACACGATCGACTTCGCAGGCGAGCAGCCGCTGATCCGCCGCAAGACCGTGGTGCTGAAGAACGACTACATCCACCACGTCGTCGACATCTACCACGTCTGAGGCGCCCGCGATGACTGCAATCGAGACCGAGCCGACCACCGGGGTCGCGACCCACCAGGTCGCACTGTCCTTCGAGGACGGGGTGACCCGGTTCATCACCGTCCGCGAGGACCAGACCGTCGCCGACGCGTCCTACCGGCAGCGGATCAACATCCCCCTGGACTGCCGCGACGGCGCCTGCGGGACGTGCAAGGCGCTGTGCGAGTCGGGGGAGTACGACGGCGGAACCTACATCGAGGACGCGCTGTCGGCGGCGGAGGCCGCCGAGGGGTACGCCCTGCCGTGCTCGATGAAGCCGCGCTCGGACCTCGCGCTGCAGATCGCCACCACCTCCGAGGTCGCGAAGACCGGCGCCGCGAGCTACACCGGCACGGTCGTCGGCCTGGACCGGCTGAGCCCGACCACGGTCGAGCTCTCCCTCGACATCCCCAACCGCGGCGAGCTCGCCTTCCTGCCGGGCCAGTACGTCAACATCGCCGTGCCCGGCACCGAGGTGACCCGGTCGTACTCCTTCGCCAACGCCCCGCACGAGGAGCGGCTCGTCTTCCTGGTCAAGCTGACCGAGGGCGGCGCGATGTCGACCTGGCTGACCGAACGCGCCGCCGTCGGCGACGAGGTCACCTTCACCGGCCCGAACGGCTCCTTCTTCCTCCGCGAGGCGCGCCGGCCGGTGCTGATGCTGGCCGGCGGCACCGGGCTGGCGCCGGTGCTCTCGATGCTGCGCCAGCTCGAGGTCGACGGCTGCGACCGCGGCGGCCGGCTGGTCTACGGCGTCAGCACCGACGACGACCTGGTCAAGCTCGACGAGGTCGGCGAGCTGGTCTCGCGGATCCCCGGGTTCACCTGGGACCACTGCGTCTCCGACCCCGCCTCGACCGCCGCCAACAAGGGCTACGTGATGAGCCTGATCCGCGAGCAGGACCTGCACGACGGCGACGTCGCGATCTACCTGTGCGGCCCGCCGCCGATGGTCGAGGCGGTGCGTACCCACGTCGCCGACGCCGGTCTCGAGCCCACCGGGTTCTACTACGAGAAGTTCGCCCTCGCCGTCCCCGCCGGCTCGGCCGAGGCGTCAGCCCCGTCGGCCGACGCGTCAGCCTCGTCGGCCGAGACGTCACCCGTACGTATCGATCTGGAGACGCACCCTGAGGCACGCGCCGTCGCGGGGCAGCAGATGCTCCCGGCAGTCGACCTCGGTCCCGCGGGATACGCCGCCCCCGCGCGGAACGACGGAGATGTCGTACGCCGCATCGCCGGTCAGCTGGTCGCGCCGGCCGCGCTCGACGGAGTCAGCGGTGCGGTGGTCGAGGACGACAACCTGACCGTGACCGGTGACGCCCGCCGGATCGGTGGCCAGGAGGTCTTCCCGCTCCGGGGTGACCTCTCGGCCGACGTACCTGACGCTTCGGCCGACGCGGCTGACGTCTCGACCACCGAGGACGGCTACACGATCGGTGAGGAGCACCCGGACATCTCCGCGTCGGACGCGATCTTCGAGGCCCGGGCGGCGCTGGAGGTGGGGGCCCTCGACCTGACGATCGGGCGGCTGGACTCCCAGCAGCTGGCCGGCTACCGGCTGCTCGCCGAGTCGACCGTCCTGTACGTCGACGGCGACCGCTTCCTCGACGCCCACGGCTACACCGAGTCGAACGCCGCCTTCCACGACTACCTGTTCACCCTCACCGGCAACGGCCACCTGCTGGCGGCCTACCAGGCGCTGGGGGTGAAGGGCCGGATGGAGGACGTGCTGCGCAACGCCACCTGGTGCCACCCGCGGTGCACGCAGGACCACCTCGACATCGTCGAGGCCTTCGAGCGCGGCGACCGGATCGCCGCCCGCGACCTGATCAAGGCCCACAGCGAGCGGTCCCAGGAGACGATGCGGCGTGCGATGGCCGAGTCGGCGGCCGCGACCAAGCCGCGGTTCGTCACCCCGGGGCGGTTCGCCGGCCAGGTCGTGGTGGTCACCGGCGCGGCCCAGGGCATCGGCGCCCAGGTCGCCCGCCGGGTGGCCGCCGAGGGCGGCAAGGTCGTCCTCGCCGACCGCTCGCCGCTGGTCGCCGAGGTCACCGACGAGCTCACCGGCCAGGGCGCGAGCGCCAGCGCGGTCGAGTGCGACCTCGAGCGCTACGAGGGCGCGGCTGCCCTCGTGGAGCGGGCAGTCGCGACGTACGGCCGGATCGACGTGCTGATCAACAACGTCGGCGGAGCGATCAACTTCAAGCCGTTCACCGAGTTCACCGCCGAGCAGATCGACGCCGAGATCACCCGGTCGCTGATGACGACCCTCTACGCGTGCCGGGCCGCCCTCCCGGGCATGGTCGAGCGCGGCCGTGGCGTGATCGTCAACGTCTCCTCGGCGGCGACCCGGGGCATCCACCGGATCCCGTACTCGGCCGCGAAGGGCGGGATCAACGCGATCACCGCCTCCCTCGCGCTGGAGTACGCCGACGCCGGTATCCGGGTCACCGCGACGGCCCCGGGAGGCACGCAGGCTCCGCCACGCCGGATCTCCCGGGGCACACCGACGCCGCGGACGGAGACCGAGAAGGCCTGGTTCCAGGCCCACATCGACCAGACCCTCGAGACCTCCCTGATGCACCGCTACGGCACGCTCGACGAGCAGGCCGCCGCGATCTGCTTCCTCGCCTCCGAGGAGGCCTCCTACATCACCGGCACGGTCCTTCCCGTCGCCGGCGGTGACCTCGGCTGAGCCACCAGGTTCCTCTCTCGGGGCCGACCCTCCCTTCGCGAGCACGCTCGCGTCACCGATGGAGATCACCCATGTCCGAATACACCGATGAAATCGCTCGGGCGAAGAACGGGCGCCAGCTCGCCTGGGTCGTCGCGCTCTCCGCGCTGGCCCTGATGTTCGACGGCTACGACCTCGTGGTCTACGGCACGGTGCTGCCGACCCTGATGGCTGACCCCGGGCAGATCGGGCAGCTCTCCGCGGGCCAGGCGGGCACGCTGGGCAGCTATGCCCTCGTCGGCGTGCTCGTCGGCGCCCTGAGCGCCGGCGCGGTCAGCGACCGGATCGGCCGCCGGAAGGTGGTGCTCGCCAGCATCACCTGGTTCTCGCTCGGGATGGCGGCGACCGCGTTCGCGCAGTCGATCGCCGTCTTCGGCATCCTCCGCTTCCTCACCGGTATCGGGCTGGGCGCGATCCTGGCCACCGTCGGCGCCCTGGTCGCCGAGTTCGCGCCGCCGGAGCGGAAGAACCGGCTCAACGCGATCGTCTACAGCGGCATCCCCGCCGGTGGCGTGAGCGCCTCGGTCATGGCCCTGATCATCGACCCGAGCGGCTCGCACTGGCGGATCCTGATGATGATCGGGGCCAGCCCGCTGATCCTGCTGCTCCCGTTCGCCATCGCCAAGCTGCCCGAGTCGCAGCTGTGGCTCGACTCCCGCGGCCGGGTCGCCGCGACCAGCACCGCCCCGGAGGCGGTCGGCTTCGGCGCCCTGGTCCGCCGCCCGCTCCTCCTCCCGACCCTCGTGCTCGGCCTGATGAGCTTCTCCGGCCTGCTGCTGACCTACGGCCTCAACACCTGGCTGCCGAAGATCATGGAGGACAACGGCTACGGCAAGGCGTACGCCCTCACCTTCCTGCTCGTGCTCAACGGCGGAGCCATCCTCGGTGGACTCCTCGCCTCGTACGTCGCCGACCGGACCGGCGCCAAGCCGGTGGTCGCGACCACCTTCGTGCTCGCCAGCCTGATGCTCGTGCTGCTGCCGCTCGGGCTGCCGGTCGGCATCCTGTTCGCGGCGGTGGCGATCGCCGGTGTCGGCACGATCGGCACCCAGGTGCTCATCTACGGGCTGGTGGCCAACTACTACCCGACCCGGGCCCGCGGTGCGGGCGTCGCCTGGTGTGCCGGTTTCGGCCGGCTGGGCGGGATCGTCGGGCCGATCATCGGCGGGGCCCTGGTCGCCGCCGGGGTCGGCGGCGCGACCGCCTTCCAGATCTTCGCCGGTGTCGCGCTGCTGGGTGCCGTGGTGGCCGTGGCGGTGCCTCGGTCCCCGCAGGAGCCCGTGGTGGACCTCGCGCTCGACGACGGCCTGACGGTCTGAGAGGGGCCTAGGGTGTGACCGTGCTCATAGAACGAGCTGGGTGTGTCGGTCGCGAGGACGAGCTCGTCGAGCTCACCTCGCGGCTGGCCCGCACCCCCGCCTCCGGGTCGGCCGCCGTCCTGGTCCTCGGGGACCCGGGGCTGGGCAAGACCGCGCTGCTCCGCGGCCTGGCTGACCGGGTCGCGCCTCCGGCGCTGACGGCTGGCGCGGGTGCGTGGGAGCAGGACTGCCCCGGCTCGGTGCTGCGCCAGCTGCTCGGGGAAGATCCGCCGGACGACCCGGTCGCCGCGGCCGACGTCCTGGTCGCGCGGGCCGCCGGGGAAGGCTCGGCCGACGAGCCCCGCCTGGTCCTGGTCGACGACGCCGACCTCGCCGACACCTTCTCGCTGCAGGCGATCGCCTCCGCGCTGCGCCGGCACCGCGAGGCACCGGTGCTGGTGGTGCTGGCGGCCACCCGCAGCACCCCGTTCCTGGGCGAGATCGCCGCCGACACCGTACGCATCGAGGGGCTGGATGTGGCCGCCGTCGGCGAGCTCGCGGTGCTGCGCGGACGGGTCCTGCACCCGGCGATGGCCGAGGTGCTCACCCGGCACACGGCCGGCAGCCCGCGTGACGCGGTCGCGCTGCTCGACGAGCTCCCGCCGGCCCGCTGGGCCCGGCCGGACACCCAGCTGCCCGCCCCTGCCCATGTACGCGACGAGGTCCAGCTCGCGCTCGCCGGATGCGGCCCGGAGGACCGTGCGCTGGCCGAGGCCCTCGCCGTCCTCGGGGACCACGCGTCCCTGGGACAGGCCGCCGCCCTGGCCGGCCTGGAGGACCCGCTCTCCGCGGTCGACGCCCTGGCAGCTGCCGGGCTGGTGGAGATCACCCGCGACCACCGCCCCCGCTGGCGTACGCCGCTGGTCGGCGTCGCCGTGCTGGCGACGATGGGCGCGCGCCGGGCCGCCGATGCGCACCAGCGCGCCGCCGCGGTCGTCGACGACGAGGTCAGCCGGGCCCGCCATCTGGTCGCCGCGACCCCGCTGCCCGACGCCGAGCTCGCCGACGAGGTCGCCCGGCTGGCGCAGCGGCGCGGCGACGAGGGCGCCTGGGCGGAGGCGGCCGCCCTCTACCGCGACTCCAGCCGCCTCACCGAGGACCCCGTGCGCCGCGACGACCGGCTGATCCGCTCCGTCGACGCCCTGGTCGCCGCCGGCGACGGCATGGGTGCCGCGGCGCTGGTGCCGGTCGTCGAGAGTCTGCGGGAGACACCGCTGCGCGACGCGGTGCTCGCCTATCTGGCGATCCTGCGTGGTCGCGCGAGCGAGGCCGAGGTGCGGCTCGAGCGGGCCTGGGACATCGTCAACGCCGACCGTGAGCCGGAGACCGCCGCCCTCATCGCGACCCGGCACGTGCTGCACTCGCTGGCGCTGTGCCGCGGCGACGAGCTGGTCACCTGGGCCGACCGGGCGATCTCCCTGGCGGGCCGCGACTCGGCCGCCGGCGTCGAGGCCGCCGCGATCCGCGGGCTCGGGCTGGCGATGGCCGGCCGGTTCGAGGAGGCCCACGACGCGTACGCCCTGGCCGCCCGCCGCGTCGGGCACAGCGCCCAGACCCAGCGGGTCACCATGGGCCGCGGCTGGCTCGACGTGCTCGCCGACGAGCCCGACGAGGCCCGCAGCCGCCTGGAGGGTGTCACCGACCCGCGGATCCTGGGCGGCTCGACGCGGATCGCGATGTGGGCGCTGGCCTGGCTGGCACGGGTGCAGTTCCTGACCGGCGAGGGAGAGGCTGCGCTGCAGACGGTCGCCGCCGGACGCGCGCTCGCGACGACGTCGGGCATCGCCCTGGTCACCCCGCTGCTGGAGTGGACCGCCACCGAGACCCACCTGCTGCGCGGCAGCTGGGAGGAGGCCACCCGCACCGCTCGCGCCGCCGAGGTCGGGGCGCAGGGCTACGAGATCATGCGCGTCCCCGCGCTCCTCGCCCGCGCCCACATCGCCGAGGCGCGCAGCGACTTCCGTGCCGTCCTGCGCATCCTCGAGCCGCTCACCCAGGCCCCGGCCGGCAGCGCGCTGAGCGAGCCGGCCATCTGGCCCTGGGCCGAGACGTACGCCGCCGCCCTCGTCGCGGAGGGCCGCCTGGAGGAGGCCGACGAGTTCCTGCGCCCGCACGAGACCCGCGCCCGCGAGGAGCAGCACCGCTCCGCCCAGGCCAGGCTGGCCACCGCCCGCGGCCGCTGGCACGGCGCCCGCGGAGACCTCGACGGGGTCCGCGACACCTTCGACCGCGCGCTCGAGCTGCTCGACGGGCTGCCGCTCCGCTACGACCGCGCCCGGGTCACCTTCGCCTACGGCCAGGCGCTGCGCCGTGCCGGCCGCCGCCGTGACGCCGAGGCGCTGCTCTCCTCCGCGCGCGACCTGTGGGACGGGCTGGGGGCGTCGATGTACGTCGACGCCGCCGAGCGCGAGCTGCGTGCCGGGGGAGTGCGGGCACCACGCGGCCACCGGGGCCCGGTGGACCTGACCCCGCAGGAGGAGACCGTCGCCGAGATGGTCGCCTCGGGCCTCTCCAACCGTGAGGTCGCCGCGCAGCTGTTCGTCTCGCCCAAGACCGTGCAGTACCACCTGACCCGCATCTACGCGAAGCTCGGCGTCCGCAGCCGGACCGAGCTCGCCGCGATGGCCGCCGAGCCGACGGAGGAACCATGAGCACGCTCGTCCGCGAGCCCCGCACCGGCCTGAGGGGCGACCTGGGCCGCCACGAGCTGGTCAACGGCTTCATCGGCTTCCTGTTCTCCTGCACCGGCCCGGTCGCGGTGATCCTGGCCGTCGGCCAGGGCGCCGGACTCTCCGCAGCGGTGGTCGCCTCCTGGGTGAGCGCGGTCTTCTGTCTCAACGGCGCCCTGACGATCATCGCCTCGCGCTGGAGCCGGCAGCCGCTGGTCTACTTCTGGACCATCCCCGGCACCGTGGTCGTCGGCCAGGCGATGGCCGCCGGCACCACCTGGCCGGAGGCGGTCGGCGGGTTCGTGATGGCGGCGGTCCTGCTGGTCGCGCTGGCCCTGACCCGGCAGGTCGACCGGGTGATGCACCTGCTGCCGATGCCGATCGTGATGGCGATGGTGGCCGGTGTCTTCCTCCGCTTCGGCACCGACCTGGTCCTGGCCGTCGACCGCGACCTGGCGATCGCCGGCCCGATGGTGGCCGCCTTCATCGCCGTCAGCGCGGTCCCGCGGCTGGTGCGCTGGCTCCCGTCGGTGCTGGTGGCGCTGGCCGTCGGAGCGGTCGCGGTGGGCCTGGCCGACCGCCCCGCCGTCGAGGTCTCCGGCCGCTGGATCATCGACCCGGTCTGGACGTCACCCGTCTTCACCGGCTCCGCCTTCGTCGAGCTCACCATCCCGCTGCTGATCACCGTGCTGGTCGTCCAGAATGGCCAGGGCATGGCCGTGCTGCGCGCCGCCGGCCACGACCCGCGGATGAACCAGGTGACCGGCTGGTGCGGCGTGACCTCGCTGGTCGCCGCGCCGTTCGGCGGGGTGTCCACCTGCCTGGCCGGGCCCACCAACGCGCTGGTCACCGCCTCGGGGGAGCGGCGCCGGCACTACGCCGCGGCGGTGTGGTGCGGCGTGCTCGCCATCGGGTTCGGGCTCCTCGCCCCCGGCATGGTCCGGGTCATCACCACCATGCCCGAGGCGTACGTCGCCGTCCTCGGCGGCCTCGCCATGCTCAAGCCGCTCCAGGGTGCCTTCCAGACCGCCTTCAGCGGCCCCCACGTCACCGGCGCGCTGGTCACCTTCCTGGTGACCGTCGCCGACATCACCGTCCTCAACATCGGCTCCGCCTTCTGGGGGCTGGTGATCGGTGTCGCGGTCAGCGTCCTGCTCGACCGCAACAGCAAGGAGAAGCCATGACCACGATCGACACCACCTACCCCGACGCGACGATGCGCTACGGCGCCACCGCCCGCCAGGTCGCCGACGTCTTCGAGCCGGCGGAGGCGACCGACTCGCTCGTCCTCCTGCTCCACGGCGGGATGTGGCGCGACTCCGACCGGATCCGCACGTGGTCGGCCGGCCGGGCGCTGGCCGAGGCGGGCCATCTGACCGCGACGGTGGAATACCGGCACGGCCCGGGCCAGTGGCGGCAGGCCTTCGAGGACGTGGAGACCGCGATCGAGTCGATCCAGCTCAGCGGCCGGGAGTGGACCGTCCACAACGACGCGCCCCGCCGGATCACCCTGGTCGGACACTCCTCCGGCGGCCAGCTCGCCCTCTGGGCGGCATCGCGGCCGGGCACCCTGGTCACCGGCGTCGTCGCCCTGGCCCCGGCGGCCGCCCTCGCCGCGATGAGCGAGGAAGGTCTCGGCGACGGGGCGGTCGAGGAGTTCCTCGGCGGCACCCCGGTCGAGACCCCCGAGGCGTACGCCGCCGCCGACCCGATCGGCCTCGCGCCCCGGGTCCCCGTGCGGCTCCTCCACGGCACCGCCGACACCGGGATCCCGATCGCGATCTCCGAGCGCTACGCGGCAGCACACCCCGGCGTACGTCTCGAGGTGGTCGACGGCGCCGACCACGCGGCGTGGGGCGACCCGGCCTCGCCGGCCTGGTCGCACCTGGTCGCCGCGGTCAGAGAGGGATGAGCGTCGAGGCCAGTCCGAGCAGCGCGCAGACGCCCAGGGTGCGCATCGTCGACCATCCGCGCCAGAACATGAGCGCGACCGCGACCGCGGTGATCGCGAACGCGACCGGGTCCCACGAGGACAGCACCGGGAGGTCGAGGTCGACCGGGCCCCACGCCAGCGTGCGGGAGCGGTCGAAGAGGGTGTGCAGCGCGAAGAACAGCGCGAGGTTGGCGATCACGCCGACCACCGCCGCGGTGATCCCGGTGAGCGCCGCGCTGAGGTGCTGGTTGTTCCGGAGCCGCTCGACGTAGGGCGCGCCGAGGAAGATGAACAGGAAGCAGGGCACGAAGGTCACCCAGGTCACCAGCAGTGAGGCGAGTACGGCGGCGACCCAGGGGTCGAGCGAGCCGGGGTTGCGGTAGGCGCCCACGAAGGCGACGAACTGCACGACCATGATCAGGGGTCCCGGGGTGGTCTCGGCCAGTGCGAGACCGCGGACCATCTCGCCGGCCTTCAACCAGCCGAAGACGTTGACGGCCTGATGGGCGACGTAGGCCAGCACCGCGTACGCCCCGCCGAAGGTGACCACGGCGGCCCCCGAGAAGAACAGGCCCATGTCCACGAACACGCTGTCGCGGCTGAACACGATCGCCGCCAGCGCCACCGGAGCGAACCAGAGCACCAGCCCGAGGACGAGGATCTTCAGGCCGCGCACCTTCGAGGGGGCGTCGTGGTGCAGGGCGTCGTCGCTGATCAGCGGCTCCGGGCCGTCGTCGGTGCCGCCGTGGCCCTTGCTCCGCGTGAAGGCGGGGACCCGCGTGCCGACCAGCCAGCCGATCAGACCGGCGCCGACGATCACCACGGGGAAGGGCACCTTGAAGACGGTCAGCGCGAGGAACGAGGCGACCGCCATCGCCACCAGGATCGGATGGTGCAGCGCCCGCTTGCCGACGCGCTGCACGGCCTGGACCACGATCGCGATGACCGCAGGGGCGAGACCGGCGAAGAGACCGGTCACGAGCGCGGTGGAGCCGGCACCGACGTACAGCGCCGAGAGGGCGAGGAGCGCGACGACGCCGGGAAGCACGAACAGGATCCCGGCGATCAGCCCGCCGAGGGTGCCGTTGAGCAGCCAGCCGACGTAGATGGCCAGCTGCTGGGCCTCGGGGCCGGGCAGCAGCATGCAGTAGTTCAGCGCGTGCAGGAAGCGCTGCTGGCCGATCCAGCGCTTCTCGTCCACCAGCTTGTGCTGCATCACCGCGATCTGGCCCGCGGGCCCGCCGAAGGTCTGCAGGGAGATCGCGAACCAGGCGCGCGTCGCCTCACGCAGCGGGATCACGTCGCGGGTGGCCTTCTCGGAGGTCATGGGGTGTCCGTTCCGGTGAGCAGGGTCCGTCGCAGGTAGGTCGTCGGATCGGCGATGACACAGTAACCGTGGTTGCATCGAACGGGCCGAAAGGGTGACCTCGCGGACGACTCGGAGCAGGCTGGCGGCAGATTGTTCGACTTACGAACAAAATACTGCCCGGTGGTAGTGTCGCTCCATGACGAGCCAGACGACGGAGGACCTGCGTCGGCGCAACCTCTCGCGGGTGTTGACGTTGCTTCATGAGGAGGGCGCGAGGTCGCGAGCCGAGCTGACCCGAGAGGTCGGTCTCAGCAGATCGACGATGGCCGGGGTCGTCGCGGAGCTGATCGGGCTGGGGCTGGTCACCGAATCGACGCCGGCCCTGACGGGTGGAGCGGGTCGCCCCAGTGGCGTCGTTCGGCTGGCTGAGGACGTCGTCGCGGTTGCGGTCAACCCGGAGGTCGACGCGGTTCATGTCGGCCTCGTCGGCCTGGGCGGTCGGGTCGTCAAGCACGTCCGCATCGAGACCCCGGACACCGAGGTGGCCACCGTCGTGGGGCTCGCGGCGGCGACGGTCCGGGGCATGCTGGCCGGCGACTCGGCGCGGGTGCTGGGCCTTGGGCTCGCGATCCCTGGTCAGGTGCGCATCGGCGATGGGGTCGTGCGCCAGGCCACCCATCTGGGTTGGAGTGAGGTGCCGATCGTCGACGAGGTCACCAAGGCCACGGGGCTGCGCTCCTGGGCGGCCAATGCGGCCACGCTCGCGATGCGTGCGGAGAGTCGGTTCGGCGCCGGCAAAGGCGTTGCTGACCTGGTCTATCTCATCGGTGGAGCAAGCGGTGTCGGCGGTGGCGCGGTGGTGGCGGGACAGCTCCTGACCGGTGCTGCCGGCTATGCCGGCGAGTTCGGGCACACCGTCGTGCGGCCAGGCGGAGCGCGGTGTCACTGTGGTGCCGCAGGCTGTCTCGAGGCCGAGGTCGACCAGGCCACTCTGCTCGCCGCGGTCGGCCTGGACGCGGCCGACGCCGGACGCCTCGGCCGCGAGCTGACCGAACGGTTGGCCGGGCGGGGGGACGAGGATCCTGACAGCGCCCTCGCGGGCCTGGTCGAGGAGCTGGCAGGCCTGCTCGCGGTCGCGGTGCGCAATGCCGTCAACGTGCTCAACCCGCAGGCCATCGTCCTCTCCGGCTTCCTCGCTGCGTTGCGTGATGCGGCGCCCGTCGACCTGGTCGGCGACGCGGTCGCCTCCATCCGCGAGGGCGTCGAGGTGCGCGACGCCGCGCTCGGGGAGGAGCAGCTGATGATCGGGGCCGCCGAGCTGGTCTGGGCGGAGCTGCTCGCCGACCCGGCCGGCTTTCTGCTGGGCGGCTGAGCGCCGCGTACAAAACCTCCGGGCGCGACGGAAATTTGGCCACGTTGTGCCTTGCGTCACACTGGGACCCACGTTATGTTCTGGTCTCGAACAAATATCGGCGGTGCGTTGGAGGACCGCCAGACGAGGAGGTACGCCATGCGCAGCACGAGATGTGCGCTCGGTGCCGTCATGCTCGCCGGAGCGCTGGCCATGAGCGCTTGCGGCGGCTCGAGCGCGAGCTCGGACAGTGGTGATGTCGACACGAACGTCGACGGAAAGGGTCGCACGCTCACGCTGTGGCACTACGAGGACGAGTCCAGCGCCATGGGCGTGGCCTGGGCCGCCGCGATCGAGGAGTTCGAGAAGGAGACCGGAGCGAAGGTCGAGTTCGAGGCCAAGTCCTTCGAGCAGATCCGCACCACTGCCAGCCAGGTGCTCAACTCCGACAAGGCGCCGGACCTGATGGAGTACAACAAGGGCAACGCCACCGCCGGCCTCCTCGCCAGTCAGGGTCTGCTGACCAATCTCGACGGTGCCGTCGAGGCCTACCAGTGGGACGACAAGCTGGCGCCGAGCCTGCAGACCACCGCGACGTACGACGACAAGGGTGTGATGGGGTCGGGCGGCTACTTCGGCATCCCGAACTACGGCGAGTACGTCGAGTTCTACTACAACGAGGATCTCTTCGAGAAGAACGGCGTCAAGGTGCCCACCACCTTCGCAGAGCTCGAGGAGGCGATGGCCGCGTTCGAGGCCAAGGGCATCACGCCGCTGGCCGAGTCGGCCGCCGAGTACCCGCTCGGCCAGCTCTGGTATCAGCTGGCGATGACGAAGGCCGACCGTGACTGGGTCACGGCCTACCAGACCTACACCGAGAAGGTCGATTTCAGCGGACCTGAGATCAGCTACGCGACCCAGACGATCAAGGACTGGGTCGACAAGGGCTACATCTCCAAGAGCGCGACCGGCCTGAAGGCCGAGGACGCCGGTGTCGACTTCATCAACGGTGAGGCGCCGATGTTCTTCTCCGGCAGCTGGTGGTACGGCCGGATCGTCGAGGGGGCGAAGTTCGACTGGAGCACCGGGCTGTTCCCGGGTGCCACGATGTCGCCCGGCTCCTCCGGCAACCTGTGGGTCGTGCCGACCAAGGCCGAGGAGAAGGACCTGGCCTACAAGTTCATCGACATCACCATGAGCCCGAAGATCCAGAACCTGATGGGCAACCACGGTGGGGTGCCGGTCGCCGCCGACGCCGAGGCGATCACGGACGAGAAGAGCAAGGAGCTCATCGCCAACTTCAACACCCTCACCGAGCAGGACGGTCTGGGCTTCTACCCCGACTGGCCGACCCCGACGTTCTACGACGAGCTCAACGCGGGTCTGCAGGAGGTCGTCAACGGCACCAAGACGCCCGAGGCGGTCGACGAGGAGCTCGGCGGGCTCTATCAGGACGGCGTCGACAGCGTCACCGGCGGCTCCTGACCCGATGAACTCCTCGAGGGCCCGCACGGGCTACTGGTGGTATCTCCTGCCGGGGATGCTGCTGGTGACAGCGATCGTGGTCGTCCCGCTGGCGATGAACATCTACTACAGCTTCACCTTCTACCGCGGCATCCTCCCGCCGCAGTGGATCGGACTGGAGAACTGGCAGCGGCTCTTCGCCGACGCCAAGTTCTGGACGTCGTTCCGCAACAGCATCGCCATGATCGTGGCGATGGTGATCGTGCCGACGCTGCTCGGGCTGGTCATCGCATCGATGCTGTTCGACCTGGTCGGGAAGCGGTTCGGTGGGAAGGTGGCCAGCTTCCTGCGGGCCACCTACTACATCCCGCAGATCATCCCGATCGTCGTCGCGGCCATCGTGATCGGCTGGATCGCGCGCCCCGACGACGGGGCCCTCAACTCGATCCTCGCCACGGTCGGCCTCGACGGGGCCCGGCAGAACTGGCTCGGCGATCCGACCTGGGCGCTACCGACCATCATGGTGGTGCTGATCTGGGTGCAGGTCGGCTATCCGGTGGTCGTCTTCATGGCCGCGCTCGCTCGGGTCGACCCCGAGCTCTACGAGGCGGCCGAGCTCGACGGCGCCAACTGGTGGCACCGGTTCCGGGCGATCACGATCGCCGTCATCCGCCCGGAGATCTTCGTGGTCGCCCTGACATGCACGATCGCCGCACTGAAGGTCTTCGCGCCGGTCTACGCCCTCACCCGAGGTGGGCCGGGCACCTCCACGACCGTGCCGAGCTACTACTCCTACAGCGAGTTCTTCCAACGTACGCAGGTGGGCTACGGCGCCACGATCTCGACCGCCTTGACCGTGGTGATCGTCGCTGTCTCGATGGTCTTCCTGGTCGCGCAGCGGCGGGCCGAGCAGGCCGAGGAGGTCCGATGAGCGGCCGAAGGACTGTCAGGAACACTGGTCGGAGGAACGCCCGCCGGCCGCTGGACTGGGTGCTGCTCGCGATCGCGGTGCTCGGCGCTCTGGTCGTGGTGGCTCCGCTCCTGCTGATCGTGCTCAACTCGTTCAAGTCGCCCGACGACTACAACCAAGGTGGCCCGCTGCAGCTGCCGTCGCACCTCTACTTCGACGGTCTGACCAGGTTCTGGGAGGCTTCCGACTTCCCGACGAAGCTGTGGAACAGCATCTTCATCTCCTCGATGGTCGCGGTGCTCGGGGTGCTGGTCTCGCTGTTCAACGCCTATGCCCTCGGTATCGGCCGGGCTCGGGGAAGGCTGCCGCTGCTGGTGGTGTTCCTGCTGGCCAACATGCTGCCGCAGGAGGCGCTGCTCTATCCGCTCTACACCATGTCCAAGGCGGTCGGGCTCTACGACAGCCAGTGGTCGGTGATCATCATCTTCACCGTCATCCAGAGTGCGTTCGGCACCTACCTGCTGACCAGCGTCTACAGCGGGTTCCCTCGCGAGCTGCTGGAGGCCGCCGAGATCGACGGCGCCGGCCGCTGGCGCTCGCTGTGGCAGGTGGTCGTCCCGGTCTCGTGGCAGACGCTCTCGGTGCTGCTGATCTTCTTCTTCATCTGGACCTGGAACGAGTTCTTGATCCCGACGACGTTCCTGGTCAGCAACGACAAGCAGACCGTGCCCCTCGCGGTGGCCGCGCTCCAGGGCGAGAAGCTGATGGACGTCACCACCACGAGCGCTTCGGCGTTGCTCGGCCTGATCCCCACGCTCGTCTTCTTCCTCGTCTTCCAGCGCACGCTCACTCGCGGCGTCACCGCCGGGGCGGTCAAGTGAGAAAGGCTCATCTGTGAAGTTCACCGACGGTTTCTGGCGCACCCTGCCCGGGGTCGAGATGCTCTACGCCAAGCAGGCCTACGACATCGAGGCGACGGACGACACCGTGGTCGTCACCGCGCCGACGAAGGTCATCGAGTCCCGCGGCGACACCCTCAACCGACCGACCCTGACGGTCACCCTCAGCTCGCCGCTGGACGGCATCATCGGTGTACGCATCGAGCATCTGCGCGGCGCCCGCAGACCCCGTGGGTTCGAGCTGACCGGGGCCGAGGAAGGCGCGGCGAAGGCGACCACGACCGAGACGGGCGGGGTGCTGCGCAGCGGGCAGCTGCAGGCAACCGTCGCTGCCGGAGCGCCCTGGGACCTCCGGTTCGAGGCCGACGGCACCGTGCTGACCCGCAGCAGCGAGCGGTCGGTCGGCTACGCCACCACCGCCGGGGAGACGTACGTCCACGAGCAGCTCACGCTCGGTGTCGGCGAGCTCGTCTACGGGCTCGGTGAGCGGTTCGGGCCGCTGGTGAAGAACGGACAGACGGTCGAGGTGTGGAACGCCGACGGCGGCACCTCCAGCGACCAGGCGTACAAGAACGTCCCGTTCTATCTCACCAACCGCGGCTACGGGGTGCTGGTCAACCATTCGGGGAAGGTCTCCTTCGAGGTCGGCAGCGAAGCGGTCGAGCGGGTGCAGTTCTCGGTGCCGGGGGAGAGCCTGGAGTACTTCGTCATCTACGGTCCGACCCCGGAGCAGATCCTGAAGCGCTACACCGCGCTCGTCGGGCGGCCGGCGCGGGTGCCGGCATGGAGCTATGGGCTGTGGCTCTCGACGAGCTTCACCACCGACTACGACGAGGACACCGTCAACGGGTTCCTGGACGCGATGGCCGAGCGTCGGCTGCCTCTGTCGGTGTTCCATTTCGACTGCTTCTGGATGCGCGAGTTCAACTGGTGCGACTTCGAGTGGGACCCCCGCACCTTCCCTGATCCCGACGGGATGCTCGAACGCCTGCATACGGAGCGTGACCTGCGGGTATGTGTCTGGATCAATCCCTACATCGCGCAGCGCTCACCGCTCTTCGACGAGGCTGCCGGCCTCGGCTACCTGGTACGTCGGGCCAACGGCGAGGTCTGGCAGTGGGACCTGTGGCAGGCCGGGATGGGGTTGGTCGACTTCACCAATCCCGGCGCCGTCGAGTGGTTCCAGGCGAAGCTGCGCCGGCTGATCGGGCAGGGGGTCGATTGCTTCAAGACCGATTTCGGCGAGCGGATCCCGACCGACGTCGTCTACCACGACGGGTCCGACCCGGTGCAGATGCACAACTGGTACACCCAGCTCTACAACCAGGCCGTGCACGACGTCCTGGTCGAGGAGCGCGGTGAGGGCGAGGCGGTCCTCTTCGCCCGTTCGGCCACCGTCGGTGGCCAGCGGCTGCCGGTGCACTGGGGTGGTGACAGCACGTCGTCCTACGAGTCGATGGCGGAGACGCTGCGCGGTGGGCTGTCGCTCGCGCTGAGCGGGTTCGGCTTCTGGAGCCACGACATCGGCGGGTTCGAGGGCACGCCCGATGCCGCGGTGTTCAAGCGCTGGACCGCGTTCGGGCTGCTCTCCAGCCACTCCCGGCTGCACGGCAGTGGCTCCTACCGGGTGCCGTGGACCTTCGATGTCGACCCGGTCACCGGTGTCGTCGACGAAGGACCGCAGAGCGCGGTCGCGGTGACCAGGCGGTTCACCGAGCTCAAGCTCTCGCTCATGCCCTACGTGTACGCTGCCGGGTTGGCCGCCAGCACCCGGGGTGTTCCGCTGATGCGTCCGCTGGCCCTGGCCTTTCCCGACGATCCCGGCAGTGCCTATGTCGACCGGCAGTATCTGCTCGGCCCGGACCTCCTGGTCGCGCCGGTGTTCTCGGCCGACGGGTCCGTCGATGTCTATCTGCCGCCGGGTATCTGGACCGACTGGTGGACCGGCCGGGTCGTCCCCGGCGGCGGATGGCGCCGGGAGCAGCACGACTTCTCCACGCTTCCGCTCTACGTGCGCTCCGGAGCTGTCATTCCTGTCGGTGCCCGCACCGATCGACCCGACTACGACTATCTGGACGACCTCGTGCTGCGGGTCTTTCCAGGGCTCGAGCCTGGGCAGCGACGCGTGGTCGAGGTGGTCACGCCGTCGGGTGCTGTCGGGGCGTACGAGGTGGTGATGGGGGCCGACGGGTGCCCGGTTGTGACCGCCACGTCGATCGCGCCGTGGCGGGTGGAGGTGGTCGGGCCGGACTCGGGGCAGACGCTCAGGAGTGCGGAATGACGACCTCGTCGGCGCGGTCTCCGGCGTCAGGATAGAGAACCAGGATCACGAGTACGCCGACGACGAGCCCGACGAGCTGGGCGAGGACGAACGGAGCGACGGACCCGGGCGCGATGCCGGCGAAGGTGTCGGAGAAGACCCGGCCGATCGTGACCGCCGGGTTGGCGAACGAGGTGGAGCTGGTGAACCAGTAGGCGGCGCCGATGTAGCCCCCGACCGCGGGCGCCGCGAGGGCGCCGCGGTCGCTGCGTACGAGGGCGAAGATCAGGGCCACCAGACCGGCCGTGGCGACGACCTCGGCCACGAGGTGGCCGCCGGTGGCACGGTCCTTGGTCGAGATCGCCTGGTCGACGTCGAACATGACGTTGGCCAGCGCGGCGCCGCCGACCGCACCGAAGATCTGGGCGACCGAGTAGGCCGCGACCTCGGCGAGCGACAGCCCTGCGCCCGAGCGACGGCCGAGGAACCAGTCGGCGAGCGAGACGACCGGGTTGAAGTGTGCTCCCGAGACCGGGCCGAGCATCAGGATCAGCGCGGCCAGTCCGAAGACGGTCGCCATCGAGTTCTCCAGCAGCTGCAGGCCGGTGTCGCCGGGGGAGAGCTGCTGGGCGGCGATGCCGGATCCGACGACCACGGCGACCAGCAGGGCGGTCCCGAGGAGTTCGGCCAGCAGGCGGCGGGGGAGGGAGGAGGTCACGTCGGCATTCTTGACTTGTCGGGATTGCTCAGTCAACATTGAGTCAATGGAGGTTGAGAGACAGGCCGAGCTAGAACGTCGGGCCAAGATTCATGCGGCGCTTGGCGATCCGGTGCGGCTGCGCATCGTCGACAGCCTCCAGATCAGTGATGCCTCCCCCACAGAGCTCGCCGGGATGCTGAATGTCCCGTCGAACTTGTTTGCCCACCACGTCCAGGCGCTGGTGAGCGCAGGCGTCGTGTCCCGTCACAGTTCCGAGGGCGACGGGAGACGCACGTACCTGCACCTCGAGCAGGACACGCTCGAGAGCCTGGGCACCGCATCCCCCGTGGCGGTGCCCAGGCGTGTCCTGTTCGTCTGCACGGGCAACTCGGCGCGGTCCCATCTGGCCGCCGCGCTCTGGCGCCAGGTCAGCGCGATCCCGGCCGCCTCGGCCGGCACCCATCCCGCCGATCGCATCAATCCGGGGACGATCGACGCCGCTGTCCGCCATCAGCTGAACCTTCCCATCGTCGCGCCCGCTCGGATGGATGACGTGCTCGATCCCGAGGACCTGGTGATCACCGTGTGCGACCGTGCCCACGAGACGCCGAAGGTCCCCGGCGAGCTGCACTGGTCGATCCCTGATCCTGTGGACAAGGGCCCCGAGGCCTTCGACGCCGCCTACCTCGAGCTGGAGCGCCGGGTCAGAGCCCTCGCCTCCCGTTTCGACTCCTGATCCCCGCACTCCCTCACACCCCCACTCCCAGGAGAAGGTTCGATGAACCCTGATCGATCGCCGGCCGACGACAAGCCGGCCGTCCTCTTCCTCTGTATCGAGAACGCCGGCCGTTCCCAGATGGCGCTCGGCTTCTTCCAGCACTACGCCGGCGACCAGGCGATCGGCTGGTCCGGTGGCTCGGCTCCGGCCGCATCGATCAACCCGGTCGCCGTCGAGGTGATGGCCGAGCTCGGCGTCGACATCTCCGGGGAGTTTCCCAAGCCCTGGACCGACGAGGTCGTACGCGGCGCCGACGTCGTCATCACCATGGGCTGTGGTGACTCCTGCCCGTTCTACCCCGGCAAGCGCTACGAGGACTGGAAGGTCACCGACCCCAAGGGCGGCGGCATCGAGCACGTACGCGGCATCCGCGACGAGATCGAGCAGCGGGTGCTCACCCTGCTCGGCGAGCTCGGCGTGACCCCGGCCCGCTCGATCACGAGAGAGTGATCGGCGCCCGGCTGATCGTGAACAGCTCCTCGCTCGGAGCTGCCGGGCCGCAGCAGCCGCCGCTCTTCGTGCTGTCCGGGTCGTCGAAGACGCCGGCGCCGCCGCAGACCCCCGTGTCCGGAAGCTCCAGCTCGACCCGGGCGGCCGCGTCGTGGTCGCCGGCGAGCTCGGCCACCACGCTGCGTACCTGCTCGTAGCCGGTCATCGCCAGGAACGTCGGCGCCCGGCCGTAGGACTTCATCCCCACCAGGTAGAGGTCCGGCTCGGGCTGGGCGAGGTCCTTGGCGCCCGTCGCGCTGACCGAGCCACACGAGTGGATGTTGGGGTCGATCTGGACGGCGATGTTGCGCGGCGCCTCCAGCGTCGGGTCGAGGTCGAGACGCATCTCGCTCAGGAAGCCGAGGTCGGGACGGTAGCCGGTCAGGACGACCACCTGGTCGGCCTCGATGGCGCGGCCGTCCTCGGCGATCACCGTGGCGCCGTCGATCCGCTCCGTGCGGAACCCGGTCACCAGCTCGACCGAGCCGTCCTGGACCGCCTTCTTCGCGCGTACGCCGAGGGCGCCCCGCTCCGGGAGCTCGTCGGCCTCGCCGCCCCCGAAGGTGTTGGTCGAGACCGCCCGGCGGATCGCCCAAGTGATCTTGGTTCCGGGGTGCTCCTTGGCGATCGCGGTGAGCTCGTTGACCGCGTTGAACGCCGAGTCACCTGCGCCGATCACCACGGTGTGCTTGCCGGCGTAGGTCGCGGCGTCGGCCCGGTCGGGCACCGCGTAGGTGACCGTGCCGGCCGCGTGGGCGGCACGCTCGCCGAGGGCGGGGAGCCCGTCGGCCCCGGCCGGGTTGGGGCGGCGCCAGGTGCCGGAGGCGTCGATGACCGCACGCGCCTCGATGCGCTCCTCGGAGCCGTCGGCGCCGGTCACGTGGAGGACGAACGGCTGCTCGGCGCGGCCCGCGTCGACCAGGCGGTCACGGCCCTTGCGGGAGACGCCGGTGACCGTGGCGCCGTAGCGGACGTGGTCGCCGAGGGCCTCGGCGAGCGGGACGAGGTAGTCCTCGCGCCACTGTGCGCCGGTCGGGTAGCCCTTCTCGGGGGCGACGTAGCCGGTCGGCTCGAGGAGCCGGGCGGCGGCCTTGTCGATCAGCTCGGGCCAGGCCGAGAAGAGGCGTACGTGACCCCAGTCGGCGACGGCCGCGGCGGGCTCGTGCCCCTGCTCGAGCACGAGCGGGGTGAGCCCGCGCTCGAGCAGGTGGGCGGCGGCCGCGAGGCCCTGGGGTCCGGCGCCGATGACGGCAACAGGCAGGTCGGTCATGATGCTCCTCAGATTCAAGAACGTCGATATGTCGGTGAGACTAGGTCACGTATCGACGTTCGTCAATATCATTCGGTAGACTGCACCTCATGACCGTTCTTCCCGTGCTTCCCTCCGCTGCTGCCGCGTGCTGCTCACCGGTGACCGCGGGCGTCCTCGACGACGACCAGGCCGAGGCGCTGGCGCGGACGTTCAAGGCGCTCGGTGACCCGAACCGGGTCAAGCTGCTCTCGATCATCGCGGCTTCCGAGGGTCGGGAGGCGTGCGTCTGCGACCTCACCGAGCCGGTCGGGCTGTCGCAGCCGACGGTCTCCCACCACATGAAGCTGCTCGTCGAGGCCGGATTGGTCGCCCGCGAGCAGCGCGGCCGGTGGGCCTACTTCTCGATCGTCCCCGGCGCGCTCGACTCGCTCGCGGGCGCGCTGGCGCCTCGTCCATAGGATCCGCGCGACGCGGGCGCCGGACAGGATCCACGGGTGTCACGGGCGGATCTGCACCACGTCGAAATCGGTGCCGGGAGGTGCTCCGGGACCGAACGGCGGCGGGAAGCCGAGGTCGAACCGGCCGTTGACCAGGGCGAGCGTGCTGCCGTGGAGGTCGACCGTGGTCGGCACCCGGAACAGGTCGGACTCGATCACCTCGACGACCTCGCCGCTGGTGAGGTCCGGCGAGAGCTCCACGCGGGCCACGGAGTTGGCGAAGTTCTGCACCACCCAGGCGGTACGGCCCTCGAGCTGCAGCCCGTCGAGCGTGCCCGGCACCAGAGGCGGGCCGGACAACGGGATCTGCTGGCTCTCGCCGGTCTCCGGGTCGACCAGCGCGAGGATTCCGAGCGCGGTGTGGTTGACGATCAGCCACCCTCGGTGGGTCGCGTCGATGCCGTTGAGCCCGAAGCCGCCGGTCTGAGCGGCAACGCCGGTCACCTCGATCGGTTCCGTCGCGCCGAACGATCCGTCCGGAAGGATCGGGACCCGGTAGATCAGGGCCGCGAACGTGTCGGTGAAGTACAGCGCGTCGCCGGTGATCGCGACGTCGTTGCTGAAGGTGGTCGCGGCCGGGCCGAGCTCGAGCTCGTCGACGGTCGACCCGTCCCGGGTGTCGTAGACCCAGGCGCGGCCGGTCGGGCCGCCGGCCACGACGAGCCAGTGGCGTGCCTTGTCGACCCGCATGCCGACCGCCACCCGGCCGTCCTCGGGGTCGAGGTCGACGAAGGTCGAGCCCTCACCGCTGCGGAGATCGCCGCGGTAGATGTCGCCGTCCAGCAGCGAGCCGACGTAGAAGGTGTTGCCCTCGCCGATCGCGATGCCCTCGGGCTGGAAGTCGTCGGGAAGCGGGATCGAGGACGGACGCGGCACCGCCATGGCGGGCGCGACGAGAAGCGGGACGAGTGCCACTGACAGCAGCGGGGCGAGGAGGCGCATGGTTGAGCTCCGATCGCAGGAAGACCTCTCCTTCACGATGCGCCCCGTGAGCGGTGATGTGAATCCCCTATTCGGGGCACCCGCGCGGGCGCGGACCGGGTTCACCGGGTCGCCGCGGCGATGACCTCCAGGAGCCGACGGTGGAGCTCCATGAGCTCGTCGACGCTCATGTCGAGGCGCTCGACGATCGCCGGCGGGATCTTCTCGGCGTCGTCGCGCAGCGCCCGGCCGCGTTCGGTCAGGACGACGGCGAGCGAGCGCTCGTCGAGCTTGTTGCGCTCGCGCCGGATGTAGCCCTGGGCCTCGAGCCGCTTGAGGAGCGGGGAGAGGGTGCCGGGGTCGAGCTGGACCTTCCGGCTCAGCTCCGAGACGCGCAGCGGCTCCTCCTCCCAGAGGGCGAGCATGACCAGATACTGCGGGTGGGTGAGTCCCATGGGCTCGAGCAGGGGCCGGTAGAGGGCGATCACGCTGCGGGCGGCGACGGCCAGGCCGAAGCAGACCTGTTGATCGAGGGCCAGCGGGTTCTCGATCCCCGAGAGCGGATCCTTCTTCGTCGGCATGTGAGTTAGCGTACCAATAGTTGGTGCACAAACAGTTTGCCTGGTAAATATGGGGGTGTGAACGAGCAACCGCGACGCCCGCGACACCTGATGGACCCGGACAACCCGATCCGGCCCGTCAACGACAAGTCGCTGACCCATGTGAAGCAGTGGGTCGCGTCCGTCCTCGTCGTCTTCACCGTCGCTCACCTGGTGGTCGGGCTGGTGATCGGCGCGGTGGCGATCGACCCGGTCTACCAGAGCTCACGCGTCGGGCTGTGCATCATCGCGGGAGGCTTCGGGCTGCTGGGCCTGGCCGGAGGGTTCCTCATCCACCGGCGCAGCCCGTTCACGCCGTGGCTCCTCCTCGGCCTGCTGCCCTCGGCGGTCGGGCTCTGGCTCGTGCTGCGCTGAGACGGCGCCCCCGGGAGAGAGAGGGGCGCCGTCCGGGCAGCGGTGGGGTCAGAACAGGTCCGGCACGGTCCAGCCGTCGAGGTCGTACTCGGCCAGGAACTCGTCGGCGAGACCCTTCATCGCGTCCGCCCCGCCACGGTTCTGGGCGGCGAAGAGGAGCTCGGCCTTCACGTTCTCGTGGTTCCCGGAGTAGTTGCGCTCGTAGAGCTCGTGCCGGCCGCCGAACTCGGAGCCGATCGAGTCCCACAGCGCCTTCATGACCTTGACCCGGTCGACGGCGGTGATGCCGTTGGAGCCACGGACGTACTTGTCCAGGTACGGCCGCACCTCCGGGCTCTTGAAGTCCGCGGCGCCCGAGGGCAGGTAGATCAGCCCGGAGGCGACGTCCTGCTCGATGATCTCCTTGACCCGCGGGTAGCCGTGGATCATGAACATCCGGTACGTCAGGCCGTACTCCAGCTTCGGGATCACCGCGTCGCCGATCCACGGCTCGGGGTCACGCGCCATCGACTCGGTCAGCGACCAGAACAGGTTGCGCCAGCCGATGACCTCGCCGACCCGCGTCTGGACGCCGCGGAAGCCGCCGGAGCCGGTGGCGTCGAGCGCCTTCATCAGCAGGCCGGCGATGAAGTCGAGCTTGACGGCCAGGCGGGTGCACCCCTGGAAGGTGAACCGGGGCAGGAAGCCGGACTGCGGGAAGAAGGCGTTGATCCGGTCGACGTCGCCGTACATGAAGACGTTCTCCCAGGGCACGAGCACCTTGTCGAAGATGAAGATGGTGTCGTTCTCGTCCATCCGGCTCGACAGCGGGTAGTCGAACGGCTCGCCGTTCTGGGCGGCCTGCTCGGTGTAGGACGAGCGGCAGATCAGCTTGATGCCGGGGGCGTCCATCGGGACGGTGCAGATCAGCGCGAACTGCTTCTTGCGGATCGGCAGGCCGTAGTGGGCGATGAAGTTGTAGTTGGTGATCGCGCTGCCGGTCGCCACGACCTTCGCGCCGGAGACGATCAGGCCGGCGTCGGTCTCCTTCTCGACCTTCATGTAGACGTCGCCGACCTCGTCCGGGGGCAGCTGGCGGTCGACCGGCGGGTTGATGATCGCGTGGTTCCAGTAGAGGACCTTCTCCTGGGACTCGCGATACCAGCGCTCGGCGTTGGCCTGGAACGGGGCGTACAGCTCCTTGTTGGCGTGCAGCGTGCCGAGGAAGCTGGCCTTGTAGTCGGGGGAGCGGCCCATCCAGCCGTACGTCATCCGGGCCCAGCGCGCGATCGCGTCACGCTCCTTGAGCAGGTCGGCCGAGGAGGTCGGGGTCTTGAAGAAGGGCATCGTGACGCCGCCGTTGCCGGTGTCGGTCGGCACGGTGAGCTCGTCGACGTGCGGGCCGGTGTGCAGGGCGTCGTAGAGGCGCGCGGTCATCCGCACCGGGTTGCGGAACGCCGGGTGCGTGGTGACGTCCTCGACCCGCTCGCCGTGCAGGTAGATCTCGCGGCCGTCGCGCAGGCTCTCGATGTACTCGTCGCCGGTCATCGGCCGCGAGGCGAAGTTGGTCTGCTTGTTGGCGGGCGAGTCGGCGGCCGGGTTGATGGTCGGCGGGCCGTCGGTCTGGGACTCGGGGGCGAGGGTGTCGGTCATGGTTCTCTCCTTGGTCTGGGCTTGGTTCTGGCCGGTGTCAGTAGTGGGTGGATCGCGGGATCGCGGGGGTCTCGATGGCGGTGAAGGACGTGGTGGCGTCGAACCACCCGGTGCTCGGGTCGTCCTGGCAGCCGAGCCAGACGACCTCGGACGAGGGGTTGCCGATGTGGTGGAAGGCGCTGTCGTGGAAGAGCAGCGGCTTGCGGTCGGTGGTGATCACCTCGACGACCTCTCCGAGGAAGAGCAGATGGTCCCCGCCGTCGTCGGTACGCCACGGGCGGCACACCAGGGTCGCGGCCGTCCCGCCGAGCCGGGGCGCCGTCGCGCCCTCGCGCCAGGGGAGCGGGTCGCTGCAGGGGCGGCCGGCGAAGTGCATGGCGATGTCGCTCTGGTCGGCGGCGAGGACGTTGACCGCGAACGCGGCGCCCTCGAGGTAGGCGGCCGCCTTGGACGTACGCGTCATGGCGACCTGCACCAGCGGCGGGTCGAGCGAGATCGGGGTGAAGGCCGTGACGGTGGCCCCGTGGTGGGCGCCGTCGGGGGTGTGGCAGGTGATCACGGTGACGCCGGTCGCGAAGCGGCCGAAGGTCGACCGCAGGGTGCGTGGGTCCATGGAGCTCCTCCTTCGTCGGGCCGCAGGATGTGTGGCGGCGGTCACGTTGGAGGACGACGCTAGATCCGGATCGCGAGGGCGGCGATCCGCTGGGCGAAGGGGTTGTCCGGATTGCGCACCGGGTTTCCGGACGCTCTCGGCGGAAGCTCGATGCGCTGTTAATGTGAAGGACGTCACTAAGGGGGTGACAGATGAGCGTGACCGGCACTCTCACCGCGTCGTCCGGGTCGTCCGGCGACATGGAGACCTTCTCCGACGAGGTCTCCCGGGCCTACTTCCCGCATGCCCTGACCATGCGCGGCCGGCCGGCCCGCCCTGCCGAGCTGCGTGCGGTCGACCTCGGGCCGGTGCGGCTGACCCGGATCGGCTGGGGCGCGGAGGTGTCGGTGGAGTCGGACCACCCGGGTGCCTGGGCGGTCAACGTCCCGCGCAGCGGGGTGCTCGAGGCCAACGTCGGTGGCGCCCATGTGCTCTCGCTCGACGGTCAGGCGACCGTCTGTCCTCCCGACCGGCCGACCAAGATGACGCGGTGGTCGGCCGACTGCTCGATCGTCGGGATGCGGGTCGAGCGCGACTACCTCGTCGACGAGGTGGCGGCCCTGGTCGGCCTGCACACCGACCGGCTGCCCGCCCAGCTCGACCTGCGCGCCGACGGCGCCCGCGCCTGGATCGGCCTGCTCGGCTCGCTCGGAACCGAGGCGATGCGCAACCCGGCCCTGGTGGGTGACGAGCGGGTCCGTCGCCGGTTGGCGGGGACGTTGACCGCGGCCTTCGTCGCCGCCTGCTTTCCCGAGGAGCCCGCCGTCGGCTCCGTCCAGCCCCGCATCGTCTCCCGCGTCGTGGAGGCCATGGAGGCCGACCCGGCCAGGGAGTGGACCGTCTCCGACCTGGCCCGCGAGGCCGACGTCGGCATCCGCCGGCTCCAGCAGGGCTTCCAGCGCTACCTCGGCCGCACGCCCACCCAGCGGCTGCAGGAGATCCGCCTCGAACGCGTCCACGCCGACCTCATCGCCAGTCGTGGCGACACGGTCGCCGAGGTCGCCTACCGGTGGGGCTTCACCCACCTCGGCCGCTTCGCCGCCGCCTACCGGCAGGCCTACGGCGTCGCCCCGTCGCAGACGCTGCGCTGCCGCTGACCCGACTCGGCTAGTTGGCGCTGAGGCCGGCCAGGATGGCGAGTGCGCGGGTGAGCAGCGGGCTCTCGTCGCCAGCCCGGGTGGCGGCGACGAGCTCGACGCCGGGGGTGCCGGTCAGGGGGACGTAGACGACGTTGGGTACGGCCAGGGCGGCGGTCGGCTCGGGGACGATGGCGACCCCGAGGCCGGCGGCCACGAAGGTGACCAGGGTGGAGGTCTCGGCGACCTCGTGGGCGATGTGGGTGCTGATCCCGGCCTCGTCGAAGAGGTGCTGGATCATCGCGTTCATCGCCGAGCGGCCGCTGCCGGCGTGGATGACGAGGCCCTCGCCGTCGAGGTCGGCGACACGTACCCGACGGCGGGCGGCGAACCGGTGATCCTTCGGCATCGCCACCAGCAGGTCCTCCTGGCGCAGGTGGGTGATCGCGAGGGCGGGGCCCTCGGAGCTGCCCGCGGGGAGGGGGCGGAGCAGGCCGAGGTCGAGGGTGCCGTCGGCGAGCGCCGCCGCCTGGTCCGGCGAGAGCATCTCGCCCCGGAACCCGAACTCCACCTCCGGCAGCTCGGCCCGCAGGGTGCGGGCGAGCTCGGGGAGCAGGGAGTAGGTGGCCGACCCGACGCACCCGATCAGCAGTCGCCCCCGCCGCCCCGAGGCGATGCTCGCGGCCTCGTGGGCGGCGGCGTCCACGGCACCGAGGATCTCCCGCGCCCGTTCCAGGTACGCAGCACCGGCCGGCGTCAGGTCGACCCGTCTCGTTGTCCTGGTGAGCAGGGTGAGCCCCAGCTCGGCCTCGAGCTGGCGGATCTGCTGCGACAGCGGCGGCTGCGCCATGTGGAGCCGCTGCGCCGCCCGCCCGAAGTGGCGCTCCTCGGCGACCGCGACGAAGTAGCGAAGATGGCGCAGCTCCATGCACTCATACTCGCAGAGTCTCAGTCCGCCCGTGACAACCCTGCCGAGGCGTCACGTACGTCGGCCGAGGCGTCAGGTACGTCGGCCGAGACGTCACGTACGTCGGCCGAGACGGCAGAGTGCTGCCATCTCGGCCGACCGGGCTGACGCCTCGGCCGACGGGGCTGACGCCTCGGCCGACGGGGCTGACGCTTCGGCTCAGGCTGGGAGCGAGTCGCCCTGGACGGCCTGGATGTCCAGCTCGACCTTGAGGGTCGTGCCGATGGCGGCGATGCCGGCGGCGACGGCCTGGTTGTAGTTCATCGCGAAGTCGTCGCGGCGCAGCTGGGCGGTGGCGCGGAAGGCGGCACGGGTGCCGCCCCAGGCGTCCGGGCCGGTGCCGAGATAGGCGACGTCGAGATCGACGGAGCGGGTCTGGCCGTGCATGGAGAGCTCCCCGTGGACGGTCCAGCGGTCGGCTCCGGCGGGGGTGAGCCCGGTGGAGCGGTAGACGATCTCGGGGTACGCCTCGACGTCGAGGAAGTCGCCGCTGCGCAGGTGGTCGTCGCGCATCCGGTTGCCGGTGTCGATCGACTCGGCACGGATGACGGCTTCGACGCGCGACTTCTCCAGGTGGTCGGGAGCGATCTCGACGACACCGGCAAAGTCGGTGAACCGGCCGCGCACGCTGGAGATACCCAGGTGCTGCGCGACCGCGCCGACGGTGGAGTGCGCCGGATCGATGGTCCACGGACCGGGCGCCGGGAGTGACGTGTCGCCCTGACGGGTCAGCGTGACGGTCCCCAGCGAAGCGCGCCCGGAGCCGGTCACGATCGCCGTCGCCGCGGTGGGGGACCACCCGATCGCGGTGATGATCGCGACGTACGGCCCGGGGGCGAGGACGGTGTCGTCGGTGACGACACCGTCCTCGTCGGCCTCGGCGCGCAGCACCTGACCGCCGGCCGTGTCGGTGAGGGTGACGACCGCGTGCGCGACGGCCCAGCCGTCGCGGGTGCGGATCTGTGCGGTCAGTGCCATCGCGGATCAGTCCTCGGGGTGGGAGAGGACGATCTCGTGGCCGTCCACGCCGTGGCCGGTGAGGCTCACGGTGCTGGCCGCGGGCGGGTAGCTGGTCGCCAGGACGGTGTAGTCGCCGCCGTCGAGATCGGCGAAGGCGTACGCCCCGTCCGCACCCGTCGTCGCGGTGCCGGCCACGTTGCCGGCCGCGTCGACCAGCGTCACCCGGGCGTCGGCGAGGGGCCCGAAGGCCGCCTTGACGACGCCGGTCAGGCGGGCGCCGGTGACCATGTCGACCTCGATCCGGGTCACGCCGGTGGCGCCGATCTCGATCGGCACGGCGTGCGGGCGGAAGCCCGCGGCGTTGACCGCGACCGTGGCCGGTCCCGGGACCAGCTCGTCGATGAAGAACGTACCGTCCGCGACGGTCGTGCCGGTGGAGAGCAGGTCGCCGCGTACGTCGGTCACGATCACCATCGCGTCCTTGATCGGCGCGCCGTCCTCGCCGCCGCGCACGATGCCCTTGAGGCCCGTGGTGCCGCTGAGCAGGAGATCGTACGCCACCGGCTCACCGCCCACGACCACCGTGGAGGCCTGCGGCTGGAAGCCGTCGGCCGACGCGATCAGGACGTAGGTCCCCGAGCCGGGCGCGTCCACCGAGTAGGAGCCGTCGGCGTGGGCGACCGAGCGGCCGAGCTGGCGCCCGGACAGCGAGATCAGCGTGACCGCGGCGTGCGGGACCGGGACGTTCCCGGAGCCGCGGACGAACCCGTGCAGCGGGGTGCCGGGGGAGGCGGGGGCAGGGTGCTGCTCCGCCACTCCGGCGACGCCCTCGGCGACCGCGGCCGGCCCGTCGATCGCGGCTGCCTCCTCGGCAGCCTGGGCGAGCCCGCCCCTGGTCTTCAGCGGAACCTCCTTGATGAACACCACGAACAGCAGCGCGAGGACGGCGGCACCGGCGGCGATCAGGAAGATGTCGGCGATGCCGTGGCCGTAGGCGCTCTCCAGCACCGACCGCAGCGGCTCGGGCACCTTGTCCATGTCGGGGATCTCGCCCGAGGTGCCCTGAGCAAGGGCGGCGTACTTCGGGCCGAGGTCCTCGAGACCGTCCTTGACGTAGTCGGTGACCCGGTGGGCCATCAGCGCGCCGAGCGCGGAGACGCCCATCGCGCCGCCGAGGCTGCGGAAGAAGGTGACCGTGGAGCTGGCCGCACCGAGATCGGCGGGCGCGACCTGGTTCTGCGTGGAGAGGACCAGGTTCTGCATCGTCATGCCGACGCCGAGGCCGAGGACCGCCATGAAGATCGCGACGTGCCAGTACTCGGTGTCGTAGCGGATCGTGCCGAGCAGGCCGAGCCCACCGACGATGAGGAGGGCGCCGACGACCAGCCAGGCCTTCCACTTGCCGGTGCGGGTGATGACCTGGCCGGAGACGGTCGAGGAGAGGAACAGTCCGGCGATCATCGGGATCGTCATCACGCCGGCCATCGTCGGCGACTTGTCGCGGGCGAGCTGGAAGTACTGGCTGAAGAAGATCGTGCCGGAGAACATCGCCACGCCGACGAAGAGCGAGGCGAGCGAGGAGAGCGTGATCGTGCGGTTGGCGAAGAGCCGCAGCGGGATGATCGGCTCCTTGGCCCGAGACTCGACCAGGACGAAGATCAGCAGGAGCAGCACGGCGCCTCCGACCATGGCCGCGGTCTCCCAGGAGGCCCAGTCGTACTTGTCGCCGGCGAAGGTCACCCAGATCAGCAGCAGCGAGACGCCGGCCGCCACGAAGAACGCGCCGGCCCAGTCGACCTTGACGCCCTCGCGCTTGATGACGGGCAGGTGGAGGGTCTTCTGCAGGACGATGAACGCGATCACCGCGAACGGGATGCCGACGTAGAAGCACCAGCGCCAGCCGAGGGAGTCGGCGTCGGTGATGACCCCGCCGAGCAGCGGGCCGCCGACGGTGGCGACCGCGAAGACGGCGCCGAGGTAGCCCGAGTAGCGGCCACGCTCACGCGGCGCGATCATCGCCGCCATGATGACCTGGGCCAGGGCGGTCAGACCGCCCATGCCGATGCCCTGGACCGCGCGCGCGGCGATCAGCTGGCCCGGGTTCTGGGCCAGACCCGCGACGGCCGAGGCCGCCACGAACAGGACCAGCGCGAGCTGCATCAGCACCTTCTTGCTGAACAGGTCGGCCATCTTGCCCCACAGCGGGGTCGTGGCCGTCATGGTCAGCAGCGAGGCCGTGACCACCCAGGTGTAGGCCGACTGCCCGCCGCCGATGTCGGCGATGATCTCGGGCAGGGCGTTGGAGACGATCGTGGAGGAGATCATCGCCACGAACATGCCGAGCAGCAGGCCCGAGAGCGCCTCCATGATCTCGCGGTGAGACATGTGGAAGCCGTCGTCGGACGCGCCTCCGGGCGGTCCGGCGTGAGTCCGTTCGGCTGTCGTCGTTGCCATGGACTTCCCTTCTGTAGTGAGCTCAGCGGGGGTTGAGCGAAGCGTCAGTTGCGTACGTGGGTGAGCGAGTGCGCGGGGCAGGCGAGGCTGTCGTGCAGCTTGGCCATGAGCCGGATCAGCTCGTGCACCTCCTGGTCGCTCCAGTCGCTGAGCCGCTCGGCGAGCAGCTCGGCGATGTGGTCGGCGAACCCGTCGAGCAGGTCGCGCCCGGAGTCGGTGAGACGCAGCAGGCGCGAGCGCCCGTCCGCCGGGTTGGGGGAGCGCTCGAGCCAGCCCTGATCGGCGAGGTACGAGACATGGCGACTGGTGACCGAGATGTCGATGGCGAGCAGATCGGTGAGCTCGCTGATGGTCATCTCGCCGTGCTGGGACAGCAGACCCAGCACGCCCGCGGACCCGGCCGGCAGGTCGGGCGGGAGGTTGCGGGCAAGGCCCTTCTTGACGGCCCCGACCTCGCTGAGTCGATGCATCAGGTCGCGGTAGGTCGCCTGCTCCATCATCGCCCCTCTGGTTGGTTGACTTTTACAACCTTATGGAGGATAGGGGAGCGATGCAAATTGCCACGCGGATCGAGACCGAAGTCACGCCGTGGATCAGGCGACGGTGCCGCGGGCCGCCCACGCGGTCGCGGTCACCGTGAAGGGGCCGTTGCCGAGCCGTCGCCGCGCGACGTCCTCGAGCGCCTTGCGGCCGGCGTCGTCGAGGGAGCTCACGTAGTCACCGGCGGGGCCTACGCCGAGCGTGTAGGGGTCCCACCAGTCCTCGAAGGTCGGGTGGGTGACGCGGATGACCAGGCCGCTGGGCTCGACCTTGCGGAGGCCGGCCTTCTTGAACATCTGCTCGAGGTCACCCATCCGGGCGCCGGCGAGAAAGGCCTCGTCCTGGGCCTCCGGGTCGATCTCGTGCACGCAGGCCCAGAACGGTGCGACGGCACCGGTGTCGGCGTCCCAGACGCACGCCGCGACGGTGCCGCCGGGCCGGGTGACCCGGATCATCTCCTGGATGCCCGCCTCCGGGTCGGTCATGAAGTGCACGACCAGCTGGGCCAGCGAGACGTCGAACCAGTGGTCGGCGAAGGGGAGCGCCTCGGCCACGCCGGTGTGCACGTCCACCCTCGCCAGCTTCCTGGCAACCGCCTCGATGAAGGGCGGCGACGGGTCGATGGCGGCCACCAGGTGGGCTTCGGTCAGGGTCACCAGGACCCGGGTGAGCGTGCCCGGCCCGCAGCCGACGTCGAGCACCCGCTGGCCCATGCTGACCCGGGCGAAGTCGGCGAAGTGGGGAGCGAGGGGTTCGGCGTAGCGCCCCATGAAGCGGGCATACCTCTCCGCCGCGACGTCGAACCCCATGCTCCAAAGTAGGACTGCCGCCGGCTGGGCCGACAGCCCCAAGTTCGGTATCTCTAGTGCGTCGAGGGTGTCGTCGCGATCTCCGAGCGGTCGTCGGACCAGAGCGTGTGGAAGGTGCCGTCCTTGTCGACGCGCTTGTAGGTGTGGGCGCCGAAGAAGTCCCGCTGGCCCTGGATGAGCGCGGCCGGGAGCCGGTCGGCGGCGAGCGAGTCGAAGTAGGCGAGCGCCGAGGAGAACCCGGGTGCGGGTACGCCCGAGGCCGCCGCGATGCCGACGACGCGCCGCCACGCCTCCTCGCCGGAGGCGACCGCGTCGGCGAAGTAGGGGTCGACCAGCAGCGTCTCCAGGTCGGGCTCGGTGGCGTAGGCGTCCACGATCCGGTTGAGGAAGCGGGCCCGGATGATGCAGCCGGCCCGCCAGATCTTGGCGAGCGCGCCGAGGTCGATGTCCCAGCCGTACTCCTTCGCGCCGGCCACGATCAGGTCGAACCCCTGCGCATAGGCGACCACCTTCGAGGCGTAGAGCGCAGCGCGTACGTCATCGACGAACGTGTCAGGGACCTCCGGCGGCTTCGGGCGGTTGGTCACCGAGGCCCGCATCGCCCCGCGCTGGGCGGGCTTGGAGGAGACCGCCCGGGCGAAGACCGCCTCGCCGATGCCGGAGACCGGGATGCCCAGGCCGAGCGCGTTCTGCACCGTCCAGACACCGGTGCCCTTGGAACCGGCCTCGTCGAGGATGACGTCCACGAGCGGGGAGCCGGTCTCGGCGTCCTTCTGGGCGAGCACCTCGGCGGTGATCTCGATCAGGTAGGACTCCAGGTCGCCGGTGTTCCAGTCCTTGAAGACGTCGACCAGCTGCTCCACCGAGAGCCCGCCCACCCGCCGGAGGAGGTCGTAGGCCTCCGCGATCAGCTGCATGTCGGCGTACTCGATGCCGTTGTGGACCATCTTCACGAAGTGGCCGGCGCCGTCGGTGCCGACATGGGTCACGCACGGCTCGCCCTCGGCCACGGCGGCGATCGACTTCAGGATCGGGCCGAGCGTCTCCCAGGCCTCGGCGGAGCCGCCGGGCATGATCGAGGGGCCGTTGAGCGCGCCCTCCTCGCCGCCGGAGATGCCGGTGCCGACGAAGTTCAGGCCCCGCTCGCGCAGCTCACGCTCGCGGCGGATGGTGTCGTTGAAGTTGGCGTTGCCGCCGTCGACGATGATGTCGCCGGGCTCGAATCGCTCGGCCAGCTGCTCGATCACCGCGTCGGTGCCCTTGCCCGCCTGGACCATGATGATCGCCGTGCGCGGCTTGGTCAGCGTCGCCACGAAGTCGTCGATCGTCTCGGAGGCGAGGAATCCGGCCTCGGGGTGCTCGGTGACGAGCTCCTCGGTGCGGGCGTAGGTGCGGTTGTAGACCGCCACGGTGTTGCCCTCGCGGGACGCGAGGTTTCGGGCCAGGTTGGACCCCATGACGGCCAGGCCCACCACGCCGATGTTCGCGCGGCCATTGTCGTTGTTCGGCATCGTGCTCCTCGGTTGAGTCGGTGATGCCATTCAACTCCGCTCGTCAAGCAGCGACGGTCGGTGGCTCGGCGCGAAAACGCGCCGGCCGGCCGTCGACGCCGAGCACCCGCCAGGACCACCGGGTCAGCGGCGTACGCAGTCCGAGGTTGTCGAAGAGCATCCGGACGTCGGCGAAGAGATGACGACGGAACGCGGCGGCCTCGGGGCCGGTGCCCCAGACCTCGCGGACAACCTCGTCCGGGAGGCCCATGAGCTCCCGGTCGGCACGCGACGGGATGATGATCGCGTCGGATCCCAGGCGCATCGCGAGCGGCGTGAGGATGCCGAGGGCCAGGCGCGAGACCGGGTTGAGCGACGGTGCGTGCTCCTCGAGCCAGGCGTGCGCGAAGCCGATGTGGCGGGCCTCCTCGGCGATGTGGATGGCCATGATCTGGTCCAGGAGCGGGTGGGTGCCGCCGGCGCGCATGGCCTCCTTCTGCACATGGTCGATCGGCTCCTCGCCGGCCAGGATGATCGCGAAGAAGAGCGCCGGGTAGAGCGCGCCGAGATGTCCCACGAGCGGGATGGAGCGCATCAGCCAGCCAGGTGCGCCGACGACGTCGGGGCAGACCCGGTTGGTGAACTCCTGGAACATCTGGATGTGGTGGGTCTCCTCGGTGAGCTCGTGCATGAAGTAGCGGAACTCGGGGTCGCCGTTCTCGACGCCCATCAGGAACTGGGTGCCGCCGAGGAGGAGCAGCTGCTCGAACTGGGAGCCGGTCTTCACCATCGCGGTGAGCCGGTGCCGGCCGACCTCGATCTGCCGCGCCCGGGGCAGCGACTGGTACCACGGGTGGGCGCCGAGCAGGTCGAGCGTCGGCAGGATCCAACGCTCGTCGTCCTCGTCGGTCGCCATCTCCGGAGCGTCCCAGTCGACGTCCTTGAACGCGTTGAAGTACTTCTCGACCGACGCCTCGGACAGCGTACGCAGCGTCTCGTCATACGCCCGGCGGGGCGCAGGCCGGGTCGGTGTGATCATCCGGACCGGGGAGCCGGCGACGGCACCCACGTAGCCACCGATCGAGCGAAGTGTCTGCACAACCATCCGAGCCTCCTTGCACGACGTTGATACGTCACCAAGGTACATGGGATTTGTGTACCAGGAAACAGGTTCGTCGCGTGTGTCCCGCTCAGCAGATCTCGGCGGCGAGCGCCTTCCGGACCCCGGCGACGAGGTCCTCCGGCGTCCGAGCCGGCCGGTCGAACGTCGTCCGCGCGCTGTGAGCGCCGTGCTCGTCGACCCACTGGAAATCGAACCCGTCCGCACAGAGGCCGGTGATCTGAGCGGCGAGGATGCTCTCGACCGGGATGTAGGAACGGGTCGCGACCGCCTCGCGGAGCTCGTTGCCGTGGTGGTTGTTGAGGTGGTCCTGGTTGCGGTGGATCACGCCGTCGTTGAGGTCGAGGTCGCGGTCGGTGAAGGCGTCGAGCGGGATCGGCACCGCCTCGCCCGTGGGGCGGACCAGCATCACGTGGGAGACGTCCATGACGACCTCCTCCCATTCCGTCTCGCAGCACGTGCAGGCATCCGTACGCAGCCACCGCAGCGTGCCGGTGAGCCGGACCGCCTCGCGGTCGCCGAGCGCGCCCTGGAGGACCAGCACGACGTGGCTGCCCCGACGGCCGGCGTACGCCATCCGCTGCTCGGGCGGGCACAGGAACGTCGGGCGTCCGCCGTCGTCGGCGAAGCCCTGCATCTCGAGCTCCTCCATCGAGTAGGGGATGCCGTCGATGACCACGTTGCCCCCGCGGGGGCAGGACAGGATGCTGCGGGCAATGCGGGGAGTCGACTCCATGACACCTCCATGTTTAGGTAAGGCTTACCTAAACATGGAGGTACCTGAAGAGGCAAGGGGTGCCGCTACCCGCCGACGTGCACCTGGGGCCGCCGCTCCTCGCGCGGCTCGGCCTTGCGGAGGATCTCGTGGGTCAGCGGCGGGATGTCACCCTCACCGGCCAGCCAGAACCGCAGCGCGTTGTCGGCGGGGGCCCGCTCCGACCACTCGAAGTAGACGTGCGGGACCTGGTCGTCGAGGTCGCGGACGTGGAGCAGGAAGGCCGCGATGGCGTTCGGCACGCTGGAGCCGGTGGCGCGCAGGATGCGGTGCTTGCCGACCTGGACGCTGGTGACCTCGACGAGCGTCTCGAACTCGCTCGCATCGGTGATCTCGACCTCGAGGAAGATCCGGTCCTCGTGGTCGCCGAGGTGGTTGTCGAGCTGGACCTCGGCCATCTTCTCGTCGTACTCGTCGCTGTCGCCGGCCTGCAGCTTGTTGGCGATGAACCGGATCGGGCGCGGGTCGGCGATGGAGACGTCGAGCACCTTCTGGGCACCCTTGTCGATGACCACGCGGTTGACCCGCAGCTCGGTGCTGCGCATGATCCGCGAGTAGACGCTGACCACCAGGATCATCACCACGAAGATCAGCGCGATGAACAGGCCCTCGGGCCGTTCGATGATCGTGACGCCGATCGTGTAGACGAAGATCGCGCTCACCAGCCCGAAGAACAGGCCCCGACCCCGTCGACCCCGGCGCCACTCGGTCAGGCTCACGGCCACCGCGGCGGAGGTCATCAGCGCGAGCACGCCGGTGGCGTACGCCCCGGCCTGGGCGTTGACGTCGGCGCGGAAGAGGAGGGTGACGACCGCCGCGATGACGGTGAAGACCAGGGTCAGCGGCCGGGTCAGCCGGGCCCAGTCGGGCGCCATCCCGTAGCGGGGCAGGTAACGCGGCACGATGTTGAGCAGCCCGGCCATCGCGCTGGCGCCGGCGAACCACAGGATGCCGATCGTGGCGGCGTCGTAGGCGGTCCCGAAGGCGTCGCCGAACCGCTCGTGTGCCAGATAGGCCAGCGCACGCCCGTTGGCCTCGCCACCCTCCTCGAACTGCTCGGCGGGGATGAGCAGGGTGGTGACCAGCGTCGAGCTGAGCAGCATGACGCTCATGATCAGCGCGGCTCCCGTGAGCAGCTTCTTGGCGTTGCGGATCCGCCCGAGGGGAGCCTCCTGGGTGTCGCCGGGGTCGCCCTTGACCAGGGGCATCACCACCACGCCGGTCTCGAACCCGGACAGGCCGAGCGCGAGGGCCGGGAAGACGAGGAGGGCCGCGCCGATGACTCCGAGCGGGACGGCGTGCTCGGCGGAGATGGCGTCGGTCCAGTCGGAGAAGACCTCCGGATGGGTCAGCGCCTCGATGAGACCCTCGACGGTGACGACCGCGCTCAGCCCGATGAAGGCGACGACCAGCACCACGGCGATGCCGATCGCCTCCTTGAAGCCCTTGAGGAACACCCCGCCGAGCAGGGCCAGCAGGAACAGGGTGACCAGCACCTGCTGGCCGCTGAGCGCGTCGTGGAGGAAGGGGTTCTCGATCATGTGCGCCGCGGCGTCGGCGGCCGAGAGCGTCATGGTGATGACGAACCCGGTGGCCACGAACCCGAGCAGGGCCAGCACCAGCAGCTTGCTCGACCAGTACGACAGCAGCCGCTCCAGCATCGAGAGGCTGCCGTCACCGTGCGGGCTCTCCTCGGCCACCCGGCGATACATCGGCAGCGCGGCGAAGAGGGTGATGAGCACCAGCACGAGCGTCGCGAACGGTGCGATCGCGCCGGCCGCCAGCGCGGCGATCGCCGGCTGGTAGCCGAGCGTGGAGAAGTAGTCCACACCCGTCAGGCACATCACCTTCCACCAGGGCTGGGTCTGATGGTTGGCGGAGACGTTCGACTCGCTCTCGTAGAAGCCTTCCGGCTCCGGCTCGTCGGAGGTCAGGAGCCACTGCCCCAACCGTGATGCGGCCATGTCGCGCAACTTTCTCGTCTCAGGTCCAGAACGACGCGCGAGCCTACTCGAACGGGGTTGCGCGACGCGCTTCCGACGGCGCGTCGCGCAGCTACCTGATCAACCTGCCCCAGCTCAGGACCGATGAGTCAGCGTCACCGGGATGTTCCCCGCCACAGCCCTCGAGTACGGGCACTTGCGGTGGGCGGCCTCGAGCAGCTCCTGACCGGTCTCGGGCGGGACGTCGGGCATGAGGACGACCAGCTCCACGGCCAGGTCGAAGCCGGCACCGCCCCCGCTGATCGTCACCTTCGCCTGCACCTGCGCGTCGCGCAGCTTGACGCGTTGTACGCGGGCGACCGAGTGCAGCGCCGAGAGGAAGCACGCCGAGTAGCCGGCTGCGAACAGCTGCTCGGGGTTGCTGACGTGCCCGCCCGCACCGCCCAGATCCTGCGGGATGCCCAGGTCCAGGTCGACGAGGGCGTCGCCGGTGCGTACGTGCCCGTTGCGGCCGTCACCGGTCGCCACGGCGTCGGCGGTGTAGCTGAGTGTCTTCATCATCGAGTTCCTTTGACGAGGGTGAGGAGTTCGTCCACTGCTTGCTGAGTTGCTCGCGCGAAGGTGCCTCCGCGCGAGACCGGAGTTCCCATGGCGCGTGAGATCGCGACGGACGCCTCGGCCTGGCGTACGGCGAGGAGCGTCGGGTTCGCCACCAGGGCGCCCGGCACCTCGACGTGGTCGTCGGCGCTGAGGAGGGCGAACAGGCCTCCGGCCGACATCACCACGTCGACCCCGCTCTCCTGGACCATGGTGCTGGCCAGCGAGACGAAGGTGTCCTTGATCGACTGGTAGGCCGACTCGTCGTCGTACGCCGAGACCGCCTGGTCCGGGGTCAGCCGGAAGGCGCGGACGTCGACCACCCGGGAGGACAGGCCGTAGCGGGCGATCTGCTCGCGGTGCCAGGGGAGGTAGACGGGATCGAGCGTCACCAGGCCGATGCGGCCACCCAGCATGCAGGCCTGCAGCATGCTGGCTTCGCCGTGGCCGATGACGGGGATGTCCACGGCGGTTCGCGCCTCGTAGAGGCAGGCGTCCTGGAAGTGGCCGACGAGGACGGCGTCGAAGCCTTCGGCCTCCGCCGCGACGATCCCTTCGACCGACTGGACGCCGCAGCGGAGCTCGCTGAGCCTGCCCAGCTGGGTGTCGGCGGGGCTGATGCCTCGGACCTCGTAGACGACCCCGGGGGCCGCGATCTCGGCGAGGTAGGCCTCCAGCCGCTTCAGGTAGGGCTGGTGGACCGCGGGGTCGGTGAAGCTCTGGTAGAGGATCCGGGTGGGAGGGGTGTTCATGCGTACCTATCGGGTGTCGGGGGCAGGTCCGGGTCTGCGAGGAGCAGGACCTTGCCGCGGTGATGGGAGCGTTCGAGCAGGAGATGTGCCTCGGCAGCCCGCTCGAACGGGAACGCTGCGTGGGTGGTGGGGACGACGGCGCCGCGTTCGTACAGCGGCCAGGCGTTCCGGACGAGATCGTCGATGATCTGGTCCTTCTCGTGGTCGGGGCGCATCCGCAGGCCACTGCCCGTCACGGTCAGGTTGCCCAGAAGGAGACGGGTGAGATCGATCTGGGGGGACGAGCCGCTCTGGTGCCCGATGATCACCAGACGTCCTCCCCGGCCGAGCACCTTCAGGTTCCGCTCCAGGTAGTCCGCGCCGATGATGTCGAGCACGGTCGCGGGCCTGATGCCCCGGTCGAGCAGCTCCTCGGCGAAGTCCTGCCGGCGATGATCGATCACCACCTGCGCGCCCAGCTTCTCGGCGAACACGGCCTTCTCGGGCGAGCCGACCGTGGTCGCCACCCGCACGCCGTACGCGACGGCGAGCTGCACGGCGAGCGAGCCGATGCCGCTGGCGCCACCGTGCACGAGCATCCAGGATCCCGGCTCGGGCGGCTTCGGCATGAACAGGTTCGACCACACGGTCGCGGCGGCCTCCATCAGACCGCCGGCATCGACGGTGGAGACGGGAGCAGGCACGGGTGCGAGGTGGGTCGCTCGCACGGCGACGTACTCGGCGTAGCCGCCTCCGGGGAGCAGCGCACACACCTCGCGGCCGATCAGGTCGTCCGGTACGTCGGCACCGGTGGCGACCACGACGCCGGAGACCTCCAGGCCGAGGATCGGGTCCGCCGCCGTCCCGGGATACGTGCCGGCCCGCTGCATCAGGTCGGCGCGGTTGACCCCGGCGGCGACGACGCGGACCAGCGCCTCACCGGCTCCGGGCTGCGGGACGGCTCGCCGGGTCACCTCGAGGACCTCCGGGCCTCCTGGCCGGCTCGCGACCACGGCCCGCATGTGGCCGGGGAGCGGATCGGCGGTCACGACGCCGGGACCATCCGGTCGGCTCCCAGCCAGGTGGCCGCGTTCCCGCGCAGCAGGAGCTCCCGGTCGCCGTCGCTGAGGAAGCTCGCCCTGCGTACGACGTTGCCGACCGGACGTTCCCCCAGCGGGTAGGGGTAGTCGCTGCCGACCATCACGTGATCGGCGCCCAGGGTGTCGACCAGCAGCCGCAGCGGCTCCTCCTCGAAGACCACGGTGTCGACGGAGAACCGGTCGCGGTAGTGCGAAGGCGGGTGCTCGGAGGTGCCGATGACGTCATGCCGGTGGTGCCAGGCGTTGTCCATCCGGCCCAGCCAGTAGGGGAAGGACCCGCCACCGTGCGCGAAGCAGATCCGCAGGTCGCTCGACACCCGGTCGAAGACCCCGCCCAGCACCATCGCCAGGATCGAGAGGTGCGTCTCGGCGGGCATCCCGGTGAGCCACTGCGCCATCCACCGGTCGAGCCGTGGTGAGTTGGGCAGGTCCCAGGGGTGCACGAAGACCGGCACGCCGAGACTCGCGCAGTGCTGGAGGAAGGTCACCACGCCGGCGTCGTCGAGGTCGCGGTCGCCGACATGGTTCCCGATCTCCACCCCGACGTGGCCGTTGGCCAGGGAGCGCTCCAGCTCGGCGCACGCGAGGTCGGCGTCCTGCAGAGGGACCTGGCAGAACGGGAGCAGCCGGGGCGACTCGGCGGTGATCTCGAGCGCGAGGTCGTTGAAGATGCGGGCGATCGCGGCCGCGTCGGACGGGGCGGCGTCGTAGCTGAAGAACACCGGGGTCGGGGAGACCACCTGCGTCTCCACGTCGTCGGCGTCCATGGCGGCGAGACGGACGTCGGCGGCCCAGGCCGACGAGTCGATCCGCCGGAACTCACGTGAGCCGATCATCATGACCGCTTCGGTCTCGCTCGTGACGTCGAGCCACAGCCGCGGCTCCGGGCCGGGGAGCTGCGGCCAGCCGGGCGGCACGAAATGCGTGTGTACGTCGATGGCCGAGGTCACGCGCCTCAGCCCTTCCCGGGGTGGAGAGCGTTGCACCGGCCGCACGTACGGGCCGCCTCGTCCTCGTAGAACGAGGTGAACACCGGAGGCAGGTCGGCCACGATGTCGCGCACCTGGAGCTCGACCTCGTGCACGAGCGCCGAGCACTCGAGGCAGTACCACTGGAACTTCTCCAGGGTTCCCTCCTCGCGGATCCGCTCGATGACCACACCGATCGACCCGGCCTCCGGCCGCTGGGGCGAGTGGGGGAGGTTGCCGGGCAGGAGCCAGGTCTCACCCTCCTTGATCTCGACGGTGACCTTGCCGTCCTCGGTCATCACGTCGACGTGCATGGAGCCCTTGATCTGGTGGAACCACTCCTCGTAGGGGTCGACGTGGAAGTCGGTCCGCTGGTTCGGGCCGCCGACCACCTGCACGATGAAGTCGTCGCCGGTGAAGATCGCCTTGTTGTTGACCGGAGGCTTGAGGTCCTGCTCGTGGTCGCTGATCCACTTCGCGAAGTTGAGCACCGGGGGGACGCTGGTGGTCGACTGAGTCATTTCGTTTCCTCCTGAGGGGTGGGGCCGGGCAGGTGGGCCACGGCCTGGATCTCGATGAGCAGGTGCGGGTGGGGGAGCTGGTGGACCGCGACGGTGGTCCGCGTCGGCCCGGACTCGTCGAAGTAGGAGCCGTAGACGTCGTTGTAGCCGCCGAAGTCGTTCATGTTGACGAGGTAGGAGGTCACCTGGACGAGGTCGTCGAGGTCGCCGCCGGCGGCTCGCAGGATGTCGCGGATGTTCTCGATCACGGCGGCCGTCTGGGCGCGGATGTCCAGGCGGGTGGTCCCGAGCTCGTCGACCTCGACACCGACGAAGGTGTTGTCGGGCCGGCGGCTGCTGGTGCCGGAGACGAAGAGCAGGTCGCCGGCTCGACGGGCGTGCGGGAACCGGCCACGGGGCCGAGCCTTGCTCTCGACCAGGAAGGCGTCGCTCATCGCCCACCTCCGTCGCCGAGCGGGCCGGCGCTGTCCGAGACGGCCACGGCCCGAACCGAACCGAGTCCGGGGATCTCGGCGCTGACGGCTCCCGGCCCAAGCGCGACGGCCTCGGTCGCGGCGCCCGCGAGCACCACGGAGCCCGCGGGCAGCCGTAGTCCCAGGCGCCGCCCGAGGGCGACCAGGCGAGGCAGGGTCCGCAGCGGGTGGCCGAGGATGGCCGCGGTCGTTCCTTCGGCGACCACCTCGTCCCGGGCCCGCAGGGTGACGGGGACGTCGTCCAGGTCCACCTCGTCCAGGGCACGCCACGGCCCGAGGACGAACATCGCGGCCGAGGTGTTGTCGGCGACCACGCGCGGCAGGTCGAACCGGAACCCGTCGTAGCGGGAGTCGATGATCTCGAGCCCTGCCGCCACTCCCGTCAGCGCCGCTTCCAGATCGACGTCCGGGTCGGCGAGGTCGACATCGGCCCCGACCAGGAAGGCGACCTCGGGCTCGACCCGCGGGTGGATGAGCGCGTCCATGTCGATCGTGCCGCCGTCGGCGGCCTGCATGCCGTCGGTCAGCTGTCCGACGATGACCTCGTCCACGCCCATCTGGCGCATCTTGGCCTCGCTGGTGAACCCGAGCTTGAGGCCGACGCCGTGCTCGCCGCGTGCGTGCCGTCGTGCGATCAGGGCCGCCTGGGTCGCGTACGCCTCGTCGAGGTCGAGGTCCGGCCACGGCGTCGCCGTGCCCACCGGGGTGACGGCCTGCTGCGCGGTGTCGAGGAGCTCGGCGGCCTGGGAGACCACGGGGGATGGAGTCGTCATGTCACGCCCTTCTGCCGCGCTCACAGCGCCACGCACACATTCGTGGTCTCGGTGTAGAAGTCGAGCGAGTGACGGCCGCCCTCACGGCCGATGCCGGACAGCCCCATGCCGCCGAACGGCGACCGCAGCTCGCGCAGGAACCAGGTGTTGACCCAGGAGATCCCGGTCTGCATCCGACCCGCGACCCGGTGTGCGCGACCGAGATCCGTCGTCCAGACAGCAGCGGCGAGCCCGTAGTCGGTGTCGTTCGCGAGGCTGATCGCCTCGTCCTCGGTGTCGAACGGCATCAGGGCGGCGACGGGCCCGAAGATCTCCTCACGGACCGGGCGGTCGTTGTTGGTCAGTCCTGTCCACAAGGTCGGCTCGATCCAGAACCCGCCGTTCAGGGGTCCCTCCAGGTCGGCGGCCCGCCCTCCGGTCAGCACCTTGGCGCCCGCCTGCTCGGCGAGATCGAGGTAGTCGAGGACCTTCTTCTGGTGGGCTCGGGAGATCACCGGGCCGGTCGTCGTCGTGGGATCCGACGGGGCGCCGAGGCGAAGCGCCTCGGCAGCCGCGACGAGCCGCTCGGTCACCTCGTCGAAGACCGACCGCTCGATGTAGACGCGCTCCGTGCACAGGCAGACCTGACCGGTGTTGGCGAACACGGAGCGCGTCAGGCCGGCGATGGTGGCGTCGAGGTCGGCGTCGGCGAAGACGAGAGCGGCGTTCTTGCCGCCCAGCTCGAAGGAGACCGGCCGGATGCGGGGCGCGACGGTCTTCATGATGCCGGCGCCGGTGGCGGTCGAGCCGGTGAAGGTGACGCCGTCGACGTCGGGGTGGCTGGTGAGGTGCTCACCGGCCGATCCGGACCCGAACCCGTGGACGACGTTGTAGACACCCTCCGGCACGCCGGCCGCGGCGAGCACCTCGGCCAGCACGGTCGCCGAGCCGGGCGTCTCCTCGGACGGCTTGACCACGAGCGTGTTGCCGCACGCCAGGGCCGGCGCCAGCTTCCAGGTCAGCAGCAGGAGCGGCAGGTTCCACGGCACGATCGCGGCCACCACACCCAGCGGCTTGCGGACGGCGTAGTTCAGCGCCTGTCGGCCCTCGCCCAGGTCCTGGAGGTAGGACTCCACCCCTTCGGCGCCCATGACGTCGGCGAAGGCGCGGAAGTTGGCGGCCGCCCGGGCGATGTCGAGGGCTCGGGCGCCGGCCTCCGGCTTGCCGGTGTCGGCGACCTCCGCGGCCAGCAGGTCGTCGGCTCGCCGGTCGATCTCGTCCGCGATGCGACGGAGCAGGGTGCACCGCTCCTGCACCGACGTACGTCCCCAGGGCCCGTCCAGGGCTGCCCGGGCTGCCCGGACGGCCTGGTCGACGAGTCCGGCATCCGCCTCGTGCACCCAGGCGACCTGCTGCCCGGTGGCCGGGTCGACGTCGGCGAACGCCTCGGCGCCGTCGGTGAACCGGCCGTCGATGAAGTTCTTGTACTCACGCATGTGCTGTCCGTTCTGTTGGTGCCGAAGCAGGAGCGGTCGGGCGCGGGCGCGGCGGCTGCCGGTCCCACGCGCCGTCGGTCCCACGGCTGCGAAGCTCTGGCTTGCGGACCTTGCCGTTCTCGGTCAGCGGGAGCGCATCGAGCCGAAGCATGAATCTGGGGATGGCGTACGCGGCGAGGCGTGGGCCGCAGAACTCGACGAGATCCTCGAAGTCCAGGTCCAGCGCCTCCTTGGCGACGACCGCCGCCATGACCTCGTCCTCCCCGAGCTCGGAGTCGACGGCGTAGACCGCCACGTCGGCGACCGCAGGATGCGCGCGAAGCACGTCCTCGACCTCGACCGACGAGATGTTCTCGCCACGCCGGCGGATCACGTCCTTGATCCGGTCGACGAAGCGCATCGACCCGTCCGCCTCCACGGCGATCCGGTCGCCGGTGTGGAACCACAGGTCCTGCCAGGCTGCGGTGGTGGCCTCCGGCATGCCGAAGTAGCCGGAGGCGAAGGCGAAGGGCTGGTCGCTGCGCAGCAGCAGCTCCCCGGGGGTCCCTGGTGGGACGTCGGCGCCGTCGGCATCGACCACCCGCATGTGGAAGCCCGGCTGCAGCCTGCCGATGTAGCCCGGTCGCTCCTCGCCGGGACGGGTGGCGACGACCGCGTTGGTCTCGGTCGATCCGTAGCCGTCGAGCAGCGCGACGCCGAAGCGCTCGCGGAACGGTGCCAGCAGCCGGCCGGGGGTCGCCGGCGACAGGGCCATCCGCACCCGGTGAGCACGATCGAGGTCCGACGGTGGCCGGCTGTCGAGGATGCCCACCATGGCGCCGAGCAGGTAGGTCACGGTGGCGCCGCTCTCCACCATCTGCGACCAGAACCGCGATGCCGAGAAGCGGCCCCCGAGGACGTACGTCGCACCGCTGACCAACGCCTGGCTGAACGCGTTGAGGGCGTTGGTGTGGAACAGCGGGAGACAGGTGTGGAGCACGTCGTCGGACCGGATGCCGATCTGCTCGCTGACGTTGCAGCCCCACCACCAGAACTGCGCCTGGGGGCAGACGACGCCCTTGGAGACGCCCGTCGTCCCGGAGGTGTAGAGGATCGCGGCGGGGTCACCGGGCGCGACCGCGGCGGGCGGCACCGGAGCGCCCATCGCGGCGGTCTGCTCGCCCAGGACCCACCTCGCCTGCAGGTCCGGGAGCGCCGGGAGGTCGTTGACGTGAGGTTCGATCTCGGCCTCGACGACGAGCAGTCGCGCCCCGGAGTTGGCCAGGATGTGGTGCAGCTGGCTTCCGCGGGCGGCGGTGTTGACGGGGACCGCGACGGCTCCCAGCCACGCCGCACCGAGCACCAGATCGAGAAGCTCCACCCGGTTGGAGGCGAGGAAGGCGACCCGCTCCCCGGCGATGACGCCGCGCTCTGCGAGCGCTCCCGCGGCGCGTGCCACCGCCTCGACCATCTCGGCCGCGGTGCGGCGTACGTCGCCGCACACGAGCAGGGGCGCCTCCGGCGTCAGGGACGCGCGGGCCAGCAGCATGCCTGGGATCGTGCATTCACGCAGCGGCATGTCGCTCGGTAGCCGGCGCGGGTCGTCCTCGGCCCTGGCAGGGGTCGGGACGTACGCCGCAGGTCCGGGTGTGAGGAGCGACGTGGTGAGGGGAAGCTCCTGGCCGGACTCGAGGTCGCCGTCCCCGACCAGACGGGCGACGACCTGCAGGTCGGGCGCGCACTCGACGGTGAGCAGCGTCGATCCGTCGCTCGTGCGTGTGCTGGCCACGACGCGGCCTCGCTCGAGGGGCCGTTCCTCGAGATCGGCGGTGCCGCACGTCGGGCACAGGATCCGGTGAGGGAAGTAGTCCCTGCCGCAACCACCACAGTGTTGGACGACGAGGCTCATGCCACCGCCTCCAGCACCGCGACGTTCCCGCAGGACCCGTGCCGGTAGAGCACCATGCCGTAGCCGGTCACGACCCCGATCCGGGCCTCGACCTGCCGGCCGGAGGCTCGCCCGCGCAGCTGCTGCACGACTTCGACCATCCCGTGCATGCCTCCGCCGGCGCCGGCCTGGCCGGCGGAGAGCTGACCGCCGGAGGTGTTGACCGGAAGACGCCGGGTGGCGATCTGTTCGGCGACGACAGCCTGGACCGACCCGGGATCGGTCACCCCGAGGTCGACGAGCTGCGAGAGCACCATCGCCGGGTAGTCGTCGTACACGCTGATCACGTCGGTATCGGTCGGCGCGACGCCCGCGCGCTCCCATGCCGCGGGGGCGCACGCGGCGACCGCCGTCCGGATCCCGTCGCCGACCTGGTCGTCGCCGTTGTAGGCGGCGGTGACCGCCAGCACTCGTGCGCGGCGACCCGTCGCCCGCTCCTCGGCGGTGACCACGATGGCGTCGGCGCCGGTGACCGGCGGGACGCAGTCGAAACGGCCCAGCGGCGCCGCGACCAGGGGCGCGTCCAGGTATTCGTCGATCGTCATGGGAGCGCGGTACACGGCTCCGGGGTTCAGCCCGGCCCAGGCGCGCTGGGCCGTCACGAGGCTGCCGTAGTCCTTCCGGTCCAGCTGCCACGCGGCCATCTGCCGCTGCGTCAGCATCGCGAACAGCGCGTTCGGCCCGGTCATCGGAAGCCCGGCCAGATGGTCGACGGTCGCCTGGTTGTACGCCTTGACGAGCCGCTCGTGCGCCGCGTTGTCCATGGCGTCGCCGGCGACGAGCACGATCACCGAGGCATCACCGGCCTCGACGGCCCGCACCGCATGCTGGAGCATCCCGCCGGCACTCGCGCCACCGTTCGTGTCCTGCATGATCCAGCGCAGGTGGAGGCCCAGCCGCCAGGCGAGGTCGATCGCGTGGTCGGGACCGAGCGTGAAGCTGGCGAAACCCAGCCCGTCGACGTCGCCGGGCTCGAGGCCGGCATCGCGCAGAGCACGGATGACGGCGTCACCCAGCACTCCGGCGGTGGTGGTGCCGGCGGCGGGATGGCGGGTGTAGGGCGACTCTCCGGCGCCGACGATGGCGACGTGGTCGCGGGTGTGGTGGGACATGGATCTCCTCCGGCGGGCCGCACCGATGGCGGCACGGCCCGCGTTGGTGGTCGGGTCGTTCGTGGTCAGCTGAGCCGAGGGATGATGCTCAGCTGGCGTCCTGGTAGAGCTCACTCGCGTCGAAGGAGTCCTTGAGCAGACCCACCTCGACCATCAGGTCGATGACCTTCTGGACGCCGTCGGCGTCGTAGTCGACCTGGTACTCGGGGAGGCGCATCTTGGCGGCGACCTCCGGAGTCATCTCGGTGTGCTCGGGCATCATCGCCTCGGCGACTCCCTGCGGATCGTCCTCGATGTCGGTGACGGCCTTGGCGAGAGCCGCTCGGAACTTCGTCACGACCTCAGGCCGTTCCTTCATCAGCTTGTCGGACGTCGCGAAGAGGCCCTGGGGTCCGTTCTGGAAGCCGATCGGCCGGACGTCCAGGTTCGCCTCGGTCGCGCTGAGGGTCGGCTCGGTCTGGAAGATGCCGTCCACGTCGCCGGCTTCGAGCGCGGCGGCCATGTTGGCCTGCGGGATCTCGATGTAGGTGACGCTGTCGGGGTCGAGGCCCTCCTGGAGCAGCACCCCTCGGAACCAGATGTCGCCCACGGAGCCCAGGGACGGCGTCGCCATCTTCTTGCCGACCATGTCGGCCGGCTCCTTGATCTCGGAGTCCTCCAGCACGTACAGACCGGAGGCGTACGTGTCGGTTCCCGCGATCGCCGGTGCGGCGATGGTGACCGGCAGGTCGGAGGAGTAGGCGGTGATCAGGGACGGGTAGGAGACCAGGGCCAGGTCGGTGCTGCCCGAGACCAGGGCATTGATCGTGGTGGCGCCGTTCGCGGCCGGGGTGAGCTCGACGTCGAGACCCTCGTCGGCGAAGTAGCCCTTGCTGATCGCGTCGTACACCGGCAGGGAGTCGCCGACCGGGGGGATCGACAGCGTCACCTTCCCGCCGTCGCCGGCCGACGCCGACTGTGCATCGTCGCTGCCGCAGGCACCGGTGGCGCTGACGAGCAGGACCGTGAGCACGAACGCGCCGAGTCGTCGTGGGGTACGCAGGTTCATCTGTGTTCTCCTTGGAGTTGCTTCATCGCTCGCGGTGGAGACGGACATGTCCGGAGGTCGGGCGCGGTGGGGGTGGGCCCGACGTCCCTCAGTGAGCGCCGGCCGCAGCGGCCAGCCCACCGGGGCTCGCCTGCCGGATCAGACGGGCCACCTCGCTCCTGGTCTCGACGAACGACGGGTTTTCTCGGGTGTGGATCTGGTCCCGCGGGAAGGTGAGCGGGACCGGGACGTCGGCCGTCTTGACGGTCGGCGCCTTGCTGAGCGACAGCACCCGAGTGCTGAGGTAGACGCTTTCGTCTACGTCGTGGGTGACGAAGAGGATCGTCATGTCGAACTGCTCGCGGACGCGGAGCAGGAGGTCTTCGAGATCGGAGCGGGTCTGGGCGTCGACGGAGGCGAACGGCTCGTCCATCAGGAGGAGCTCGGGCCGCATGGCGAGCGCTCGGGCGATCGCGACACGCTGCTGCATGCCACCGGAGAGCTGCCAGGCGTACTTGTCGGCCGCGTCCGCCAGACCGACCGCGCTCAGCGACTCGAGTGTCCGCGCCCGGCGCTCGGCCTTGGACACCCGTCCCAGCAGCGGGAACTCCACGTTCGCGCCGACGCGTCGCCACGGGAAGAGCGACGCCCGGTAGTCCTGGAAGACCATCGCGAGCCCCTTGGGCACGCCGGTGATGACGTTCCCGGACAGCGTGATCGTTCCGCCGGTGGGGCGGAGCAGGCCCGACAGCGTACGCAGCAGCGTGGTCTTGCCGCAGCCGGAAGGACCCACGATCGAGACGAACTCGCCGCGCTGGACGTCGAAGTTGATGCCGTCGAGGACCGTCTGGTCGCCCTGGCGGGTGCGGTAGGTGTGTCGGAGGTCGTCGACCTCCAGAAGCGTGGTTGTCATCTGCATCCTTTCGGGGTGGTCAGTCCTGGACTGCCATCAGGAGCCGGTGCCAGCGCAGAACGCCGGACTCGATCCCGCTCAAGACGAGGTTGGACAGGTAGCCGAGCAGCGACAGAGCGACGATGAACGACCATGGGAAGCAGCTGGAAGGACCGTTGGGCCTGCGTCAGGCCGAACCCGATGCCGTCCGAGGCGGCCACCAGCTCTGAGGCGATGAGCAAGATGATGCCGAGCGAGGTGGAGACCCGGATGCCGGCGAAGATGCCCGTGCTGGCGGCCGGCAGGATCACCTGGAACAAGGTCCGCAGCCGCGAGACCTTCGCCGTGCGGGCGGTCTCCAGATAGCCCTCCGGCACCCGGCGTACGGCACTGTAGGTGTTGAACAGGACCGGCCAGACCGCGCCGAACGCGATCAGCGAGACCCGCATCGTCGTTCCGGTCCCCACCAGGACCAGCGCCAGCGGGAGCAGCACCGGGCCGGGCAGCGCCCGCATGAAGTGCAGGATCGGCTCGACGGTGTGCGCGACGGCGGGGATCCGGCCGAGGAGCACTCCGAGCGAGATCCCCACCGACCAGGCGACCAGCAGCCCGATCAGGAGCCGCCTCAGGCTCGGTGTGACGTCGACGAAGAACGCATCGGTCAGGAACCCGCCGGCGAGCCCGTCGGAGAACCACCTCTCCCGGAGGTCGTCGAAGATCTCCAGCGGGGTGGGGAAGAACATCGAGCCGGAGTTCGCGGTCGCCAGCTGCCAGGCGACCAGCAGCAGGAGCGCGCCGCACCAGCCCACGGCGATCCGCAGCATGCGTTCGTTCGGTTGCACGGTGCTGCTCATGAGTCCTCCCGATGTGCCCAGGCCGCGAAGCGGCGCTCGAGTGCGGTGACGGCACCGTTGACGAGGAGACCGAGGGCGCCCGCCACGACCACGCCGGCGCAGACCGTGTCGATGCCGCCGGGGAGCATGCTCTGCTGGAGCAGCCAGCTCCCGAGGCCGTCGCGGCTGCCGCCGATGAACTCGGCACCGACGCAGAGGATGAGCGCGACGGAGACGGTGATCCTGACGCCGGTGAGCACCGACGGCACCGCCGACGGCCAGACGACCCGGATGGCGACCGTCCCGCGCGACCAGCCGAACGAGCGTGCCGTGGCCTTCGCGGTGCCGTCGGTGGAGTGCACCCCGTGGATCGTGTTGATCAGCAGCGGCCAGACGCAGCCGAGGGCGACGACCGCTGCCTTCATCTCGATCCCCTGGCCGACCACCAGGACCAGGAGGGGGACCAGGCCGACCGGCGGGAGCGGCCGGATCAGCTCGACCACGGTGGCGGTGGCCGCGTGCAGCCGGTCGGACAGGCCCAGGACGAGCCCGGCCGGTACCGCGATCGCCAGGGCCAGGACGTACCCGAGCAGGGCAGCCCACAGGGTCGAGCCGATCTGTCCGAGGAACGATCGGTCACCGAGGAGCTGGGCAGCGTGCACCAGCGTGGTGGACGCCGGTGGCAGTACGTCACGGGGGAGCAGGTCGTAGCGTGCCACCACCTCCCACAGGGCGAGGAAACAGAGCACACCCGCCACGCCGCGCGCGGCGACGACGGTGCGTTCGTTCGCCCGGGCACCTCGGGTCGACTCGATCCGGCTCCCGGTCTCGCCAGGGGGCGATATCGGGCCGATGCTCTTGCTCGCGGTCAGCACCGCGGGCCTACTGCTCTCCATGTGTCCTCCAGACCTCGCGTCCGGCTCAGTGGCCGAACGCCTCCTGCAACCACCACGAGCCCTCACGCGAGAGCACCTTGGCGTCGATGACCATCGGCCGGGTCGACTCTGACGACAGCCAGTCCTTGACCGGTGCGAGGTCCGCGGTCTCCCGGACCGTGATGGCCTCGCACCCGTAGCCGCGCGCGATCTGGGCGAGGTCGCTGTCGGGGAAGACGACGGTGTCCAGGGAGGGGCCGTCGAACCCGAAGTGATGCACCTCGGCGCCGTACATCGCGTCGTTGTAGACGACGACGAGAAGGGGGATCTCGAGCCGGACGGCCGTCTCGAGCTCGGTGATGCCCATCAGGAACCCGCCGTCACCGACACCCACGATCGGGAGCCGGCCGGGTTGCGCGAGCGCCGCTCCCAGGCCCGTCGCCAGGCCCAGCCCGACGGACTGGAACGCCTGGGTGAAGCAGAAGCCGAACTCGTCCGGTACGTCGAGATACATGCTGGGATAGCCCACGAAGTTCCCGGAGTCGACCGAGACGATCCGTTCGCCCGGGAGGAGCCGGTTGAGCTCCAGCGACAGGGTCCGCGGGTCGATCCGACCATCGCCCGACTGATCGTCGAAGTCGACCTGGGTCCAGCGCAGGGACGAGCGGATGCGGTCGCCGACCGCCGGCGTCCGGTAGCCGGTGCGATCGCCGGGCTGTGTCGCACGAAGGGCCGCGGTGGTCGCGCGAGCCGTCTCGGCGACGCCGCCCCACAGGCCCAGGTCCACGTCGCGGTTCCGGCCGATCGCCTGCGGGTCGACGTCGACCTGGACGACCTTGGCCTGATCACCGATGAGCCTCCCGTGCCTCATCGTCCACATGTTCAACGCGCAGCCGAACCCGACCACGAGGTCGGCCTCGGCGATGAGCTCGGCCGAGAGCGGCGAGCTGAACCCCCCGGAGACGTCGATGCCCCACGGATCCTCGTTGAACAGGCCGCGGGCGACCGCGGAGGTGGCCAGCAGGGCCCCCGACGCGGTCGCGAGCTCACGGAGCGCTTCCTTCGCGCCCTCGGCCCGGCCACCGCGCCCGGCCACGAACACCGGCCGCTGCGCCGACCGGATCAGCTCGACGAACCGGGCCACGTCCTCGGGCGCCGGCTGCGGCAGTCCCACGGCGTCGTACGTGCGTCGCGCCGCGTCCGCGGGCAGCTCCATGTCCTGCACATCGATCGGTACGTTCAGTACGACGGTCCGCTGCTGGTGCAGACAGGCCGCGAAGGCACGGGCGACGTCGACCAGGGCGGTCTGCGGCGACCGGACGCGCATGGCGAGGGCACCGGCGCCTTCGGCCATGCCGGCCTGGTCGATGAAGAAGTTCGAGGTGGGCTCGGTCGCCTCCGCGGTCAGCACGAGCAACGGCGTGCGGCTCTTCGCCGCCTCGACGATCCCGGTGAGCGCGTTGGTGTAGCCGCACCCCTGGTGCAGCGACAGCACCGCGACCTCGCCGGACATCCGGGCGTAGGCGTCCGCCATGGTGGCGGCGCCGCCCTCGTGCCGGGCCGGGACGAACCGTGCCCCACGCTCCACGAGTGCGTTGGTGAAGTGGAAGTTTCCGCTGCCGACCACGCCGAACACGGTCCGGACACCGAGATCCGCGAGCACCTCGCCGATCGCATCACGTACCAGCATCAGTCCACCTCCTGGCCTGCAGCCGGGACCATCGCCAGGACGCGTGCGGGGCTGCCCGAACCGCCCACGATGGGGAGGGGCGCGACCACGATCAGGGCGCCTGTGGGCGGGATCAGCGCCAGGTTCTGCAGCTGCGTGATGCCGTACTTGCCGGCACCGAGAAGGTAGCTGTGCACGGGGAAGGCCGGCTCGAAGCCGAACGCCTGCCCGGCGTCGGTGCCCACCGTCTCGACACCGAACCCGATGATGTCGGTCTCCTCGGCGAGCCACTTCGCGCATTCGGGGGTCACGCCCGGTGTGTGCGGGCCCTCGCCGTCAGCGTTGAGGAACAGCTCCTGGTCGTGGGACCGGGCGCCCCAGCCGGTGCGGTAGAGGAGCCAGCCCTTCGGGAGCGGTCCGTGCTCCCGCTGCCACGCCTGGACGTCCTCGATGGTGAGCAGGTAGTCCGCGTTCTCCGCGACCTCGGCCGTCTTGTCGATGACCACGGCGGGCCCGACGAGCCGCTCCGGCGGCACCTGCGACACGTCGCCGTGCTCGACGCCGGTGACCCAATGGCAGGGGGCGTCGAAGTGCGTGCCGACGTGCTCGCCGGTGTGGATGCCGTTCTGGTAGGACGTCTCGCCCCGTTCGTCGTACTTCGCCAGCTCCTCCAGCTCGAAGCGGGGGATCGGGGCCATCCCCTCGGGCAGGGGCAACACGGGTGTGGAGGCCGAGAGCTTTGCGGTCAGATCCACGACCGTGACGGCGCCCGAGGCGACGGCAACGGCCAGATCCGACGGCGTACGGGCCGGGGTAGACGAGAGGTGCATGCCAGAATCGTGCTGCCGCCGAGAGGAACACCACCAATGCCAATCCGAGGCCAGGTATTGCGAAAAAGATATATCTAGGCAATCCGGTATAAGCGATCTACGATGGCCGCCCGTCGTCGGCGAGAGGTTCCATCGTGCAGACCCAGCAACTGTTCGGCGGCAAGCTGAAGCTGCGCCATCTCGTCCTGCTCACCACGATCGCCGACGAGGGGTCGTTCGTCGGCGCCGCCGAGAACCTCTACGTCTCCCAGCCGGCCGTGACCCGAAGCGTCCGGGAGCTCGAAGATCTCGTCGGTGCCGAGCTCTTCGTGCGCGGACCTCGAGGCGTATCGCCCACGCCGGCCGGGGAGATCCTGATCGAGCAGGCACGGTCCGCGCTCGGCAACCTCCGTCGGGCCTCCGAGCAGATCGAGGAGGTGCTCCAGGGTGGCGCGCGGCCGCTCCGGGTCGGCACCAACCTGGCCGGCGCCTACGCCCTGCTCCCTCGTGCGGTGGTCGCGCTGAAACGGTCCCACCCCGACATCACGGTCTCGGTCGTCGAGGGCACCGCGGAGCAGCTGACCACAAGCCTCCATCGCAGCGAGGTCGATCTGCTCGTCGGACGCTTGGATCCCGGCACCTACCGCGGCGCGCTCCATCACATCCGGCTCTACGACGAAGCGGTGCGGGCGGTCGTACGTCGTGGCCACCCGGCACTCGTCTCAGCGCCGCAGCGGCTCGCCGACCTGCAGTCCTACCCGTGGATCCTGCCGCTGCAGCCCAGCACGTTGCGGGCCGAGCTCGACGACATGTTCGCGCGGGAGGGCCTCGGCCCGCCGCGCGACATCACCGAGTGCTCCACCCTCCTCACCACCCGGGCGATGCTCCTGGAGACGGAGGCGATCGCTCCGCTGCCGATGCTGATCGGCGTACGCGACGAGCTTCTCGAGATGCTGCCTCTCCGGCTCGACACGGTCCCCCGCGCCATCGGCGTCACGCTGCCCGCGGACCGATCGGTCAGCCGGGAAGCACGCCTGTTGGTCGACGCGCTCACCGCCACCGCGGGGATCATCGCCACGGAGCTCGAGGGCGCCGCGCAGACGGCGCTGCCTGGCGTGGATCCCCTTACCGGCGGGACATATTGACAACCTCCCCCATGCGTAGGCGCACATATCGCACACCGCTTTGGCATTGGTGACCCGGATCACCTCCTCCGCAAGATCTGATGCATGAACATTCCGAAGAGGCCGGCCGGATCGACGCCCGGCTCCGGCGTTTCCCGGCGGCTGCTGCTCGCCGGCGCCGGTGCCACCGGGGTCCTCGCGGGGACGGGCACACTGCCCGCCTCCGCCACAGGTGCCACTCCTGCCGCGCGAAAGTTCGGGGCGGGCCGGCGCACCCGGCTCATCCTCCTGGGCACATCCGGAGGTCCGCCCTGGTGGCCGGGAACCGACCGGGCGGGCGTGGCGTCGGCGGTGGCCGTCGGCGACCGCTACTACATCGTGGACGCCGGGCACGGTGTGGGCCGTCAGGCGCGGGACGCCGAGCTCGGCAACTGGAGCCATGACACGGACGGTCCGCTGGATGCCCTGCGCGCGATCTTCCTGACCCACCTGCACTCCGACCACACCATCGACCTGAACAACCTGCTCATCGAGGGGCTGTCCAACGGTCTGGCGCGGGTGACGTCACCGGTGCAGGTGTGGGGGCCCGGAGACCGGGGCACGCTTCCTCCCCGTTTCGGCCCGCCACCGGACCCGCCGGTGACGGCGCCGGACAACCCGACGCCGGGAACGGCCGAGATGGTCGACCTCATGATGAGGGCCTACGCGACCGACATCAACGATCGGGTCTTCGACACCCGCAAACCACCCCCGTCCACCCTGGTCTCCGGGCATGACGTCCCCATCCCTGAGCGCTACCTCGCTGATCCCAACGGGAACCCGCATCCCCGGATGAGTCCGGTGCCGTTCTACGAGGACGATCGTGTCCGGGTCTCGGCCACGCTGGTTCAGCACGCTCCGGTGTTCCCTGCGCTCGCGTTCCGCTTCGAGACCGACGACGGGACGATCGTGTTCTCCGGCGACACCTCGCCGAGCGAGAACCTCGTCGAGATGGCACAGGGCGCCGACATCCTCGTGCACGAGGTCATGGACCGGGACTGGGCGGAAGAGATCTTCCCCGAGCCTCGGGACACCTCGGCCGAGGGCCGCTTCCAGCACCTGATCAGCGCTCACACCACCATCGACGAGGTGGGACCGATCGCGGAGGCGGCCGGCGTGCGCACGCTCGTGCTGAACCACCTGGTGCCCGCCAACTGGCCGGAGCACAAGTTCCACCGGGCTCAGAAGAACTTCTCCGGCCTGGTCGTGGTCGGCCGGGATCTCGATGAGTTCGGCGTGGGCGCGGTGCTCGGCTGACCGCGCCCACGGGGCCGCCGTTCAGAAGCCGATCGGCAGCCCGGCGTAGTTCTCCGCGAGCCCGGCGGCAGCGTGCTCGCTGGACGTCACCCAGCGCAGCTGGGAGAGCTGGAGCTGGGTGTCGAACGGGTCCTCGGCGGTGTGCAGCATCGTGGTCATCCACCAGGAGAAGTGGGTGCAGCGCCAGACGCGGCGCAGCGCGGTGTCGGAGTAGTCGTCGGCCAGCCGCGGGTCGCCCTTGAGCAGCGCGGTGAGTGCCGGCGCCAGCAGCGCGACGTCGGCGACCGCGAGGTTGAGCCCCTTGGCGCCGGTCGGCGGCACGATGTGTGCGGCGTCGCCGGCCAGGAAGAGGCGGCCGTGACGCATCGGGGTGGAGACATGGGACCGCATCGGCAGGACGCTGCGGTCGGTGATCTGCCCGGGCTGCAGCGTCCAGCCGTTCTGGCCGTGGCCGAGCCGGGTGGCGAGCGCGTCCCAGATCTGGTCGTCGGACCAGGTCGCCGGGTCGGTGCCGTTCGGCACCTGCAGGTAGAACCGGGAGACGCTCTCCGAGCGCATCGAGTGCAGCGCGAAGCCGTCGGGGTGCCAGGCGTAGATCAGCTCGTCGGTCGAGGGCGCGACGTCGGCGAGGATGCCGAACCAGCTGTAGGGGTAGGTGCGGTCCCAGCTCTCCCGGGCCGGGATCGCGGCGCGGCTGGGACCGAAGGAGCCGTCGCAGCCGACGATCACGTCCGCCCGGATCCGCCGGGCGACCCCGTCGGCGTCGGTGAAGGTGACCGAGGGCCGGTCGGACTCGATGTCGTGGAGGGCGGTGTCGCTGACCTCGTAGTGGACGACCTGCCCGGCGGCACGCCGGGTGTCGATCAGGTCCTTCTGCACCTCGGTCTGCCCGTAGACGTAGACCGCCCGGCCGACCAGGTCGACGAAGTCGAGGTGGTGGCGCTCCTCGGGCCACTGAAGATAGATGCCCCTGTGCTTGTCGGCGTCGCGGACGAGCCGGTCACCGAGGCCGACCTCGGTGAGCAGGTCGACGCTCGACTGCTCCAGGATGCCGGCGCGGATCCGGGCCGCGACGTACTCCTCGGACCGGGTCTCCACCACGACCGAGTCGACCCCGTCGGCGGCGAGGAGATGGCTCAGCAGCATCCCCGCGGGGCCGGCGCCGACGATCACAACCTGCGTACGTTCTTCTGCCATGGAGCGAGTCAACTCCTGTTCCGGCGGCCGCCGCCAGCGCGGTCTTCCGATGAGTGGAAAGACCTGCGGAGTGGAACCTGTTGCCGAATAGCGCGGACGGGCTCTTGTGTCGGCTGCGACACCTCCCTACGGTCGAGGCACATACTTGTGACCCGAGTCACAGACCAACGAAGGAGCGCCCCGATGCCCGACGTCCCTGCCGACCGCGCCGCCCTCGAGTCCCAGATCGGCGACCAGACCATGGTCGACGTATTCGCGAAGGTGGTCGCCGAACGCGGCGCCGAGCCGGCCTTCTCCGACCGGCACACCGCCGACGGTACGGGCTGGCGCACGCTGACCTGGGCCGAGCTGTACCAGCGCGCCCGTGAGCTCGCCGCCGCCTACATCGCCGCAGGTCTCCAGCCGGGGGAGTCGGTCGCGATCATGGCCGCCAACCGCATCGAGCACATCCTCGCCGACCTGGCCGCGGTGCTCGCCGGCGGTGTGCCGATCAGTATCTACAACACCCTCGCGCCCGACCAGGTGGGCTACGTCGCCGAGCACGCGAACCCGCGGATCGTGGTGCTGGAGACCGACGACCACGTCGCCCGCTGGGCGCTCGGGCTGAAGCGGGAGGAGATCCTCCGGGTCGTCACCATCGACACCGCGGTGGCCGACGACCCGCGGGCGGTCGCATGGGACGACTTCATCGCCTCGGGTGCGGCGGCGCTCGCCGGGGTCGGCGAGGAGTTGGCCGCCCGCAGCGCGGCGGTGACCCCGGACGACACCGTCACGATGCTCTACACCTCGGGCACCACCGGGCAGCCCAAGGGCGTGGTTCTCACCCATCGCAACATCGTCTTCGAGACCACCAGCTCGCTGTCGACCTCGGGGATCGAGGAGCCGGGCGTGCTGGTCTCCTACCTGCCGTTCGCCCACATCGCCGAGCGGGTGCTCAGCCTCTACATCCCGCAGTTCAACGGTGGCCACGTCTACCTCATCCAGGACCCGTCACTGCTGCTCGGCACGCTCCAGGAGGTGCACCCGACCAGCTTCTTCGGGGTGCCGCGGGTATGGGAGAAGATCCGCACCGGCGTCACCGCGCTGCTCGCCGCCGAGACCGACGAGGCCAAGCGTGAGGCCGTGGAGAAGGCGATGGCGGTCGGCCTCGCCTACGTCGAGTCGCAACAGACCGGACAGACGACCTCGCCCGAGCTGCAGGCGCAGTACGAGCAGGCCGACGCGGCCGTCCTCTCGACGATGCGCGCCCTGCTCGGCCTCGACCGCGTCGAGTGGGCGGCCAGTGCGGCCGCGCCGATGCCGATCGAGGTGGCCCGCTTCTTCGCCGGGCTCGGGATCAAGGTCTACGACGTCTACGGGATGACCGAGACCACCGGCGCCGCGACCGCCAACGGGCCCGAGGGCTTCCGCCTCGGCACGGTCGGCCGGCCCCATCCCGGGATCGAGGTGCGCATCGCGGATGACGGCGAGATCCTGTTCCGCGGGCCGATCACGACGCCTGGCTACGTACGCCGGCCGGAGGCGACCGCGGCGCTCCTCGACGCCGACGGCTGGCTGCACACCGGCGACATCGGCTCGCTCGACGAGGACGGCTTCCTCAGCGTCGTCGACCGCAAGAAGGAGATGATCATCAACTCCGCGGGCAAGAACATCGCCCCGTCCAACATCGAGAACCTCCTCAAGGAGAGCCCGCTCGTCGGCCACGCGATGGTGGTCGGTGACGGTCGTTCGTACGTCGTCGCCGTGCTCACCCTGGATGGCGAGATCGCTCCCGTGGTCGCCCAGAAGCTCGGCGTCGAGGCCGGCTCGCTCGCCGAGCTGGCTCAGCACCCGGTCATCCGGGGTGCGGTGGGCCAGGCCGTCGAGGCGGCCAACGCCCGGCTCTCGCGCCCCGAGCAGGTCAAGGCCTTCGAGCTGCTCGGCGAGGAGTGGACCGCCGAGTCCGAGGAGCTCACCCCCACCCTGAAGCTCAAGCGGCGCGTGGTGAGCAAGAAGTACGCCGACGTCATCGACGGTCTCTACGCCGGCGGGGAGTGAGCCCGGCCGTCGAGCAGCAGGGGTCGTGAAGCCGAGAGTGGTCCATAGGTCACTCTCGGCTTCACGACCCGACTGGGCTCGGTGTCCGGATCCTGACGCCGCAGGCTCCTTCTCAGGCACCGCCGGGTAACGTCGAGACCGACTTGTTCGGGCGGGTCAGGAGGTCTGCAATGCGTTGCTTCATCGTGGTCAAGGAGCGCAGCGACGCCGAGAGCTGGGACTGGGTCCTGGTCGGTCCCGAGGTGTCGTCGGCGGGGTCGCTGGGCGCCCGCGGGACCGAGGACGCCATCATCGCGGCGGTCGGGGCGGCGTACGACTCGCTCGTCGAGATCGCTCCGGTGCAGATCGTGGTCGCGCTGCCGTCCAATTCGCGGTTCTGGATGCTGACCGACGAGATCGCGGACGCCTATCCCGGGGTCACCGTGGTGCCGTTCGTCGAGGAGGACGCCGACATCCGTGCGGCGGCGGTCGAGGCGATGGCGCTTCACCGGGCCGGCCCGCTGCCACCGCTGGTGGTGGCGACCGACGGCTCGGCGCACCGCGGCTTCATCGGCTGGGGCTGGCTCGCCGGCGACGGCCAGCACGGTTTCGGCCGGCAGGTGCCCAACGCCCGCATCCGGGACCCGCATTCGCTGGTGGTCCTGGCCGAGCTGCAGGCGATCGCGGAGGCGGTGCGCGCGCTGCCGCGTCGCACGCTGACCATCCGGACCGACTCGCGGGTCGCGCTCGCGCTGATCGAGGACTGGCTCCGCGGAGAGGAGTCGATGCCGAAGGGCTACGAGACCGAGCACCGGGCCGAGCTCGCCGGCCTGACCCGCATGCACGACGACCTGTGCCGCGAGTCCGAGCGACTCTCGTTCGAGTGGGTGCGCGGCCACGTCGGCGAGGCGCTCAACGAAGGCGCCGACTCGCTGGCGAAGCTCGCCCGGCGCTTCGCCGAGGGCACCTGGGGGCTCACCGCGGACGAGATCCCTGGGAGGGCTCAGGCGATCGCCGAGACGTTCGCCGCACCGATGGCCTCGGGAACTGCGTCCGCCGGGTAGGTTCGGCTGTCGTGAATCATCCGACGGTCACCATCGCCCCGGACGAGCCCGCGCAGATCCGCGCGCGGCTCGACGCGCTGGGTCTGGACGGCATCTTCGACGTACACACCCACTTCCTGCCCGAGCGGATGCTCGACAAGGTGTGGGCCTACTTCGACTCGGCCGGGCCGCTGACCGGCCGGGCGTGGCCGATCGCCTACCGGCACTCCGAGGAGGAGCGGCTCCGGGTGCTGCGGGATCTCGGCGTACGTCGCTTCTCGGCCCTCACCTATCCGCACAAGCCCGGGATGGCGGCGTGGCTGAACGAGTGGGGCGCGGAGTTCGCGGCGGACAAGCCGGACTGCCTGCAGTCGGCGACGTTCTACCCGGAGCCCGGTGCGGGCGACTACGTGCGCGAGGCGGTCGAGGCGGGGGCGCGGATCTTCAAGGCGCACGTCCAGGTCGGTGACTACGACCCCAACTCGCCGCTGCTGGACCCGGTCTGGGAGGTGCTGTCGGAGTCGCGTACGCCGCTGGTGATCCACTCCGGCCACGGGCCGGCGCCGGGGCGGTTCACCGGGCCGGCCGGGATGGAGGCGCTGCTCGGGCGCTATCCCGATCTGGTGCTGATCGTGGCCCACATGGGGCTGCCGGACTACGCGCGCTTCCTCGACCTGGTGGAGAAGTACGACAACGTGCACCTGGACACCACCATGGCCTTCACCGCCTTCACCGAGGCGTCCACGCCGTTCCCGGCCGAGGAGCTGCCGCGGCTGAAGGTGCTGGGGGAGCGGGTGCTGTTCGGGAGCGACTTCCCGAACATCCCCTACCCCTACCTCGAGGCGGTCGACGGGGTCCTGGGGCTCGGGCTCGGTGACGACTGGGCCCGCGGCGTGCTCCACGAGAACGCCGCGAGGCTCTTCGGGCTGTCCTCGGGCCGCTGAACCGGCTGGGTCTCCTCATGGCTGCCGGTGAGGAGCTGGACGATGTCGGGGACCCCGAGCGCGAGTCGGTTGAACCGGGGCGACTCCGCGGCGACGACCAGGTGCTTGGCGAGCTCGATCTCGTCACGTGCCCACGGGATCAGGCCGGCGCGGTCCAGGTTGGCCGAGTTGGCGGCGCCGTGGCCGGAGATCGAGCGGTAGGTGATCACCGGGGTGCCGGAGGCCAGCGCCTCCAGGGAGGTGAAGCCGCCGGCGTTCTGGACGACGCAGTCGCTGGTCGCCATCAGGGCACGTACGTCGGTGCGCCAGCCGAGCGCCACCACACCGGGGATGCGCTCCAGGCGACGCTTGAGGCAGGGGTCGGTCGCGCAGAGGACGATCGGGGTCATGTCGCTGTGCTCGAGGATGTCGAGGGCGGTCTGCTCGAGGGCGCCGGCGCCCAGCGATCCGCCGGTGACGAGCGCCCGCGGGCCCTTCAGGTCGAGGTCGGCCAGGGGGTCGGGGAAGACCTCGCCGGGGACGTACGCCGCACCCGGCGGGACCAGCGGCTGGACCACGGCCGCCTTGCCGCCGAGGATGCGCGCCTCGCGGGCCGCGACCTCGTGGATGGCGAGGTTGAGGTCGATGCCGGGGTTGATCCACAGCGCCGGGACGGCGGCATCGGTGAGGTAGGTGACGGCGGGCACGCTCAGCTGCCCGGTGGTGCGCAGGTGACCGATCACCTGGGAGCAGAACGGGTGGGTGGAGATGACCAGATCGGCGCCGTGCATGGCGTCGGTGAGGTTGCGGATGGAGAGGCGGAGGACCCGGTTGAAGAGCCTGTGGAGCGGGCGCCCCGGCATGACCAGGCTCATCGTGGTGCCCCAGGAGTCGGGACTGACCTGGAGCTGCATCTTGTAGCCGGCCTTCAGGCCGTGCCCGAGGCGCCAGGGCATCAGATCGACGAAGTCGAAGATCTCGACGTCACATCCGGCCTCCCCGAGTGCTCGGGCGATCTCCCGGGAGGCCGAGTTGTGGCCAGCGCCGTAGCTCGCCGAGATGATCGCCACGCGAGGTGTCGTGCCGGGCCGGATGTGGAGGAGGGGCGCGAGCCGCTCCGAGTCGTTGGACATGCGGCGGATTCTGTACGTGCGGTGTGACGTTGTGGTGAACGGGGGCACCCCGGGCCGCCACTCTTCATCATCGGTTCGTCTCCTCGAACCTGCGGGCGTTCTATGGTTCATCCTGTGATCACCGCCCGGGCACTGCGCAGTCGAGCGCGGTCGGCGGTCGCCGAGCTGGGCGGCGGCCCCTCGGCGGTGGCTGTGGTGATGCGCCGGGTGGTGGCGGCTTTCGCGGAGGCCCGCGGCATGGCGGTCACCGAGGAGGCCTTGGACGCGGCGGGGCTGTTGCCCTGTGCCGACGACCGTTCATCGTCGGATCGTCTGCTGTCGGACTATCTGTTCCAGGACAAGGTCGAAGTGGACGACCTGGTCCTGGAGGAGATCGGCTACGTCTACGAGGCGCTGCTCGAGGACTCCTCGCGGCGCGACAACGGCGCCCACTACACCCCGCCCGAGCTGGCGGACGAGGTCGTCGCCCATGCCTTGGCGCCGGTGGCGTCCGCGGACGCCACCGTGGTCGACATCGCGGCCGGGACCGGGGTCTTTCTCCTCGCCTCTGCGCGCTATCTGGCGTCGTCGTGCCGGCTGCCGGTGGCCGAGGTCGTCACCCGGTGCCTCTACGGCGCCGACATCGACCCGGTCGCGGTCGACATCGCGAAGCTGTCGCTCTGGCTGCTCTGCGAGGACCCCTCGCTCCCGTTGACCTTCCTCGACGACCGGATCCTGTGCGGCAACTCGCTGGTCGGGATCGTCGACGCGGACGAGCTTCCCGCCGGCGTGGCCGACCCGACGGCGTACGCCGATGCCATGGTCGCGGTCGCGCTGCCGCTGGGCGGTCGGCCGGGGAAACGGCTCGAGGAGGCGTACGCGGCGCTCAGCCGCGCCCGGCGACTGCCCGTTCCCTCGGTCCGGCCGATCCACTGGGCGCTGGCCGCGCCCGAGGTGATGGCGCGCGGAGGCTTCGACGCGGTCGTCGGCAACCCGCCCTACCTCGGGGTCAAGCGGGTGCGGGACGCGATCGGTCGGGAGCTGCGCGACTACCTCGCGCACACGCTCGCCGCGGGCACGACGAGGCGGGCCGACTACGTTATCTACTTCCTGCTCCGGGCCGCCGCCCTCAGCCGCGGGGAGATCGGGCTGATCACCACCGACTCGATCAGCGAGGGCGACACCGCACGGTTCGGCCTCGGTGCGCTCCTGGACCGCGGCTGGCAGGTGGCCCGGGCGGAGCGGTCGGCCCCGTGGCCGACGGCGGGGGTGCGGTTCGCGAAGATCTGGCTCACCACCCGGCCGCTCGACAGCGCCTGGCTCGACGGCCGCTCGGTGCCTGCGATCACCGGGACGCTCGAGGACGGGTTCTCGCTCCCGGAGCCGGCGCGACTGGCTCTCGATGTCCCGCTGCCGCACGGCTACCAGGGCACGATCGTGCTCGGCCGCTCGCTCGTCCTGACACCGGCCGAGGCGGAGGCCCTCTGCCGCGGGCCGCTCGGGCACACGGTGCGGCCCTATCTGAGCGGCGAGGACCTGGTGACCCCGTGCGGATCGACCGCCTCCCGCTTCGTGATCGACGTCGGCAAGCTCGGGCTCGAGGAGCTCGCCGAGGACCGCCCGCTCGCCCGGCGGGTGCGGTCCAAGGTACGCGCCGAGCGCCGCCGGCAGTTCGTGAAGTATCCCCAGCTCAAGGAGCGCTGGTGGGGCTTCCTCAGCCCGGTCGACGAGCTCTACCGCGACGCCGCCGAGCTCTCGCACGTCATCGCGTTCAGCAAGCACAGCAAGCACCTGTGGCCGGTCCTGGTCGGTGCAGACCACGTCTTCTCCAACGGGCTCGTCGTCTACCCGACGCAGGATGCGGCTGCGTACGCGTTCCTCGCCTCCGACCTCCATCGCGTCTGGGCGATGCGCGCCGGCGGCACCATGCTCAACACCGCCTACCGCTACAACCCCTCGCGCCTGCGCGCCACCTACCCGTTCCCGGCCGACCTGGGGCCGCTCCGCCCGGTAGGCGCTGCCCTGCTCGCAGCCCTGGACCGGGTCGGCGACGAGCGCCGCATCGGCATCACCGGCGTACTCAATCTCGTCGGTGACCCCACCGTCCACGACCCCGCGACCGCCGACCTCCGCCAGGCCATCGCCGACGTCAACCACGCCACCGCCCGCCTCCACGGGATCGACGAGTCCCTGGCCACCCCCGACCTGACCCCCTCCGGCTTCGGTCTCACCCCCGCCCGCCAGCGAGCCCTCATGGCCGCCCTGATCGCCCAGAACCTCACCCTCGCCGAGGCGTCACAAGCGTCGGCCGAGACGTCAGGTACGTCGGCCGAGGCGTCAGGTACGTCGGCCGAGGCGTCACTCCCGTCGGGCGAGGCGTCAGGTACGTCGGCCGAGGCGTCAGGTACGTCGGCCGAGACGTCACTACGGTGACGCCTCGCCCGACGGGAGTGACGCCTCGCCCGACGGGAGTGACGCCTCGCCCGACGGGAGTGACGCCTCGCCCGACGGGAGTGACGCCTC